>JBCBPV010000027.1:0-43888 GCA_039820585.1 Pseudomonadota bacterium
GTAGGGGGCGAGGGGCCAGCCCCTCGCGCTCCCCGGGATATTTGGGGACCAAAGATGTATTGCGTTTCGAGTTCAGCCTCAGACATCGCGCCAGGCGGTGCTCGAAATGCGTCAAGGCATCCGCAGCGCGCCATCCAGGCGGATCGTCGTGCCATTCAGATACGGGTTCTCGATGATATGCGCAGCGAGCGCCGCGAACTCTGCGGGGCGGCCCAACCGCTTTGGGAACTGTACATCCGCTGACAGTCCCTCAATGATCTCTGGCCCCAGACCTTCCAGCATCGGCGTCAGAAACAGCCCCGGCGCAATCGCGTTCACCCGGATCCCCATGGGCGCCAGATCCCGCGCGGCGGGCAGGGACAGGCCCGCGATCCCGGCCTTCGACGCGGCATAGGCGGTCTGGCCCTTCTGCCCCTCGAACGCGGCGATCGACGCGGTGTTGATCACCACCCCCCGCTCACCATCGGCGTTGGGGTCGTTCCCGGCCATCTCGGCGGCGGCCAGGCGCAGGCAGTTGAAGCTGCCCACCAGGTTGATATCGACCGTCCGCCTGAACCCCTCCAGCCCATGGGGCCCCGCGCGCCCCACCGTCTTTTCCCCCGTCGCGATGCCCGCGCAATTCACCAACGCCGTGATCCGCCCCATCGATTGGCGCGCCGCCGCAAGCCCGGCCATGACCGAGGCCTCATCGGTCACATCCACCGGAACAAAGCCCGCGCCCAGAGTGCCCGCCACCTCGGCCCCACGGGCGGCATCCCGGTCAAGGATCATCACCTGCGCGCCCGCGTCCACCAGACGCGCAGCCACCGCCGCCCCCAGGCCCGACGCGCCGCCGGTGATGATGGCACAGGTTGCTGACAGCTCCATTTCGGCGCTCCTTTCGGGATGTGGGATCGCCCGCCACGCGGTTTAATCCATCACAACGCCGTGACGGCAATCGGCGGCTGGCCGTAACGCGCAGATTTTGCGGCATTCTGCCCAATTTTTCACAAGCTCTGCAATGGGGTGTGCGCAGGCCCGGCCCGCCCCCACATACATCTCACAAGGCAGGAACAGTAATATCGGAGAGTATCCATGTGGAAACCTGTTGCAACCGCGGCCGTCGTCTTGGCCGCAACCCCCGCTTTCGCCCAGGATAAGGGCGGCGCTTATGGCGGTTTGCAGATCGGCAACTTGTCGGCCGACACCTCGGGCGCGGCCTCCATCGACGGCGACGATTTCATCTATGGTCTGCATCTGGGCTATGACATCGACCTCGGCACCGCCGTGGTGGGCGGTGAGATCGATATGGATTTCGGTGATATCGAGCTTGGCGGCGGCGCCGAGGAGATCGACTCCGTCACGCGGCTCAAGCTGCGCGCAGGCACGAATTTCGGTCAAACGCTGGTCTACGGGACCGCGGGCGTCGCACGCGCGGATGCAAGCCTCGGCACCGATAACGGTGCCTTTCTGGGCGCTGGCGTCGGGTTCGACACCGGCACCGGCTGGGTGATCGGCGGCGAGGTTCTCTATCACGAGTTCGACGATTTCGAGAATACCGGCATCGATATCGAAGCCACCACGATTACCGCACGCGCATCCTTCCGATTCTAACCGCGTGCTGGGGGCCCCCCACGGCCCAGGACCGCGCCCGCTGCCTTATCCCCATCCACCCGGGCGGGCGCGGTCCTTATTTTCCCGAAATCAGCGCATCCGCCTTTGCGCCGGACAGGACGTGGCCCAGCGGCGTGAAATCACCCGCGCCCAGCATCTCTGACAGCGCGTCATGCACCGTCTTTTGCGCCGCGCGCGCCAGGCTTGAGCCGAGCGAGATCCGCGCAACCCCCAGATCGGCAAATGCCTTTGTTGCCAGTTTGGTATAGGGCCCCGCTGCCAGGGCATTCACCGGTGCCGTGGTCTCTGCCACGATCCGGCGCAGGTCCCCGGGCGTCGCGGGCATCGGCGCATAAAGACAATCGGCCCCCGCGGCCTCCATCGCCTGCAGCCGGGCCAACGCCTCGTCAATTCCGTAAGCCCCGGTCAGCAGCCCATCCGCCCGCGCCGTCAGCACGAAATCGCGGGGCAGGGCGCGCGCAGCGGCGGCTGCGGCCCCGATCCGTTCGGCGGCAAGATCCGCAGGGTAGGCCGCGCCCGATGGGAAAATGGTGTCCTCGATCCCAATTCCCGCCAGCCCCGCCTCTGCCGCCAGGCGCACGGTCTCTGCGCAGGTCTCGGGATCATCGCCAAACCCGTTCTCAAAATCCCCATTCACCGGCAGATCGGTGGCCGCCACGATCTCTTCGGCATGGGCCAGCGCCTCATCCCGGCTGAGCGTCCCGCCATCGGGGCGGCCCAGCGTGAACGCATGCGCGGCGGAAGACGTGGCAAGCGCCCGTGCCCCCATCGCCGCGGCCATGCGGGCGGTGCCCGCCTCCCACACGTTGATCAGGATGAACGGATCGCCCGGACGGTGCAGGGCGCGAAAGACGGAACCGGGATCATGTGCCATGGCGTGAAACAGCGCGCAGGGCCCCGCAAATGTCAATCCGCGGCGGGCACCGGTGCCAGCATCGCCTGCAGCTTCTTGGTCAGGCCCGATCGCACGATCACATAGGACGTGCGCAACCGATCCTGCAGCTCGTCCACCTCAACCGTGCCCCAGGGCACCAGAACCCAGCTTTTGTGGAAATAGGGCGCCCGCTCGGCCCGGCCCATTTCGATCAACAGCTGCGCGGTCTCGATATCGGGGGTTTTGACCGAAACACCCACATTCATCATTCCGATACAGGCAAACATCTTGCCGCCCACCTTCCACGCGTCATGCCCGCCGCCCCAGGGATCGCTCAGCTCGGCCCCGGGCAGGGTGGCGCAATAGGCGTTGACGTCATCGCGGGTCATGGGCGCAAGGATGGGGCAGGGACGGGCGGTTGGGCAAGTGTTCCCTGCAAGAGGTCACCCGGAAAAAGCGCCCAACCCCTGCGCCAATTATCCGCTTGATGCCTGCACATCCGCTGTGCTTCACTTGGACCGCTGCACCACGCTCACCACAGGGTTAGAGCCGCCAACAGGAACCGCAGCACCGAAATCTCCTCTTTCTGCCACCTGCGCGCGCTTGCGCGTGCCTGTCCCAAACGGGATCTAAAAGGATATGCTTATGCCAAAAGATGTACCGTCTCAGCCGGCCTTTCACCCCGCTGCCCGCGCCTATGCGCAAGAACACATCGCGGGGTCCATGGACCGCCGCGAATTTCTGGCCCGCGCCACATCGCTTGGCGTGACGGCTGCGGGCGCCTACGCGCTGATCGGCGCGGCAGCCCCCGCACGCGCGGCGGGCCACATGCAGGCCGGCGGCACGTTGCGGATTGAAAGCACCGTCAAGGCGCTGCGCGATCCGCGCACCTATGACTGGCCGCAGATGTCGAACTTCACCCGTGGGTGGCTGGAATACCTGGTCGAATACCAGACCGATGGCAGCATCCAGGGCATGCTTCTCGAAAGCTGGGAGGTGAATGCCGACGCCACCGAATATACCCTGAACGTCCGCCCCGGCGTGACCTGGAACGACGGAACGCCGTTCACCGCAGAAGACGTGGCCTATAACATCACCCGCTGGTGCGAACGCGATGTGGAAGGCAACTCCATGGCCAGCCGCATGGCCTCGCTCATTGATGAGGCGACGGGTGCCGCGCGCGACGGCGCGATCACGGTGGTGGGCGATCTGCAACTGCGCCTGACGCCCAGCGTGCCCGATATCACCCTTGTCGCAGGCTTCTCTGACTATCCCGCCGCCATCGTACCGCAGGATTTCGCGGGCGATCCCCTGGCCGCGCCCAAAGGCACCGGCCCCTACCTGCCCGAACAATACGACGTCGGCATCAAGGCCAGCCTGGTGAAGAACCCCGATCACACCTGGTGGGGCCAGGGCGTTGTGGGCGAAGCGGCACTGGACCGGATCGAATATATCGACTTCGGCACCGACAAAGCCTCGATCACCGCGGCGGCGGATGCCGATGAGGTGGACATGCTCTATGAAAGCCTGGGTGAGTTCGTCGAAATCCTCGACGCCATCGGCTGGGAGAAATCCGAAGCGATCACCGCCAACACCCTCGTCACCCGCCCCAATCAATTGGCCGAGGTCGATGGCATGACGCCTTACGCCGATGTGCGCGTGCGCCGCGCCTTGGCCATGGCCGTGGACAATTCCGTCTGCCTGTCGCTGGGCTATTCCGATCAGGGCACGCTGGCTGAAAACCACCACGTCTGCCCGATCCACCCCGAATACGCGGAGCTGCCGCCGCCGGACTATGATCCCGCAGGCGCGCTGGCCCTGATGGAAGAGGCCGGGATGGCGGATTACGAGTTTGAGATCATCTCGATCGACGACGACTGGCGCCGCAACACCTCTGACGTGATCGCAGCCCAATTGCGCGATGCGGGGATGAACGTGAAACGCACGATCCTGCCCGGCGCCACCTTCTGGAACGACTGGGCCAAGTATCCGCTGTCCACCACCGACTGGGCGCAGCGCCCCTTGGGCGTACAGGTCCTGGCACTGGCCTACCGCTCGGGCGAGCCATGGAACGAGTCCGGCTTCTCCAATGCCGAGTTCGACGCGGCGCTGGCCGAAGCCCTGTCCATCGCCGACGCCGATGAACGGCGCGAGGTCTCGCGGCGGCTTCAGACGATCATGCGGGACGAAGGCGTGGTGATCCAACCCTACTGGCGTTCCACCTATCGCCACTACAAGCCCGGCGTGATCGGGGCCGAGATGCACCCGACGTTTGAAATCCACGTCTACAAACTTGGCTGGGCGGCTTAACCCGGCTGGGTCGCCTGTGCCGCCTTGGCGGCGCGGGCGGCCATCACACCCTGGCCCAGCTCCAGCGTATAGGCCTGCAACTCATCCAGCACCGCATCGGCCCGCCCGGCCTGGCGCGCTTCCAGCGCATCGGTCAAACGGCTGTGCAGGTCGACAATGCGCTCGCGCGAGCGGGCAGTGAACGTGATCATGTTCATCAGGGGCTGCATCGCCTCAACCGCACCGGCCAGCTGATACGACAGCACCGGATTGCCCGCACTGTCCACCAGCGCCCGGTGCAGCGCCACGTCAGAGGCGCAAAACGTCTCATCGCTCAGCCCCGGCTTGGCCTGCCGCGCAATCTCGGCCCGCATCGCGTCCAGATGCGCCTCAGACCGGCGCACTGCCGCCAGCACCGTACACGACCGCTCCATCGCATAGCGCGCCTCGCACGCCACCTCGAAGCTCACGTCATTCATCGACAACAAAAGGGTGGAGGTGGTGATGTTCTGCGTCCGCGCCTCGCCATAGGACAACCGCCGCACAAAGGCCCCGCCAAACGCCCCCCGCTCGGTCCGGATCAGCGATTGCGCGGCCAGGCGTTTGAGCGCCTCGCGCACCGTGGGGCGCGACACGGAAAACTGATCGGCCAGCTCTGCCTCTGACGGCAACCGGTCATCGGCCAACAGCGCGCCCGACAGGATCTGATCCCGGATCGACTTGGCGATCTGGGCCGACAGATCGGCTTTGGTCTTTTTGTCAGATTTCATTTGTCAGGCATTTAATTGTCTGGCATTTGTACCGATCAAGCGGGCAACGCGCAAGGGAGGACCATCAAAGGTGGTTGCGTTCATCCGGGCCAGAGCAAGATTGCACTGGATGCTGCTGTTTGGCGGCGTCCTGTTGGGCTGGGCGCTGCTGTTTGCCATGGCGATCCCCCAAGAGCTGCGCGCCTTGGAAGGCACCTACGGGGCAGCCCTGCTTGCAGCGATCTGTGGCCCCACGCCGGGATCTGCCGGACCGCTTGCCGCAATCACCATGTGGGCGCTGATGAGCGCGGCCATGATGGCCCCCACCGCCTTCCCGGCCTTTGCCACCTATGATGATCTGGGCCACACGACCCAGACGCGGATCGGCCCCCTGATCGCGGGATACCTCGCGATCTGGGGCGGCTTT
The DNA here is from genome assembly GCA_039820585.1 of Pseudomonadota bacterium. Lineage (GTDB taxonomy): Bacteria > Pseudomonadota > Alphaproteobacteria > Rhodobacterales > Rhodobacteraceae > JBCBGF01. Next base: position 5,954 of record JBCBPV010000027.1, read on the forward strand.
TCGGTGCTCGCCGGACTGGCGCAGGTCGCGCTGTTCCAGGCCGGGCTGATCGGCATGTTCGGGCAAAGCCAGTCTGCCGCGCTGACCGGCGCACTCCTGATCGGCGCTGGCCTCCACCAGTTTAGCGCCCTCAAAGACGCCTGTCTGTCGCGATGCCGCGCGCCCCTGACGTTTTTCATGCAGCACTGGGATGAAGGGCCATGGCGCAATGGGTTGCGGCTGGGTCTTGATTGCCTGGGCTGCTGCTGGGCGCTCATGCTGCTCGCCTTCGTGGGCGGCACGATGAATTTGGCGTTCATGGGCCTCGCCATGGTGATCATGACGCTGGAAAAACTGCCGGAGCTTGGCCGGCCTGTCACAAAGCCGCTGGGCGGCGCTCTGGTCGCGGCGGGTGCCGTGACATGGGCGCTGGCGCTGGCCTGATATCGGAGAAGACTTATGCCCCTAGACGCCTCATCCATCCCGCCCTGGTCGATCAAGGGCGAATTGATCCTGAACTGCAACTGCACGATTTTCTGCCCCTGCGTGGTCAGTCTTGGCAAACACGCGCCCACCGAAGGCTACTGCCAGGCCTGGTCCGGCGTGCGCATCGACGAAGGCCAGTTCGGCGATGTCGACCTGTCGGGCCTGAACGTGGGCCTGATGCTGGAGATCCCCGGCCTGATGGCGCGCGGCAACTGGACGGCCGCCGCCTATATCGACGAACGCGCGAGCGACGAAGCCTATGACGCACTCGTGTCGATCTTCAGCGGCGCCGCACGCGGCACCACGGGCCTTTTCAAAATCCTCGTCAGCGAGTTTCTCGGCGCCGAACGCGCGCCGATCACCTACGAGAACGAGGGCAAGGCCCGCCGCCTGATGGTCGGCAAGAAGATCCAGGGCGAGATTGTGCCTGTTGCCGGGAACAAGGGCGAAGACATCGTCGTCACCAACACCGAATACTGGATGGGCCCCGACATCACCGTGGGCACCGCCACCAAGGGCCGCGTGCGCGCCTTTGGCCGGGTCTGGGATTTCGACGGGCGCTCAGCCGAGATCTGCCAGATCGACTGGCACGGGCCGAGCTGACCCCCATGCACCGCCATTTCGACGCCTTCGCCCCGGATCCCGCCAACCATGTGGCGCTGTCGCCCCTGTCGTTCCTCGACCGGGCGACGGTGGTCTACGGCGATGATCCGGCAATCTGCTACGGCGATATGCGGCGGAGTTGGGCGGAAACAGCAGACCGGATTCGGCGCGTGGCCGGTGGCCTCAAGGCCCAGGGGATCGGTCTCGGCGATACAGTGGCCGTCCTCTGCCCCAACATCCCCGAACTGTTCGAGCTGCATTATGCCGTCCCCATGGCGGGTGGCGTGCTGTCGGCGATCAACATCCGGTTGGAGCCCGAGACCATCGGCTACATCCTCGACCATAGCGATTGCCAGTTGGTGATCTGCGATACCGCCCTGCGGCCCGCCCTCAATGAGGCGTTCGAGACGTTTGGGCCCGCAGTGCCGGTGGTCGAGATTGTCGACCCAAACGGCCCCGCGCCCAAGGGGTCGGGCGATCCGACATATGAAGATCTAGCCGCGCATGATGCGCTGCCCACAGGCTCCTACATGCCCGCCGACGAATGGCAGGCCATCGCCCTCAACTACACCTCCGGCACCTCGGGCCGGCCCAAAGGCGTCGTCTACCACCACCGCGGCGCCTACCTCATGGCCATGGGCACCGTCGCCGCGTGGGAGGTGCCACAGCGCCTGTCCTACCTGTCGGTCGTGCCCATGTTCCACTGCAACGGCTGGTGCCACCCCTGGATGATGGCGCTCGTCGGCGGCAAGACGAGCTTCGTGCGCGATCTCGACCCCGCGCGGATGTTCGACACCATCGCCGCCGAACGCGTGACCCACCTGGGCGCGGCCCCCGTCGTCCTGCAAATGCTGGCCGAAAGCGACGCCGCCCCCGCCACCCCCTTCGACCCGCCGATCCACGCCATGACCGCCGGGGCCCCGCCACCGCCCGCGATCCTGGAACGCACGGCGGCGATGGGGATGGAGGTGATGCATGTCTACGGCCTCACCGAAACCTACGGCCACATCACCCAATGCCTGCCCCAACCCGCCTGGTCCGCCATGCCCGCGTCCGAGCAAGCCGAACACCGCGCGCGCCAGGGCATCGCCTTCCCGATGGTCGAGGACATCGCCGTTATCGACACCGAGACCGGCCAACCCGTCCCCCCGGATGGCGAGACCCAGGGCGAGATTGCGATCCGCGCAAACACGGTGATGAAGGGCTACTACAAAGACGCCGACGCCAGTGCCGCCGCCATGAAAGACGGCCGCTTCTGGAGCGGGGACGCCGCCGTCGTCCACCCCGACGGCTACGTCCAGATCCGCGACCGCCTAAAAGACGTCATCATCTCCGGCGGTGAAAACGTCTCATCGGTGGAGGTTGAGGCCATGCTCTACCGCCATCCCGACGTCCAAACCGCCGCCGTCGTCGCCAAGCCCGACCCGAAATGGGGCGAAGTCCCCTGTGCCTTCGTCGAACTCCGCGACGGTGCCACCGCAACCGAGGCCGATATCATCGCGTTTTGCCGTGACCACCTCGCCGGGTTCAAAACCCCGAAAACCGTTCTCTTCACCGAAATCCCCAAAACCGCGACCGGGAAAGTGCAGAAATTCGTCCTGCGCACCCGCGCCCAAGATCTGTCGTGACACACCATGCCTCAGCTTTCTCCGTCCCGTCGCCTGCGCCGCACCCCCTTTAGCGACGGTGTCGAAGCCGCCGGTGTAAAGGCCTATACCGTCTACAATCACATGCTCCTGCCCACTGTCTTCCGGTCGGTGGAAGAAGATTACCGCCACCTCAAAGAGGCGGTGCAGGTTTGGGACGTGGCCGTCGAACGCCAGGTCGAACTGCGCGGGCCCGATGCCAGCCGCCTGATGCAGATGCTCACCCCCCGCGATCTGCGCGGGATGCTGGCGGGCCAATGCTACTACGTGCCCATTGTCGATGAAACGGGCGGCATGCTGAACGATCCCGTCGCGGTCAAGCTCAGCGAAGATCGCTGGTGGATCTCCATCGCAGACAGTGACCTCTTGTTTTGGGTCAAAGGGCTGGCCAACGGGCTGCGGCTCGATGTGCTGGTGGATGAACCCGACGTCTCCCCCCTCGCGGTCCAGGGCCCCAGGGCCGAAGACCTTATGGCCGCCGTCTTCGGCGATGCCGTCCGGTCCGTCCGCTTCTTCCGCTACGGCTGGTTCGCGTTCCAGGGCCGCGACATGGTCGTCGCCCGCTCGGGCTATTCCAAACAAGGCGGGTTCGAGATCTATGTCGAGGGCGCCGATATCGGCATGCCGCTCTGGAACGCGCTGTTCGAGGCGGGCCGCGACATGGATGTCCACGCCGGCTGCCCCAACTCGATCGAGCGGATCGAAAGCGGGCTTCTCAGCTACGGCAACGACATGACCGACGAGAACACGCCCCACGAATGCGGGCTGGGGCGGTTCTGCGACACCCAAACCGCCATCGGCTGCATCGGCCGCGACGCCCTGTTGCGCGTGGCCAAGGAAGGCCCGGTCCAACAAATCCGCCCCATCGCCATCGAAGGCGATCCGGTCCCGTCCTGCGACCGCTACTGGCCCATCCTGTCAGGCCGGGGTGAGCGGATCGGCCAGGTCTCCTCCGCCGCCTGGTCGCCCGATCACGACACCAACGTATCCATCGGCATGGTCCGCATGACCCATTGGGAACCCGACACGATCATCCGCGTCCAAACCCCCAACGGCATCCGCGACGCAGTGGTGCAAGAGACGTTCTGGAACGACCGGGCGAAGGGGTAGGGGGCGCTCAAACGTACCGCCCGACCACCTCGCGTACATCCACCCGCGCACCAAGCCGCGCCGCCAGCAAGAACATGCCCGCGAACTTGCGCTGGACAAACAGCACATCCATCGGCGGCACATGGGCGAAGGTGCGATCCGCGCCCAACGCCATCCCCGCCACCCGCATCTCGTCCTGAAGCGTGGGATCGGCAAAGTCGAACGCGCCGGGTGCGCGCAGCGCCCCGAACACCGACCAGATCATGTCAAGGATCGCCGCCTTGTGATGGGCCGCACTGTCCGGCGCAAAAAAGCCGATCTCCTTTGATACCCGCTCCAACGCGGCGCGATCCTCGGCCAGACCGGCCCGCATCAGCGCCCGGTACTGGTCGACGACCCGCTCGGGGATATCCCGCGCCGCCCCGAAATCGAGCAGCACCAGCTGTCCCGCCTCGGCGTCATACAGGAAATTGGCAAAGTTCGGATCGGTCTGCATCACGCGCAACGCAAACAACTCTCGCAGGGTCAGGTCGATCAACTGCGCCCCGATCCGGTCGCGCACATCCTGCGGTGCCTCGGCCATGTCTTCCACCGGCGTGCCCGCGACAAAGCTCATGGCCAGCACCGTCTCGGTCGTCAGATCCTCGGCCAGTTCCGGCAGCACCACATCCGGCACATCCGCCATCAACGCCCCGAACCGTCGCAGCTGCGCGCCTTCGCGGGCATAATCGGTTTCCTCGTGCAATTGCTTGCGCGCCTCGTCCAGCAGCGGCCCCATATCCAGCCCCGGCGGCAACAGCCCCGACACCTTGATCAGCGCGCCCACATTGGTCACGTCACTGTCGATGCTGCGGCGCACACCGGGATACTGGATCTTCAGCGCCAGATCGCGCCCGTCGCGGGTCTGCGCCCGGTGGACCTGCCCGATAGAGGCCGCCGCGATCGGGCGCACGTCAAACCGCCGGAACTGTTTCAGCCAGTCAGGCCCCCAGGTCGCATTCAGCACCGATTTCAACTGTTTGGGCGGCATATGATCCGCCTCGGCCCGCAGCCGCGCCATGATCTGCGCCAGTTCAGGGGGCAGGACATCGCCGGTGTCCATCGACACCAGCTGCCCCACCTTCATCGCCGCCCCGCGCATCCGCGCCAGCTGATCGGTAACGCGCGAGATGTTGGAGGGCGTCAGCAACAGATCGCGCAATTCGGGCCGCTCGCCCCGCCCAAGCTGGCGCACGCCCTCCACCGCCATACCGCCCGCCACGCCCGAGGCCATGGTGCCCAACCGGGCCAGGCGCGACAGGCGGGTTTGCGGGATGGCGACGGGACGGCTGAGCGTGGGGCGATCGTTCATGGTGCGCAAGATAGGGCAGGGGCCGCGCTTGGCGATCTTTGTGTCCCGCATCGGCCCATTGTCAGGCCCAGCCGCAGATCGGGAAGGCGCCCCCCCTTCACACCCGCCCGCCAATCCGCTAACACCGACCCATGAACCGCATCGCAACCCTCATTTGCTGCATTCCCTGCTGACATACGTCACGCGGGCCGGTTCACTTTTCTCTGACTGTTGAAGTTGCTAAAGCCCGCAGGCGCAGTGCCCCTTGCGAAGGACGCAACCCAACATGATCCGCCTCTACAACACCAAGACCCGCCAGAAAGAGGACTTTGTGCCTCTCGATCCGCAAAACGTGCGGATGTATGTCTGCGGGCCCACGGTCTATGACCGCGCGCATCTGGGCAATGCGCGCCCCGTTCTGGTGTTCGATCTGCTCTACCGGTTGCTCCGGCACGCCTATGGCGACGCGCAGGTCACCTATGTGCGCAACTTCACCGATGTGGATGACCGGATCAACGAGACCGCGCAAAAGCGCAAGGCCGCCGGGGCCGAGGGCACCTTGGAACAGTTGATCCACGCCCGCTCGAACGAGACGATCCGCTGGTACCATGAGGATATGGATGCGCTGGGCGCGCTGCGGCCCACCCACGCCCCGCGCGCGACCGACTACATCCCGCAAATGGTGACGATGATCGCCGATCTGATCGCCAAGGGCCACGCCTATGAGGCCGAGGGGCATGTGCTGTTCGCCGTGGACAGCTGGAAAGACGGCTATGGCCGCCTGTCGGGCCGCTCGGTCGAGGATATGATCGCCGGCGCGCGGGTCGAGGTCGCGCCCTACAAGAAGAACCCGATGGATTTCGTGCTGTGGAAGCCTTCGGACGCAGACCTGCCGGGCTGGGACAGCCCCTGGGGACGCGGACGGCCTGGCTGGCATATCGAGTGCTCGGCCATGGCGCACGCGCTTCTGGGCGACACGTTTGACATCCACGGGGGTGGGATCGATCTGCAATTCCCGCACCATGAAAACGAGATCGCCCAATCCTGCTGCGCCCATCCCCAGGGCGGTTTCGCGCGGGTCTGGATGCATAACGAGATGCTGCAGGTCGAGGGCAAGAAGATGTCCAAATCGCTGGGCAACTTCTTCACCGTGCACGATCTGCTGGAGCAAGGCGTGCCGGGCGAGGTGATCCGCTTCGTGATGCTGTCCACGCATTACCGCAAGCCGATGGACTGGACCGAGAAGAAGCGGGAGGAGGCGGAAAAGCGGCTGACCCGCTGGTTCCGCAAGACCGATGGGGTGGAGGCATCGCCGACGGTCTCGGCCAGCGTGCTAGCGGCCTTGGCGGATGACCTGAACACGCATCTGGCGCTGAGCGAGATGGACAAGATGGGGGCCAAACCGCTGAAAGCCGCGATGCGGTTGATGGGGTTTCCCGATGCGGAAGATGTGGCGTGGTTTCGGACAGCCAGCGTGGGGATGACGGATGCAGGTGATCAAACCCTGCGCGACCTCATGGCGCGCTGGCAGGTTTTGAGAGACGCAAAGGACTACGCCGGTGCGGACATGTTGAAGGCCGCGATTGAGGCCGCGGGGGTGAAACTTTCGGTTTCCGACGGTATCCCGAGCGCCGATCTGCAACCCGACTTCGACCCCACCAAACTGGACGCCCTGAAATGACCCACCCTCTCCCCAAAGCACAAAGGGCAGCCCGCGGCCGCGGGTGGGGGAGTAGCCCCCGCGTCGCGCCTCTGGCGCGCACCAAAGGTGCGACGGGGCGGGTCGGCGCTGCCCGGCCTCACGGCCGGACGGGCCCTTTCCGCAATGCACCCACCCCAACGGCCACCCAAAGCAACGCCCGCCCCGTTAATCCGCCCGCTGTGCACCGCCCGGTGTACGCCCTGTGTACAGCTTGTGTACGGGTTGTGACCCCCTCAAACCCGCCGTTAACCCCATGACCAAAACCCGCCTCAGCCTGTTCGACACCACGCTCCGCGACGGCCAGCAAACCCAGGGCGTGCAGTTCTCAACCCCCGAAAAACACCAGATCGCGGGCATGCTCGACGCGCTGGGCCTGGACTACATCGAAGGCGGCTGGCCCGGCGCAAATCCCACCGATGACGCCTTCTTCGCCGACGCCCCAAAAACCCGCGCCACCTTCACCGCCTTCGGCATGACCAAACGCTCCGGCCGGTCGGCAGACAATGATGACGTGCTCGCAGGCGTGATGAACGTCGGCACGCAAGCCGTTTGTCTTGTTGGGAAAACCCATGATTTCCACGTGGAAAAGGCGCTTGGCACAACGCTCGCTGAAAACCGCGACAACATCGCCGCCTCCATCGCGCATCTCACCGCCAACGCCCGCGAAGCGCTGTTTGATGCCGAGCATTTCTTCGACGGCTACAAGGCCAATCCCGACTATGCCCTGCAATGCCTTCACGCCGCTTTTGAGGCCGGCGCGCGCTGGATCGTTCTCTGCGACACCAATGGCGGCACACTGCCCGCGGAAGTCGGCGAAATCACCGCCAAAGTCATCGCCTCCGGCATCCCCGGCGCAAATCTCGGCATCCACACCCACGACGACACCGGCAACGCGGTGGCCGCATCCCTCGCCGCCATCGACGCCGGTGCCCGGCAAATTCAAGGCACTCTCAATGGGTTAGGCGAACGCTGCGGCAATGCCAACCTGACCACTTTGATCCCCACATTGCTCCTCAAAGAACCCTATGCCAGCCAGTACGAGATCGGCGTGACCGAAGACGCGTTGGCGCATCTCACCCGCGTCTCGCGCCAGCTGGACGACATCCTCAACCGCGTGCCCCTGCGCTCGGCCCCCTATGTCGGCGCCTCCGCCTTCGCTCACAAAGCAGGCCTCCACGCCAGCGCGATCCTCAAAGACCCCACCACGTACGAGCACATCGCCCCCGGCGCCGTGGGCAACGACCGCATCGTCCCGATGTCGAACCAGGCCGGCCAATCCAACCTGATCGGACGGCTGGCCGACATGGGGCTCGGGGCCGAAAAAGGCGACCCCGCACTCGCCCGCATTCTCGACCGGATCAAGACGCGCGAGGCTGAAGGCTACAGCTACGATACCGCGCAGGCGTCCTTCGAACTGCTCGCCCGCGAAGAGCTGGGGCAACTGCCCACCTTCTTTGAGGTCAAGCGCTACAAGGTCACGGTCGAACGCCGAAAGAACAAGTATAACAGGATGATAAGCCTGTCAGAGGCGGTGGTGGTGGTCAAAATCGGCCCTCAAAAGATGCTGTCGGTCAGCGAATCCATGGACGAGACCGGCGGCGACCGCGGCCCCGTCAACGCGCTGGCCAAGGCGCTGGCCAAAGACCTCGGGCCCTATCAAAGCTTCATCGATGACCTGCGCCTGGTGGACTTCAAGGTCCGCATCACCCAGGGCGGGACAGAGGCCGTGACCCGCGTGGTGATCGACAGCGAAGATAGCCAGGGCCGCCGCTGGGCCACTGTGGGAGTATCCGCCAACATCGTCGACGCCTCGTTCGAGGCGCTCTTGGACGCGATCACCTGGAAACTGATCCGCGACGGGGCCACCCCGTCATGAGCGCGTTCCTGGAATTCTACGAAGGCCTGCCGCGCCAGGGTCCCGGCGACCGCGTCACCCTTGACCGCGCCCTCGCTGATCTCAACCTGCCGCCCGATGCCGCCATCGCCGACGCAGGCTGCGGTGTCGGCGCCGATATCCCCGGCCTATTGGCGCACGCGCCGCACGGCACCGTGTACGCCGTCGACACCCACGCCCCGTTCATAGAAACCCTTCTGGCGACACACAAAAACGACCCTCGCGTCACCGCCGAGGCCGCCGACATGGCCACACTCACAGGCCCCTATGACCTGATCTGGTGCGCCGGTGCGCTCTACTTTCTGGGCCTTGTCCCAGGCCTTGCCGCGATGCGCAAAGCGCTGAAACCGGGCGGGGCGTTAGTGTTTTCGGAACCGGTTTTGCGTACCGATAGCCCCAGCGCGGCAGTGTCCGCCTTCTGGGAGGGCGAACCACCACCGCACCCCCGGGGCGACATCCTGAACACGGTCGAGGCCTCGGGCTTTGAGGTTGTAACAGAGTTCGCGCTGCCTGATTCGGCGTGGGAGGCGTATTACAAGCCGATGATGGCCCATGCCGATACCGTGGAACCTGCCGCCGGGGCCGAAATGGCAAAAGTGCTTGCCGACGCCCGGAGCGAGGCGGCGAACTGGCAGGCCGCAAAAGGCGAAACCGGCTATCTTTCCGTCACGGCCCGCCTGCGGGATGTCTGAGACCCAAAGTGTAACCTTGACGTTACTTCGGGAATGCTCCAGATATCACCTCAAGGTTACATCTGGAGAAACTCATGGCCCACATATCCGCCCCCCTTCTGTCGCGCATCCGCCTGGTCGGAGTAACCGCCACCGGTCTTGTTTGCCTGGCTTTCGGTCTCTCTGCGATGATCCTCGGCCGCCCCGATCCCTTCGCGCCATGGATCCCCGTTCTGGTCGGCGGCGGCGCCGCCCTGACGATCGCAATCTCTGCCCTTGCGGCGGGCGACCGGAATGCCGAGATCGCCACGGACGAGCTTTACTTCAGCGAATCCCGCCGCGCCCAGATCCTTGGCTTTTGGGTTGCGGTTCTCATGTACCCGGTCTTCGGCGTGGCAATCGGCAGCGGCTGGATCACATACCCCGTGGCATTCTCGGCCATGGGCACCTTCACAGCGGCGGCGTTCCTCTTGTCGTTCTCGATCTTCAACATCCGGGGCGGCGTGTGAGCGAACTGGAAAACGCGCTAAAGGCGTTGCGCGCGGCCCGTGGCCTGACCCAGGCGGCGCTTGCCGATAGGGTCGGTGTCTCGCGCAAAACGGTGAATACGATTGAAAATCAAGTGTTTGTACCATCGACCGTGCTTGCGCTAAAGCTGGCCCAAGCGCTGGATGTCAGCGTGCACGACATCTTCCATCTGTCGGACGAGGACGAATGACCCTGCAAGCCTGCGCCGATCTGGTCCAGCGCGGCGATCCCGACCGTTTCGCCGCCGCGATGGCCGCCCCGGTCGCGGCGCGCAAGGTTCTGTTCCCCCTCTATGCCTTCAACGTCGAGGTCGCGCGCGCCCCGTGGGTGACCGAAGAACCGATGATCGCCGAGATGCGCCTGCAATGGTGGCGCGACGCGCTGGAAGAGATCGCAGGCGGCACCGCCCCCCGACGGCACGAGGTTGTGACCCCGCTGGCCGAGGTGATTGACCCGGCGACCGCACAAGCGCTCGACCGCGCCGTGGCGGCCCGGCGATGGGATATCTACAAAGAGCCGTTTGAGGATGACACGCATTTCGCCGACCATATCGACGCCACATCCGGTACGCTCACCTGGGCCGCCGCCCGCAGTCTCGGCGCCCCTGATGAGACCGAAGCTGTCGTGCGCGATATCGCCTGGGGCGCGGGCCTCGCGGCGTGGTTTCAGGCCATCCCAGAGCTTGAGGCCCGCGGCCGCCGCCCGCTCCCCGACGGCCGGGCCGGCGCGGTGCAAACCCTTGCGAGACAAGGCCTTAGCCGCATCACCCGCGCCCGCCGCTCGCGCCATGGGCTGCCCCCGTCAGCCACGCCAGCGCTGCTGGCGGGATGGCGCGCGCAGGGCATCCTGCGCCGCGCCGCGGCAGATCCGGGACGGGTGGCAGCCGGCACGCTCGACGGTTCAGAATTCGCCAAGCGCGCAGGGCTTTTGTGGTGTGCGACGACGGGGCGGTGGTAGAGGGCTAGCGCCCGCCAGCTGTGACAGGCCGGGGCCCGCGCTGCATCAGCCGCCATCCCCAGACCACCAGATCAATACCCGGAAGCTGCGCCAGTGTTTGGCGCACAGAGGGCTGGTGCAGCCCCGCAAAGGGCGACCAGATGAACAAAAGGGCCACCATGATCGGCTGGTAGGGGAAGGTGATCCCCATCACCAGCCAGACGCCGGTGTGGAAGATCGCAAAGGCAAATCCGAACATCCGGTGCAGTCGCGGCCGGAACACCGCGACCAGGAACACCAGCTCGAAATAGATGACCAGCAGATAGGCGGGCCATGCGATGGCAAGATTCTCGGCAAATAGCTGGCCCAGCATCGGGGCTTCACCGGTCTCATGCCAGCGCTCCATGACCAAAGCGGCAGGGCCATGGGATCAAACGAACTGACATCGCGCGGAAACAGGCCGTGATAGACCTTGTGCAGCCCGCTCAACGTGTAAAACAACGCGATGGTGACCTGTGCGATGAAGATCGGCAGAAGCCAGCGCATGTGGGCCGACATCGATGCAGCCCCTTCAGGCGGGCGCGCCGCCGGGGCCAGAAGCATCAGCCAGGCGATCCAAAGCGGGTAGTGCAGCGAGTGGTTGATGCTGCCAAACGAATTGATCAGCGCCACGCCCATCAACAGCGACACAGCGACCATCAGCCGGGGCCACCAGGCGTAAGGGCGCCAAAGCGCGGCAAGTGCGGCCAACGGCATCGACAGCCCGACGATATAGGCGGCGGTATCCAGCCCCACGGCAGGTGCCCAGGCCACCGGCCACAGCGGGTCCATGGTCTGACCGCTGCCGACCAGCCTGTAGACACGCTGGACCATATCGAAGGCCAGAAGCAGGAAGAACAGGTAAAAGGCCTGCACCTGCCACCCGGCCAACCGCGTCGCCTCGCGCAGGGCCGTACCGCTTGGCAGGTCAAGACAGGCTGCTGGGCCGCGAAGATAGGCCTTGATCATGCGCCCTTCCTCTCTCGCTACCCTTGCGGCACGGGCGCGGTCACGGGGTATGGCCCTGACACGGTGTGCAGATCGTGAATGTTCGTGGGGTCGAAGGGATCGAAGATTTCGACGACGACTTCGAACTCTTGCACGCCGATCGGCCGCAGATAGTTCGAGGCCTGGGCCACCGCTGTGGTCAACCGGGCCTCGTTCGCCGATAGGGATGGGTCAGAAAAACCGCGCAGTGTCTTGATAAAGCGAATGTTTCGCGTGAAACCCGCGTCACCGACAGCCAGAACCTCGCCCAAGTGCCCGTCCGCGGCAGAGCCTGGCGCGGCATCCAGAACCCGCACGCTATAACGCAGGCCATAGCTTTTGGCGCCTGAGAACAGCGACCAATTAAAGAACGGAAAGATCTCTGACGACCCGTTGGCCACCTGGTTCAGCATTGGCATCCGCTTGGGATGGGCCGCGGCCATATAGGCCGGGATCGCCAGCGCCAGCACCAGGATCCAGATCCGGTACTGCGAGAACCGCAAACGCGGCGTGCGCTCTTGCAAAGGGGTGCGGCCAAGAAGGTGAAGGGTGACATTCCGGCCCGTGCGCAACACCGGGTACAACACCCGCGACAGGCGCGGGTGGCGGAAAATCACGGCGTTCAGGCGGTTGAAGAGGCTGCTATCGCTGGACAACAGGGCCATGCGCGTCATGGCATCGGCGCCATGGTGCACCTCGCCATTGATCAACAGCACCATGCCATCGTCGAGGTTGTAGCCTGCGTCTGTCAGCGCCTCGACAACCGGGCCGCCGTCGCGCGCGTCTTGAAGGGTGACGGGGCCCACAGCCTCACGAAACCGCAGCATTCCAACGTAATTGCGGCAGAACGGGCAATCGTCATCGTAGATGACGGTTGGTGTCGGTGGGGTCAAAGGGTCCTGCGACGGTGCCATCTTGTGGGTGGCCTGTTCATCTGTGTGCTCAGGGGCGACGAGACCACGCCAATTTGGCAAGAACATGGCGCGAGCACCCGGAATTTGCGATCAATTTCTTCTTTCAGCCGCCGCATCAACACGCTAGAGAAACCCTGCTGCGGGCCCGAGTGGCGGAATGGTAGACGCAGGGGATTCAAAATCCCCCGCTAGCAATAGCGTGCCGGTTCGAGTCCGGCCTCGGGTACCAGCGGCGCACGCCCTAGGTTGCCGTCCCGCGCACCATGCGTCTCAGCGTGCCATCGCGGCGCGTCAAGGCGCCGGCGATATGGGCGATGGCCAGCGCCGCCAGCAGTTTTGTCAGCACCCAATGGGCCGAGAAGAACGCGGTTTCAATCGTCTCGGACGTGGGCGCGATTTGCGGCAGGGTCAGCCGGTCGAACACCACCACATCGAGCCCAGAGGCGGCACTGGCGATCCACCCGGTCAGCGGGACGAGCAGCAAAAGGACATAGAAGCCCCGATGCACCCACCGCGCGAGCTGATCTTTCCAACTTTGCGCGGGCAAGGGATGCGGGGGCGGCGAGACCAGGTGCCAGCCGATCCGCAGGATCATCAGCAGCAGCAGGGTCAATCCGATGCTCTTGTGCAGGCCGAAGAGCCAGAAGTTGGACATCCCAACCTCCATCCGGGTGATGTAGCCGCCGAGCGCCAGCATTCCCAGCACCCCCACCGCGATGGTCCAGTGCAGGGCACGGGTGACATGGCCGAACGAGTTCTCTGAATTCCGAAAACCGGTGCTCATCCGTCGATCCGGGTCACACGGGCCAGGATGCGCAGGCGGACCTCGTCGCGGACCAGATCGTTCCACCCGTCGGCACCGAACTCACTGCGGTTCACCGCGCCGGTCATCTCTACCCACAACTCGGACCGGTCGCCCTGCTGGGTGCCTTGGGGGCGGAACAGTTGCGCGACAAGCTCAATGGGCCGCGTCACGTCGCGGATGGTGATGTCGCCCGACACGATGGCTCCGGTACCGTCGGGCCGTACCGCGGTGGAGACGAAGACAAGATCGGGGTAGTCATCTGTCGCCAGCACTTTGGGCCCACGCAGGGCCTGGGCGGCGAAGGGGAAACTGGCGGTTGCCTCGCGGGGGCTCAGGGTCACGTCGACCTGGCTGTTGGCCAATCGCTCAAAGTCGATGACGATGGTGGCGGACGCGACCGGCATGGTGCCATCGATGACATCCGGCCCGAAATCGACCGCATAGCGCACCTGCGATTGCGCGGCATCCAGGGCATAGCGCTGGGGGGCGGCGAGGGCAGGGGCGATGGCAAGAGCCAGGGCAACGATCAAAATCACGCGGTACATGCGGAAACCCTAGGGCAGGGCGCGCGCGCGGGCTATCATTTCTGCGTGACACCCATGCAAGGCCGCGACCAAGCCCATGACCCCGCATCCCATCCCCCTGCATCCCGCCGATTGGATGTTCGTCTCTGACGGCGTCATGGGCGGCGTATCCGAAGGCGCGATGGCGTTTGAGGAACATGCGGGCGAGGTCGCCTTGCGCCTCACAGGCACGGTACGGACAGAGCGGAATGGCGGCTTCATCCAGATGCGCACGACACTGACCGATCCGTTGCCAGAGACGGCAGAGGCTCTGAAAATCAGGGTCCGCGGGAATGGAGAGCGCTATTTTGTCCACCTGCGCACGCCTGCGTCGCGGCGGCCCTGGCATTCCTATCGCGCGGGGTTTGAGACGGGGCCGGATTGGCGCGAGGTGACGCTGCCATTCACCGCCTTCCAGCCCAGTGACCCCATCCTGCCTGCACCCATCGCGCCCGCCCACGTGCGTTCGGTCGGGCTGGTGGCGATCGGGCGGGCACACCAGGCCGATCTGTGGCTTGCGGCGATCAGCGCCGCCTGAGCGCCTTGCATTGGGCCTTGGCCCACGGCTAAATGCCAGCCGATGACGCGCGTGTGGACATATCTCAAGGCCGGGGCCTTGGCGGTTGGCTTTGCGGGCCCGGCGGCCGCGGCGGATGCCGTGGTTGCGGTGGCCGCGAATTTCCTGACGACGGCACGCGCGCTGGAGGCGACATTTGAGGCCGACACAGGCTATGACCTGACGCTCGCCCATGGCTCCACCGGCAGGCTTTACGCGCAGATCATCAATGGCGCGCCGTTTGACCTGTTCCTCGCCGCGGATGCCGCCCGGCCCGAGGCGCTGAAGGTTGGTGGCGCAGCGGTGGCGCAGCGCACCTATGCGGTCGGTCAGCTGGTACTTGTGGCGCGCGGGGCCGAGGCCTATCGCCCTGCGGACCTGGTGCGCGGGCAGCGTGTGGCGATGGCCAACCCTGAGCTTGCCCCCTACGGCGCGGCAGCGTTTGAGGCGCTGGAAGCGCTGGGGGTGATGAACAAGGACTTTGATCCGGTGCTGGGCGACAGCGTGGGGCAAGCGGCCACGTTCCTGGCCACCGGCAATGCCGATCTGGCGTTTCTGGCCGCCTCTCAGCTGGATATGCTGGATCCCGGCCTGACCGCGTTTGCGATGGCGGGCCTGCACGCACCGGTGCGCCAGGATGCGGTGCTTTTGGCGCGGGGCGGTGACAACCCGGCGGCCCGCGCGTTCTTCGACTGGTTGGGCGGGCCAGAGGCGCGCGCGATTATCGAGACCTCGGGGTACAGTGTGCCGGAATGACGTTGTGGCCGGCGGTCATCCTGACCCTGCAGCTTGCGACGATCACCACCGTGATCCTGATTGCCATCGGCATCCCGCTGGCTTGGTGGCTGGCGACCACGCGGTCGCGCACCCGGCCCATTGTTGAGGCGATCACCACGCTGCCCCTGGTGCTGCCGCCCACGGTGCTGGGCTTCTACCTGCTGGTGCTATTCAACCCCAACGCCCCGCTGGGCGCGTTCTGGGTCGCGGTTACAGGGCAAACGCTGACGTTTTCCTTCGCGGGGCTGGTCGTGGCTTCGTGCCTCTATTCGTTGCCCTTCGCGGTGCAGCCAATCCAGACGGCCTTTGCAGGTGTGGGCCGCAACACGATTGCCGCGGCCGAGACGCTGGGGGCCAGCCGGTTCGATGCGTTTCGCACCATTGCCCTGCCGCTTGCCCGGCGCGGGGTGCTGACCGCTGCGGTGCTGACCTTTGCCCATACGATGGGCGAGTTTGGGGTGGTGCTGATGGTCGGCGGCAATATCCCCGGGGAGACCCGCGTGATCGCGATTGAGATATTCACCGCGGTCGAGACGCTGGATTATCGCAGCGCGCATATCCTGTCGGCTGGGCTTTTGGTGTTCTCATTCCTTGTGCTGGTTGCGGTTTATGTCCTGAACGGCCGGGGCGCGCGGACCCTTGGGTGATCTGTCCTTCGATCTGCGCCTCAGCCACCCCGGCTTTGCCTTCGAGATGGCCGCTGACATCCCCGCGCGCGGGATCACCGCGATCATGGGGCCCAGCGGCAGTGGCAAGACCACGCTGTTGCGCGCGCTGGCCGGGCTGGAGCCAGATGTTTCGGGCACGGCGCGGCTTGGCGGGCAGGAGTGGTTGGCAGGGACAGAGAACCTGGTCCCGCGCGACCGGCGCATCGGCTTTGTGTTTCAGGAGGGGCGGCTGTTTGAGCATCTGAGCGTTGCCCAAAACATCGCCTATGGCGCAGCGCGGCGAAAGGTGCCTGGCCCGGCGGTGCAGGGCATCATCGACGCGCTGGGGGTTCGGGATCTGCTGGGCCGCCGTCCGGTCACCCTGTCTGGGGGCGAGGCCCGACGCGTGTCTTTGGCGCGCGCCATGGCGTCCGGCCCCGATATCTTGTTCATGGATGAGCCGCTGTCGGGCCTTGATGACGACGCCAAAGAGCAGGTGTTGCCCTATATCGCGCGGGCGGTCGTGGGATCGGGCGTGCCGGTTCTGTACGTAACCCACGCCCAGGCTGAGGTGACGCAACTGGCCGACCGGGTGCTTCTGGTCGGCGGTGGGGGCATCATCGGCTGGGGCCCGGTGCCACAGCGTCTGGCGGTCAGCGTGGTGGGGCCCGCGGGACCGGGGCGGTTGCAGGTGGCCCTTGGCCCGACCCAGTTCAGCGTGCCCGGCCAGGGCGCGGTGGGTGACGCGCGGCAGATCACCTTGCCGCCGGGTGGTGTGCTGGTGTCCCGCCAGCACCCAGGCGAAAGCGCGGCATTGGCAGTTGTCCGGGCCCAGACCGGGGCAGCGCGCGCCACGGACGCGCCCGACGCCCTGCGTCTTGTGGTGAACGGACAGCATCTGGTCCTGCCGATGGAGGCGGGAAGCCCGCTGAGCCAGCGCCGCCCGGATGCAGGTGAAGAGCTTTGGCTGACCATCCTGCGGGCGACCCTACGTTAACGCTGGCGCATCGAATCGTTGCACTGTGCGGTGCCCCCTGGCAATCGCGCGGTGGCCCGCGCATTGCGTCTTGGCGCACAACAATGGGGTTTGCCTGTGCTTGGTGCGCACGGGCGGTCAGTCTGTTTCCGATCCCAGAACGCATCCGCGAAAAACCCTTGGGTTTGGGCATCAAGGGCAACAACGTGCGCGGATTGTTTCCAAACCGGCGCCGCCCACGTTCGATTTTGACCGCCAAAGACCCCGTCTGACCCGCCAATCGGGCATGGATTTGCCGCCCCACCGCCACAGTTCCGCCAATTTTCCTTCCGCTCGGGAACGCCCAGCCGTAGGTTTGCGGTGTGGGGGCGATCCTGCAATCCGAAGGGGAAGGCAGCGATCGTAAGACGGAATTCGCACGCGTGGGGGCGTTGCGTTTCCGTAGCGCCGCATCGGGTGGATCGCCACCGCGATGCGGCGCCGGGTGGGGGCCCGACTTCCCGCAGAACGATAACCAGTGGGGCGTCCCGGCGAGGGGGCGTCTTCCAGCGTGTGTGAGGTATGCGATGGGAAAAGTCGCTCAGTGGGAGTTCGGGGACGACACTGTCTTCAACGGGCTGTCCGATTTTGCAGAGATTGCGACAAGCGGTGTGATGAAGCGCCCTGAGGGTCGGCTTGTGTTTGGCGCAACGCCAAACCGGATGGCCGAGATGACACTGGCCGCTCGCGGCCCCGAAGGAGCAGAGCCGGGGGCCTTCACCCTTGGCCTGACCGAGACCGGCGCCGTGACGCTGCGGGTCGCCGGGGCAAAGGGGGCGCTGGATCAAGTGACCTCGCCCGATGCGTTGGCCGCACCGGGGGTGGAGATTGAGGTCTCGATTTCCTGGGGTGCGACCGGCACGCCCGACCGCGTGCGTGCGCGGCGGGCCAATGGCGCGGGGCCGGTGATGGATGCGGCGATCCCCGGCGCGGTGTCGTTGGCCGCTGGCGGGCATCTGCCGCTTGTCATCGGCGCGCGGTCTTGTGGGGAGGCGCCCTATTTTCATGGTGTGATGCACCACGTGACATTGTGGGACACGCCGGGTGGCCGCCGCCCCATGACCACGCGCGATGTGCTGGACCTGTCGGGGCAGGGCGCGTTTCAGGTGCAGTTTCCGGGCGACGATGGCTCACCCGGTTATGTCGATTTCCCCAAGGAAACCGGTCAGGGAACCGACCGCGTGGCCATCGGCGACTTCGCCCGTGTGGTCCCGTCATTCGCCTTTGGCACCTATGTCAGCCTGCGCGATGGCAATCGCCGGGTGGAGCTGTTGCGCGTGGGCGATCTGGTGGAGACGCGCGACGCCGGCCTGCAGCCATTGCGCTGGGTCGGGCATTCGACGCTTGACTGGCCAACCCTTCGTCAAAGCCCGCATCTGCGCCCGATCCTGATCCGGCGCGGCGCGCTGGGGGAAGACCTGCCCACCCGTGATATGCAGGTCAGTCCGAACCACCGGTTGTGGGTGCGGGGCGACACGTCGCGCCTGGATGTGGATGCGCCCGAGGCGCTGATCGCCGCCAAGCATCTGGTAAACCATCGCGGAATCTATGAGGTCGACGCGATGGGGGTCACGTATGTGCGCTTGATGTTCGACCGCCAGCAGACCGTGCGGATCAACGGCGTTTGGGCCGAAAGCTTTCAGCCCGGCCAGCCCGATGGCAATGCGCAGAAGACCGAGTTGATGGAGCTGTTCCCTGGCCTGAAACGACCCCGTGGCGGGGCATTCTACGACTGATACGTAGTGATCGGTCGATTTGTCGGTAAACCGGTGGTTTGCCGGTAAGATCATCGCAATGCCCGACCGTTAGCCCCCGCGTGTGTCAAGCGCGGGGGCGTTTCGGTGGCGTTAGAGGATCGTGTCGGGTTTGCGCGGGTTGCCGGGGTGTCCGGCCTGGCCGCGGGGACAGTGGTAGAGACGGCATGCAGGTCCATGCCTGTGGAGGCGTTCCGCCCGGGGGATGTGATCGGCGCAGCCACGCTGGCCCACATGGTGGCCCGCCCGGTGTTTGAGGGCACGGTCCGCATCGCCGCCCAGGCCCTCGGCCCGGGGCTGCCGACGCGCCCGATCAGTCTGGCGCGCGGTCAGCGTGTGTCGGTGCCGCGCCCTGCTGCGATGGACTTGGTAGGCCACGCGGCCCCGTGGATGCGCGCGGGCGATCTGCTTGGTTTGCCTGGCATCACGCCGTCCAGCCGCGCCGCGTCCACGCTATTTGCGCCGGTGCTGAGCGCGCCTGACACCCTTCGTATCGCAGGGGTCGAGGTTGAACCGCTGATCCCCTCTGCTGCCATGCTCGCCGACCTGCCGCGCGACGCCCGTGCCGCGCTGATCGACGGCTACCCGGCGGTCACGCGCCGGGCGACCTGGGCCCAATGGCTGGATGGCCGACCTGAGTTGAGCCTGCGTGAGTTGCGGTGGCTGTGGGATCATGACTGGATTTCAGCCGGCGAAGCGGGCACGCTGCGCGTAAGTCAACCTTCTCAGCAACGGAGCCTGACATGGCGCCCCCCTGGCACTTTTGGCCGATGACGCTGTTTACCCTGGCTTGGACAGCGATCGCGGCGGCTGACTATCTGATGACCCAATATGCCTACGCGCCCTACATCGCGCTCTTTACAGAGGACCAGGTGGCGTATTTCACCACGCTGCCCGCGTCCTTCGACGCGCCATGGGCCATCGGCGCCTTCGCGGGCGTGCTGGGGGCTGTGATGTTGGCCGGGCGGCTGTCTGCGGCGCCGGTTCTTCTGGCCATTGCCGCAGTTGCGCTGGTCTATGCCGCGCTGTGGCTGGTGGTCTTGTCCGACCCGCCCATGCGCGCGGTGGCGGGGCTGGCCGGGGACGTCATCGTCAGCGCAGGTGCCGTGGTGTCGGTGCTGGTTTGGCTTTATGCCCGGGTCCAGCACCAACGGGGCGTTTTCTAGCGCTCTGGGATCAACCCGCGCGGACTGAAGCGCAGCACGATCAGCAGGACCAGACCCATGGTCAGAAGCCGCATATGTGCAGCACTCTCGAGCAGATGGTCCTTCAGGGCCGAGCCATCGGGCATGCCTGCCGTGATGAACTCGATCAAGGTCAGACCATAGGGCTCCACCATCACCCACAGGAACCATATCAGGAAGCCGCCCAACACGGCGCCAAAGTTGTTGCCCGAGCCACCGACAATCACCATCACCCAAACCAGGAAGGTAAAGCGCAGCGGTTGGTAAGTGCCGGGGGTGAGCTGGCCGTCGAGCGTGGTCATCATTGCGCCGGCCAATCCGCAGATGGCGGACCCCAGGATGAAGATCTGCAAGTGGCGTTTGGTGACATCCTTGCCCATCGCCTCTGCCGCGATCTCGTTGTCGCGGATCGCGCGCATCATGCGGCCCCAGGGCGATTTGAGCGCGGCCTGGCTGAGCCACAACAGGCCCAAAAGGATCGCGATGAACAGGCCCGAATAGGCGAGTTTCACAGTGATTGACGAGGCGATGACCGGGTCATAGCCCCAGCCCACCATGCGCTCGACAAAGGCGGGATCGTTCTGCAGGTCGATCTCATACGGGACCGGGCGCGGGATGCCGATCACGTTCTTCACGCCGCGCGACAGCCAGTCTTCGTTCTTCAGGATCGCGATGATGATCTCGGCGATGCCCAGTGTCGCGATGGCCAGGTAGTCCGAGCGCAGGCCAAGCGCGGTCTTGCCCACGATCCAGGCCGCGCCCGCCGCCAAGGCCCCGCCCACAGGCCAGGACAGCAACACGGGCAGGCCCAAGCCCCCGAGATAGCCGGTGGTTGCCGGGTCCACCGCCTCAACCGCCGCCTTGCCGGGATCGAACACGGTGCGATACAGAACAAAGCCCACGATCAGGATCGCGATGATCCCCAGGTTGCGGGCCAAACCCGGTGGCATGCGTTTCCAATAGAGGATTGCCGCGATGATCGACATCGCGCCCAGTATCAGCCCCAGAATGATCCGCATCCCGCCTGCCGCCCACGCATCGTCCACTGGCGGCATCGACACGACCACCGCACCCAGACCACCCAGCGCGACAAAGCCCATGACGCCCACGTTGAACAGGCCCGCATAGCCCCATTGCATGTTCACGCCGAGCGCCATGATCGCGCTGATGAGGCCCATGTTGAAGATGCCAAGGGCCACGTTCCAGCTGCTGGTAAAGCCGGTGGAGGCGATCAGGCTGAAGACCAGAACGAAAAGCAGCGAGTTTTTGAGAGGCACGCTCATACCGATTTCCCCGCGAAGAGGCCGGTGGGCCGGAACAACAGGACGATCACAAGAATCGCAAACGAGACCGCAAATTTGTAATCGGTGGACAAAAGCTGCACCAGGCCAGTGGGATCAAGGCTGTCGGGCAAGATGTAGGTCAGCACCTTCTTGAAGGCGTAGGTGATCATCACCTCGGAAAATGCGATGACAAACCCGCCCGCGATGGCCCCGATCGGGTTGCCGAGGCCGCCCACGATGGCCGCGGCGAAGATCGGCAGAAGCAGCTGGAAATAGGTGAAGGGCTTGAAGGACTTGTCCAGCCCGTAAAGCACGCCCGCGATGGTGGCGAGGGCTGCAACGATGATCCAGGTGATGGCCACCACACGCTCGGGGTTGATGCCGGACAATAGGGCCAGGTCTTCGTTGTCTGAAAACGCCCGCATCGACTTGCCCGTGCGCGTCTTGTTGAGGAACCAGAACAGCGCGGCGACCACTATGATGGCTGTGACCACGGTGATGACAGTGGAGGTGCGCAGTGCCAATCCCTCGGCCAGCCCCGTCATCTCGCGAAAGTCGCGGGCCGAGATGATGAAGCGCTCGCCATCGGCAAAGCGCTGGTCATCGACGCCGATGATAAAGCGCACGATGCCGTTCATCACGAACATCACACCCATCGACACGATCACCAGGATCACAGGCGCCGCCTTTTGTCGTCGGTAAAACTGATAGACCAGCCGGTCCGTGCCCAAGAGCAGAAGGGAGGTGACGGCGATCCCGACAGGCAGGGCCAGAAGGGCGGTGGGCAGCGGGCCAAGGGACACGCCCAGGCTTTGCAGCCACCAGGTGAACAGGATCGTGGCCATCGCCCCGAATGCCATCGTATCGCCATGGGCGAAGTTGGAAAACCGCAGGATGCCATAGATCAGCGTCACACCCAATGCGCCCAGCGCCAGTTGGCTGCCATAGCTGATCGCGGGGATCAGCACGAAGTTCGACAGGGCGACGAAGGCGTTCAGAAAGTCGATCATTCGCAGGTTCCTGCATAGGTGATGGCAAGCGGGACGCTGGCGATATGGGCGGTCAGGCGCGCGCCGTCGGGTGTGTTGACCAACATCTGGGGCATCGCGGCCTCGAAGGCGTTCAGGCGCAGGATTTCGTCGGTCAGTGTGCCGGTAACGGTCACCGTTTCCACGTCCGAGATCAGTTCGGCCTCTACCACCAACTGCTCCGCGGTGACGCCACCGGCCAGGCCTTCGATCGTGACCGTGTAGCTGGTGTCAGAGCAGCCATCGGTATCCATGCACTCTGTCGTAAAGGTGCATGTCAGGGCGATGTCCTGCTGGATCGGCGCCTGTGAGATATCAACCTGCTGCGCGGTGGCAGCGCCGGTGCCGGCCAGGATCGCGACAACCATGGCTACCAGCCGCATCACGACACCCAACGGTCGAGGTGGCGGGCATAGTTGCGGCAGCGCCCGATGCGGGTGATCTCACGTGTCGGCTGGCGCGCGTCTTCGGCCCACAGGATATTCAGCGCCGCCGCCCCGGTTTCATCGAAGCCCAGGGTGTAGAAGGTGGCGTTGTTCTGCACCGCCCGCACCATCGCGTCACGCAGCGAGGTCGTCGTGATCGGCTGCGCCGCGCCGGGCAGGGTGATGGTGTCGTTCACTTCCATCTCGACCCGGAACAAGCCGGGGATGTCCTTCAGGCTGGGGCGTTCGACGGTCACGACCTTGATCATCTCATGCCCGGTCTGCGGCGGTGGGAATCGGCAGACCAGCGGCTGTGGACCAAAACCAAGGGTTTCCAGCAGGGTCGTCAGGACAAAGGCCAGAAGCAATCCCTTACCCTCCCAAAAAGCTGCGGCGGACATCGGGGTCGGCAAGCAGTTCAGCCCCGGTGCCGGTATAGGCGTTGCGCCCCTGAACGAGGACATAGCCGGTATCGGCAATCTCAAGCGCCTGGCGGGCGTTTTGTTCGACCATCAGGATCGAGATGCCGGTACGCGCCACTTCGATGATCCGGTCAAACAGCTCATCCATCACGATGGGCGAGACGCCCGCGGTCGGCTCATCCAGCATCAACACCTGTGGCTGGGTCATCAGCGCGCGGCCCACGGCAACCTGCTGGCGCTGGCCGCCCGAGAGTTCTCCGGCGGCCTGGCGGCGCTTGTCGCGCAGGATCGGAAACAGGTCATAAACCTGCTCAATCGTCGTTTTGATGTCGTCCCGGCGCAGGAAGGCCCCCATCTCGAGGTTTTCCTCCACCGTCAGCGAGGTGAAGATATTCGAGGTTTGCGGCACAAAGGCCATCCCTTCGGCCACCCGGGCCTGCGGGGTCAGATTGGTGATGTCCTTGCCACCGATCCGCACCGACCCACTGCGCACGTTTAGCATCCCGAACACGGCCTTCATCGCGGTGGACTTGCCCGCGCCATTGGGGCCGACGATCACGGCGATTTTGCCCTCATCCACGGCAATCGTGCAGTCGTGCAGGATATCTGCGCCGGTGCCATAGCCCCCGGTCATCGTGTCCCCGATCAGGAAAGGGCCGTCTGCGGTGGTGTGCTTGGCCTGCGTCTCGGTCCCGTAGGCCGTCAGTGTGCCCCGCCCATGCGGGTTCGCAATCGAGCGGTCTTTGTTCCCGCGATCATCGCTGTAGGGGCTGTCGCTCATCTCAGGCGCCCACCTTGTCTTTGTTCTTCAGACCCGTGCCCAGATAGGCCTCGATCACCGACTCATTGGCCTTGATTTCCTCGATGGTCCCTTCGGCCAGAACCTTGCCCTCTGCCATGCAGATCACCGGGTTGCACAGGCGACCAATGAAATCCATGTCATGCTCGATCATGCAGAACGTATAGCCGCGTTCCTTGTTCAGGCGGATGATCGCGTCGCCGATGGTGTTGAGAAGCGTGCGGTTCACCCCCGCGCCGACTTCATCCAGAAACACAATGCGGGCGTCGACCATCATGGTGCGGCCAAGCTCCAACAGCTTCTTCTGGCCACCTGACAGATTGCCCGCGCGCTCGTCCTTCAGGTGATCAATGGTCAGAAATTCAAGGACTTCGTCGGCTTTCTTCAGAAGCGCCTGTTCTTCTTCTGCAATCTGCCTGCGTTTGAACCAGGCATTCCAAAGCGTTTCTCCCGATTGCGCGGCGGGCACCATCATCAGGTTTTCACGCACCGTCATCGAGCTGAATTCATGGGCGATCTGAAAGGTGCGCAACAGCCCCTTGTGGAACAGATCATGCGGCGGCAAACCGGTGATGTCTTCACCCGCCATGGTGACACGGCCCATGGTCGGTTTCAGAACGCCTGCGATCACATTGAAAAGGGTTGTTTTTCCTGCGCCGTTCGGCCCGATCAGGCCGGTGATCGACCCTTCGGCAATCTCCAGCGACGCGCCATCAACGGCATGGAAGCCGCCGAAGTGTTTATGGACATCTTCGACTACGATCATCTACGGCCCCGTCCCCCGACGATAGCAAAGCAGCCCCGGAACGGATCCGGGGCTGCCAGTTTGTGCGCCGCGTGCTTAGCGGAACTGAACGGTCTCGATCGACCCGCCTTCGACGGTGATCTGGCGATAGTTGCCAGCCGCTTCACCGGGGCCGATCAACTCGACGCCCGATGCGCCGACATAGTCGATCTCGCCGCCTTCGGCGAGGATTTGGAAGGCCTTGTCAAGCTCACCAACGGCAATCGGCTCACCCGGAGCGTTGGCAACGTCAAAGACCTTGCCGGCGTATTCGGCAGGATCACTTGACCCGGCCGCTTGCATCGCCAGCAGGATCAGTGCGGCCGCATCATAGCTTTCGGGCGCAAAGGGCGAGGT
Organism: Pseudomonadota bacterium; assembly: GCA_039820585.1. Classification (GTDB taxonomy): domain Bacteria; phylum Pseudomonadota; class Alphaproteobacteria; order Rhodobacterales; family Rhodobacteraceae; genus JBCBGF01. The sequence continues at coordinate 31,157 of JBCBPV010000027.1, forward strand.
CGCTTCAAAACGGCCCGCGACAAGGTCGGTAAAGGCCGCGGCCAGTTCGTCCGACGGGCTGGGGTGCTGGCCGGAAGAGCCGTCAATCTCGTCGCCGAACGTGTCGGTCAACGCCTCACCGATCATCCCATCCGGGAAGTGGAACGTGTCAAACGCACCGGTATCAAGCGCTGCGCGCACGATGCCCGCGCCGCCCTGGTCAACATAGCCTGCAACCACAAGCCGCTCACCGCCCGCAGAGGCAAGCGCGCCGACTTCGGCCGAATAGTCGGCCTTGCCGTCTTCATGCGCGGCGGTGATGGTGATCGAACCACCGGCTTCTTCAAAGGCTGCCTGGAACGCATCGGCCAGACCTTTGCCATAGTCGTTGTTGGTATAGGTCACGGCGACTTCGTTGATGCCCTGATCCATCAGGACCTCGGTCATCACAACGCCCTGACGTGCATCCGATGGTGCGGTGCGGAAAAACAGGCCGTTATCTTCATTGTTGGTGTGGCTCAGACCGGGCGACGTTGCCGACGGTGAAATCATGACCATACCGTTGGGCAGGGCCACGTTCTGCAGCACCGCACCGGTGACACCGGAACAGTCGCCGCCCACAATCCCGGCCACGCCGTCGCCGGTGATCAAACGCTCTGCCGCTGCAGTGGCTGCACCTGCATCCACGCAAGTGGTGTCGGCACGCACGGAGGTGACGGACGCGCCCCCCAGGAAATTGTCGCTGGCATTGGCTTCCTCGATGGCAAGCTCTGCGGCCGGGCCCATTTCTGCGACGAGCGATTCAATCGGGCCGGTGAAGCCCAGAAATACGCCCAGCTTTACTTCGGTATGACCGTCTGCATAGGCAGCCGATGCCATAAGAGCAGAGGCGGCTGTCGCCGTAAGAAGGTTTTTCATTGATGTCTCCCTGACATTTTTGTCGTTGCGGCCAAAAAGCTAGACAGAAAACTTGCGAAAGAAAAGGCTTCAATGCTGCACCGCGTCACACAAGCGTGAATGACCCAAGGTCATGGAAGCGGCGGTAAGAGCGCCTATCTTTAGTCCACACACGCAATCCGGAGGTCTCCATGCGCCTGCTTCCACTCCTCGCCACCACCCTCGCGATATCGGTCCCTCTGCCAGCGCTAGCGCTTGAAACCTCTGCAGGGGCCGCGCGCGTCGATGCTATGGCCACCGGGTTGGAAGAGCCCTGGGGCATCGGGTTTCTGCCGGATGGCGGCTGGCTGATCACGGAACGCGGGGGGCGGCTGTTGCATTTCGATGCGGCGGGCGCACGGCAGACGGTTTCGGGCGTGCCAGAGGTCGTCGATGAAGGGCAGGGCGGGCTTCTTGATGTGATGATCCCGCGCGATTTCGCGGACAGCCGCGAGGTGTTTCTCAGCTACTCTGCCCCGCAACGCCGAGGCGCAGGCACCGCGCTGGCGGTGGGGCGGCTCAGCGATGATGGCACCACGCTTAACGATGTCCGCGTGATTTTCGAGATGGCCGGTGGCTCCCGCGGCGGGCGCCACTTCGGCAGCCGGGTTGTTGAGGCCACCGATGGCACGATCTTCCTGACCACGGGCGACCGGGGCGACCGCCCCTCGTCCCAGGACGTGTCAAACCACAACGGCGCCGTGATCCGCGTGAACCGCGACGGTTCGGTCCCTGCGGACAACCCTTTCGTGGGTCAGGCTGGCGTGCAGCCCGAAATCTGGAGCTACGGCCACCGCAACCCCCAAGGCGCAGCGCTGGATCTCGACGGCAACCTCTGGGTCAATGAACACGGCGCGCGCGGCGGCGATGAGGTGAACGCGGTGCGCCCCGGCGCCAATTACGGCTGGCCGGTGATTTCCTACGGGCGCCACTACTCTGGCCTGCCGATCGGGGAAGGCAGCGCGAAAGAGGGTATGGAACAGCCCGTCTTTTACTGGGATCCGTCCATCGCCCCCTCTGGCATGGCGGTCTATTCCGGTGTGCTTTGGCCCGAATGGGAAGGCGACATCTTCGTCGGCTCGCTCAAATTCGGCCTGATCTCGCGGCTGGAGGCGGCGGGCGGCGGTTTGCAAGAGGCCGAGCGTATCGAAGGGGATGAGACGGCGCGGGTGCGCGATATCGTGGAGGCGCCCGACGGATCGCTGTGGTTTCTGAGCGTGGGGCAGGGCGCGGCGTATCGCATGACGCCGGGGTAGTGGCACAGTCCTGGCGAAAGTGACGGGTCGGTCTTTCTTCTTGTCGAAAATACGCAAACACTGCCGTGCGGCAGGGGCGTGACGCCGATGCCATAGCAACGGAGGCGCCCTTGGACATTGATCACCTGACATTCGCTGCCGGCCCCGAGCGGGTTGGACCCTTCAGCCACGCCGTGCGGGCGGGCGATTTCCTGTTCGTCACCGGCCAGATGCCGACCCTGCCGGACGACCCAGCAACGCTGGTGACGGGGGATATCACCGCGCAGACGCGGCAGGTGATGGAAAACCTCAAAACCGTGCTGGTGGCGGCTGGATCGTCCCTGGACCGCGTGGTGTTCGCCCGGGTCTATCTCGTGAATTTCCAGGATTTCGACCGGATGAATGCCGTGTACGAAAGCTACTTCGCGCCTGGAAAACTGCCTGCGCGCACCTGTATCGGGGTCACGGGTCTGGCAGTGGGGGCATCGGTTGAGCTTGATCTGGTGGCCGCGGCTTAGGCGCAAGCGGCGCGTTCGGCCTGGGCCATGGCCTCTGCCGTCGCGTCCAGTGCCAACAGGATTGATTTGTGCCGGTTCTGGAAGGCGCGGGCGGGGATCAGTACCTCCAGCTCCGCAAAGGGCGCGTCCGGTGGCGGGCCGTCGCTGGACAGCATCTGGGCAAGCTGGTCGCGCGCCAGCTCAATCTCACCGCGCGTGCGTCCGATGGCTTGGGCGCCCACCACCGAGGCCGCCGCTTGACCGAGGGCGCAGGCCCGCACGTCCTGTGCAAAGGCCGAGATGCGGCCTGCGTCCATGCACAGATCCACGGTGATGTTCGACCCGCACAAGGGCGAGCGCCGCGTTACCCGGGCGTGGGGCAGATCTAGACTGCCCGTCAATGGGGTATCCGCGGCCAGTTCCAGGATACGGCCTGAATACAGCTTGATCAGATCGGTCTCAGCCATGGCTTTCCCTTTGCGCACTGCGTGCCTAGATAGGGCACCGGTACATCCAAGGAAACCATGCCAGATGCCTTTTGATCCCGCAACGTTGCGCTTTGACGCCAATGGGCTGATCCCCGCCATCGCGCAAGAGGCCGAAACGGGCGAAGTGCTGATGATGGCGTGGATGAATGCCGAGGCCGTCGCCAAGACGCTGGAAACCGGCCGCGTCACCTATTGGTCGCGCTCGCGTCAGGCGTTCTGGATCAAGGGCGGGACCAGCGGGAATGTGCAGGAATTGGTGGATTTCCGGGTGGATTGTGATCGCGATTGCCTGTTGATGCAGGTGCGCCAGACCGGGCCTGCCTGTCACACCAACCGGCGGGTCTGTTTCTACACCGCGGTGCGCGATGGCGAAGAGGTGGAGTTAATGGCGCCCGAGGTCTAGGGCCCAAGCCCGACCATTCTGCGCACGTCCGCCGGGGTGGCGCCCTCTTCCCGGTAGGTGCGGATCGCGCGGGCATCGTCGCGTTTGGCGAGCCGTTTGCCAGTGTCGTCGCGGATCAGGCGGTGGTGGTGGTAGGTGGGCGTCGGCAGGTCCAACAGGCGCTGCAGGACGGCGTGGATTTTCGTGGGCTCGAACAGGTCAGCGCCGCGCACCACGTGAGTTATGCCTTGGGCGGCGTCGTCGATGACGACCGAAAGGTGATAGGACGTGCCCATGTCGCGCCGCGCCAGAACCACATCGCCGACGGTTTCGATCAGATCGGTTGCTGCGATGCTTTGCCAACCCGTCTCGCCCTCTGGCCCTGCGCCGTGTTCGTCGAAGAACACGGCCTCACCGATCCGTTGTAGCGCTGCGGCCATGTTCAGGCGCAGGGCGGTGTCTTGGGGCAGGGGTGTTTCGGGCAGGGGCGCGTCCGGTGGTGGGCGGCAAGTGCCGGGATAGACGATGCCATCGGGGCCGGTGAGCGGTGTGCCATCTTGGGGCGCCAAGGCCGCGGCCACGATATCGCGGCGGTTGCACCTACAGGGGTAGATCAGGCCGCGCCACCAGAGCCAGCGCAGGGTTTCGTCATAGGCTGCCATGCGGTCGGACTGCCGCATCACCGGCATTTCCCAGCCTAGTCCCAGCCAGGCGAGGTCCTCATAAATCAGATCTTCCCATTCGGGACGCGCGCGGCTGTGGTCGATATCTTCGATGCGCAGCAGGAACCGCCCGCCATTTGCCGCCGCCATGTCGTGGGCCACCATTGCCGAATAGGCGTGTCCCAAGTGCAGGGGGCCGGTCGGCGACGGGGCAAACCGTGTGGCGAAGCTCACGCCTTTTCAAGCACGTAGACTATGGAACCCATGTCGAGCCCGGGCAGGTGCGCGCCGTATTCGCGGCTGAGCAGGTGCGCTTCCTGGTCTGCGACGGCGGTATCCACACGCTCTTCATACTCGGGGTGTTCGAGCGTGCGGTCGTTGAATGAAAAGGCGAACAGCGCGCCGGGGGCCATGGCCGTCAGGATCGTGTCGAAAAGCGATAGGGGGGCGGCCCCCGATCCGATCACCCCGCATGCCACGACCGCGGCGTAGTTTTCTGCCGTGCCGCGCAGGTCGACCTCGGCATCGATCTGCGCCAGTGCGCGGTAGACATCGCGCATGGCCGCGCCTTCCAGCATCTCACGCGACAGATCCAACCCGTCGATGGTCTGAAACCCTGCTTCAACTAGGGCTTCGCCTGCAAGACCTGTGCCGCAGCCGAAATCAAGCACAGGCAATCCGTGATCGCGCGTCTGCGCCGACAGGGCCGAGGCAATACGCGCGGGCGTGGCATAGCCCTGTTCGGCCACCGCGTCATCATAGCTGCCAGAGAATTTGTCGTAGAGCGCGCGCGTTTCCTCCGCGGTTTCCACGCCATAGACTTCGTCGAAGAACTTGCCGGTCATGGGCGCAGGCTAGCGCTGCGGGTCAGGCGGCGTCCAGTGCTGATTGGCCGAGCCACGCCTGCCAATCGGCCTTGGCGCGGTCGGTATAAGCCTTGTACCGGGTCTTGCGGCCGCGGCGGCCGCCCTTGGCGTCGACGGGTGGGAAGAGGCCGAAGTTCACGTTCATCGGCTGGAACGTCTTGGCATCGGCGCCGCCGGTGATGTGGGTGACAAGTGCACCCGTGGCCGTGGTGGCCGGGACCGGGGCGAGGGGCGTGCCCGTGATTTCAGCCACGGCGAGCCGTCCCGCCAGAAGGCCCATGGCCGCGCTTTCGACATAGCCTTCGACCCCGGTGATCTGACCGGCCAAGCGGATATGAGGGTGCGATCTGAGGCGCATCTCGTCGTCGAGGAACCGCGGGGAGTTCAGGAAAGTGTTGCGGTGGATGCCGCCCAATCGTGCGAACTTCGCCTCGTGAAGGCCTGGAATCATGCGCAAAACCTCTGTTTGCGCGCCGTATTTCATCTTCGTCTGGAAACCCACAATGTTGTAAAGCGTGCCCAGCTTGTTGTCGCGGCGCAGTTGTACCACAGCGTAGGGTTTGTCGTCGGGCGCGTGCGGATTGGTCAGGCCCACGGGCTTCATGGGGCCAAAGCGCAGCGTTTCGCGCCCGCGTTCCGCCATCACCTCGATCGGCAGGCAGCCGTCGAAATAGCCCGCGGTCTCGCCCGGTTTGAACTCGGTCTTGTCGGCGGCCAGCAGCGTGTCGATGAACGCCTGGTACTGAACCTTGGTCATGGGACAGTTGAGATAGGCTGTCCGCTCTTCCTCGGTCTCGCCCTTGTCATAGCGCGATTGCATCCAGGCGGTGCCCATATCCACGCTGTCGGCATAGACGATGGGGGCGATGGCATCGAAAAAGGCCAGCGCGTCTTCACCGGTGGCGTTCTGGATCGACTGGGCAAGGGTGCCAGACGTCAGGGGGCCAGTGGCAATGATCCAATGGCCATTGGTGGGTAGATCAGAGATCTCGCCATAGGCCACAGTCACGCGCGGGTGCGCCATCAGCCGGGCCGTCACCGCCTCGGCAAAGGGATCACGGTCCACCGCCAAAGCCCCACCTGCGGGCAGGCGGTGGATGTCGGCCATCTCCATGATCAGGCCGCCAGCAGTGCGCATTTCCCAGTGCAACAGGCCGACGGCGTTCTGTTCGTCATCATCGGACCGGAACGAGTTCGAGCAGACCATTTCCGCCAGATGCCCGGTCTTGTGCGCAAAGGTTTCCACCTCCGGCCGCATCTCGTGGATCACCACGTCAATGCCTGCATTCGCGGCCTGCCAAGCGGCTTCCGATCCGGCCATGCCGCCGCCGATGATGTGAAGTGTGCTCATGGCGGGGATGTAGGCGATTGGCTCGGCTTTGGAAAGACGTTGCCCGCCCCGACCTCACACAAGACAGGTGCGGCGGGGCATTCTGGGCCTTGGGACCGTTCACGCAGGATACTCGTTACATACCGTCTCGCCAGCTTTTATTGGCGATGACCCGGTGATGCCATACCAGCGGCCATTAACGAAAGTGTAATGTTACGAGGTGGTTAACGGGTGGCGGGCTCGATCAGATCCCAGCGGTTGCCGTAGAGGTCGCGGAAGACGGCGACCGTGCCGTAGGGTTCCTGGCGGGGGTCTTCTTCGAACGGGACACCTGCGGCCACCATGCGTCTGGCCGTGGATGCAAAGTCGTCGGTGTAAAGGAAATACGCGACCCTACCGGCCGCGGCGTGTCCGACGCCAACGGCTTGATCGCCCACCGCCCGCGCAATCAGAAACCCCGTCTCTGCCTGCGCATGCGGGGCCATCCGGACCCAGCGTTTGCCGCCGCCCTGATCGGTGTCCTCAATCAGCACAAACCCCAAGGCACCCTGAAACCAGGCAATCGCCTCATCATAGTCGCGCGCGAGATAGGTGACGAGGCCGAGGCTATTCCTCGGCCCCATCCTCGTCCTCACCCTGGTCGGCGATCCAGGCGACGGACACGACCTCTTCGCCGTCGCCCGTGTCGAACACCCGAACCCCGCCTGCGCTGCGTGAGCGGAAGGAGATGCCGTCAACCGGCACGCGGATCGACTGGCCTTTGGAGGTGGCGAGCATGATCTGGTCGTCCATCTCCACCGGGAAGGATGCCACCAACGCGCCGCCGCGCATTGCCTTGTCCATCGCCATCACGCCTTGCCCGCCACGGCCACGCACCGGGTAGTCGTGGGAGGAGCTGAGCTTGCCCGAACCCCCGGCGGATATTGTCAGGATCAGGTCTTCGGCGGCGGACATAGCGGGATAGTCGATTTCGACGCCCGTGGCATCCACGTCTTCGTCGTCATCGCTTTCAGCTTCGTCCGTGAGACCGGCCATGGCGCGGCGCATTTTGAGATAGGCCACACGCTCTGCCGGGGTCGCGGCGAAGTGGCGGATGATCGACATGGACACAACGCGATCGCTGTCTGCCAGCCGGATCCCCCGCACACCGGTTGAATCGCGGCCCTTGAAGACGCGCACCTCAGTCGTCGGGAACCGGATCGCCCGGCCCATGGCGGTGACGAGCATCACGTCATCATCTTCGGTACAGATCCGCGAGTTCACAAGTTCAACGTCCTCGGGCAATTTCATCGCGATTTTGCCGTTGGACTTCACGTTGGTGAAATCGCTCAGCGCGTTGCGCCGCACGTCGCCTTCGGAGGTCGCGAAGAAGATCTGAAGCTGATCCCATTCCTCTTCATCCCGGTCCACGGGCATGATCGCGGCGATGGAAACGCCCGTTGGGATGGGCAGGATGTTGATGATCGCCTTGCCCTTGGCCGTGCGGCCCCCTTGCGGCAGGCGCCAGGTCTTCAATTTGTAGACCATGCCGTCGGTCGTGAAGAACAGCAGCTGCGTATGCGTATTGGCAACGAAGAGGGTGGTGACCACATCCTCATCCTTGGTCGCCATGCCGCTCAGCCCCTTGCCGCCGCGTTTTTGCGACCGGAACTCGGCCAAGGGCGTGCGCTTGATCCAGCCCGACGAGGTGACGGTGACCACCATGTCCTCCCGCTCGATCAGGTCTTCGTCTTCCATGTCGCCGGACCAGTCGACGATTTCCGTGCGGCGCGGGACGGCGAACTGGTCGCGGACATCCTTCAGCTCATTCGAGATGATAGACATGATCCGGGTGCGCGAGCGCAGGATGTCGAGGTAATCCTTGATCTTGCCGGCCAGTTCTTCCAGCTCGTCGGTCACTTCCTTGACGCCGATCTGGGTCAGGCGTTGCAAGCGCAGGTCGAGGATCGCGCGGGCCTGGATCTCGGACAGGTTATAGGTCCCGTCCTCGTTCATCGTATGGCTGGGGTCATCGATCAGCCGGATGTAATCGGCGATATCGGCTGCGGGCCAGCGGCGTTCCATCAGCTTTTCGCGGGCCTCCGCCGCATCGGCAGAGGCGCGGATGGTGGCGACCACTTCGTCCACGTTTGAGACGGCGACTGCCAGACCGCAGAGGATATGGCTGCGCTCGCGTGCTTTGCGCAGGTCAAAGGCGGTGCGGCGGGCGACAACCTCTTCCCGGAAGGAAATGAACGCGGTCAGGAAATCGCGCAGGGTTAGTTGCTCGGGGCGCCCGCCATTCAGGGCCAGCATGTTGCAGCCGAAAGAGGTTTGCATCGGGGTGAAGCGGTAAAGCTGGTTCATGACCACTTCAGCTGTCGCATCGCGCTTCAACTCAATCACAACCCGCACACCCACACGGTCGCTTTCGTCTTGGACCGCCGAAATGCCTTCCAGCTTCTTCTCCCGCACCAGATCCGCGATCTTTTCGATCATCGCGGCCTTGTTCACCTGATAGGGGATCTCATCGAGGATGATGGCATAGCGATCCTTGCGGATCTCTTCGATCCGGGTCTTGGCGCGGATGATCACGCTGCCGCGCCCTTCGATATAGGCTTTGCGGGCGCCGGACCGGCCCAGGATCACGCCGCCGGTGGGGAAATCGGGGGCGGGGACGTATTCGATGAGTTGTTCCGATGTCAGATCGGGGTCTTCGATCAGCGCGAGTGTGGCATCCACGACCTCGCCCAGGTTATGCGGCGGGATGTTGGTCGCCATGCCAACTGCGATCCCGCCCGCGCCGTTGACCAGCATGTTGGGGAATCGTGCGGGCAGAACCGTGGGTTCCTGATCCTTGCCGTCATAATTGTCCTGAAAGTCGACCGTGTCTTTTTCGATATCGGCCAGCAATGCAGCGGCGGGTTTGTCCATCCGCACTTCGGTATACCGCATGGCGGCCGGGTTATCGCCGTCCATCGAGCCGAAGTTGCCCTGACCATCGAGCAGGGGCAGCGACATCGAGAAATCCTGTGCCATCCGCACCAGCGCGTCATAAATCGCGCCATCGCCATGGGGGTGATATTTGCCCATGACGTCGCCGACGGGACGGGCGGACTTGCGATAGGACTTGTCGTGACTATTGCCGGTCTCATGCATCGCATAGAGGATTCGACGGTGCACAGGTTTTAAGCCATCGCGCAGATCCGGGATTGCGCGGCTGACGATGACCGACATCGCGTAATCAAGATACGAGGTCCGCATCTCATCAGAGATAGAAATCGTCGGACCGTCATGCGCCGGACGTTCTGGCGGCGGCGTTTCGTCTGTGTTCTCAGGGGGTTCTGGTGTGTCGCTCACGTGGATGTGCTGCTTTCGTGTGCTGAACTATATGTTGTTATCCACACTGTATCAGATGGCGGATATGGGGTGCAATGGGGGGAACCGCTGCGCACCAGCAGCCAGCGTATCAGAGTGCTAACAGTCTGTTTTTATTGAAAACTCAGTTTTCTCTTGGCTCAATCGGAGACAGAATCAACCAAGAGGATACTCATGGAGACGCAAGAGACCGAGTTAATGCTGAAAGGGTACGGGCTGACCACGGCCGAGTTTTTCTACCGTATGCCCGATTTTCAAAGCGTGCTGAACACGTTTGTCTGGCAGGAATACGACCTGGCGCCAGACCATCCGCGCTTGTTTGAGTTCATCGAATACTGGCAGGACAAGATCGAAGGCCCGCTGCATTCGGTACGCTTTACGCATCGCAAGATGATCGCGCCGGGTGAGTGGCGCAATGTGCAGGGCGAGTTCACTCTGCACTAAGGCGAGGCTTAGTGGCGGATCACCTTCGCCCCGCCTGCGCGAGAGCCGATGGAGGAGCTGCTGCGCGAACTGCGGCGGACCTGTTCACAGGCCATCCCATCATTGTCGTGGTCAAGATGGGCGTGATAGCCGGGCGCATCCTCGCGCGCGGGCGCCGTGCCGATCCAGCTGCCAAGGGTGCAGCCGCCTGCCGCGGTGGCCCAATGCTTGGCGGCGACGGGCGGTGAAAACGGGCTGGTCAGGATCAAGAAGGCGGGCAGAACGACCGTTGGGCCGAAGATGCCGATGCGCCAGGCCCATTTGCCCGCGGATGACATTTCATAGTTTGCCGGATCGTCGTTGCGGATTTGTTCAACCATCGACATGGCAGCGGCGGGTTGGCGTGAGCGAGCAATAAGTCCCATGAATTTCCCCTTACTCTTTACAAGGTAGCGTTAGCTGTGTTGGGGACTGTTTTCGCTAATAAAACCGGCCAAACTTTGACCCGGTGCGGTCAGTCTATTGACCTTTGCCGGGCAGCAAAAAGCCAAAGTGCGGCAAATGCGAACGAGGCTGCCGCATTCCAGCTGGCCATGGACAGGCCCAGCATTTCCCAGGCCACCTGATCGCATTGCACCAAAGGTGCGGTCAGGATCTGATCCATCAACTCTTGTGAGGACAGGCCTTCGATAGAGCCCGATGTGCATGTTGACGGACCTTCCCACCAACCGCGTTCCACCCCGGTGTGAAAGATACCGATGGCGCCCGTGGTGGCCGCCGAGGCCGCGCCAAGAAGCGGCAGAAGCGGCCCTGCCGTCACCGCTGCCACAGGGCCGATGATTGCAGCGGCCAGATGTGGCCAGCGCTGCCAGATGCACATCGCGCACGGCGCCAGCCCGCCCAGGTATTGGAAGCCCCATGCGGCCAAGAGCAGCGCCGCCGAGCCACCGGCGGCCAGCAAAATCACCATCTTTCGTGTCATCACAGGAACCGGATCACGTAGAAGCCGCCCACCAGCAGAATGCAGAACAGGGCAAACATAAGGCCTAAACGCTTCTCGATAAACTCACGGATTGGTGCGCCGAACTTCCACAACAGCGCGGCCACGATGAAAAACCGCAATCCGCGCGCGACGATGCTGGCAATGATGAACACCGTCAGGTTCAGCCCCGTGGCCCCCGACATGATGGTGATCACTTTGTAAGGGAAGGGAGTGACGCCTGCGATCAGCACCGCCCAGGCGCCCCATTCGTTGTAGCGGACGGCGAATTCGTCGAAATAGCTGTCCTTGCCATAAAACTCGAGCACGGGGCGCCCGACCGTATCAAACAGCCCCAGCCCGATCCAATAACCGGCCAGTCCGCCCAGAACCGAACACACCGTACAAAGCGCTGCAATCTGGAACGCCTTGCGTGGCTGGGCGATAATCATCGGGATCAACAGAACGTCCGGCGGGATCGGGAAGACCGAGCTTTCCACGAACGCCACGATCGCCAGCGCCCACATGGCGTAGCGCGTGGAAGCCAACGATATTGTCCAGTCGTAAAGCGCGCGGATCATGGGCTGCTCTTGTTTTTCGTCTGGGTTCAAAGGTCACGGGCACCCTGTAACGTCAAGACTGTTAAGAGTGTTGGGAAAAGGTGGGGCCAAGACGTGGCACGGGCGACGCGCGTGCGGCTAGGTCGGTGGTGGCTTGCGGGGCATCAAGGACAGGATGAGCGATAAGATGACGGCACCTGTGAACAGATAGAGCCCCCAGGCAATCTCAATCGTGCCGATTCCGATGCCCTTCGCGATCACCACATAAAGCGCGAGGATGAAGATATCGGCCATCGCCAACTTTCCCAGCGCCGCAATCACTGGCTGGGTCGCCGCAGACAGCAGGTTGAAGTGGATGAGCGCCAGGCCAATGCTTTTCAGGATTGGGGCCACCAGCGCGAAGAATGTTACTGCGATGGCCAGAAACACATCCGCCTCCCACAGCTTTTGCAGGCCAGAGATGACGGTGATCGTGTCGGCCGCAAACAACGTGCTTCCGCCCAGCCAGGCGGGCATCTGCCATTCCGGCACCAATCCGGTGCGGATCAGCGGCGCGAACCAGGCGATGGGAAAGGCTACCAGAAGCGACAGGTTCAGGATTTTGGGAAAGGGGTCGGTCATGGCGGTCTCGGTCTGGGGCGCGCAAATCATGCTGTGCCTTTGCGGCAAAGGAAAGGCCGGGCAGTAAAACCGACCGTTTGGTTGAAAAAACTTACCCCAGACCCGAGGTCGTCAGATCATTTCACTTGAAATGACCGGGGCCGTCTGCATGAATTGCCCCGACACGTGATGTCATAGGGAGGACTATCCATGAAACACACGCTGATGACAGCGTTGGCTGGTGCCGTGGCCTTGAGCCTAAGCGCAGGTGCCTCTGCCGCGCAGGAAGTGACTCTGGACCTGCAGCACGCCTTCACGGGTCCGCGCGCGGTCGGCAAAAATCTCAAGGATCAGGCCCGTCCGGTCGAGCAGTTTGACCTTCCACTCTTTTTCCAGATTGCGTTGCTGCACCGGCGAGACCGGCCCATCGACCAGCAC
>JBCBPV010000028.1:0-42981 GCA_039820585.1 Pseudomonadota bacterium
CCGTTAAGAAACTGTTCGACACGTTGGGCGAACGTTACAAAGACCGTAACGGCGGCTATACCCGCGTTCTGAAGGCCGGTTTCCGCTATGGCGACATGGCGCCCATGGCGATCGTTGAGTTTGTGGAACGTGACGCCGATGCCAAAGGCGCCACCGATCGCGCGCGGCTAGAGGCCGAAGAGGCCGACACCTGAAGCGCGCGCTTTTTAAGTAACGTTTGTAACGGCGTCTCGCACTATGCTTGGCGCCGTTTTCTTTTGTGCCGCGACTGAGCCGCCGACATCGCCAGTGTGCCCAGCACACGCTCTGGCCCCGACGTGCGGTTCATGCTGAGCAAGATGAACCGCAGAACAGTGCTTTTGGCGCTTTCAGGCAATGTATGCAGGTGCGGAATACGGGTGGAGGCGGGGACAGGCATTTATCTCCTCAGGGTTTAGTGCATTCGCAATATCACACACTTTAAGGTTGACTAACCCGGACGCAACCTATCTAAAAGTATCAGTTGCACTGGGGTGATGTCTTGGACCTGAGCACGTCAAATACCGCTTCGTTGGACCTTGGGCTGTCCCGCCTGCGCAGGCTTGCGCCCGCGGGCTACGCGCTGGGTCTGCATGTGCGCTTTGCCTCGGCCCATATCATGGTGCAGACCTACGATCCGGCCTGGACGGAATGCTATACACAATCGGGCCACATGCTTAGCGATCCGGTCGTGCTGTGGGGTTTTGCCAATGAAGGGGCGTGCCGGTGGAGCGCGCTGGACATGCCCGATCCCAATAACATCCTCGGCCAGGCGCGCGCGTTCGATCTGAACTATGGTCTGGCCGTCTCGCATGGCCCCCTTGCCTCGCGCACCATCGGTGGGTTTGCCCGCACCGATCGTGAGTTCACGGACGAAGAAGTCGCGTCAATCCGCGACACCGTCGAATTGTTGCATAATGAGAGTACGCCGCCCGAAACGCTGACCCCTGCGCAACGCCAAGCCCTGCGGCTGGTTGCATCGGGCAGCCGTTACATCGAAGCGGCAGCGATCCTCGGGATATCGGAGAGCGCGTTGAAGGCGCGGCTGAAATCCGCGCGTGACCGGCTCTTTGCTCGAACGACCGCCGAGGCGATCCAAAGGGCACAGGAGTACAATCTGCTCTGAAAGACGCCCCGGCTGGCACAGGTTTCTCAACCCAACCAAGCTGGAGGCTGTTATGCAGACCACAACTCTTTCTTTTCAAAACATGCACGCGCATGGCGAGTTGTTTACCGACGTTTTGAAGGCGCGCCGCGAGTCGTTTATTGTGCAGCGCAATTGGGATCTTCCCGAAGTCGACGGGATGGAATTCGACCAGTACGACACCCCGCAAAGTCGCTGGATCGCGGTGCATCACCTGGGTGAGGTGCTGGCCGGTATTCGCATGACGCCGACAACGGCGCGGTGCGGGATCTATACCTACATGATCCGTGATGCGCAGAAGGGGCTGTTGGATTCAATCCCCGCAAATCTGCTCTATGACGAGGCCCCGGTTTGCCCGCAGGTGTGGGAAACCAGCCGCGTGTTCATTGCGTCGCACGTGCCCGCCAAGGCGCGCACGCAGGTGCAGGCCTGTCTGATGCAGCAGATGGTCAAGACCGCCCGGGATGAAGGTGCCTCGCAGCTGTTGGGTCTGTGCCCGCAGGTCTGGATGCGCTGGATGCGGCGGCTGGGATACGAGACGGAGCATGTGGGCCCCTGCCTGGATATCGGCGGCTCCGACAACCAGGCGATCATGATGCAGTTGAAGTCGAGCCTGCACTAAAGCGCGCTTTCCGCGGGCCGACCAGACAGATACGGTCGGCCCATGAGCGATCTGTTCGACAGACCGGGCGATGGGGTGCCCGATACGGCGCCCCATCCGCTGGCCGACCGTTTGCGTCCGCGTGCTTTGGCCGATGTGATCGGGCAGGGTCACGTCCTTGGGCCTGAGGGGCCCTTGGGCGTCATGCTGGCCGCCGGTAGTCTGTCGTCGATCATCTTCTGGGGGCCTCCGGGCGTGGGCAAGACCACGATTGCCCGGCTGCTCGCCGATGAAACCGATCTCGCCTTTGTCCAGATCAGCGCGATCTTCACGGGCGTGCCAGACCTGCGAAAAGTGTTCGAGGCGGCCAAGCTGCGCCGGTCGAACGGGCGTGGGACGCTGTTGTTCGTGGATGAGATCCATCGCTTCAACAAGGCCCAACAGGACGGGTTCCTGCCGCATATGGAGGATGGGACGATCCTTCTGGTGGGCGCCACGACCGAAAATCCGTCGTTTGAGCTGAACTCGGCGCTGCTCAGCCGGAGCCAGGTGATGGTGCTGGAGCGGTTGACGCTCGCCGATCTGGAACTGCTGGCGCAGCGGGCCGAGAAAGAGCTGGGGCGCAAGCTGCCGCTTGATGGCCCGGCGCGCGAGGCGCTGTTGGAGATGGCCGATGGCGATGGGCGCGCGCTGCTCAACCTGATCGAACAGGTGGCGGCTTGGACGGTCGCTCAGCCGCTCGACACCTCTGCGCTGTCTGCGCGTCTGATGCGGCGCGCCGCGCAATACGACAAGTCCGGCGATGCGCATTACAACCTGATCTCTGCGCTACACAAATCGGTGCGCGGGTCTGATCCCGATGCGGCGCTTTACTGGTTCGCGCGGATGCTAGAGGGCGGCGAAGACCCCCGCTACCTCGCCCGGCGGATCACCCGGATGGCGGTGGAGGATATTGGCCTTGCCGATCCCCAGGCGCAGACCGTGTGCCTGGATGCATGGCAGGTATACGAACGCCTGGGCTCGCCCGAGGGTGAATTGGCGCTGGGGCAGGCGGTCACGTACCTGGCGCTCGCGCCCAAGTCCAACGCGGGCTACGCGGCTTATAAGAACGCGCGACGTGCTGCGAAAGAGACGGGGTCAGAGCCGCCGCCGAAGCACATCCTGAATGCGCCGACGGACCTGATGAAGGATCAGGGCTATGGCGCGGGGTATGCGTATGACCACGATGCCGAAGGCGCGTTCTCGGGCCAGAACTATTTTCCAGACGGGATGCCGCGCGGGGTCTACTACCAACCTGTTGAGCGCGGCTTTGAGCGCGAACTCAAACGCAGGCTCGACTACTTCGTCAAGCTCAGGGCCAAGCGGGATGCGGGGTCTTCTTGACTTTCGCCCCAGCCCCGCGCAACTGAGCCCCCATGATTTCAACGGTTCTTCAGGTCGCCCTGGGCGGCGCGCTGGGCGCGTCGGCGCGCTACCTCGTCGGCGTGGCGGTGCTGCGGGCGGCCGGGCCCGGCTTTCCGCTGGCGACCCTCACGGTGAATATTGTGGGCTCGTTCCTGATGGGGCTGTTTGTTGTTGCGGCGGCGCAGAAAGGGCTCGGCCATTGGGGGCCGTTCGTGATGGGGGGCGTGCTGGGCGGGTTTACCACGTTCTCGGCGTTCTCATTGGAAGCCTACACGCTGTATGAGCGTGGTCTGGCCGGGCAGGCCGCGACCTATGTGATGATTTCTGTCGTGTGCTCCATTGCGGGTCTCATCGCGGGTGTCTGGCTGGGCCGGGCGGTGTGGGCATGAGCGGGGTTCAGACCGTCGAAGTGGCCGAGGGCGAGGGCCATCAGCGGCTTGATCGCTGGTTCCGGCGCCGGTTCCCACAGGTCAGCCAGGGCCGGATCGAGAAGATGTGCCGAAAGGGCGAAATCCGGGTGGATGGGGGCCGGGTCAAGGCCTCGACCCGGGTGGAGGATGGGCAAAGCGTGCGGGTGCCACCATTGCCCGATGCCCCTGCCGCACCGCGGCCCGCGAGCACGGTCAGCGACGCGGATGCGGCGATGATCCGTGACGCGGTGATCTGGCGGGATGATCACATCATCGCGCTGAACAAACCGCCGGGCCTGCCGACCCAAGGGGGCAGCAAGCAGACGCGGCATGTGGACGGGTTGGCCGAGGCTTTGCGCTTTGGGTTCGACGACAAGCCGCGCCTCGTGCATCGGTTGGACAAGGACACTTCCGGACTGTTGCTGTTGGCGCGCACGCGGGCGGTGGCAGGCGCGCTGACCCAGGCCTTTCGGGATCGTGAGACCCGCAAGATCTATTGGGCGGCGGTTGCGGGCGTACCGAAGCCCGCGCTGGGTACGGTGCGCTATGGGCTGGTGAAGGCACCGGGCCACGGGGCTGCGGGGCAGGGCGAGAAGATGCTGTGCCTGCATCCCCGCGACGTGGAGACCACGCCAGGGGCGAAGCGGGCGACGACGGATTACGCGGTGATCTCTGGCCTGGGGGGGCGGCTGTCCTGGGTGGGGCTTGTGCCGGTGACGGGGCGAACGCATCAGTTGCGCGCGCATATGGCCGAGCTCGGGCATCCGATTGTCGGCGATGGCAAATATGGCGGTTCGGGGCAAGAGAACCTGGGCGATGGCTGGGGCGCGCATCTGGGCGGAGAGCTGAGCCGCAAGCTGCACCTCCATGCGCGCCACGTAAGCTTTCGCCATCCCGTGACAGGGGCCATGATGGCGCTCACAGCGCCGTTGCCAGATCACATGGCCCGGACCTGGGACATGATGGATTGGCGGGCGGCGGATGCCCCCGATGACCCGTTTGAGGATCTGGAATGACCGTTTGGGCACCCAAGCGGTTCTGGAAAGAGGTCAGCGTCGTGGAAGAGGCCGACGGGTTTTCCATCGCGCTTGATTCGCGGACTGTGCGCACCCCGTCCAAGGCGCTCTTGCGTCTGCCCACCCGCGCCCTGGCCGATGACGTAGCGTCAGAGTGGGAGGCGCAGGGCGAAACGGTGAACCCCGCCACCATGCCGGTGACGCGAACGGCCAATTCAGCAATCGACAAAGTGGGCCCGCAACGCGCCGAGATCGTTCAATTGCTGGCGGATTACGGGGATACCGATCTGCTTTGCTACCGTGCGGACAGCCCGCAAGCGCTGGTTCAGCGGCAGGCAGATCAGTGGGATCCGCTGCTTGATTGGGCAGCGGGTACGCTGGGTGCGCGGCTGGTTCCGGTGACGGGTGTGATGCATGCCGCACAGGACGCGGCCGCACTTTCAACGCTTTATCAAGGCGTTAACGCCCTGACGGATTTTCAGCTGGCCGCGTTTCACGATCTTGTGGCTTTGCCGGGGTCCCTGATCCTTGGCTTCGCAGCGATCCACAGGTTTCAGACCCCTGAAGAGCTGTGGAATACCGCGCGTCTGGATGAGCTTTGGCAGATCGAACAATGGGGCGAAGATGACGAAGCGGAAAAGGTCAACCACTTGAAAGCGCAGGCATTTCAAGATGCGGCGCGGTTCTTTCATTCTGCCTCGGATTTGGGCGAAACCACAGCGGGATGATGATTGAGAAAGCGGTTTGACCCGATCGGTTCAATTGCCCGGATTTTTGGCAGTTTACCTTGACCTGCCCCGCCCGACGACCCACTATTTGGGGATGTGGAGGGTGGACCTTCATAACAAATGTGGCCTTAAGGCCGCTTTCAGCCCGCGCGGTTGCGCGGCATCAGGATGAGGTAACTATGAAAAAATCCGTATTTCTCGGCGTCGTCGGCGCTGCCGGGCTGGCTGCAGCTTCGGCATCGGCTTCCACGCTGGAGGACGTAAAGGCGCGTGGTGAGCTGAACTGCGGCGTCAACACCGGGCTTGTGGGCTTTGCGGCCCCCGATGCCAATAACAACTGGCAAGGCTTCGATGTCGAGTTGTGCCGTGCGGTCGCTGCTGCGACGCTGGGCGATCCCGACGCGGTGACCTATGTGCCGCTGACCGGCAAGACGCGCTTCACCGCGCTGGCCGCCGGCGAGATCGACATGCTGTCGCGCAACACCACCTGGACGTTCAGCCGCGATGTCGACCTCAAGTTCGAATACAACGGCATCAACTACTATGACGGTCAGGGCTTCATGGTTCCCCGCGAACTGGGCGTGACCTCGGCCCTGGATCTCGACGGTGCGACTGTCTGCATCCAGACCGGGACCACGACCGAGCTGAACCTGGCGGATTTCTTCCGCTCCAACAACATGAGCTACGAGCCGGTTCCGATCGAAACCAACGCCGAAGCCCAACAGCAGTATCTGGCCGGTGCGTGTGACGTCTACACCACCGACACATCGGGTCTGGCCGCAACGCGTGCCGCGTTCGAAAGCCCCGATGACCATGTGATCCTGCCCGAGATCGTCTCGAAAGAGCCGCTCGGTCCGCTTGTCCGCCACGGCGACAACGAATGGGGTGACATCGTCCGCTGGACGCTGAACGCCCTGATCAGCGCGGAAGAGCTTGGCATCACCTCGGCAAACGTGGCCGAGCTTTCCAACGGCACCGACAACCCGGAAATCAACCGTCTCCTCGGCACCGAGGGCGGTCTGGGCGCGATGCTTGGCCTTGAGCCCGATTGGGCGAAGAACGCCCTGATGGCCACTGGCAACTACGGCGAAATCTTCGAACGCCACATTGGTGAGAACACGCCCATTGGTCTGGCGCGCGGCCTGAACGCGCAGTGGACCGACGGTGGTCTGCTGTACTCGCCGCCGTTCCGGTAAGGAACACTTTAGGGCGCAGGGAAACCTGCGCCCTTTCTCTTTCTACAATCTGCACACAGTAACTGGGCCGGGATGGCGTCCGACAAGAGACGCATGGGAGAGCCCCAGGGATAACGGGGAAGTGCATTATGACCACGCTTACCGACCCTCCACAGGAGTCGTTCCGGCTGTCTATGCTGTTGAACGACACGCGGTACCGGTCCTATACGTTTCAGTTCATTGCGTTGATCGCTGTGTTCCTGTTCATCGGGTGGCTCGTGTCCAACGCGGCGCAAAACCTCGAAGATCTGGGGCAGGACATCTCGTATACCTTCCTGGGCGAAGCCGCTGGCTACGACATCAACCAACGGCCCATCGAATACAGCAGCCAGTCAACGCACCTGCGCGCGGCGGTCGTTGGCGTTCTGAACACGCTGATTGTGGCGTTCCTGGGCTGTATCACGGCGACTGTCCTTGGCGTGGTGGCCGGGGTCCTGCGGTTGTCGAACAACTGGATCGTCGCGCGGCTGATGTCGCTTTACGTGGAAGCGTTCCGCAATGTTCCCGTGCTGATCTGGATCCTGATCATCTTCTCGATCATGACCGTCAGCTTGCCGGGCCCCAGGTCATTCCGCGGCGATGATGCGACCGCGTCGATGCTGTTTGACGCCTTTGCCTTTACCAATCGGGGGGTCTATGCGCCCAAGCCGATCTGGGAAAGCGGGTCGATGATCGTGGTGATCACCTTCCTTCTGTCGATTGTGGCGATCTTTGCCTATCGGCGGTACGCGACCAAACTGCTTTATGACACCGGGCGCCTGTTGCCGACATTCTGGCCATCCCTGGCACTGTTCTTCCTGCCGACAATTCTGATGTTTTTCATCATGGGCCGCCCGATCACCCTGGAATATCCGGAACTCCGCGGCTTCAACTTCCAGGGCGGGATGCAAATGCGCGGGTCACTCATCGCGCTATGGTTTGCGCTGGCGGTCTACACCGGTGCCTTCATTGCCGAAAACGTGCGTGCCGGTATCATGGCGATCTCGAAAGGGCAGACCGAGGCTGCGGCTTCGCTGGGTCTGCGTCCGAACCGGATCATGAACCTGGTGGTCCTGCCACAGGCGCTGCGGGTGATCATCCCGCCGCTGATTTCGCAGTATCTGAACCTGACCAAGAACTCGTCACTGGCGATTGCGGTGGGCTATATGGACGTCACCGGCACGCTGGGGGGCATCACGTTGAACCAGACCGGGCGGGCCATCGAATCCATTCTGTTGTTGATGCTGTTCTACCTGACGATCTCGCTCGCGATTTCGGCGGTGATGAACGTCTACAACAACTCTGTGAAACTGAAGGAGCGCTGAGATGTCGGACACACCCCAGCACTCTGTCGCGTTCGTCCGCGAAACACCGCTTCCGCCCGCTGAGCCACCGGTCACCGAACGGGGCGTCATCAAGTGGATCCGTGAGAACCTGACCTCCACTCCAGCGAATGCGGTCATGACCGTGTTGTCGCTTGTCGCCATTTACTATGCGCTGGCGTTCATCCTGCCATGGCTTCTGAACGGTGTCTGGAGCGCCGAGTCGGTGCGCGATTGTCGTGAACAGATGGCTGGGTCCGGCGGTGGCTGTTTTGCAGTGCTCAGCGAGCGTTGGCACCAGTTGGTTTTTGGCCGGTACCCGCAAGACGCCTATTGGCGGCCGACGCTGGCGTTTCTGATGCTGTTTGTGGCATTGGCGCCGGTCCTGTTCCAGAACGCGCCCCGGCAGCTGTTGTACTTCACAGGGCTTTACCCGTTCATCGCCTATTGGCTGGTTTGGGGCGGCACCGCTTTGATCCCGTTCTTCGCGCTCGTGGGCTTTGCGGTGGGCTACATCGTGTACACGCGGTTGGTGGACAAATCCTTTGCCATGGGCTTTTTCGGGGGCGTCGCGGCGGCGATTGTGACCTGGTACATCACCGGCTTCCTGACCAGTGAAACGTCATCGTTCCTGGCACTTGAAACGGTGGAAAGCCGCGATATCGGTGGGTTCATGCTGAACCTGATCCTGGGCACGGTCTGCGTTTCGCTGTCATTGCCCTTGGGGATCGTACTGGCGCTGGGCCGCCAAAGCTCGATGCCGATCATCAAGTGGATCTGTGTGGTCTTCATCGAGTTCATTCGCGGTGTGCCGTTGATCACGCTTCTGTTCGTGGCAAACGTGGTTCTGGCCTACTTCCTGCCGCCGGGCACGAATTTCGACCTGATCCTGCGGGTGATCATCATGATCACGATGTTCGCGGCGGCTTATATCGCCGAGGTGATCCGGGGCGGTCTGGCCGCCCTGCCACGGGGCCAGTATGAGGCCGCCGATAGCCTTGGCCTCGACTATGCCCAGGCCATGCGGCTGATCATCCTGCCCCAGGCGCTCAAGATCTCGATCCCCGGGATCGTGAACGTGGCGGTGGGCCTGTTCAAGGATACGACACTGGTATCGATCATCGCGATGTTCGATCTGGTGGGCATGATCCGCGGTCCAATCCTGGCCTCGACCGATTGGAACGGGGTCTATTGGGAGCTGTTCGGCTTTGCTGCGCTCCTGTTCTTCGTCGTGTGCTACGGCATCTCGCAATACTCACAGTGGTTGGAGCGTCAGCTTCAGACCGACAGACACTAGGAGGCCTGAGACATGGCAATGACCGACGAGGCGCTGGCGCGCAAAGACCACAAAGTCTCAGACGAAGTCGCGATTGATATCCAGACCATGAACAAGTGGTACGGCACCTTCCACGTGCTGCGCGATATCGACCTGACCGTCTATCGTGGTGAACGGATCGTGATCTGCGGGCCTTCGGGCTCCGGCAAGTCGACGTTGATCCGGTGCATCAATGCGCTGGAAGAGCATCAGAAGGGCTCGATCTCGGTCGATGGGACGGTGCTGTCGTCCGACATCAAGAACATCGACACGATCCGGTCCGAGGTTGGGATGGTGTTCCAGCACTTCAACCTGTTCCCGCATCTGACGATCCTGGAGAACTGCACGCTGGCCCCGATCTGGGTGCGCAAGACGCCCAAGCGTGAGGCCGAAGAAACGGCGATGCACTTCCTGACCAAGGTGAAGATCCCCGAACAGGCCGACAAGTATCCTGGCCAGTTATCAGGCGGTCAGCAGCAGCGGGTGGCGATTGCCCGCAGCCTGTGCATGCGTCCGCGGATCATGCTGTTCGATGAACCAACCTCGGCCCTCGATCCGGAGATGATCAAGGAAGTGCTCGATACGATGATCGAGCTGGCCGAAGAAGGGATGACGATGCTGGTGGTGACGCACGAGATGGGTTTTGCCCGTCAGGTGGCGAACCGGGTGATCTTCATGGATGAAGGTCAGATCGTCGAACAGAATGAGCCGGAAGAGTTCTTCATGAACCCCAAATCAGACCGGACCAAACTGTTCCTCAGCCAGATCCTGGGGCACTGATCGTCCAAGTCGGCCATGACCTGAAAAACAAAGAAAATTGTCGAAAAACAGTGCCTTGGTCTCGATTGCCAATTGGCAATCGCGGCGAGAAAGCCTAGGTCAGCTCGCGCGGGATGACGAACTCCAGCACCTGACCCTGGTGCCAGCCGGTATCGCGCCAGGATGCTCCGGGGAACTGCATCACGGTGGTGGCGCAGGTCGGGTATTGCGCGAATTTCGGATGCTTCGGTGGCTGATCGACCAGTCGTCCCGCACAGTCGCCAATACCGGAATTGTGGCCAATCAGCATGACGATGCGCCCGGTGGCCTGTCGCAACGCCCCCAGAATGGTGTCTGCAGAGGCATTGTATAGCGCGGGTTCGCTGCGCATCGGCGCCCGTTGCGGCAATTCGCGGGCAATGCCTTGCCAGGTTTCCACCGTGCGGCGGGCGCCAGAGACCATCACCTCGTCCGGCACCAGATCGCGCGCCGCAAGCCATGCCCCGATTGCGGTTGCCGAGGTCCGGCCCCGGCTGTTCAGCGAGCGGTCGAAATCGTCTAGCTGGGGGTCTTGCCAGCTGG
This sequence comes from Pseudomonadota bacterium, assembly GCA_039820585.1. GTDB lineage: Bacteria > Pseudomonadota > Alphaproteobacteria > Rhodobacterales > Rhodobacteraceae > JBCBGF01. The sequence goes on from JBCBPV010000028.1 coordinate 10,514, forward strand.
ACTTGGCATGGCGGGTCAGGATCAGCGTGCGGCTCATATGTGGAACTGTCCCATGTGATAGGCTGACTGTTCGGGCAGGCGGCCATAGGATTGGCTGACGGGGCAGGCGCGGCGCACCAGGCATCCGCCTTGCATGCAAGAGTGCTGGCCCGCATCCGATAGATAGGCGTGGCAGCGCGGGATGTCATACCCCCGGTCTGTCAATGCGCGCGGCGGGCAGGCGGTGAGACAGGGTTTGTCTTGGCACGTGTCGCAAGGCCGCTTAGGCAATGGCGGCAGATCCAGCCGTTCGGGCAACGCCAACGCCCCGCGATAGGACACCATCAGACCGGCCCGATCATGCACAAGGATATCCACAGGCGACACCCAGGCCCGGCCAGAGCGCTGGGCCCAACGAATAAAGGGCTGATAGGGCGGCCCGCCGAACGGGAACAGCGCGGTTGCCCCAAGGTCATCGGCAAGTGTCCCCACCACACGGGTTGACCAACGATCGACCGGATCGGGGGCGCCATCGGCGAACTCGTGCGCTGCGGTTATCGCGGGCCAGAACCCCGGCTCATGCGGGCCCAGCAGGACCAGCGTGCCGGTATCAGCCGGCGTCAGATCGTCGGGGTCGGGGTGGAACGCGCCGAAGATGTCGAGGTGATGCGCCCGTGCGCGTGTGAGCAGGTCGTCATACCCGCCCATCATCGCGGCGCGCGGATGATGCTGCCCGCGCCGTGGTCGGTAAACAGCTCCAACAAACAGGCATTGGGCGCCCGTCCATCCAGGATCACCACCGCCCGCACCCCGCCCTCAATCGCGGCCAGGGCGGTTTCGGTTTTCGGGATCATGCCGCCCGCGACCGTGCCATCGGCGATCATCTGGCGGATCTGGTCGGGCGTCAGTTCGGTGACGACATCACCTTCGGCGTTTTTGACGCCGGCCACATCGGTCAAAAGTAGCAGCCGGTCGGCCTTGAGGCTGGCCGCGATGGCCCCGGCGGCAGTGTCGCCATTGACGTTGAACGTCTCACCACCCCGGCCCGCGCCGATCGGGGCGATCACCGGGATCGTGTCGGTTGCGGCAAGGCTGTGCAGGAAGGCGGGGTTCATTTCAGCCGGGGTGCCGACGAACCCCAGCGCGGGGTCGGTCTGGTCGCAGATCATCAGGTTGGCGTCCTTGCCCGACAGGCCCACCGCGTGCCCGCCCTGGGCGTTGATGGCCTGGACGATCCGTTTGTTCACCTGGCCCGACAGGACCATTTCGACAACCTCGACGGTTGCTGCATCGGTCACGCGTTTGCCGTTCACGAAGTCCGATTTGATGTCCAGCTTGTCCAGAAGATCATTGATCATCGGCCCCCCGCCATGGACGACAACGGGGTTCACGCCCACCTGGCTCATCAACGCGATATCGCGGGCGAAGTTGTCCATTGCGGTGTCATCGACCATCGCGTGGCCGCCGAACTTGATCACGACCGTCGCGCCATCGTAGCGCTGCAGATAGGGCAGGGCTTCGCTGAGCGTGCGGGCGGTGGCGATCCAGTCGCGGTTCATGGCGGTCTGCTTTTTCATGGGTCGGGTCCTTGCCGGGCCTCTGTTAGGGCTTTCGCCCGGCACGCTCAAGGGGGCGGATCAGCTGAGCGTGGCGATCACGGCGCGTAAGGTGGCGATGCCAGTGCCTTTTTCCGATGACGTCAGGATCAGTTCGGGGTAGGCGGCGGGGTGTTTCGACAGCGCCGCGCGCACCTGATCCAGCACGCGGTCGCGGTCCCTGTCTTTCACTTTGTCGGTCTTGGTCAGCACGGTCTGAAAGGTGACGGCGGCTTTGTCGAGCAGTGTCAGGATCTCTTCATCCACGGACTTGATGCCATGGCGGGCGTCGATCAGCACGAAAGCACGGCGCAGGGTGGGGCGACCGGCGAGGTAGGCCTTGAGCAACGCCTGCCATTTCGCCACCACGGCGACCGGCGCGTTGGCATAGCCATAGCCGGGCAAATCGACGAGGTAGTGGCTGTCGCTGAGGGTGAAATAGTTGATCTCTTGCGTCCGACCGGGGGTGTTTGACGCGCGCGCCAGCGCTTTGCGGCCTGTGACCGCGTTGATCAGGGTGGATTTGCCCACGTTGGAACGCCCGGCAAAGCACACCTCGGGCCGGTCTGCTGGGGGCAGGCCGGACATGGCAACCACGCCCTTGAGAAAATCGGTCTCGCCCGCGAACAGCTTGCGGCCCGTCTCAAGCGCGGCGTCGTCCATCTCGGTCTCAAGGAAGGGGAGTTTCATGCGGGCACCGTCACGGGATCGCCCACGGCGATGGCCGCGCCATTGGTGACCAAGGCATAGACGCCGAAATCCTGGTGATCCCATGTGCGCAGGGCCGCCAGCGTATCGGCATCGCGGCGTCCTGTGTCGGGGTTGGCCATGGTAGCTTTGCACCGGGTGATGCGTTGTTCGACGCGCAAGCTGGCATCGCCGATCTGGATGTCTTTGCCGATCCACTCGAACTCTTGCCAGGGGCCCAGCCCGTCCAGCCACAGGTTGCCGCGCCAGCGGTGGATTGACAGGGGCCGACCCACCCGGCCTTCCACCGCGCGGTGGCTGGCGGTGGAATTGATGGAAATCCAGGGGTCTGGCACGTCGGTCAGATGCGCGTCGGCCGCGCGGTAGATGCCCGTGGGCGCGGGCAGGTCGGCGGGCCAAAGCCGCGACAGCCAATCCATCAGCGCCGGTGTCTCTGCGCGATCATCCGGGTTGAGCGTGATCTGTCCCGCAACAGGGTGATCGAGGGTGAGCGCGCCTTGCGCTTCATCCAATGTGGCCGTCACCGCCATCAGGTTGGGTTCGGTGACACCGCGCAGGAAGTTGGCCTTGACCGCCCAGCCATCGGCCAGTTGCGCACGGTCATGGGCCACGGCCCAGATGCGATCGAACGGGATCCACGCGTCCGGGGTCAGTGTCACACGGTCCAAGGCTTCGCGCCCTATGGCCTTCAGCGGGTGCCGCCATATCTCGGCCAGGCGCGCGGTCACTTCTTGGGCGGCTCGTCGGTGTTCGCCGCCTTGCGTTTGAACCCTGACAGGATGTTGCCAAACACGTCCGGTTTCATGCCCTGGCTGCGCATGATCAGGTATTGCTGTGCAAAGGTGATCAGGTTGTTCGCGATCCAGTAGATCACAAGGCCGCTGGCGAAAGAGCCCAGCATGAACATGAACACCCAGGGCATCCAGGCAAAGATCATTTGTTGCGTGGGGTCGGTGGGGGCCGGGTTCAGCTTTTGCTGCAGCCACATCGACACGCCAAGAACCAGTGGGAGGATTCCGATAAAGATCAGCGCCATGATCGATCCCGGCTCTGGGCCAGCGAAGGGCAGGATGCCCCACAGGTTGAACAGCGATGACGGATCGGGCGCTGACAGATCCCGGATCCAGCCGATCCAGGGGGCGTGGCGCAATTCGATGGTGACGAAGATCACCTTGTAGAGCGAGAAGAAGATCGGAATCTGCAAGAGGATCGGCAAACAGCCCGAGGCGGGGTTCACCTTTTCCTTCTTGTAAAGCTCCATCATCTCTTTCTGGAGCTTCTGTCGGTCGTCGCCAGCGCGTTCCTTGATCTTCTCCATCTCGGGCTGAAGCTCTTTCATCTTTGCCATCGAGACATAGGATTTGTAGGCCAGCGGCAGCAGCACGGCCTTGATGATCAGGGTCAGCCCGATAATCGCCCAGCCCATGTTTCCAATCAGCGCGTTCAACCAGTGCAGGACGGCGAAGATCGGTTTGGTGAGGAAGAAGAACCAGCCCCAGTCGATGGAATCGATGAAGCGATACAAGCCCTTTTCGTTCTCGTAGTCGCGGATCGTGGCCCATTCCTTGGCCCCCGCGAACAGCTTTTGCGTCACCTCTGCGGTGGCGCCGGGGGCCACGTCGACAGGGCGCAGAAGGGCGGTCGAGCGGAACACATCGCCTGTGGCGTCGTATTGGAACGCCCCGGTAAAGGCCTGTTCGGGTGCGGGCACCAGCGTGGTCATCCAGTAGTGATCGGTGAACCCGATCCAGCCATTGGCCGGAATCTCGGCCACGTCGGCGGCTGCACCCCAGCGGGCGTCAGGATCCATCCCGCGCAGGTCGCCATAGTCCAGCTCGTTCAGCTCTTCCCCGGTCTGGCGGATTGCGCCTTCGTGGATGATGAAAAAGCCCTTCAGGTCATCGGGTTCCCCATGGCGGGTGATCAGGCCATAGGGGGCGATCCGCACCGGCGCGTCGCTTGAATTGGTGACGGTCTGGGTGACAGTGAACATGAAGTCTTCGTCGACAGACATCGTGCGTTGGAACGACAGACCATTGCCGTTGTCCCATTGCAGAACCACGTCCTGACCCACCGACAGCGTGTCACCGCTGATCACCTGCCACTCGGTCTGGGCGTTGGGCACATCGTCCAACGTCATGCCCGCGCCCTGGGCCCAGCCAAACAGCGTATAATACGCCCCGCGCGTGCCCTCGGGCGACATCAACGTCACAATCTCGGATTCGGGATCGATGGTTTCGCGGTAATCCTTCAGCGACAGATCATCGATCCGGCCCCCTACCAGTGAAACGGATCCGGTCAGGCGATCTGTTTCAATCGGTAGCCGCGGCGCTTCGGCAAGGGCGGTGTCGCGCGCGGCACCTGTATCGGGCAATGCGGCGGGATCTTGCGGCGTTGCGGCCACATCGGCGCCCGGCAGGGGCAGGGCCCCTGTTTCGGCAGAGGGAACCTGGCCCGTCTGGGTCGCGGTGGCGTTGGGATCAACCGGGGGCTCTTCCGGCGGAAAGAGCAGAAACCACACAAGGATGACAAGAAAACTCAGCGCGGTTGCAAGGATGAGGTTCTTGTTCTGATCGTCCATTCCGGGCCACCACCGATCCTGTTCGGGTCAGAGGGTGTTCAACCGCCCATGGCCCCAAAGGTCAAGCCGTTTTCCCCGGTCTGGCGGTATTGCCGCCCTCGGACGGAGGCGGGATCAGAAGGGGGTTTGATGCGACCGTACTGGTACGGGGCCGGTATTGCTGAAGCCAGCCTTCGATCTTTTCAAACGACATCGGGTGGGCGATGGCATAGCCCTGGATATGACCGCACCCAAGCTGCGCCAAAAGAGCATGTTCCGCGGGCGTTTCCACGCCTTCGGCCAAGGTATCGAGATCCAGCCGATCGGCCAGTGTCAGGATCGCCGACACGATGTTTTGCTGATCAAGATCGGTGTCAAGCTGCGTGACAAACGACCGGTCAATCTTGATCCGGCCGACCGAGAACCGCTTGATATTGGCGATCGAGGCATGGCCGGTCCCGAAATCATCCAGGTCGATCGAACACCCCATTTCGGCAAAGGCGCGCAGATTGCGGATGATCGTGTCGTTGGAAGTTTGTGCGATCACGGTTTCCAGAACCTCAATCGCAAGACGGTCGGGCGACAGATCGAACCGGTCAACCTCCCAACGGATCTTGTCCACGATTTTCGGGTTGCGCAGTTCTTCCGCGCAGAAGTTGAGCGACACCCGCGGCACGTGCAGACCGCTGGCATCCCAGGCGCGCAGGGCGTTCAGACTGTGATAGAGCATCACCTCGCCCAACCGCTCCATCAGGCCGAGATTTTCAGCGGCGGGCAGAAACTCCGCGGGTAGGATCGTGCCGCGCTCGGGGTGTTGCCATCGCGCCAGAACTTCCAGCCCCGACAGATCGCCGCTGGCGGTTTTGACCTGGGGCTGGAACCAGGGCCGCAACTGGTCGGCCTCAAGCGCGTGCGGCAGTTCCTCTGCCATGGCACTGCGGGCGCGGGCGCGGGTTTTCATCTCGTCCGAGAACGCCCGGATCGCGGCCGTGCCGGTGGATGTGGCGTCAATGAGCGCGTGTTCGGCAGACTCGATCAGCGCCACGCCAGAGCCCACGGGCGCGCGCTTGGGCGCGCAGAACCCGATTGAGATCGTGACGAAGACCCGGCTGCCATCCACGCTACAGGCGGCTTCGGCCGCACGTTGAAGCCTTGTCGACAGCTGGATCAGCGATTCCATGTCTGACCGCATGCGCGAGGCCAGCACCACGCAAAAGCGCGGCCCATCAAGGCGTGCGACCAGATCGTCGCCGCGCACGGTGCCCGAGATCCGGTCTGCAATCATCGACAGGATATCGTCACTGGCGCGGTGGCCAAAGCGTTTCTCCAACTCGCTGAATTCGTCGATCTGAATGGCAAAGCTGGCGGTTGTCTGGCCACGCGTCGGCCCTTCCGCCAACAGCAGGTCTGTCCGGCTGATCAACGCCTCGCGCAGGATCAAACCGGTCACCGGGTCGCGGGGACCGTCGCTTTGGCCGTCGTCGCGGGTAAAAAGGCCGGCAAGCGCAAAGACTATGGGCAGCGCAAGAGCCAGCGCGATCAATGCAATCTCACCCCCTGCCCAAAACCCCGCCAGCGTCAGCGCAGGCAGAAAGGCGAGGGTCTGAGGCCCCGCAAGGAGTGTTCTAAGACGGCTTTTGAGCAAGAAACGGCTGCGCATGGCGGCATGCGGCATCGGTGTAGCGCCCCTGTGTTGAATACGTCGCAACGAAACTGTGGACGCAGCCTACGGGCCACGCTTGATCCCGTTCTTAACGGCGGGGAACGAAGTCGTTCGGAATTGACTAAAACTCTTGGGGGGCGCCTGGATCGGTGCGGCGGTGAAGACCCGCGAAATCGAAAAGTTCGGGGTCCAGCAGGTGCGAGGGGCGGGCGGTCATGAGCGCGCTGAACATCTTTTGGCGCCGGCCGGGGGCCTTTTCTTCCCACCCGTCCAGCATGGATTTGATGACTTGGCGCTGCAGGCCATCCTGGCTGCCGCACAGATCGCAGGGGATGATGGGATACCCCATAGACTGGGCAAAGCGGGCGCAGTCGGCCTCGGCCACATGCGTGAGCGGGCGGTAGACGAAAAGATCGCCCTCTTCATTCACCAGTTTGGGCGGCATGGTGGCCAGCTTGCCGCCATGGAAAAGGTTCAGAAAGAACGTCTCAAGGATATCGTCGCGGTGGTGGCCCAGAACAACGGCCGAACACCCTTCTTCGCGGGCGATCCGGTACAGGTTTCCGCGGCGCAGACGGGAACACAGCGCGCAATAGGTGCGGCCCTGTGGAACCTTATCGACGACGATGGAATACGTGTCCTGATATTCGATGCGGTGGGGGACACCCATGCGTTCCAGGAACTCGGGCAGGACGGTGGCGGGAAAGCCCGGTTGGCCCTGGTCGAGGTTGCAGGCAAGGATGTCGACCGGCAGAAGGCCGCGCCATTTGAGCTCGGTCAGGGCGGCGAGCAGGGTATAGCTGTCCTTGCCGCCCGATAGGCACACCAGCCAGCGGGCGCCGCGTTCGATCATGCCGTAGCGGTCCATGGCCTCGCGCGTGTCGCGGATGATGCGTTTGCGGAGCTTGCGAAATTCGGTGGTTTTGGGCGCGCCTTCGAAGAGCGGGTGGATTTCCGTGGCGTTGTCGAGCATGGGCGACCTCGTGCATCGTTTGCATCGGGGTAGCGGATCGGCGCGGGCTTGGGAAGCATCCGGGCGGTGGCTTGGTGCGTATCAGACAGGACAAGCGGGGAGGATGAGATGCGTTTCATTTGGGTTCTGGCGCTGATCGCGCTGGGCGCGTGTACGGGCAAGCCGTCGCTGGACGACGCGCCGCTGAGTACGCGGGAGTTGAACCTGGAGGAGTTCTTTGAAGGGGAACTGGTGGCCTATGGTCAGTTCCAGGACATCTTCGGCACCGTGCGCCGCCGGTTTGAGGTGGCGATTGACGGGACGTGGGATGGTCGCACGCTGACGCTGGTGGAGGATTTCGTTTATGAAGACGGCTCGACCGAGCAGCGGATCTGGTCGCTGACCAAGACGGGGGCTGAAACCTGGGAAGGGACGGCGCCTGGGGTGATCGGAACCGCGACGGGCGAGGAGCGGGGGGATACATTCAACTGGCAGTACACCATCGATTTGCCGGTGCCGGACGGGACGCTGCGGGTGACGTTTGATGACTGGATGTGGCTTTTGACCGAAGATCGGTTGCTCAATCGGGCGTATATGAAGCGCTTTGGTGTGGATATCGGCGAGGTGATCATCACATTCGAGAAGCTTTGAGGGGCGCTGCCCCGCCGCGCGATGCGCGGCCCCCCGGGATATTTTGGGACCAAAGAGGGGTTACTTGGGGCGCGTGGTTTTGGGCGGCACGTCATCGACGCCCATGCCGCCCCAGGGGTGACATCGCAGGATGCGGCGAAAGGCGATCCAGCCGCCTTTGATCCCGCCATGGGTGCGCAATGCCTCAAGCGCGTAGGCCGAACATGTGGGATCGTAGCGGCAGTTGTGGCCGACCCAGGGGCTGAAGACGGCGCGGTAGAAGCGGACCGGTAGGGAGAAGAGCCAGGCGAGCGGGGTCATGGGCGCGGCCCATGCAGGCGGGTAAGGGCCGCTTGCAGATCGCTTTGCAGCTGGGGGAAGGGCAGAGTGGCGGTGGTGCCCGCGCGACCGACCAGCACATAATCCCAGCCCGGGCTGCCCTGTTGCGGCAAGATCAGGCGCGCGATTTCACGCAGGCGGCGCTTGGCACGGTTGCGGGCCACCGCGTTGCCGACCTTTTTGGAACAGGTGTAGCCCACGCGGATCTGCGCCGTGTCATCCGCACGGTTGCGGCCTTGCAGCACAAAGCCGGGCTTGGCCACGCGCGGGCCGCGGGACGCGCGCAGGAAATCGGCGCGTTTGGTGAGGACCCGCAGACAAACGGAAACCGCCGGCGGCGTTGCTGTGTTGGCGGTCGTGCCTTCCACAGATGCCCCCGGCGGTTTCACGATCCGACCCTCGTGTGAAGCGGCCTAGGCGCTGAGGCTCTTGCGGCCCCGGGCGCGGCGGGCGTTCAGGATCTTGCGACCCGCTTTGGTGGCCATGCGCGCGCGAAAGCCGTGGCGCCGCTTGCGCACGAGATTGGAAGGCTGGAATGTGCGTTTCATGGCACGTCTCTCCGTCGGTTCCGCCCGGAACCCCGTATGGATTCGAGCGTGCATGCTGTTCAGAAGCCCGCGTCTTAGGGGTATGGAAGGGGCAAGTCAACGCGAGGAAGGGCAGGAACTGCAACAAATCACGCCCCACAGCGGTGGGAAATGTTACAGTCTTGACGCAGAGGGGCGCGCTGCGGTGCCGCGCTCTCACCCTTGATCAACGCGCCGTGATCGGTCTGTTGTGGGGTCGGTTGGGTCGGCATGTTGTGCGACAACAGACACACCAACCCCCAAGGACCCGAACCCGTGACCGATATGACCAACACCCCCGCCAAGAAACATGGCCTGGTACGAAATCTTCCCCTCATTGCCATTCTGAGTGTGGCGGTCATTGGGGCCTTCACATTGCGCGATTACCTGAGCTTTCAGGCGCTGGCCGATAATCGCGAGGCGCTGATCGCCTTTCGGGATGCCAACTACCTCGTCACCGTGCTGGCCTTTATGGCGGTCTATGTGGTGATCGTGGCCTTCTCGCTGCCCGGCGCGACGATTGCGACGCTGACCGGTGGGTTCCTGTTCGCGACCTTCCCCGGCGCGCTGTTCAACATCACCGCAGCCACGGTGGGCGCCACGATCATCTTCCTGGCCGCCCAATGGGGGCTGGGAGAGAAGTTGTCGGCCAAGATGGATGGCTCGTCCGGCGCGGTGAAAAAGATCAAGGACGGGATTGATGAGAACCAGTGGTCGATGTTGTTCCTGATCCGACTGGTGCCTGCGGTGCCGTTCTTTGTGGCCAATCTAGTGCCTGCGCTGGTGGGTGTGCCGGTCTACCGCTTCGTGGTGACCACGTTCCTTGGCATCATCCCCGGTGCGGTGGTCTACACCTCGGTCGGTGCTGGCCTGGGCGAAGTGTTCGCCCGCGGTGAGACACCGAACCTTGGCATCATCTTTGAACCCCACATCCTGCTTCCCATCCTGGGCTTGTGTGTCCTTGCCGCCCTTCCCATTGCCCTCAAAGCCCTGCGCGGCAAGAAAGGTCTGTGATCGCCATGGAACAGTCAAAGATTGAGATGACCGACGCTGCGCCCGCACCTGAGCGCATCAAGACAGACATCTGCGTGATTGGCGCAGGCTCGGGCGGGCTGTCGGTTGCCGCTGGCGCGGTGCAGATGGGGGCCAAGGTGGTCCTTCTGGAAGGCCACAAGATGGGCGGGGATTGCCTGAACTTCGGCTGCGTGCCCTCAAAGGCGCTGATCGCAGCGGGCAAGCAGGCCCACGGGATGCAGACGGGCCAGCCCTATGGCGTGACGCCGGTGATGCCCGAGGTAAGCTATGCCGCCGCCAAGGACCACGTGCACAAGGTGATCGAGACGATTGCCCCGGTGGACAGCCAGGAACGGTTTGAGGGTCTGGGCGTGCACGTGATCCGCGAATACGGGCGCTTCATCTCGGAGACCGAAGTGCAGGCGGGCGCGACAATCATCGAGGCGCGTCGGTTCGTGATTGCAACAGGCTCTTCCCCCTTCGTGCCGCCGATCCCGGGGCTGGAGGATGTGACCTATTATACCAACGAGAACATCTTTGATCTGCGCGAGAAGCCCGAACATCTGCTGATCATCGGCGGTGGCCCGATCGGGATGGAGATGGCGCAGGCGCATATCCGGCTGGGCTCCAAGGTTACGGTGATCGAGGGCATGAAGGCCATGGGCAAGGATGACCCCGAGATGGCGGCCATCGTACTGGACAAGCTGCGCGAGGAAGGCGTGGAGATTGCCGAGGATGCGTTGGCCGAGCAGATCAGCCAAACGGATGGTGTGATCACCGTTGAAACGAAGGATGGGCGCAGCTTCTCGGGCAGCCATGTTTTGATGGCGGTCGGGCGCAAGGCCAATATCGGTGACATGGGCCTGGATAAGGCGGGCGTGAAGTATGATCGCGCGATTGATGTGGATGCGGGCCTGCGCACGGCCAACCGCCGGATCTATGCGATTGGCGATGTGGCCGGTGGGCTGCAATTCACCCATGTCGCGGGTTACCATGCGGGTGTCATCATCCGGTCGATGCTGTTTGGTCTGCCGGCCAAGGCGCGGACCGATCACATTCCATGGGCGACCTATACCGACCCGGAGCTTGCCCAGGTGGGGCTGACCGAGGCGCAGGCCAGGACCGAATATGGCGCGCGTCTGGAAGTTACCCGGTTTGAGTTTTCCGAGAATGATCGCGCCATTGCCGAGGGCAAGACAACTGGCCTGATCAAGGTCATGATCGTAAAGGGCCGCCCGGTCGGTGCCTCAATCGTCGGGCCGCAGGCAGGCGAATTGATCGGGGTCTGGGCGCTGGTGATCGCGAACAAGTTGAAGATGGGCGCCGTCGCCAATATGGTCGCGCCGTATCCCACACTGGGAGAGGTTAACAAACGGGCCGCCGGGGCCTATTACTCCCCCCGGCTGTTCGATAACCCAACGGTAAAGCGCGTGGTCGGCTTTGTTCAGCGCTATCTGCCGTGAGGAAAGGCGCCTCTTTTGGGCATGTTTCTAAATTCACTCTCTGGCCGGTTTTTGATGCTGACGATCATCTTCGTCATGCTGGCCGAGATCCTGATTTTCGTGCCCTCGATTGCGCGGTTCCGAGAAGATTATCTGCTGCAGCGGCTTGAAAAGGCGCAGATCGCGTCCTTGGCGCTGGAAGCCGACGATATGATTGACGAAGGTCTCGAAGCGGAGCTGTTGGAGAATGCGGGTGTCTACAACGTGGTGCTGCGGCGCGATGAGGTGCGGCAGCTGATGCTGTCATCGCCGATACCGCGCCCGATCTATGCGACGTTTGATCTGCGCGAGGCGGGGGCTTTGCCCTTGATCCGCGATGCGATGATGCGGCTCGCCGACCCTGAGGAACGGGTGATCCGGGTGATCGGCAACCCGGTGCGCGAAGCGGGGCTGTTGATTGAGGTGACGCTGCCCACCGGGCCTTTGCGAATGGCGATGGTGGATTACGGCATTCGCATTCTGATCTTGTCAGCGGTCATTTCCATATTCACGGCGACGCTCTTGTTCATCGCGGTGCGCAGTCTTTTGGTGAAGCCGATCCGGGGCGTTGTAGAAGCGATGCAAAGCTATGCCTCGGCCCCCGAAGACGCGCGGCGGATCATCCAGCCCTCGGCGAGTGTGCAAGAGCTGCGCGATGCCGAAGAGGCGCTACAGATGATGCAGACCGACCTGACCGGATCGCTGCGCCAGAAAGAGCGGTTGGCACAGCTGGGCGGGGCGGTCGCCAAGATAAGCCACGATTTGCGCAACATCCTGACGGTGGCGCAGCTGTTCGGCGACCGGTTGGAGAATAGCGAGGACCCCAAGGTCAAACGCATGGCGCCGAAGCTGACGGATTCCATCAGCCGCGCGGTGCGTCTGTGCGAGACGACATTGGCCTTTGGAAAAGCCGAAGAAGCGCCGCCCGCGTTGGACCGGATCCCGGTGGACCGAATTGTGCAGGATGTGATCGACGGGGAAATGCTTTCCGCCGAGGATCAGCGCATCGGCATCAACGAGCAGCTGCCCCCCGGCCTGGTTTTGCGGGTCGACCCCGAACAGTTGCACCGCGTGCTGTCGAACCTCGTGCGCAACGCGCGCCAGGCGATTGCGGCCACGGGTCAGCCGGGTGAGATCACGATTTCTGCCGCGGAAAACGATGCGTCCTGGTCAATCTCGGTGGCAGATACCGGGCCCGGTCTGCCGCCCAAGGCGCGCGAACATCTGTTCCGCGCCTTCCAGGGTGGGACGCGCAAGGGGGGGACCGGCCTGGGCCTTGCGATTGCGTCGGAGTTGGTGCGCGGTCATGGCGGGCAGCTGGAGCTTGTGCGGTCGGATGAGACAGGCACCGAGTTCCGGATCGACCTGCCGAAATCGGTCTCGGGCCTGGACGCGGCGGCCGAGTAAATCGGCCTTGCAATGCGATGGGCGGGCCGGTACATCGCCATGGTCCGCGCGCTGGTAGCTCAGTTGGATAGAGTACTTGACTACGAATCAAGGGGTCGGGGGTTCGAATCCTCCCCAGCGCGCCATAAGATCTTCTAATATATTGAAATATATTGATATTCAGGGCATCCGAAACGTCAGGCACGCCAACAAACCCACCAAAAAAATTTCATTTGGGTAGCGCGAGTAGCTAGGTTCACTTTGGCAAATGCAGTCGCCTGAGGCTCGTGGTTTCGGTGGATTGAAGGATACTCCTCGTTACTTCCAGGACATGAGGAACTGGCGATAGGCACTGAGCGATGATTTAGGACAATTATACTGACCTAAATTTCTACCGTGCGAAATGTTGGTTTCCCCCCACGGTCTCGCCCCCCTGGGCCACAGTTTTGGTCCTGACCCCCCTGCCATCCCAAAGCTCGACTTAGGCCACTAGGAATCTCAGTTCGTCGTCAGGGACATGCACGTCTGGGCGTTCCGCAAATAGTCTGTGATGAGCGCGAGATACGACGGTTACCCAGTTCTAGGCAGCGCGAGCTCTGGCAAAGAGCTCCAAATTGCGTATCGGAAAAGCCAAACAATTCGACAACAAAACTAGGCCGCCAACCAGCAGCTTTTACGTGTGCTGCGGTGGCAGCAGCGTACTAAACTGAGGCGTGTAGAATGCCCGACACCGGACGCTAGGCTCGCATTCAGTACTGATACTCAGCCCGCCGACAGAACCTCAGATTTGTCCAACGCAATCTTCATTGAGACATTCGACGCGGATGAAGTTCACTCAAGCCAAAGTGGATTGGTCCAGGCGTGGCGCCCTATCGCATCGCGGATGACGACGCGGCACCATGCCCCTGCAAACTTGCCCAAGGGAAGCGTAGCTCGGGTGAGCGCGGTTCCACAGACATGTTCTGCTGTCGCCACCGGGCCCACCGCCGTGACCTGTGTTGCCGGTGAGCAGCGGATCGCAAGCGTGTCGTCGACCCGGCGCACTTCGTTAATCTCGGGACCCTGGGTGGCGTAGAACTGCCCGGCTTTGAGTGCGGCAAGCAACGGCGCAGGCGCGTTTTCCTCGGACTTGACCATGACCCACCCGCCAAAGGCATCAGGCGCGTTTGGCTGCCAGTGGCTGTCGTCGACGGCGATACCAGTGACCCGGCGGCCGGCTGACAGCATCGCATCCCACATCGCATAGCTGTCCCCGCGCGAGGTGTGGACGGCACAGGTGTGGTTGTAGACCTCCACCGCATGGGCGGGTTCAAGCGCGAGGGCGTCCTCCAGTTCCAGATTGTACCAGGCCGGGTGGGCGATGGCGACGAAGGCGCCTGCGTCGGCACAGCGCTGGGCGAGCGCTAGACCGTTTTCCGTGTCGGATGTAGCCGGGAAGTCAGGCGGCAGGCCAACAGCAAGTATATGCCAGTCGACGCCGCGTGTGGTGGCGGGAGCGTGGACCTCGGCGCCGAGAAGGGTTGTGAAGCCGTTTTCGCGGTAGGGCGTGGTGTCTGTGACGGGGAAGTTGAACATCGGCCGGAAATGGTCGGACATGCAAATGAAATCATAGCCTTGCTCACGATAGGCGGTGCAGACGTCTTCGGGGCTCAGATGCCCGTCGGAGTTGGTGGAGTGACCGTGAAGATTGCCGCGCCAGAATTGGCCGGGGGCGTTGAAGGCATCGAGCATTGGCTGTCCTTTTCGTAACCGTCGACAGAATTTAGGCACGCAGCGATGACAGTGGCGCTACGGCTCGCGGGGGACGGCCCCCATTGTCAGCGCATCTTCACACAGACCGAGGTGCTTTGCGCCCGATCATTCTGGTGCGCTGCGTGGGGCGACAGCAGCGTAGGCTGAGAGGCAGACGAGACCCATTCCGAGGACGGCGGTGAGGGTGGGGACCTCGGCGAAGATCAAAAACCCCAGCGCGGCGGCGGCAACGAGGCGGGTGTACTCCACCGGGGCCAACTGGGATAGGTCGCCGAGGCGGTAGGCAGTCAGAAAGCACCATTGGCTGACGCTGCCGAAGATGGCCATCGCAAGGACGAGCATCATCGCCTGGGCATCCAGGGGGTGCCAGTCGAGTGCGGCGGGTATAGCAAAGAAGAGACTTACCCCGAGATGGGGGTAGAACATCATCCGCAAGGTCGGCTCGGTTGTGGCCAGTTGTTTGACGACGATCGTCATCGCGCCGCCAAAGAACGCACCTGCCAGCCCGGCGGCGCCGGCCAAAAGGCTGGCCCCGCCGGTTGCCCTTGGATCGAGGGTAAGGAGAATTCCAAGAAAGCCGAGCACAGTGAGGCCGAGTTTTCGCGCCGTAATCGTCTCGGACAAAAAGAGGGCGGCGAGCCAGAGTAGAAAGAGGCTCTTGGAAAACGACAGCGCGCTTGCGAGCGCGAGCGGCAAATGGGCAATAGAATAAAGCCAGCAGGTCAGCGCCCCAATCGCCAGCCCCACCCGCAGCACATAAAGGCCCAGCCGACCTTCGGGCAAGAGGCCCACACGAACAACTGCAAAGAGCGGAAGGGTGAGAAACACGCCACCGAGCGTGCGTAAGAAGATGGTTTGCGACAGCGAGAGTTGCGCTTCGGCGAGTTTGAAACTCGCCATCATTGCTGCGACTGTAAACCCGCTCAGCGCCAGGAACAGACCGGCCAGCACCTGACGCCGCCTCGGCGGGATAGTGAGTTCTGCGCCGCGATTGTCGAAGACGAACGAAATAATCGGGTGGGCCACGCGGTCAGGCGCCGGGAAGGATAGTTGCCGTCATATTTCGATCGTAACTGCATCGCCGCGAGAAACGGCATAGGAGAGTTCGACTACATCCCCGTGGCGATCGATATTTCTGCCTGTGGTGACGAGGACAGGCTGGTTCGCGGGAATGTCGAGTTGCAGCGCTTCATGGGCGCTCGGCATCCGCGTCTCGACGCTGGTGCGCTGACGCTCGGTGCCGGTGATGCCAAAATGTGAGAGCGCCTCGGTAATGCTCTGGGTTTCGGCAAGCGGGGTCTCGATCCCGGAAAAACGGTTGGCGGGAAAAAAGTTCCGCGCGAGCACCAGCGGCCGGCCCTCGGCAAAGCGCAAGATTTCGGTCTGGATGATCCGTGTGCCCGGACGCAGGCCCATGGCATCGGCAAATCGGGTGGGCAGGCCGATGGTGCGGGTGGCCAGAAGCCGGGTGTCACCGCGACAGCCAAGGCGCGCGAGATTGGCGTTAAAGCGCGGGCGGCTGTCGATCCGATAGGTGATCCGCGCCTCAGAGACGCGGTGGCCGACGCCCTGCCAGCTTTCCACGCGCCCCTCGTTGCGCAGGCGCGCCATCACCTTTCGCGCCGCGTGTGTCGTAAGCCCGTGTTTTTCTGCGAGGATGGCGAGGGTGGGGAGCGTATCGCCCGGCTTCAATTCTCCGGTCTCGATACGGTGGCGAAAGCCGCGATAGACAGTGCGCCAAGCGTCGGTCGTGGATCGGTTGTCTAGCATCCGGTGGCCCCCTGAGCACGGTGTCAGGTGCCAAAATACATTCGAATGATCACAGGATCATGGCCACGGCTGCGACAAAACGGACCAAACCGGGCGCAAAGCCGCCACGCGTGTGTGAACGTTCTGTGAAGCCTTGGGATCAGCTGTCGGCCGTCACGTTTCTGTTTGATTCCGCCGTGCAGGATGAACGCGATCAGGTGGAGTATTGCTGCACGATCCACAAATCACTGATTTTGCGACATAAATTGTCGCGACTTGGGCGCTGGGAAGGGCTGTTGGATGACGTTCATACTGATCCGCATAATCCGCGCGATCCTGACGATGGTGTTCGTTGTGACGGCGGTCTTCTTTGCATCGCGCTATTCCGGCAACCCCATCGACATCATGTTTCCCGAAGGCCTGAGCCCCGATGAGTATGCGTTCTGGGAAAGCTATTTCGGCCTCGATCAAAGCTTCTTTGCGCAATACGTCGCGTATTTCAAAGGTCTGCTTGAGGGCAATTTCGGCCTCAGCCTGACCGAGTTTCGGCCCGTGACCGAGATCTTCGCCGAACGTCTGCCGAATACGATCTACCTGTTCGGCAGCGCCTTCCTTCTTGCCGTGGCCGTCGGCCTGCCGCTGGGCATTTATGCTGCGGTCGAGCGGGATAAGCCGATCTCGACCGCGATCATGGCGGTCGCGTTTTTCGGGTATGCGATCCCGAACTACATCCTCGCGATCTTCATGATCCTGCTCTTCAGCTTCACGCTGCATTGGATGCCGTCGTCGGGCAACATGACCTGGGTCCATTTCGTAATGCCGACGGTCACGCTGGCGATGGCGATGATGGCCTGGAACATCCGGTTCACACGCTCGGCCATGCTGGAGGTGCTGAACGAGGATTTCATCCGCACCGCGCGCGCCAAGGGGCTGCGCGAGGCGCTGGTGGTCAACAAACACGCGCTGCGCAACGCGATGATCCCGATCGTCTCCAACCTCGGCCTGCAGGTCGCCGGGTTCGTGGGCTGGGTGGTGCTGGTCGAGGCGGTCTTTGCGCTGGAAGGCATTGGCTCGCTCATCGTGCGCGGCGCGCTCTTGCGTGATTTTGCGATCCTGCAGTTCGGCGTGATCGTCTGGGCTGCGGTTGTGATCGTGGCCAATCTAATCGTCGATATCATCTACGCCGTCCTTGACCCCCGGGTCCGGATCGGAGCGTGAGGAGCCCTTAGCCCATGACCACCGCCGAAACGATCGATGTCACCACGACCGAGCCCAAACGCGGATCGTCTCAGTTCTGGCGCGGCATCAAGGGCGCCAATTGGCTGATCAAGTTGTGTTTTGTTTTGCTGGCGGTGCTGATTGCCACGGCCCTATTGGCCCCGGTGCTAGCCCCCCATGACCCGAACGCGCAAAGCCTTTTGTCGCGCCTGCGCCCTCCCATTGGCTTCGAAGGCTATCGCGAAGGCTATTTCCTGGGCACAGATGAATTGGGGCGCGACCTCTATTCGCGGTTGCTCTACGGCTTGCGCTTCACGTTGCTAATTGCGGTGATCGGGTCAATTATCTCAATGCTGATCGGGTCGATTATCGGGATTATCTCAGGCTACGTGGGCGGGATCGTCGACAACGTGCTGATGGCGCTGGTCGACATCCAGATCGCCTTTCCTTTCACACTTATGGCGCTTCTCGCCGTGGCGATCTTCGGCACGGATCTGACGATCTTTGTGATCATCATCGGCCTTGCGGATTGGGACAAGTATGCGCGCGTTGTGCGGGGCCAGGTGCTGGCGATCCGCGAGGCGCCATATATCGATGCGGTGCGGGTGACCGGGGCGGGGCCCTACCGGATCATTCGCCATCACATGCTAGCCAATATCGCCTCGCCCATCATCGTGCTTTGGACCTTCGGGGTCTCAAACGTGATCTTGCTGGAAAGCTCGCTTTCGTTTTTGGGTCTCGGGGTTCAACCCCCAACAGCCACGTTGGGATCTATGACCGGGTTCGGACGCGACTACCTGGCCTCATATCCGCATATCGGGCTTGTGCCCGCGCTGATGATCCTCGTCATCGCGCTGGTCTTTCTTCTTCTGGGCGACTGGCTCAGGGACACGCTTGATGTCCGCCTGAAGCGTCAAGCGTAAATGAGCGCCGCGGGCCGGCTCCTCCGCCAAGATCGGCCGGCCCGCGGCATGCAATGTAACACCACTGCAAGGAACCACTGACCCATGACACGACTTTTTGCAACAAGCGCGGTGGCCGCGCTGATCGCCGGGGCCGTTTCGGCTCAGGAACTGAATGTCGCGGTTGCGAACCTTTCCGCCTATATCGACCCCGGCGCCGACCACTCCAACGTAGGCTCGCAGTTCTACGTCAATTCCATGGAGCCCCTTCTTTTCAAAGATCCGACGTCCGAGGAAAACATCTTTGAGCCGGGTCTGGCCACGTCTTGGGAGATTACGTCACCCACCGAGATGACACTGACGATCCGCGAAGGCGTGAAGTTCCACAACGGCGAAGACATGACCATGGAGGATGTGGTCTGGAGCCTTGAGAACATGATTACGCCCGGCTACCCGGCGCGCATCGAGCGTTCAAAAGAATTCTTCGGCAATATCAGCGGCGTAGAAGTCGTGGATGACACCACGCTCAAAATCATGTCTGACAAGCCCGAGCCGCTGTTTGAGCTTATCCTGGCCGCACAGCAGGCGATGATCCTGCCCAAAGACTACACGCAAGGCCTGAGCGGCGATCCCAATGCCACGGAAGAAAGCGATTTTATCGCCTTCCGCCAGGCTCCTGTGGGCACAGGGCCCTATACCTATGCCGAGTTTACGCCCGAAACCCGCATCGTGTGGGAGCGGTTTGGTGACTATTGGGGTGAGCAAGCCCCCTATGAGCGCGTGACCGTGCGGCGGATCCCGGAACTGTCGGCCCGCATCACGGCGCTTGTCAACAACGAGGTCGACCTTGTCACCAACGTGCCGCCCGATCAGCTTGACGTCATCAATGGCACGCCCGGGTTCAAGACGGCGGGCGGTGTGACGCCGCTTTTCCACCTGATGTATTTTGGTGGGGGCGAGCAGGGAGAGATCATCACCAAAGAACTGCGCCAAGCGATGGTGAAGGCGGTCGACCGTGATCTGCTGAACGAGGCGCTTTGGGGCGGGCAGGCCGTGGTGCCCAACACGCACACCTATCCGCAGTACGGGCCGTACTTCACGCCCGACATCATGACATTTGAGTATGATCTCGAAGGCGCGAAAGAGATCATCGCCGAGAACGGGCTCGAAGGGACGCAGCTGCCGTTCTACACCGACCCGGTCTATTACACCAACGGCTTGCTCGCCGCTCAAGCGATGCAAGAGATGTGGCGCGAGATCGGTGTGGATATCGAACTCAAAGTTGTCACATCGTGGAACGAACCTGGCACGCCTGGGGGGTGGGGCTCACCCGACCAAATCCACAACTGGTCGAACCCGATGTACTTCGCCGATCCACATGGGTCTTTCGGTAAAATGTGGGCGCCCGAAGGCGCTGGCATGACCCGTGGACTTTGGGAGCCGTCGATCGGCATGGACGCCTGGACCGCGATGTATGATGAGTTCCGTTTTGAGACGGACATCGATGCGCGCAACGCCGCGTTCGAAGAGCTGATGGCCGTCGTGAAAGAAGACGCGCCGTTCCTTGTGCTCTACCAGCCGTTTGAAAGCTGGGGCATGCGCGAAAGCCTCGATTGGGCGCCCTATCCGGGGCACATCCCCTACGTGCTTGATTTCCGCGCGGGCTATATCGGCGACGCCGCGAACGGCATCACGCGGGCCACAAATTAAGCTCGGTGGGGTGCACCAGGAGGTGCGCCCCATGTTTTCGGCCATCCAAAATCCGCTATTCCTCAGGAGACTGAAATGAGAACCCTTTTGACCGCTTCTGCCATCGCGCTTGCGGCGGCTACCGCCCAGGCGCAGGAATTAACCGTCGCTGTCGCCAATATGTCGTCTTATCTTGAGCCGGGCACCGACCACTCCAACGTCGGCTCACAATTCTACGTCAACAGCTTTGAGACGCTGTTGGGCAAGGACCCGTTTTCGGGCGAGGCCGTCTTTGAGCCGCAGCTTGCCACGGAGTGGGAACTGCTGGGCGACCGCCGAGCCCGGCTGACGATCCGCGAAGGCGTCAAATTCCACAACGGCGACGACATGACCATCGAGGACGTTCTGTTCTCCTTCCAGGCGATGATGAACGTCACCCATCCCGCGCGGGTCGAGCGCTCGCGCGAAATGTTCAGCAACATCGCCCGGATCGAGCAGGTCGATGACACAACGGTTGAGATCATCGCCAAACAGCCTGAGCCGTTGATGGAATTGATCCTGAACCAGCAGAACGGGATGATACTGCCGAAGAAGTATCTCATGGGGCTGACCGGCGATCCGAATGTCGATGAGACCTCGGACTACATCGCCTTTGGCCTCGCCCCCGTGGGCACAGGCCCGTATCGCGTCGCCGAATTCACGCCAAGCGAACGCCTGGTCTGGGAACGGTTCGATGACTATTGGGGCGAGCCCGCGCCTTACGAGCGCGTGACCGTGCGCTTTATCCCCGAACTGTCGGCCCGCGTCACCGCGCTGGTCAATGATGAGGTGGACCTGATCACCAACATCCCACCCGATCAGGTGCCCGTGATCGACAATTCCCCGGGTTACAAGACCGAGGGCGCGGTTACCCCACTTTTCCATGTCGTATTCTTCGGCACGGGCGAGCGCGACCCGAACGTCACTCCAGAGTTGCGTAAGGCGATGATGCTGGCAGTCGACCGTGACTTGCTGAACGAGGCGTTGTGGGAAGGCAAGGCGGTCGTGCCATCGACCCATACCTATCCGCAGTTTGGTGACTTCTACACTCCCGACCTTGTGACCTTCCGGCACGACCTTGAAGAGGCCATGCAGATCGTTGCGGACAACGATCTGGAAGGCACCGAACTGACGTTCCACACTCATCCGGTCTACTACACCAACGGCGTTCTCGCGGCCCAGGCGATGAAGGAGATGTGGGCGGAGATCGGCATTAACGTGAACCTCAACGTTGCCATCGAACGCCCCAACGCGGGCTTGCGCGAGGTCGCGAACTGGTCGAACCCGATGTACTTTGCCGATCCCCATGGATCCTTCGGCAAGATGTGGGCCCCAACCGGCGCAGGGATTTCGCGTGGGTTCTGGGAGCCGTCGATCGGCTTGGAGGAATACACCAAGCTTTATGACGCGTTCCGGTACGAGACCGATGTTGAGGCGCGCAACGCCGCCTTTGCCCGGGTCATGGAAGAGGTGGAGAAAGACGCCCCCTTCTTCATCAAGTATCAGCCCTATGAAAGCTGGGGGATGCGCGAAGATCTCGATTGGGCGCCGTTCCCGGGGCACATCCCGTATGTGCTCGATTTCCGCGCCGGCATGGTGGGCGATGCCAAGAACGGCATCACTCGCGCCACCAACTAGGCCGTCGCCGGGGCGCCCCGTTTGGGGCGCTCCATCTTCCCCGTAGGAGCCCCGCCATGACTAAGCCTGTTCTGTCCGTCCGCGACCTGCGCGTTGCCTTTGGTGCGGGCGAGACCCGTGTTGAGGCCGTCAAAGGCGTCTCGTTTGACCTCATGCCGGGGGAAACGCTGGCCATCGTGGGCGAAAGCGGATCGGGCAAATCTGTCTCTGCGCTGTCCACCATGGCGCTCATTCGTCAGGCCGGAGGTGAGATCGAGGGTGGCACAATCCTGCACGACGGCCGGATCGACATGGTGCAAGCGACCGAGGCCGAAGCCCGCAAGATCCGTGGCAATGAGATCGCGATGATCTTTCAAGAGCCGATGACCTCGCTCAACCCTGTCTTTTCGGTGGGAGAGCAACTGATCGAGCCTTTGGTGACGCATTTGGGGATGTCTAAAGTCGACGCCAAAGCTCGCGCACTATCCGCTATGGACGAAGTGCGCATTCCCGAACCCGAACGCCGGTTCAAACAGTTCCCGCATGAGCTGTCAGGCGGCATGCGTCAGCGCGTGATGATCGCCATGGCGTTGGTGTGCGAGCCGAAAATCCTGATCGCAGATGAGCCGACGACAGCCCTCGATGTCACGATCCAGGCGCAGATCCTGTGGCTGATCAAAAAGCTCAAGGCCGATTACGGGACGGCGGTTTTGTTCATTACCCATGATCTGGGCGTTGTCGCACAGATCGCCGATCGGGTGGCCGTGATGCAGACCGGAAACCTTGTCGAGATTGGCGATGTCGCCCGCATCTACAATGCACCCGAACACCCCTATACGCAAAAGCTGCTCTCCGCGGTTCCGGTTCTTGGCACAGCGCCTGCGAAACCGGTGCATGCTAGCGCGGATGTGCCGATGCTGGCGCTCGATGCACTGTCGGTGCGCTACCCAATCCGGTCAGGGCCGTTCCGACAAGTGCGCCATGAGGTGGTCGCGGTCGACAAGGTGTCGTTTGAGATCCCCAAGCGCACCACCCTCGGCCTTGTGGGCGAGTCTGGTTGCGGAAAATCGACGATTTCCCGCGCGATCATGGGGCTCGTCGCGCCCACATCCGGCGCCATTCGCGTGGCCGGCACAGATCTATCAGCGCTGACCGATACCGAGCGCTTCGCCTTCCAGCGCAAGACAGGGATCGTTTTTCAGGATCCCTTCGCCGCGCTGTCGCCCCGGCGAAAGGCTTTTGATCAGATCGCGGAGCCTATGGTGATCCACTCCTGGGGAACTGAGGCGCAGATCCGCGACCGTGTTCGCTGGCTTCTGTCACGCGTTGGGCTGGGCGATGCGCATCTTGACCGCTACCCGCATGAGTTCTCAGGCGGTCAGCGCCAGCGCCTGTGTATCGCGCGCGCTTTGGCTTTGGAGCCCGAACTACTGATTGCCGATGAGCCGGTCTCGGCGCTTGATGTCTCGGTCCAAGCGCAGGTTCTAGAGCTTTTTGACGAGTTGCAGCGCGAACTTGGCCTGACCTATCTGTTCATCTCCCATGATCTGGCTATCGTGGAACAGGTGAGCGAGCGGGTCGCGGTGATGTTCATGGGCCGGCTTGTGGAATACGGGCCGTCGAAGAAGGTGCTTTCGGGGCCCGCCCACGCCTATACCCGGAACCTTCTGGCCTCGATCCCGGTGCCCGATCCAGGCCTGCCGATGCAGACCCCAGAGCTTTACGACGAAGGTCGGAAATCACCCATGGCCCCTAAAGGCGCCGAGACAGAGCCGGTGCGGATGCGGGAGGTGGCGGCGGATCATCTTGTGGCGGCATAAGCTTTTTTGCAGTCTTCCGGTAACGGGGCAGGGAGGCCGCCATGACTGACGTTGCGAGTTGGGACACTGCCGCGGCACAATGGATCGCCTGGGTGCGCACCAAAAACCATGATCCGTTCTGGGCGTATCAGAGTGCGTTCGAGGCATTCGTGGGCGCCGGGCCGGGGCAGGGGGTTGAGCTGGGTGCGGGTGAGGGGCGGATTTCGCGCGTCTTGGGGGCGCTTGGCTGGGAGATGACTGTCGTGGAACCCATCGTGCCTCTTCTGAGCGCGGCCGAGGCGGCGGAATCGGGCGCGCGCTATGTTAAAGCGCCTGGACATGATGTGCCGCTTGGCAGGGGCGCGTTCGATCTGGTGGTTCTCTACAACGTGTTGATGGATGTAGACGATTTGATGGGTACGGCGGGCGAGGCTGCGCGGCTGGTGTCGCCCGGTGGGCGGGTGATCGTGGGAATTGTGCATCCGATTCAGGATGTGCGGACGGGCGACGAACGTGCCACCTATTTCAAACCGCAGCATGTGGATGTGACCCTGGAGGATAACGGATTGTCGATGCGGTTCTGCGGCTGGCGGCGCCCGCTTTCGGCATATGTTAATGCGCTGAGCGCGGCGGGTCTCGCCATGACCCAGATGGCAGAGCCTGCTCCCGACCCCGCCCACCCCGCAGCTGGACGGTTTCCCGCGGCGCAGACCACGCCGATGTTCTTGTGGATGGAGTTTGCAGCGCCCGGCTAATCGGCACACGCTCCGCAGACCAGCCACCTTTGCGCGAAGCTACTGTGCAAGCCCCCGTTCGGAGAGCCATTCTGCAGAGCGTTGGATTGCGGCCTTATCCTTGATTTCGATGATCAGGCGCGGTTTCGAGGTGAGCAGCCCCAATTCGGCAAAGATCGACACCCAGGGCAGGTTTCCATCGCCAATTGCCCAGTGACGGTCTGCGAAATGATCGGTGTCCTGCACGTGGACGTGGGCCAGCTGATCGCCCGCCGCACGGACATAGCGATCCACGGCGGGAGCATTGCCGATCCCGTGGGCGTAAGCCGCATGGCCAGTATCAATTGAGACCTTGAGCGCAGGTGAGCCAATCGCCTCGATCAGCCGCACGCGCGCCGCCGGGTCCCTGTCCTCGATGTTTTCCACCACGATCTCTACGCCCATGCCTTCCGCGCGGGCCAGTGATGGTGCGAGGGTCTCATGCACCCGGTCGTGGAACTTCTCCCACCCATCCGGCTGATTGTCTAGATTCTCGTGGTACCAGGCCTTGACTGGGCTATGAACGACCATTTGCGTGGCCCCAAGCCATCCGCAAGCATCAAGGCCCTGGTCAAGCCGCCGTTGAACCACGGTGCGGATCTCCGCGTCTTCGGGATCGAGCGGGAAGCCGCGGAAAGGGCCGTGCATCCCGATCCGGCCTTTGAGCCCGTCGAGATGGGGGCGGACATCGGCGGCCTTGGACTTGACGTCCACGCCCTCAACCTCGGCTCCGTGGAAGCCCTGAAGCTCCAGGTCGCGCGGTTTCTCGCGCAACCAGTTGTGGTGGGCGGGAAGCTCTTCGAGACGGAGCGCGGCGCCGAGGATGGGGAGCATGCGTGGGGTCCTTCGTTAGGAGTCAATGTTTGGGTCGAGAGCGTCACGAAGCCAGTCGCCGACGAGGCTCATAGAGAGTGTGATGATGAAGATCGTTACTCCGGGGATCACGGCGATCCACCAGGCCAGCAACAGGTGGTCGCGGCCCGATCCCAGCATTTCACCAAGGCTGGTCAGCGGAGGTTGGATGCCGAGGCCGAGGAAGCTCAGCGCGGTTTCTAGGAGGATCGTCGAAGGGAAGTTTAACGTGACCTGAACGATAAGAATGTTGGCCACGTTAGGAAGAACGTGGCGGGCGTAGAGGCGCCAGGGCGTAGCGCCCAAAGCGCGCAAGGCCGAGACGTATCCCTCTTGCTGCGCGGCAAGGACCGCGCCGCGAACGAGCCTCGCGTACGTCTCCCAACCGGCCAGCCCGACAAGGGCTACGAAGAGCCAGAAGGCATTGCCGAAGAGTGCCAGAACGGCCAGCACGAGTATCTGAAACGGCACGGCGGCTTGGGCGTCGACGAGCGCCATGATCAGGCCGCCAACGTGCCCACGGGAATGGGCGGCGACGAAGCCCAGAAATGTTCCGAGGACAGCGCCAATCAAAGTGCCGAGGAGTGCGACGCTGAGGCTGATCTGGAGCCCGTTGAGCAATCGGCTGAGAATATCGCGCCCCAAAGCGTCGGTGCCCAGCGGATGGCTCCAATCGCCGCCCATCCAAACCGGCGGCGCGAAGCGGTTGCGTAAGGTTTGATCGGTGTAGTCGTAGGGCGCGAGAAGATCCGCAAAAAGGCCACAAAGGCTGAGGATCAAGAGGATGCCGAGCGCGACCGAAACCAGGAGAGAGGGTCGGTGGCTGGCAAAAAGGGTCCGCGGTTCGGTGTCAACGCTTGCGGTCATCGGCGCCATCCCTTTGCCGCGGGTCGAGCCATGCGTAGACGAGATCGACGAGGAGGTTTGCGGTCACCATCGTGATCGTCACGATCACGATAATGGCCTGGACGATGGCAAGCTCCCGCGCCGTCACGGCATTCACCAGAAGGCGCCCGACGCCGGGCCAGGCAAAGACCGCCTCGACCACGACCGATCCGGCGATCATATCGCCCAGCCGAAACCCCAGAAGTGTCACGATCGGGATCGAAGCGTTGGGAACGGCGTGCCATAAGATACGGCGCGGACGGGTCAGGCCTTTGGACTGCGCCGTGCGCATATAGGGGCGGTTCATCACCTCTAGCATGGACGAGCGCGCAAACCGCGCGATGCTGCCCGCGCCCGCCGTTCCCAGCGTGATGACCGGCAGGACAAAATGCGCCCATGTGCCTGTCCCTGAACTGGGCAGCCACCGGAAGCTCATCGAGAAGATTAGGATCAGAACGATGCCGATAAAGAAGTTCGGAAGGGCAAAACCGAGCACCGCAAAGCTCATGGCGAACCGGTCGATAAGCGTGTTGCGGTAGAGGGCGGCCAGGATTCCAAGGGGTATGCCGAGAGCCAGGCTAAAGAGAAAGGCGGCGAAGCCTAGTTGGAGCGTTGCCGGTACACGCTCCAGCACGACCTCAAGCGCATCGCGCCCGTCGCGAAAGGACTGACCCCAATCGCCTTGTAAAAGGCCCCCGAAGTAGTTGATGTATTGCCGCCAGATGGGTTGGTCGAAGCCGTAAAGCGTTGTGTAGTAGTCGATGATCTCCGGCGGGGCGTCGTCGCCAAGCAGCGCCTCCAGCGGATCGCCGGAAAGCCTGAGGACAATAAAGACGAGCGTCAGGAGACCCCAAACCGTCAAAACGCCGCGCAGCACGCGAAGAGCAATGAGGCGCGACATTAGACGGCCTCAAGCCGTGCCACACCCCGTTCGCGGGGATGCGTGATGGGCGCGGACGAGATCAGCAAACGCGTGTAGGGGTGGCGCGGGGCGGCAAAGACTGCGTCGGTTTCGCCTTCTTCGACAATCTTCCCGGCATGAACCACCATGACGCGGTCCACGAGGGTGCGTACAAGCGACAGGTCATGCGACACGATCAGGAGGCTCATGTCGTTTTCGCGCTGGACGCGCGCCAGCAGCGCCACGATTTGCGCGCCGACGCTGACATCGAGCGCTGAAACGGGCTCGTCACAGACAAGAAAACGCGGCGCCAGAACCAGCGCCCGCGCGATCACCACACGTTGCTTTTGTCCGCCGCTGAGCGCGCCCGGGAACTTCTGATGAACCGAACCGTCGAGCCCAACCTGCTCTAGTGCGTAAACGGCACGCTGCCGCCGTCCCGAGATTGCACCGACATCAAAGATATCAAGTGGTTCCTTCACTTGATCTAGGACGCGGGTGCGCGGGTCAAGCGCACTATGGGGGTCTTGAAAGATCACTTGGAATTCTTTGCGGAGCGCGCGCCAACGCGGGTCACCGCCGCCGGGCATGTCCCGTCCGTCAATCTTGATAGTCCCAGCGTCCGGCACTTCGAGCCCGAGAAGCAGACGCCCAATCGTGCTCTTGCCGGAGCCACTTTCGCCGATAAGGCCGACGATTTCGTTGTGGCCGATGTTGATGTCGACGCCGTCCACAGCCACCATTTCGGATCGTGCCTCAAAAAGCCGACGGCGCGGGTTGGGGTAACGCCGGACAAGCCCGCGTGCCTCGATCAAGGGGTTGGTTCTTGCAACGACAGTTTCGCGCGTCCACCGGACTTGCCGTCGCGCAGCCAGCAGCCTCTGAGTGTACGGATGTTCTGGGGCGTCGAAGATCTGCTCGACCGGCCCAATCTCGACAATCTGACCGCGGTGCATCACGGCGACCCGATCGGCCATTTCGGCGACAACGCCCATGTCGTGGCTGATCATGAGAAGGGTGATGTCGTGGCGCGTCCGGAGGTCACGGAGCAGATCCAGGATTTGCGCTTGTACTGTCACATCAAGCGCGGTGGTCGGTTCGTCCGCAATCAGAAGGGACGGCTGCGACGACAGCGCCATGGCGATCATCACCCGCTGTGCCATGCCGCCCGAAAGCTGGTGAGGATAAGCCAATAGCCGCCGCTCGGGTTCTCTTATGCCGACTGAATTGAGGAGGTTGAGAGCCTCGGCGCGCGCCGCATGCGCAGAAATCTTACGGTGAATGCATATGGCCTCCACCAGCTGGACTTCGACGGTCTGCACCGGGTTCAACGCGGGAACCGCTTCTTGGAAGATCATCGAGATGTCGCGCCCGCGGATCGCCGCGAATTCCCAATCGGAAAGACCAAGAAGTGGTCTTCCGTCGAGCGTGACGTCTCCCGTCGTGGTGACGCCCGGACTATGCAGATCAAGAATGCTGAGTGCGGTCAGGCTTTTGCCCGATGCCGTTTCGCCCACAAGGCATAGCGTCTCTCCTCGGGCGATGTCAAAGCTCACATTATCGACAGCCGCGATACGCCCTTTCGGAGAGGGCACAGTCACCGTCAGGCCGGAGACGCGTAAAAGGGGCGCGGACGCGCCCCTTTCAAGTGTATTCACGTCAGAAACCACTCAGTTGCCGACGGCCAGACGCAGGTTGTCGGGGCGGAAGTCCTCCCAGAATTGCGGCGTCGGCGTGTACTCGATCCCGGCGCGCATCGCGTAGATGTCTGCAGGATGGTAGAGGAAGGTCGACGGGACCTCGGTCAGATAGATGTCCGCCGCTTCGGCAAAGGCTGCGCGGCGCGTGTCGAGGTCCACGGTCGTCTCAAGCGTGTTCATCAACTCGTTGAAACGATCGTTGGACCAGTACCCATAGCGCGTCTGGATCGCCGAGTCCGGCCCGTAGGAGACGGCCAACTGCCCAAGCGGATCCGGGAAACGCCAGGTGTTGGACCAAGTGTAGACCATGGCCTCCGGGGAGCGCATCTGTTTAAAGCCTTCCATCGGCTCAAGCTCGACAGTCACGCCGATATCGGTCCACATCTCCTGCAGGATCTGCACGGCCTCGTTGCCAAGCGTGTAGTAGAACGGGACGTAGCGGAGCACGATCGGATCGCCGTCATAACCCGCCTCGGCCAAAAGCGCTTTGGCTTTTTCCGGGTCATAGGCAAAGCCCGGGATGCCATCGTCGAACATCTCGTTAAAGGACGTGAGCTGTGGGCCTTGGGCGACGGTCGTCGTACCTGCCCAGATGGTGTCCACAAGCTCTTGACGGTTGATGCCGAGGCTGAGCGCCTGTCGGATCCGCCGGTCCTGGAGCATGGGATGGGCCGTGTTGAACGTCACAACATGGCTGTTCTCGCGCGAGACCGATTTGAACTGGATGTCGTCGTAGCGTTCCAACACGGGCAGCTGGTCCGGTGTCAGGTTGATGGCAATGTCGTACTCGCCTGAGACAAGACCTGCGATCCGAGTCGAGACCTCGGGCACTTCGACAAAGGTCACTGACGCCACGGCGGGCGGGCCCATAAAATAGTCGTCGTTCGAGACGAGGCGGATGAATTCGCCGGCCTTGACCTCTTCAAACTTGAAAGGTCCGGTCCCGACAGGGTTCCACATGAGCGCGTCGGTGGCTTCTTTCATCCATTCGCTGGCCGGGACGCCGTCCTTGGCAAAGGCCATATAGGCGGCCTTTTGGACAATGGGCGAGCCCTTGTTTGCCAGCCGGTGGATCATGATCGGGTCCGGCTTGGCCCAGGTCAGCTTGACCGCATGGGGGCCCATCGCCTCAACGCTTTCAAGCTGCCCGAGGGTGCTTATGACCGCCCTTACCGGGGCGCCTTCGCCGAAGACACGCTCGGGCCCGAAGGAGAAGACGACATCCTCTGAGGTGAACGGCGTGCCATCGTGCCAGGTGACGTCGTCGCGCAGTTCAAGAACCATCTCAGTCGGGCTGATCTGTTCCCACGAGGTCGCGAGGCCGGGCACCATCACGGCGCTGCCTGTCTCTGCCTGGGCTACGAAATCGCGGCGGATCAGCGTGTCGAAAACGGAATGCGTGGTGCGCAAGTCCACATTGCCCGACCGGATGCCCGGCTCGAGGCCTCGTGCGATTTTCGGAACCGCGACAATCAGGTCCGGACGGTCATCCGCCCAGACGGCGCCGCCCGGCAGCAAAATCGCCAGCGCCGAAATCGCTGCGACAAGCGTTCTTCGTGATAAAAGCATCCGTCTTATCCTTGGCTAAGATGAGGTGAAAGTGATGGGTCTGCGGCCAGGTCATCCAGCCAAAGCGGTTTCCCGGAATTCCCTCAACGGGCATTCCTTGGGTTTCATGCAGCGCCACGGTTAATTGGAAGCGCTTATCTTCAGGTTGTCCGGGCGAAAGTCTTCCATGAACTGCGGCGTGGGCGTGTACTCAAGACCTGCGCGGATGGCATAGATATCAGCCGCGTTGTACAGGAAGGTGGTCGGAATTTCTGTCATGTAGATCTCGGCGGCCTCGCGGAAGGCCACGCGGCGTTCTTCGACATCCAACGAAGTTAACAGCACATTCATCAGCTCATTGAACCGATCGCTGGACCAGTACCCATAGCGCGTCTGGATCGCCGAGTTTGGCCCGTAGGACCAGTCCAGATGAGCCAGCGGATCCGGAAAGCGCCAGGAGTTCGACCACGTGTAGATCATCACGTCTTCGGTCCGCATCGCCGTCCAGCTCTCCATAGGCTTCAGCTCGATATTGACGCCAATATCGGCCCACATCTCTTGCAGGACCTGCACCGCCTCGTTGCCCAAGGTGTAGTAGAAGGGGATATAGCTAAGGATGATCGGCGTGCCGTCATATCCGGCCTCGGCCAACAGCGCGCGGGCGCGCTCGGGGTCGTAGGCGAACCCGGGCAGGTCATCGAGATACATCTCGTTGTACGCCTTGATTTGCGGGCCCTGCTGGGTTTCGGTTGTGCCGCGCCAGAGGGTTTCGACCATTTCGGCCCGGTCGATGCCGAGGCTCAGGGCTTCGCGTATGCGTTGGTCCGACAGCATCGGATGGGCCGTGTTAAACACCACCACGTGGGTGTTTTCGCGCGTCACGGATTTGACCTGGATTTCGTTATAACGCTCGAGAACCGGCAGTTGTTCCGGGGTGAGATCGGCAGCGATGTCGAACTCGCCGCTGACCAGACCGGCAATCCGGCTCGAAATCTCGGGGACTTCTACAAAGGTGATCGAGGCTGCGGGAGGCGCGCCCATAAAGTAGTTGTCGTTCGACACGAGGCGGATCGATTCACCCGCCTTGAAATCGTCAAAGATATAAGGGCCCGTGCCGACAGGGTTCCACGTCACTTCGTCAACCGCTTCGGCCATCCAGTCCTTGTCCTCTACGCCGTCCTTTTCAAACGCCTTGTAGGCGTCGGCCTGCACGATCCAGGAGCTGTTGGTCAGACGGTGTGGCATATTGGATTCCGGTGCCGCCCAGGTCAGCTTGACCTCGTAGGGGCCAAGGGCCTCGACGCTCTCAAGCTGGCCAACCATCCGCGCGGCGGTGCGCGCCGGCGCGCCGTCGCCGAACACACGTTCCTGGCCGAAGGAAAAGACCACATCTTCTGCGCTGAACTCGGTGCCGTCATGCCAGGTCACACCTTCGCGCAGCTTCAGGACCATCTCGGTCGGGCTGATCTGCTCCCACGAGGTGGCAAGCCCCGGGATCAAGACGGCTGCGCCGGTCTCGGCCTGGGCCACGAAATCGCGGCGGATCAGCGTATCAAAGACCGAATGGGCCACGCGAACATCCACGTTGCCCGTGAAGATGCCCGGCTCGAGGCCACGGGCGAGTTTTGGAACCGCGACAACCAGATCCGGACGGTCGTCGGCGAAGGCAAGCGTGCCAGCGCCTATTGCCGTCATTGCAGCGAGCCCTGCAAGCAGTGTTCTGCGAAGTATGTTCATTGTCCCCTCCTATGGCGCTTCCCCCTGCCGAGACGATCTGGGCGAGTTTGGAAAAGCTGCGTGGCGTGCCGTAAGGCGATCAGAGCAAGGAAACAGGGCAGTGACACAACTTGTGGACAAGTGGTTATAAGCCGCACAAACCGATTGGGTTTGCGAAAAGGTTTTGCGACACTTGCGCGTTTAGCCGAATTCGCAGGGGAACTCTCTACGTATGAGCTTCGAGCGGTTGTGGCAAAAGTGTATTCTGCAACCTGTCCCCAAGTGTGATACAGAACACAGCCATCACTTGTTTCGGATCACAGCAGCACGGCTTCCTTTTAACAACTAATGCCCAGAAACTCCGCATGCTTGCTAGGCTCCTTCAGGCCAAGCAGTGCTTATGACAAGTCCGACAATAGTATGGAATGCTATTGTGGTTGCCGTCATTTTTAACA
>JBCBPV010000029.1:0-42231 GCA_039820585.1 Pseudomonadota bacterium
AAGAACCAGGGCGGCTGGACCTTCATGGAACCCAATATCGAATGGGTCCTCACCCGGATCGGCGCCAAATACACCCGTCCCACCTATGCCGGTCGCGCCGCCGCCGCGTCGCCCGCCACGGGCCTGGCCTCAATGCACAAGAAACAACAAGCAGCGCTGGTGAACGACGCGCTGACACTCGAAGGGAACTGAGATGAGTAGCGAAGTCCGCGTCCCCACCCTGGGCGAAAGCGTTACCGAGGCGACAGTCGCCACATGGTTCAAAAAACCCGGCGACAGCGTCGCGGTGGATGAGATGCTGTGCGAGTTGGAGACCGACAAGGTCACCGTCGAAGTGCCCTCGCCCGTCGCGGGCACCCTGGGCGAGATCGTCGCCGACGAAGGCGCGACCGTGGGCGTTGACGCCCTGCTCGCTACGATCGCCGAAGGTGCGGGCGCTGCGGCCCCTGCGGCTGCCCCGGCGGCCAAATCGGCACCGGCACCGGCCTCAAACGGCGCAGATGCAGGCGGCGCCTCGGTCGACGTCATGGTGCCCACCCTGGGCGAAAGCGTGACAGAGGCCACGATCTCCACCTGGTTCAAGAAGGCTGGCGATACCGTCGCGCAGGACGAAATGCTGTGTGAGTTAGAGACTGACAAAGTGTCGGTCGAGGTTCCCGCCCCCGCCGCTGGAACGCTGACAAGCATTCTGGCCGAAGAGGGTGCAACGGTTGAGGCCGGCGGCAAGCTCGCCGTTATGTCCGCAGGCGCCGGTGCCCCGGCAGCAGCCCCGGCCCCGGCCACTGAGGCTCCTGCAGCCGCCCCCGCACCGTCGGGCGGCGGACGCACCGATGTTGAAAACGCGCCATCGGCCAACAAGATGATGGCCGAGCACAATCTCTCCTCCGATCAGGTCACCGGCACCGGCAAGGACGGCCGCGTGATGAAGGAAGACGTGCAAAAGGCCCTCGCCGCAGGCACCACCATCGCCAAAGCCCCAGAACCCGCGCAGGCCCCCATCCCCCGCGCCCCCGTCGCCGCCGAGGATGCGGCGCGCGAAGAGCGCGTGAAGATGACCCGCCTGCGCCAGACCATCGCCAAACGCCTGAAGGACGCACAGAACAACGCCGCGATCCTGACCACGTATAACGAGGTCGACATGGGCGCGGTCATGGACCTGCGCAAAGAGTATAAGGACCTCTTCGAGAAGAAGCACGGTGTACGCCTGGGCTTTATGTCGTTCTTCACCAAGGCCTGCTGCCACGCCCTGAAAGAGGTGCCCGAGGTCAACGCCGAGATCGACGGCACCGACATCGTCTACAAGAACTTCGTCCACATGGGCATCGCCGCAGGCACGCCCCAGGGCCTTGTCGTCCCGGTCATCCGCGACGCCGACCGCATGTCCTTCGCCGAGATGGAAAAAGCCATCGCCGAAAAGGGCCGCCGCGCCCGCGACGGCAAGCTCTCCATGGCCGAAATGCAGGGCGGCACCTTCACGATCTCAAACGGCGGCGTCTACGGCTCGCTGATGAGCTCGCCGATCCTCAACCCCCCACAATCGGGGATCCTCGGCATGCACAAGATCCAGGACCGGCCCATGGTGGTGGGTGGAGAGATCAAGGTGCGCCCGATGATGTACCTCGCGCTCAGCTATGATCACCGGATCGTCGACGGCAAGGGCGCGGTGACATTCCTGGTGCGCGTGAAAGAGGCGCTGGAAGATCCACGGCGGTTGTTGATGGATTTGTAATTGGGATGCATCGGGCAATGAAAGCGCAAGCCGGGCGAGCGCCTGCCCGTGGGGTGGCGCCACTCCCGCTCGCCGACGCGCTTTATGGCAGCAACGCACATCTTCGCGAACGCCCGCGCGGGCCGAAAGCCACAGCGCCAGCCCGCCGGAACGGGCAGTCGCTCGCCCGGCGCCTTCGGCTTGTTCCGGGCGGGGGCCACATGTTGACAGGTAGTCCCACATGACAATCCCCACCGAATTCCTCATCGCCGCCCTGATCGTCGTCCTGATCCCCGGCACCGGCGTTCTCTACACCGTCGCCACCGGCATCGGCCGTGGCTTTCGCGCCAGCACCGCCGCCGCCTTCGGCTGCACCCTCGGCATCCTGCCCGCGATCTTCGCCGCCCTCCTCGGCCTCTCGGCGATCCTGCACACCGGGGCCATCGCCTACACGCTCCTGAAATACGCAGGCGCCGCCTATCTCCTCTACCTCGCCTGGCAAACCTGGAACAACCGCGGCCCCATCAGCCTGTCCCGCGACGTCCCCCTCAACCCCTTCCAGATCGCCCGCACCGGCATGCTGATCAACGTGCTGAACCCCAAACTCTCGGTCTTCTTCCTCGCCTTCCTGCCGCACTTCGTCGATCCCTCGGGCGCGCAGGTCACCGCCCAGATGATCCTGCTCAGCGCGATCTTCATGGGCCTCACCTTCGCCGTCTTCCTCGTCTACGGCGCGCTCGCCACCGCCGCGGGCCAGGGCCTGCGCCGCCCCTCCGTCACCGCCTGGATCCGCCGCATCGCCGCTGGCGCCTTCGCGGGCCTCGGCCTCCGCCTTGCCACCGCAGATCCCTAAAGGACCCAGACCCCATGTTCACCGATGAGCTGTCCATCCTCCTGATCTACGGTCTCTTCACCGCACTGGTCCTCGGCGCCAAGGTCACCGGCATGCTGCTCACCGTCGACATGGGCTATCTCCTGTCCTCCCGCGATGACACCCGCACGCTCGACGGCATGCTCGGCCGTACCGACCGCGCGTTGAACAATTCCATCACCGCACTGGCGCTGATCGCCCCGCCGATCCTGATCATCACCCTGCGCGATCAATCCTCGGCCAACGCGCTTCTCGCCGCCCAGGTCTTTCTCGCCGCCCGCATCGTCTATGTCCCCGCCTATATCTTCGGCATCCGGGGCTTGCGCACCCTGGTCTGGACGATAGGGTTCCTCGCAACCCTGGCGCTTTATTTCCTGGCTCTCTGACCCGATGGCACCCACCCCAAAGGACGACCCCTTCAGCGCCACGCTCGTCTCGTGCATGCGCAACGAGGGGCAGTTCATCCTGGAATGGCTGGCCTATCATCGCACGCTGGGGTTCGAAGACATCGTGGCCTTCACCAATGACTGCACCGATGGCTCCGACCTGCTGCTCGCGGAACTGGATCGCCTGGGCTACGTCACCCATGTCGATCACACCCCACCGCCCGGCATGTCCCCGCAACTGGCCGCCATGAAGATCGCGTTTGAACACCCCAAGGTGCGGGCCACCAACTGGACAATGCATATCGACGCGGATGAATTCGTGAATATCCAGATCGGCAACCGCCAGATCGCCGATCTCCTGGCCCATGTCCAACCCGCCGATATCGTCGCGCTTCTCTGGCGGCCCTTCGGCAATGCCGGGTTGAAACGCTGGCACGGCGGCAGCGTCCTGCAAAGCTTTACCCAGGCGCAGGACCGGCCCAAACGCCGCACGGTTCATCACAAATCCATCTGGCGCGTGGGCATGTTCGGTCGCGCCATCGACCACATGCCCAAGGATCCGCTGGTCGACACCTTCGTTCTGAAAAACACCCGTGGCGAAGAGATCGACGGCCACATCGTCCATCACCCGCGCAAGTGCCCCTACAAGGCCCAGTTCCGGCATCTGACCTTTGCCAATGCCTATATCAATCACTACGCGGTAAAGTCAGACGACATATTGCTGATGAAGAATGACCGGGGCGACGGCCATGCCGGAATCCATGACCGCTACCACCTCGGCTCGCAGTACCACAACAAATACAACCGCAACGAAGCGGAAGACACCTCGATCCTGGATCACTGGTCGCAGATCGAGGCAAACATATGGGACATGCGCTCCCACCCCCGCGTGGCAGAGCTTGAACTCAGCTGCCGCGACTGGTTCGTGAAACGCCGCGAAGCCGTGCTGACACCAAAACAGATCGCGGCATGGACCGTCCAGCCCGAGGTGCAAGCCGAGCCATGACCCCTGAACTCACCGCCCTCACCCTCGCGGGCCTGTTGCAGGTCGTCCAATACGCGCTCATGTCGATCCCCGCGAACCTGGAACTTGGGACCGGCAAAACCCTCAGCCCGCGAGACCGTGAACGGCTGGGCGGATCGCTCGAAGAACAGCTCTCGCCCAAAACCGCCCGCCTCCTGCGCGCGCTCAACAACCATTTCGAAGGGCTGATCCTTTTCACCCTCGCCGTCGTGGTCGTGACCCTGTCGGATCAGTCCACCGCCTTCACCGCCGCCTGCGCCTGGGTCTATCTCGGCGCGCGGGTCGCCTACATCCCCGCCTACTATTTCGGTCTCAGCCCCTGGCGCTCGCTGATCTGGATGGTGGGCTTCACAGCCACGGTGCTGATGCTCGTGGCAGCCCTGATATGAGCGCGGTGTACACCGTTCAGTGTACCGGTTGTGTACGGCTTGTGTACAGGTTGTGCGCCCCAAACCCGCCGCCTAAACGGTAAGGAGATACCCCATGTCAAGCTATGACGTCATCATCATCGGAAGTGGCCCCGGCGGCTATGTCTGCGCCATCCGCTGCGCGCAGTTGGGCTTGAAAACGGCCTGTGTCGAGGGGCGCGAAACCCTCGGCGGCACTTGCCTGAACGTGGGCTGCATCCCGTCGAAAGCACTGCTGCACGCCAGCCATCAGTTGCACGAGGCAGAGCATAACTTCGCCAAGATGGGGCTCAAGGGCAAGTCACCGTCCGTCGATTGGCCCACGATGCTGGCCTATAAGGATGACACCATCGGCCAGAACACCAAGGGCATCGAATTTCTGTTCAAAAAGAACAAGATAGACTGGCTGAAGGGCTGGGGCTCGATCCCTGAAGCGGGCAAGGTCAAGGTCGGGGATGAGGTCCATGACGCCAAACACATCGTCATCGCCACGGGCTCCGACAGCGCCACAATCCCCGGTGTCGAGATTGATGAGAAAATCGTGGTCAGCTCCACCGGCGCGCTCGAACTGGGCAAGATCCCGAAAAAGCTTGTGGTCATCGGCGCAGGCGTGATCGGGCTCGAGATGGGCTCGGTCTACGCCCGCCTCGGCTCCGAGGTCACGGTGGTCGAATTCTTGGACGCCATCACCCCCGGCATGGACGCCGAGGTTCAGCGCGGCTTCAAAAGAACATTGGAAAAGCAGGGGCTTAGCTTCATCATGGGTGCGGCGGTTCAAAACGTCACCGCGACCAAAACCAAGGCCAAAGTCACCTACAAACTGCGCAAGGATGACAGCGAGGCAACGCTTGACGCCGATATCGTGCTCGTCGCCACAGGCCGCAAACCCTACACCGATGGCCTGGGCCTCGACGCTCTGGGCGTCGCCATGTCAGACCGCGGCCAGATCAACACCGACGCCCATTGGCAGACCAATGTCAAAGGCATCTACGCCATCGGCGACTGCATCGCGGGGCCCATGCTCGCCCACAAGGCCGAAGATGAAGGCATGGCCGCGGCAGAAACCATCGCAGGCCAGCAAGGTCATGTTAACTATGGTGTGATACCAGGTGTGATCTACACCCACCCCGAGGTTGCCAATGTCGGCCACACCGAACAGGAATTGAAAGACGCAGGCCGCAAATACAAGGCGGGCAAGTTCAGCTTCATGGGCAACGGCCGGGCAAAGGCAAACTTCGCAGGCGACGGCTTCGTCAAGATCCTCGCCGATGCCGACACCGATCGCATTCTTGGCGCCCACATCATCGGCCCCATGGCCGGCGACCTGATCCATGAGATCTGCGTCGCCATGGAATTCGGCGCCGCCGCCGAAGACCTCGCCCGCACCTGCCACGCCCACCCCACCTATTCAGAGGCCGTGCGCGAGGCTGCGCTGGCCTGCGGGGATGGACCGATCCACAGTTAAGGCTCGAAGCGCATTGCCACATGACAATCTGCAACAAGGTCTTGATTTACAACGTTTTTAACGTAGCGCCGCGGCAGGTCTTTGGTCAGGAAATATCCCGGGGGGCCGCCCAATCGGGCGGCGGGGGCAGCGCCCCCTACCCCACCAGCATCCGCAATCCTTGCGTCACATCCGTGCGCACCGCCAACCGCAGCCCCGGCTCGTCGCCCGCCTTCAACGCCGCCAGGATCAGCCGGTGATGCGGCGGCACCTCGGTCCGCTTCAGTCGCCCATAAAGCTTGCGCATCGTCGGGCCCAGTTGCAGCCACACGGTCTCGACCAGCGCCAACATCGCAGGCGCCTGTGCGCGCAGATACAAGGTGCGGTGAAACTCCAGATTGGTGCGGATGTAACCCACGGAGTCGCCCCGCCCGATCACCTCCGACAGGCTCGCATTGATCGCCTGCAACCGGTCGATCAGCGCGATATGCGCACGCGGTAACGCCCGCGTCGCCAGCTCCGTCTCCAACAGCGCGCGAAGCGCCGCCAGCTCCTCGATCCGCTCGTTTGACAATTCCGGCGTCGTCACCCGCCCCGATTGCGACAGGGTCAACGCCCCTTCCGCCACCAGCCGCCGCACCGCTTCACGCGCCGGCGTCATCGACACGCCAAACTCCTTCCCGATCCCCCGCAGCGTCAACGCAATCCCCGGCTCAAGCTCCCCATGCATGATCTGAACCCTCAGGCTGCGATAGACGCGATCATGGGCGGCGGGGGCCGTGGGTTCGGCCTGGCGGTTCTGGATCAGCATGGGATCAACACTGCGCCCAAGCCGGCGCGAAATCAATCATCGAAGCTGTAGCGATGCAGCCCCGCCCCATGGATCCGCAGCCAATCCCGATGCACCCGCCAGTCCGGGCACCGGTCGGCCACCACCGACCAGAAGCGCGGCGAATGGTCCATATGCACCAGATGCGCCACTTCATGCGCGGCCACGTAATCCAGCACCGCGGGCGGGGCCATGACCAGCCGCCAGGAATACATCAGATTGCCTTGGGACGTGCACGACCCCCAGCGCGACCGCGTATCGCGCACGGTCAGCCGCCCGTACCCCACGCCCAGCGCAGCACTGTGCAGATCCGATGCCGCCGCCAGCCGATCCCGTGCCAGCGCCTTGAGATAGGTCTGCACCGTCCGCCCCACATGGGCGCCGCGCACCAACAAGCGATCGCCATCGCGCTCTATCCGCCGCCCATCCCCGGCAACAATCGCAACCTCCGCTTCCTCAATCGGCACCGTGGCCCCCACGGCCACGATCGTCTGATCCACCACATCTGCGCGCGCCTTGGCGATCCACTCCAACCGCTCTTCCGCAAAGGACAGGCCTTCGCTGACGGGTATCCCTTGCGGCATGGTCAGCGTCACCCGCCCATCGAGCCGCGAGACACGCAAACTCAGCCGCCGCGCCCGCGCGGACCGGCGCACCGTGACCGGCGTCGTCGCATCGCTGAGTACCCGCTCTTCCCCCATCGTCCCTGCCTTGTTCGCCCCGCGCTGACCATACCGCCCGGCCCGTTGCACCGCCAGCCACGCAATCGCGTCAAAAGCCTTTGACAGGCCCGGGCCTTTGTGGCACGTGCCGTCTGTTTCTGCATCCCGAGGCAATGAAAGAGGACCCAAATGCCCAAGGAAGAATGGGGCACGAAGCGCGTCTGCCCAACCACGGGCAAGCGCTTTTATGACCTGAACAGATCGCCCATCGTCAGCCCTTATACCGGCGAGGTCGTGAACCTTGAAACCGGCAAAAGCAACCGCATGATGGTCGCCGACAAGGCCGACAAGGACGCGCCCACCGAAGAGGTGGTCGACGAGGAAGATGTCGTTCTGGAAGAGGACGCAGAAGAAAGCACCGAAGTCGATCTGGGCGACGATGTCCTGGAAGAAGACGACGAAGAGGGGGTCTCTCTGGATGAGATCGCCGACGTCGCCGCGGACGACGACGAAAGCTGAGCGTCCGCGTTTTTGTCTTGAATTGACGGGGTCCGTGCCATAGAGACCTCTCAGCGTGGGCGTCAGTCGCCCACCCCGGTGGGGCCATAGCTCAGTTGGGAGAGCGCTTGCATGGCATGCAAGAGGTCAGGGGTTCGACTCCCCTTGGCTCCACCAAACACTAACCTCAAGAAACGCACCGCCCCGTCAGAACTCCGCCGCGAATGACAGGTTCAACTCGGCCTCGTCGTCCAGAGCCTCGCTGTCGATATGCGCGGCGTAGGTCACGGAAAAACGGCCAAGCGGCGTAGCAATCGCAAGGCCCAGCCCAGCCGACGATCGCCAGTCCAGCGTGTCATCGACAATGCCCGCGGGTGGGGTGCTGCGATCGAGGCCCCAGACCGAACCCACATCTGCGAACAAAAACGGCTCCAGCATGGGCCTGTCCTCGAACAGCGGCACGACCAGCTCGGTTCGCGCAACGGCCGAGAATTCGCCGCCCAGATCGGTCACCACATCCGCGCCGCCTGCCCCGCAGCCCGGGCAGACGTCGCGCGGTGTGATGCCGCCGCGCGCAAAACCGCGCATAGCCGATCCGCCCAGGGTGAATCTGTCCGCCGCGATGGTTTCGCTGCCATTGAAGCCCGCCACCGCCGCCAGTTCGATCCGCGTGCGCACGGTGGTGCCCCCAGCAAACGGCGTTTGCCCCGACAGACGCAGTTGCGTGCGCGACAGCTCGGCATCGCCGCCGAAAATGTCCTGATCCAACCGCAGCGCCCAGCCGCGCGACAGCGCATCCGCGGCGCCGAAGATCAGGCTGACGCCCGGGCCCACCACAAGGCGGTCGCCTGCCTCTGCGAGGATAATCGGTGAGGCGGCGGCATCGACATCGCTGATTTCTGAGCCAAGCGCGGTCAGCCGCACCTCTCCACGGTTGGAACCGGCGAGACCAAAGGCGAGGTAGGGCGAAACGCTGTAGGTGCGGTAATCGAACAGCGTGTCGTCATAGTCGTAATCGGCAAAGGCCAGGCGCACGCCGCCCGCGCGGCCCTGGCCCCAGAATGATGGGTTGGACACGAATGCGGCGGCTTCGACGAATTCCCCGGCCAGCGTCAGATCCGCGCCAAGCGTCGAACCGTTGCCCAGCGCATCGTCCAGTCGCAGGCCGACGGAGCCGAAGACACCGGTGTCGGTCTCGTAGCCCAGGCCGAATGTCAGGTTGCCCGAGAACGCGGGTTCTTCATCTACCTCGATGACCAGAATGTTGCCGCGCGAAAAAATGCGAACCGACCGAAACTCTCCGGTGAACTCCAGCGCTTCGACCGCGGCGATCAGGTCCGCCTCGCCGTATGCGACACCGGGGGCAAGGTCGGATGTTGCAAGAATGTCGCCATCGCGAAACCGGGTATTGCCCACGATTTCGATCTGATCAAAGGCGCGGGGGGCGATCCCCTCTTGCGCAACTGCCTGAAAACTGTGCGAGAAAAAGAGTGTTGCGGCAAAGGCCGCCACGATAAACGATCTATTTTTGTGCATCTGCCACCCCGTATCGCAAGCTTCTTATTGGTTGCGCGCGCAGAGGCTACCCCACAACGGCTCCGTTATTGCGGAGTATTAACGCTTTTTTTTCCCCGTCCCTCAAGCTATTCTCTCGCGTAAAGAAAAATAAGATCACACGATCGCGAGCAGTGAGGAAGACATGAAAAAGTTGGTTTGGCCATGCGTGGCCGTGCTGGTTGTTGGCGCCTGTTCAGAGCCGCCGATCAACCCCGGTGAACGTGACGTTCCAAGACCACGCGGGTTCTCACCCAGCGTCGGGGAAGAGCTGACTGCGAATGCCGATGGTGTGTTTCTTAGCGCGGAAGAGGCCCGGCGTCGCCTTGATACAATGGGATCACGCGACGGCGAGTTCGATGTCTCAAGCGATAACACGGGCCGGCAGTGGCCGGTCGATACAATCAGCTACAAACGCTTCACCAATACTGCCGAACGCGCCACATATCTGCGCCGCGCGCTTGGGCGCTACGCGTTGATCGAGGCGCGCGACCGTGGCTTGGGCACATCGCTTACCGATGTGCGGCGGGTCGCTGGGATCACGTCGGCCACGTCTTCGGCCGAATGGTGGGCCCGCCAGGTACATGGCGGTGATCTGTTGGCCGGACAACGCGGGCGCAAGGTCTCGCTACCTGAAACTGTCAGCGCCACGATCAAGCATTCGCACCAGATCGCGGCCTTCGGTGATCTGCCCGCCATTCGCGGCACGGCCATCCAAGAGGCAAAGGGCCGCTTCGTGCCCGAATTCTTTGCCGAGGCAAGCACATCGCGCGAAGACGAACGTGCCACCAGCCCCGCGATTTCCGCGGGCGCAGAGCGGGCCCTCACCGATGAGCAGGAGTTGGAGTTTGGCGTGCGCAGCCGCCTGATGTCCGGCGGCGAGATCTCGATCTCGCAGCGCTTTACCAATACCGACACCAATCGCGTCACCTACATCCCCGGCGAACAAACCACTGCGCGCACCGCGATCTCGCTGGTGCAGCCGATCCTGCGCGGCAGTGGGATCGAATATAACGACGCCCCCCGCCGCGTGGCCAATATGGACACTCGCATCGCGGTGGAAGAGTTCCGCCGCCAGGCCGAATCCCACCTGATGGAGGTGGAGCGCGCGTATTGGAACCTGTACGTCGCACGGTCGGTCTATGTGCAGACCGGTCGCTTGGCGGCGAACGGACAGCGGCTGGCCGAACAGGTCGAGGGCCGCGTGGGCATCGACGCGAACACGGTTCTGGTCACCCGCGCACGCTCACTGGCCGAGGAATGGCGCGCCGACCGGGTGCGGGCCAAGGCCGCGCTTGATAACGCAGAATTCCGGTTGGCTGCCCTGGTCAATGACCGCCGCTTTGGGCCGCAAAATGTGGAAATCGTCCCCGTGTCAGCGCCCAATGGCGCGCTCAACACGCTGAAGATCGAGGATACGATTAAGGATATCTTCCTCAACCGGCCAGAGCTTCAGCAGGCGATCCTGCAATATGAGGCCGCGCTTCTGCGCGAAGGGATGGCCGCCAATGAAAGCCTGCCCGAGCTGGATCTGGTGCTGGAACTTGCCGCCGATGGCGGGGCTGACGGGCGCGATCTGAGCGGGGCGTTCAGTAACGCTCGCGACAACGGCGATAGCCACTTGGTGGGCCTGAAATTCTCGGTTCCCTTGGGCTTTGACGAACGTGATGCGCGATACAAGCGGCGCCGGTTGGAAACGGTGCAGCAAGAGCGTCAGGTGCTTTCGGTGATCTCGACCATCCTTTTGGAAGTTGACGTGTCGGCCAACGAATACATCGTGGCCTGCAGTGATCTGGTGGCCCAGCGCAAACGCCTGGCGGCCAGCCAATCCTCGCTGCAAACGGTGCAGAACCGCTGGAACGACGGGGCGGGCGATGATGGGTCCGGCATCGGGCTGTTGTCGGCGCTTCTGGACAGTTACGAAGACGTGCAAGAGGCGGAACAGGCCGTCGCCACCGCCCGCGCCACGCGCGAGATTGCGGCAGCGAACCTGGCCCGCGCACGGGGTATGTTGCTGGCGCGTTGGGGGCTGAAA
Source organism: Pseudomonadota bacterium (assembly GCA_039820585.1). Taxonomy (GTDB): domain Bacteria; phylum Pseudomonadota; class Alphaproteobacteria; order Rhodobacterales; family Rhodobacteraceae; genus JBCBGF01. The sequence continues at coordinate 11,419 of JBCBPV010000029.1, forward strand.
ACCGACATCCAGAAAGATATCCGCGATGAGCCGACCTACAAGCTCGTCCGGAACTGATCGGGTGCTCTGGAAAGGATAGCCGATGGCCGCTGATGGAACCCGGACCGGGTGGCAGACGCCGCGCTTTGAAGTGCTTGAAGATCGTATCGTTCTGGACGCGGTGCCCGACGTCGCAATCGACGGGCCCGGCAACGTGGATATCGGCGCACAGGATGTGCCCTTTACGCTGACCTTCGACAATACCGGCACAGACAGCGGCTATGTCCCCTACATCGACCTGATCCTGCCCGCGACAGGATCTGATGGCGACGACGGCGTCACATTTGACAGCGCCAGCTTCCTCGGCGCGCCGATAGACACCACGCTTCTGACTTTCGATGGTGCCGGACAGGCGATCCATCCCTTCGCCGTCGATGGCATGGGCAATCCCATCGTTGTCACGGGCACGCCCGGTGACACGCTGGTGGTTCTGGAACTGCCCTATGGCTCATTCTCCCCCGGCAACCCGCCGGTGGATATCGACCTCGTGCTCGATTTCTCGAACCTGGCCGATCTGGACGATACCTTTGCCATCGAAGCGATCCCCGGCTTTGCGCTCGGCGAAGACCCGCTGGACAACCCCACGTCCGACGCCCCGATCCGCGGCACGCCGACAACTGCGAATGTGGGGCAAGACCTGTTCACGGTGTCCAAGGCGAACGATGCACCCGAAAGCGATGCGGCGACGGGGCCGAGCTATCCCTACACTTATACGCTGACGGTTGACGTGGCGGATGGGCAGACGCTTAGCAATTTCGTACTGACCGACACATTGCCCACCTCTATCGTCTATCTGGGTGGGCTGAACGTCAGCGGCGGCACCGCGACAAGCACTAGCGAGCCCACGGTTGGCGCGCTTGTGACGACATCAGACAACCAATTGGTGGTGGAGTTTGCGTCGATCACCAATTCCGTGACCGTCGAGTTCGACTATTACATCGAAGCCTCGCCCTCAGACGACCCTGACCCACTGATCAACACCGACACCGGTGACGAAGTCGATGTCACAAACAGTGTCGTCGGCACGGGCACCTGGGATCCCCTCGATGGTCGTGATCCCATCGTGGCCATAAGCGACGGCGCGACGGACACCGTGCAGGCGCGGTCTCTTGCGATCCAGAAAACCAACGCGGTTCTCGTCGACAATCAGGCCACCGGGCCCACGCCGGGGGACATTTACGAGTTCACGCTGAACGTGCAGGTTTCGGATTATTTCACCTATGGCGATCTGGTCGTCACCGATATCCTCGGCAACGGGTGGGACTACGAAGCCAATTCGGCGAGCTTCACCTTTGTCGAAGAAGGCAGCGGGTCGACCACGCCAACATCCCTGACACCGTTTGAAGACTCCACGTTCACCGCCGCCACCGGCGAGACCACGAATGAGTGGGACCTTAGTGCCGCGATGGCATCGCTGGCGGGCGCGGATGGCATTCTGCAAGGTGATATCGCGCAGGATGGCACGTCCAGCGGATCCCAAACCACGGTGCAGATCACGTATCGCGCGATGGTGCTGGACCAGTATCCCGGAAGCGTGCCCGGCAATAACGAGATCAGCCAGGGTGACCTGCTGGGCAACGACGTGACCATCACGGCGGACGTTCTCGACAACACGACCCTCGCGGTTCTGGGCACCGAAGACGAAACCTCGGGCACCGAAGTCACGCTGGCGACCGGGGCGATCGAATCAAAGTCGGTGTTCGCCGTCAACGGCAGCACCAGTTTCGACCCGACCCTTCCGATTGCGGCCGGGGATGAGGTGACCTTCAGCGTCGTCTACAACGCCCCGCTGGGATCGTTCGAAGAGCTTGATATCGTTGATAATCTGCCGCAGAATGTGTTCGACGCAACCGAAGTTACCGTGTTCAACGCGGCGCAGTTCGGCGTTGGCCCCACCACGGCCCCGCCCGCCGCGGGTGAGGCGATATTCGGGCCGACCGATGGGTTTTTTGCCCTGTCGTCAACGGTTCCGGGATTGTCCGTAGATGCCCCCAATAACGGGGTCACATTCGACTTTTCGAACCTGTCGGTCGATCCGCGGGGCGAGGTGGATGTCGAGATCTTGTTCACCGTCACCGTTGTTGACGCGATCTTCGCGCAGAACCTTCTGCTCACCAACCAGGCGACGGCGTTTGAGACCGACAGCTTCGGCAACACAATCGACAGCACCGCCATCGCGCAATTCGTCTACTCTGAGCCCCTGTTGGAGATCACAAAGGGCATCGTCGCCTTCGATGCGCAAGACGGCGATGCCGCACTGACCGGCGCCGCAGGGCCGGTCGCTTTCAACGCGCCAACGACAACAGGCAACCGGTTCACCGGCACGATCAACTCGGCCGGGCTGGACGGCACCCCGATTGACGCCGACCTCAACAATGTCGATGCGAACGACACCGTGACCTTCGCGGTCGTCGTCGAAAACGTGGGCACCGCGCCAGACGGCGCGTTCGATGTCACGTTGACAGACACGATTCCGGCGGGCTTCATCGTGCCCACCACCCTGGCTGACCTGAACTTCAACATCTCTTACGGCGACGGCTCATCCGTGGCTTTGGCGCCAGGCGCCGATCCGTTCGATCTGTTCAACCCCAGCGTCGGCCTGGAACTGGCCGACAGCGGCACCAGCGGCGCGATTGCGGCCTTCGACGGCGACGCGGGCGCGACCGGCGATAATGTGGTGATCATCACCTACGATTTGGTCATCGACGATGCCGTCACCGCAAACGAGGCGCTGACCAACACCGCCGCGGTCACCAACTACAACGCCAACGAGAACGGCGTAGACGGCCCACCGATGAACCGCGTGCCCCCAGGCGGGCTGAGCGATACCGCCGTTGTCACGACCGAGACCATCGAGATCGACAAGGTGATCTCTGATCGCCAGTTCGGCGAGGGCAATGCCAACGAACTGCTGGTGGGCGAGGACCTGAGCTATACGATCACCATAGACCTGATCGAAGGGACGATCGAAGACGCGATCTTCACCGATACGGCCACGCAACCGGCAGTGCCCGGACTTGAAATCCTGGGCGGTGAGATCGTGTCCATCGGCTCATCCATCAGCAATACTGGCGGCCTGTCGGTCAACGACACGGCCACGGCTGTCGGAAACACCGTCACATTCAATTTCGGCGACCTGACCGTCGCATCCGACAACACCGCCGGGAATGAGACCATCGAGATCCGCATCGATGCGCGTGTACCCGATGATCAGGTGGGCAGTGCCGGGCAGTTCCTGCAAAACCGGGCGCGGTTCGAATGGGATGGCGGGCAGTCGCAGGATTTTGCCGGGGCCAGGCTGACCGAGCCGACCCTGACGATGGACAAAACCGCCGGTCCCGCGACCGTGCGCGCGGGCGACACTGTCAACTACAGCGTCGCGATCGACAATGTGGCAGGCGCGCGCGACGCGCCGGCCTATGACCTGCGGCTCACCGATACGCTGGACGCGAGTGTGGTGCTGGACACCGGCAGCATTCAGATCCTGCTTGGCGGAACCAACGTGACCGGCACCCCGGGTTACGCGTTCAACATCCTTGGCCCCAACGCCTTTGAGGTCATCGTCGACGTGTTAAACGAAGGCGAAGACCTGGTGGTCAACTACGAGGCCGAGGTCATCGCCAGCGTGGTGGCCGGCGCGACGATCCCGAACACTGCCAACGTGACCTTCGACTCCACCCCCGAAGACGAAGGCGAGGGTGTCACCGCAAGCGATGACAGCGACGACCGCGACTATGCCCTGTCCGACGACGCCAGTGTCACGACCGCCGTGGCAGAGATCGACAAACAGGTCTTCTCCTCGTCGAACCCTGATACCGCCGGCACCGACCTGGCAATCAACGAAGAAGTGACGTTCCAAATCGTCGTTACCCTCCCCGAGGGCATCAGCGAAGACGTGGTGCTGCAAGATGTGCTGCCGACCACGCCGGGCACGCTGCAGTATGTGAGCGCGAGTGTGATCGGCGTTGGTGGGAATATCTCCGGGCCGGATCTCCCCGCCACGATCGCCAATTCCGGTACGACCACGAGTTTCGACTTCGGCACTTTGACCAATATCGTCGATCAGACAGTGGGTCCCGAGGACCTGATCACTGTGCAGGTGACCGCATTGGTCACCGATATCGCCGCAAACGCGGCGGGCGACACGCTGACCAACACCGCGACGCTCTTTTTCACCGATGGCAACGGCAATGCCGCGCAGGTGCAAGATACCGCCAGTGTCGATCTGGTCGAACCCGTGTTGGACATAGACAAGGCAGCGGCGCCCACGGCCGGGGATGCGGGCGATGTGATCACCTACACCGTGACCTCGACCAATTCAGGCGGCGCGCCCGCCTATGATATCGTGATCGACGATGATCTGGCCGATGCGGGCTTGGCCGCGCTGACGAGTTCCACACCCACGATCCGCATCCTTGACGGTACCACCGATGTGACACCGGGCACGCCCGATGACCCGTCGGTTGCGTTTTCAAGCGGCGCGCTTCAGGCGGTGATCCCGGTCCTTGATGTGGGTCAGACGATTGAGATCGTCTACCAGGCCACGATCACCGACGCGGCGCTGTTCTCAAGCCCGGTGCCAAACACCGCTGAAGTGACGCGGTTCGACAGTGATCCCGCCGGTGGCCCGGCAGACGACAATGGCCGGGTGTTTGATACAAATCGCCCCGGCTATACCGTTCCCTCGGACGATGCCGAAGTACAGACGCCCGATGCATCCCTCGATAAAACGCTGACCGATACGTCAGACGCCAACACAACCGGGTCGAACGTGGCCGTGGGCGAGACGCTGACCTACGAGTTGGTGATCACCGTCCCCCAAGGCACCGCCGACCTGACGCTGACCGATGTTCTGCCCGATGGGCTGGCCGCGCAAACCGCGACGTTCCTTCGGGTCGATAACGACCCGGGCATCACCTCGGACATCACGCTGGGGTCCAGCCAGACAGGCGTCGGCACCACCGACAACATCACGATTGCCGCAAATGGCGATAGCGTGACGTTTGACTTCGGGACTGTCGTCGTCACTGGCGAGAACGATACAGCCGCCGTTGATACCGAGATTGTGGTGCAGGTGACCGCGCTGGTGGAAGACGTGGCCGCCGTGGCCGATGGCGCCACGCTGCAAAACACCGCTACGCTGGAGGTCACGGACCCCGGAAACCCCGGCACCGACCTGCAACCCGATGTGCAGGCGACCGAAACGGTAACGGTGATCGAACCCGTGCTCGACATCGGCAAGGCCGCTTCGCCAACCACGGCGGATGCGGGCGATGTCATCACCTACACGGTCACCTCGACCAATTCGGGCAATGCCCCGGCCTATGACATCGTGATCGATGACGATTTGGCCGATACCGGCCTGGCGGCGCTGACCGGCGGAACTTTGACGATCAACATCCTGGGTGGCACTGCCCCCACAGGGGCCGACATCCCATCGGTCGTCTTCTCGGGTGGCGCGCTTCAGGCGATTGTCCCGGTGCTGAACGTCGGCCAGACGATCGAGATCGTCTATCAGGCCACGATCACCGACGCCGCGCTATTCTCCAGCGCCGTGCCCAACACTGCCGAGCTCACGCGGTTCGACACCGATCCCGCCGGCGGTCCGACCGACGACAATGGCCGGGTGTTTGACACCAATCGCCCGGGCTACACCGTGCCCTCGGATGACGCAGAGGTGCAGACCCCCGATGCCTCACTGACCAAGACACTGATCGGCAGTTCTGACACCACCACCCCCGGCGATGAGGTGGGCGTGGGCGAGGTCGTGACCTACGAGCTGGTCGTCACGGTGCCTCAGGGCACCGCCGATCTGACCCTGACCGACGCCCTGCCCGATGGGCTGGCCGCGCAGAGTGCCACGTTCGTGCGGGTCGACAACGACCCGGGCGTCACCTCGGACATCACCGTCGGCTCCAGCCAGACGGGTGTGGGCACCACCGACAACATCACGATTGCCGCGAACGGCGACAGCGTGACCTTTGACTTCGGGACCGTCGTGGTCACAGGCGAAAACGATGCCGCCGCGACCGATACCCAGATCGTGGTACAGGTGACGGCCCTCGTGGAAGACGTGGCCGCCGTGAGCGACACGGCTGTGCTGCAGAACACGGCGACGCTGGAAGTCACCGACCCAAGCAATCCTGGCACCGACCTGCAACCCGACGTGCAGGCGACCGAGACGGTGACCGCGGTCGAACCCGAGGTCACGCTTGTCAAAGCCTCACCCATCGGTGCGAACCCCGGCGACACCGTGCCCTACACAATCACCCTGGAAAACACCGGCACCGGCCCCGCCTACGACCTACAGGTCGAAGATACGCTGGCCGATCCCTCGCTGTCGCTGGCCACGGGCACAGTTCAGGTGTTTCTCAACACAACCCTCTTGGCCCCGCAGCCCGCGATCACCGAAACCGCGCCGGACGGGTTCCTGGTCGAAGGCCTGACGCTGGAGCCCGGCGATACGATCGTCATCGCGTTCGATGTGCTGGTCGACACCCTTGCCCCGCCCGCGCAGACCTTCCTCAACACCGCCACCGCCACGTTCGATACGGTCGAGGACGGCAACCCGAACAGCCCCACCGGGCGCACCGGCACGGCCACGGATACCGAAGACCTGTCAACGGTGCCAATCCTGAACAAGGAACCCGTCGCCTCGTCGTTCGCCGAGACCGACAGCACCCAGGGCAGCACACCGTTTGAGCTGTCGGTGGGCGAAGAAGTGACCTATCGGTATGAGCTGATCTTCCCCGAAGTTGCCATGGACGCGGTTATCCTCGTCGATCAACTGCCAGAAGGGACCGAGTTTGTCTCAAGCGCTGTCATACCCGGCGGCGTGCCCTACAGCGGAACGCCCGGCATCACGGTTGACCCCAACCAGCGCGATGTGACCTTTGACTTCGGGCCGATCACCAACCCTGTCGATGGCTCTATCGGGGCTGACGATGTGTTGACGTTTGAGGTGACGGCCCGCGTGGTCGACGTGGCGGCCGCCACCGCTGGCGCGACCCTGACCAATGACGCGCTTCTGACCATCACCCCCCAAGGCGAACCGCCGCTTGATACCCAGCCCGCATCAGCCGATGTCGTGATCGTCGAACCCCTTCTGACGCTCGACAAGTCCGGGCCACTGGTCGTGGAACCCGGCGGTCTGGTGAATTACACGCTCGAGATCACCAATACCGGCCCTCTCGGTGGCAGCGCAGGCCCGGCCTACGACGTGATCATAACCGACAGCCTGCCGCCTGAGATCACACTGAACACCGGCACCCTGTCGTTCTCGGATGGCTCTGTCGTTGTCGGGTCGGCCACGGCAGCGGGCTTTACCGCCACCTTGCCAGTGCTGGACGATGGTCAGACGCTGACAGTCACCTACACCGGCACCCTGTCGGCCACGGCCACAGCGCCCGAGAGCTTTGAAAACACCGCTACCGTCGATTACGACAGCGCGCCGGGCAACAACCCCGATGAGCGGGACTATCCGCAACTGACCGACGATCACCGCGTCGCGACGCCGCCGCTGTTGGACAAGTCGATCCTGTCGACCAGCGTCCCGCAGACCGGTTCGGCCGAGTTCAACGGGACCAACCCGGACGTGAACATCGGCGAAGAGATCACCTATGAACTGGTGATCTCCCTGCCCGAGATACTGACCGACGGCGTTGTGCTGACCGACACTTTGCCCACGGGCCTGTCCTTCATTTCGGCTGACATCACCTTTGTCGGATCTGAAATCAGCGGCGTCACGGTGAACGATGAGGCGACGGTGGTCAGCACCCTGGGCCAGGACGTGGTCTTCGACTTCGGCGCGATCGACAACGCGTTCTCGGACGGTGTGATCAACGGCAATGACGAGATTCGCGTCACCGTGACCGTCCAAGTGGACGATCTGGCGAGCGTCAATGCGGGCGATGTCCTGACCAATGACGCAAGCCTTGTCCTGACGCCGGAAGGCGAAAGCGCCTTGCCACCCGTTGTCGCTGCGGTCTCCGTCGATGTGGTGGAACCTGCAGTGTCCATCGACAAGGTTGTCAGCGACCCCGAACCGGATGCTGGCGACACGATCACCTATACGGTCACCGTCACCAATGACCCCACCGCCACCGGCCCGGCACTGAACCTTGTGGTCCAGGATCCGTTGCCAAGCGGGCTGTCTCTGACGGGTACTGTCACTACGACGGGGGCCGCGGCCTCTGTCACTTCGGGCAGCGGTGCAACGCTCGCCATTGCGATCCCCGTGCTGCAACCGGGTGAGACGGTCACGATCACCTACGATGTGTTCGTGGGCTTCGCGACCCCGGTCCTGAGCGATGTCATCAACACCGCCACGGTCACCGGCACCACATCGGGCGATCCCAATGATCCCGGGCGGCCCATCATAGACAACGACACCGCGATTATCGAGGTGGAGCCCGCGCCGGCGCCCGTCTTTGACGAGCAACCGCGGCTGGTGGGGGGCGGCATCGACGATGCGCAATTCCTGCCAATCCTGCTGATCGACCCGATCTATACCGGCACTGCGGAATACGGCGCCAACGTCACCATCAGCCTCTACCAATGGGACGGCTCGCTATCTTATGTCCGCAACGTTGTGGCGGATGCGGGCGGGCATTGGATCGCAATCTTCCCGCGCGTGACGCTCGACAGTGTGGATGACGATTTCCACGAAGCCTATGAACGCTCGGTCCTGTTCCGCGAACCCGTCAATTATCTTGACGACCGTGCAGGCTTTGATCGCTCAGGCGCGCCAATTGCCGAGCGAGAGTTCTTTGTGGGCACCCAGCTTGACGATGACAGCTACACCGTGCAGGTGAACCACGATCGCCCCTCAACCCTTCCCCAAGACCGCGGCATGTTCAACGCACGGGTCTTCTTCGCGCCCGCCACAATTGGTGAGCCCTACGCCCGAGGTGATGTGCTGAGCGTGGATGAGGTATTTGAAGGCGTGGCCGAATTGTCGGTAGAGCGGTTGTACCAGGCAAGCGTGGATCCCCTGGCGACCGGGCTGAACCGGTTCAGCTATGAGTTCCTGGCCGAAGACACCGCGATTCCGGGCGGATCAGCGCGCTAGAGCGCCGCACGGACCTAGATCCACACCCGCAGCAGAACCCAATCGCGCAGGCCTGTCCACACCACACGCCACGCGGGCGTCCAGGCGCGGTCGACCGATACCACACCGCGAAGGCCCGGGCTTAGATGCGGGGTGTCGTCTTGGAAGATCGCGCGCCCGGTGAAAACCGCGATCTCGCGCCCCTCTTGCAGAGCGGGTGAGACCGAGGCGATCTGCGCCTCATAGGTCAGGCTGGGGTCGAAATCAGGGCGAAAGACGCCCGCCTCGCCCACCGCCAGGTCGGCCACGTCTTCGTCCAGCACCTCAAGCGTCAGGCGCAGGTCGGATGGGTCCAGCACCCGCATCAGCGTCTCGCCCTGGCGCACCGTCGCGCCTTGCAGGGCGGACAGGCCATCACCCACCACCAGACCCGAAATCGGCGCCCGGATCACCGCACTGTCCCGCCGCGCCTCTAGCAGTTCGATCTGCGACCGCAGACGCTCTGCTTCTAACTCTGCATTGCGCAGCTCGCTGGCATTTCGGCCGACCCGCGCGGATTCGCGTTCCAGTAGCGCCTTGGCATAATCCGCCTGCGCCGCGATGAGCTCTTGCGTGATCAGCGCATCGTCGAGGCGGGCCAGAACCGTCTCACCAGCTGTGACGCTGTCATTCTCGCGCACTGCAATCTCTGCCAACGCCCCCGCATAGGGTGCGGTCACCACCCGTTCAGAGACTGACGAGACCTCGGCCGAAATTCGGCGCCCCTCGGGCAGTGGAACAAACGCCAGAAGCGTGGCCGCAACCAACCCGACAGCAAAGCGGCGCAATCGCGCCAGCCCACGCCGCGTGCCCGCCCTGTGCGCGCCATCACCCACGGACAAAAGCTGCACCACCATCGGGGCAAGGGCCGCGTTGCGCCGGGCTTCGACGATCCGGACCACAAACACACCGCCGGGCCCGCGCGCGATGACACGGTCCGGTCCGCTGTCCCCGCGCGAGGCGATTTCCGCCATCTCGGCGCGCAGGCTTGCAGGCAGCGCCGCACGTTTCGCCTGTGGTGTTTGCCCAGAGATCGCCAGATCGCTGACGCTGTCGCCACTCAGACGGCCCAGCGCGACGTAATCGGCATCGGTCAACCTTTGCAACGCCTCGGCAACGGGCTCCAGATCGACCGCCCTGTCGGAAATGGCCTCGAAAAGTGCCCGGTGCGCCGCAATTTCGGGATGGTTGAACGACACGCCGGCCAAGGCCGACAGGTTCGTCAACCGCTCCAGCGCCAGCGCGCCCGCGACCGTGCCGCCGGGCGGAAGTTGCAGGACCAGCACCGCCGCCTGCCCCGAGGGCAGGGCCATGGCGACCCCCGCAAACGCGCCCTCTGCACGGGCAGTCCCGTCCATCGGTCCTGCCGCCAGATCCAACACCTGCGCTGGCGGACGCGCATTTGACGTCCCGCCTAGCACGGTATCGCCCGCGATCAGATAGGCCACCGGTCCATTCGTCAGCGACACCGCCAGCTGCGTAACCCGTCGCGCAAACCCTGCATCATCGCTGGAGGCATCGAACGTCGTGGCCAGTGCCTGGGACAGGCTGGGACCTGGCTGCGCCTCTTTCGCGACGCGGGACATGTCGGTCATTCGGGGCCCTCAATCTCCAGCGTTGTCCCCGGCAACAGACGCCCATCGCCATTGTCGAGCGTCAGAACCACGCGCACTGTGCGGCTGGCCGGATCGACGCGGGGGTCGATGGCATCAATCCCGACGCTCACGCGGTCGCCGAACTCGGTAATCGCCTCCAACGCCCCACCGCGTTCCAGGCCGGGCAGCCAGTCCACTGGCAGGAAGGCGGTGGCTGACAAAGTGTCGATATTGCCGATCTCCATGAACGGGGTCGCGGTATCGACGATTTCGCCCGCATCCACGAACACCTCCAACACGGTGGCGTCGAAAGGGGCAACGATCTGAAATTCTGACAGGGTGGCGCGTTCAAGGGCCAGCTCTGCCTCGCGCCTTGCATGGTCATCTTGCACCACCTGCAAATCGGCGGCAGCGATATCGACCAGTTGCTGCGCGGCGACCACTTCCCACTCTTGCGCGGCGCCCTTGCTGCGCGCCTCGGTCACCCGGTCCAGCCGCGTTTGCGCCTGCGTCAAAAGTTGCTCGGCCCGCACAAGCGCCCCGGTCCCGCCTGAAACAACCTCGGCCAGTTGGACCCGCGCCTCTTGGACCGCGGCGTCGATCTTGGCCAGCACATCGCCCTGCGCCACCAGTGCCCCATCGCGCAAATCAAGCGCGGCGATGCGCCCGTTCACCGTACTGCGCAGTTCGACCGTACGTGCGGGTTCCAGCACCGCGGTGACACCTTGCGCCAGAGCCGGAGAGGTGAGGCAAATGCCGATTATGAGCGCCCGCAGCAACATCGCCCTACCCTTCACCAAAGGCCGAGAAATTCGCGAGCGACAACTGGTGCGCGGCAAAGATCGTCACGGCGCCGCGCCGGGCCAGATCGGCAAGAGTTTTGTCATCAAGCGCCCGCAGCTTTTCTTCCGAGATGATCGAAAACCCTTCGACCTTGCGCCGCACCTCACCCCGCGTGATCGTCACCGACGAGGGCCCGATCAGCCCCAGGTCGCGCACCTCTTCCATCAACTGCCGCGTGCGTTCGGCGGCTGCGGCGTAGCGCTTGCAGAAATCCAGCGTGCGGTCGATGGCTTCGGTCTTTACCCCGTTTTCGAATAGCGCCTGCCCCTGACCCGGATCCTCGGTGAACAGGGTCGATGTCACATCCGCGCACAGGATGTGCCGATCAGAGCCTTCCTTTTCCTTCAAAAAGGCGAACGGATACCGGCGCACATATGCGGGCATATAGGTTCCCTCTGCCCAGGTCCCGTCCGCGGTGACCTGGTCATTCTTGCCCTGCTCAAACCCCACAAGAGCCACCGGCGTGGGCGTATCGCCGTCGGCGATCACGATGGGATAGTCACGCATGGCACGCGGAAACTCGTCGGCCAGCACAGGGATCGCGTTTGCGGTGGCCGCAAAGCCCACCTCACGTTCAAGCCGCAACCGCAGGCCGCCATGTTGTTCGGGCGACAGGGGCACCATGGTTTTGTAGAACACCGGCAAGGTGTCGGCGTTTTGCTTGGTTTCTTCGGGGCTGACGGCGCGGCGTCGGGTCATGGGCAGGGTCCTAGGGTGTTTCGTTGCGTTCGATGGGCAGACGGTTCTGCAGCAGGCGCGCCGCAGTGGTGCGGATATGCCCGGCCAGCGACTTTGCCGGAAGGGGAATTCTGGCGACCGTTGCCGCACCCGTGGGAACCGCCGCCGCGCACGCAGGCAAAGCGTCCGACGGGCGCGCCTCAATCTCAAGATCGGCACCGACCACGATGCTCTCGCCCAAGGGCCGGTCCAGCACTGCCGAAAACTGGCACGCTGGGTCAGAGGCCAGCCGCACCTCGATCCGCGTCGCATCCGCTTCGCCCAGGCTGGCATCCAGACGGCCTTGCGGCAGGGTCAGCCGCAGATACGGTGCCACGCTGCGCGAAACGGCGCCAAGCGGCTGTTCCAGCGTCGGCAACACCCAGGCGCCGTTGTGATGCTCTGCTGCCAGCGGTGTCCAAACGGCGGCATCGGGCACGGCGACCTGCAACGCGGCAAGCCGAACCCGAACCTCATCCAACAACCGGTCCATGTTTGAGAGATCCTGGGCCACGGCCGCCTTCTCAGCCGCGTTCCGGGTCACGGTACGGTTGAGGTTCGCCAGGATTTCCCGCCGCAGCGTCAGGTCTTCGCGCGTCTGATCCAGATCCGGCTGGTCCAGGCGCAGCGCCCCCAGCTTGGCGGTGTCCACGGACAACAGTGCAGGCTCGGTCGCGCGCACATAATCTGTCCTGTGCGCCATCAATTGACCGTCCATCAGCAACCGGGCCGGAAACGGCACAAATAGTGCGGCCACCATCGCTGCGATCACAACGCCAAGACCTGTTGCGCGTGCCATCTGTATCCCCCTCGCCTTCGCAAAGCCCCATGTTGCCACCACCGGACGCACGACCAACAGCAGCACCGCCACAATCGCCACGACCGGCGCCAGTCGTGGGTCAAACCGATAGGCAATCCAGAAGACGGTCGCGAAAATCGTCCAGCGATAGGCGTATGAGATCACCCAATAGGCCAGCGCCCCCCGCCCCGGCGGCGGCAGCGAAGCCCCAATCGCCCGCGCCGCCCAGATGCGCGCCGCCTCGCTGGCGCGGTTATACAGGTTCGGCAGCCGGAACAGATCGGTCATGATGTAATAGCCATCAAGCTTGATCGCCGGGTTGAGATTGAACAGAAGCGTCATCGCCCCAGAAAACACCGCCACCTGCAGGATCAGCGCGTGCCAGGCTCCGGTGCTGGTGGCCGCCCAGATCAGGGTCAGAAGCGAAACAGCGAAGACCTCAAAATAAATGCCGCCCGCCCCGATGGCCGCGCGCCGCCAGCGCGAGCGCAGGCGCCAGGCCCCGGTCACATCGGTGAAAGGAAAGGGCGTGGCCGCGAACACCATGATGCCTGTGCGCACCGGACCCGGCGCATGGCCTTCCCGCTGGCAAAACACCCAATAGGCCAGGATATGGCCCAATTCGTGAAACAGTTTCAGCGCAACGAAAAGACCCAGAAAGGCCACCGCATCGGTCCAGCCGTAATTGCTGACCTGTTGCAGGCTGAGCGTGACTTTGTCGCCATTGCGGGCCAGCGCAACCAGCGCCGCGATCAGCAACACAAGCCAAATGACAAACCCTGGCCCGGAAAACAGCGCGCGGCCCAACCAGGCGTTGCGACGGGCCACACCACTGGCATCGAACAGGTCTGTTCGAAAGCTGATAAGCCGCCCTTCCATCGGGCCACGGGGGGCTGGGGCCGCACCGCCGCCGGGCAGGCCGGTGACAATGCCGTGGGCGTTGAACTTTTGAACCAGCGCTTCGGCATGGGGGCGCTGGATCTGCGCCTCGCCCGCGGCGACGCCCGCGTCACCGGTCCGGCGCAGTGCATCGACAAAGCGGACGGTGGCAAGATCGGCCCCGAAGTATCGCCCTGTCGCCTCATTCGAGATCACGAATTCCGGCGTCTCAGAGCCCGGCGCACTGACATTCGCGATGGTCACGAAAGAGGGAACTCGAAGCCACGACACGAGCGGAGACATACCTTCTGGGTCTTTCACCCAGTTTTACCGGATATTGTTGACGCGCGCAATAAAATGCCCAGATATTGCGGGCGGTTTTGCGCCGTCTTGGCGTCGTGTCAGAGCATCGCCCCCAATACGGCGAACACCACGATGACCGCCAGGCTCAGGCGGCTGATGCCATCCTTCATCGCGAAGATGATCGGGTCGTCATCCATCTCACCGCGATGGGTTTTGAACACCGCGCGGCTGATCCAATAGATCAGGACGAGGCAAATGCCCCATAACGCGCCGGGCCAACCATAGAGAAGCTGCACCTCTGGCGAACTGATATAAAGCGCCAGAACCAGCACCGCAGCATAGCCCGACGTCAGTGCCATTTGCGACATCAGCGGCAAGTCATCGGTGCGATACCCCCGTCCCTCGGCACCGGTCTTGCCTTGAGCGAGGGTGTCCACCAGCTCTGCCTGGCGTTTCATGGAGGCCAGCGCCAGGAACAGGAACACCGAGAAGGCCAGAAGCCAGACCGACAGCGGGATCCCCATCGCCGCACCGCCCGCCACGATACGCAGCGTGTAAAGCCCCGCCAGGGTGCAGATATCCAGGATCGGGCGTTTCTTCAGTCCAAAGGAATACAGCACCGTAACCACGTAATACCCTGCCAGCACCGCCAGAAACAGCGGCCCGACAAAGGCCCCAATCGCAGCCCCAAGAACCAACAGAGACAGGCACATCGCCCGCCCGTACCGCAGCGGCAGTGCGCCAGAGGCGAAGGGTCGATTACGCTTTCGGGGATGGGCGCGGTCTGCGCCCAGATCAAGAAGGTCGTTCAGCAAGTACACGCTGGACGCCACAAGGCTGAAGGCCGCAAAGGCCAGTACCGCTGTCAGCAGCGTGCCCGCATCCAGTTGGTGGGCGGCTATGGCAGGCAGTACCACAAGCAGGTTCTTCAGCCACTGGTGCGGCCGCATCGCGCGCAGCATCGGCGCCACGGCGCCAGACGCAATACCCAGATGCGTGGCCCCGCCCGGATGGCTGTCGGCGATGGCGCGTAGGGCGGGCGCGGCATCCACAGTGACTAGATGCCCCGCATTACGCCAAAGCGGCCCATCCACGTCGCGGCCCAGATACACATGACCTTCGCTTTGCAGCGCTTCCTCACCGGACCAGACGCCATCGAAGACCCCAAGATGCGCTGCGATGGCCGCGCCCAGATCGGGGTCGTCCGGGGCCACCAGGTACACCTTCGTTCCATCCGCCCGCGCATCCGCGATCAGATCAAGAACGCGTTGCGAATAGGGCAGGCCCTCGGGATGCAGCACCGTCGCATCCCCCGCCGCAGGGGGATCGCGATCAATGCGCCGCGCGACATCGGCCACCTTGGCGGCCATACGCGCCCAATACGCCTCATCCACAAGACGGTTGGGCACAAGACCACCGTCCAGTGCAACGACCAGCGCCGCCGCGGGCGCGGGGCCGTCGGCAGGGGTCGCGTGGCTGCGCAATCCTTGCGCATTCTGGTCGATCTGGTTCACGGTTGTGATGTCCTACTCGTCTCACACCAGCGGCGCGTGCCCGGATTTTGCGGGTCTTTTCGCCACTGTGGGACATGTTCTAGCGATTCCGACGCGAAAACGAAAGCCAAAGCCGAAAGCCGCGCGATGCCAGCGTATCGGCGCTGCATCACGGCGCGGGGCCTAGCTGGATCGCGTGAAACCAACCGCGGTGGTCGGATCAAGCGCCAGACGGCGATAGCCAAGCCGCTCAAACACGCCGCCATCTGGGCGGAGCGCGGCCTGATCGGCGCACAGGGCGCGCCCGCAGAAGATAAGGGTTGGTGGGGCAAACGCGCTTTGCCGCACTCCATGGGCCACGGATTCGACACCGAGCTCAGATGCGCCAACGACCAGCAAATCAGGGGTGTTGGAGCTCAGCAGATCGGCCAGATCGCCGGTATCTGCCCAGTCAACACCGTCGATCCCAGCCTGATCCAGCACACGCTCCGCAGCGGTGCGCAAGGCGCTGTCTTCTACCATCGTCACGGCCACGTTCGGCTGCGCCAACCGCAGCCGCGCGCCAAGAAACCCGCAGCCCGCGCCCAACTCCAGATACCGGCCACCTGCCGGCACAAGACCCGGTACGTTGCGCGCAAGGTTGCGTTGGAACTTTCCCGCCGCGATCTGCAACAGCGCGGCGGGTGTGAAAATCCGCGGGTCCGCTGGCAGGCGCACGCCATGGTTTTCAAACCATTCCAGCGGCGGATCGGCGGACAGGTCAATCGTCCCACTCACATACAGATCGGTTGGCGCGAGGGCCCGGTCCGCCAGGGGCCGCGCCAGCTCCACCTTCCGCGCGCCCGCTGTCCGTTCTTCAATCGCCGACATGTTGGCCGCGATCTTGGCCGCGTCGCGTGGTTTCGGTGGCTTGGCCGAGACGCGGGTGATCGGGACACGGCCCGCTTCTTTCAGATCGGCCACGAACCGGGCATAGTCCGGTGTCGCCTTGAACGCGGCCAGCGCCGCCTCCGCCCGCCCGACGGCGGCAGTGTGCAGTCGGTTCAATTCCGGGTCAGCAAGAAGCGCCGCCATGATCCGATCCCGCTCAACCTTGTAGCGCAGCATCGTGTCGTCGCGCACTTCGTTGCGATCCTGTAGCGCCCAGTATTCGGCGTTGTACTTGTCTTTCTTGTTGTTCACGTTTCCCCTAAACCGGCGGATCGCGTAGGCATCGATCGACTTGATGGCGTAGTGGTTCATCTGCGCCCAGTCATAGCCCACCGTTCGCACGATCGACCGCCAGCCGCGGAACTTGAAGTAATCCTCCATCGCGCGGCCAGACCCGTTCAACCATTTGATCTGGTTCGGGTAATCGGTGTCGAGCACCTTGTTCTTGAACTTGGGCCGGTGGATGCCAAGCTTCCATTTCGTCGGATCGAACTGGAACAGCGTTTTCACGCCCCAGCCCTTGTTCCAAATCGGCGGCGCGGCCATCAGGTATTGCTCGGTCACCGGGGCGCGTGACCAGTCCTGCACCCCGCCCGAGCCGAAAATCCGCCAGGTCACGACGATCCCGTTCGCGCCTTCGGCCTTCACCGCGTCGATCATCCCGTCAAGCCGCCCGTCGCCATGGCGCAGGCACAAGAACTCATCAGCGTCGAACACCATCACCCAATCGCTGTCGCGCACCGCAGGCTCATCTTGCGCGTATTTGATCGCCGAGGGCTGCGGCTTCACGCCATCAGGGATGTCGTTCACACGGTGCTGGACCAGCCCCATCGCTTGCATCCGCCGCAGCATCGCATCGGTGCCATCGGTGCAATCGTTGGTGTAGATCACGAAATCGGTGAAACCGACGGCCATGTGATGGGCCACCCATTCGATGACATAGGGCCCTTCGTCCTTCATCATCGACACCGCGGTGATCCGGCCATGGCGGCTGGCATTCGGGCGCAGGGCCGAAGGGGTGGGGTTGGTCAGGGTGTGTGCCGTGCTCGTCATGCCGCCCATTGCCCCGGCGTTCTTTACCTGTCCGGGGTCGCGCCAACCTAGCACGGTAGGGTTAACCGATGGAACCGCCCGGCTGGACAGCAATTGCGGCTTCCGGCATTGTTGATTCCAAGATCGGATCACCGGCAACAGGCAGACCCCATGACATCCCCCGAACGACGGCCCGTAGCGTCCCTTTGGATCGGCATGCGGCTGCATTACCTCAACCAGTTGTGCCTGCTCAGCCACCTGCGCCAGGGCCATCCGACAACGCTGTATTGCACCGATACGGTCGAAAATGTGCCCGAAGGCGTGACCGTCCGCCCCGCGACCGAGATCATGGAGATCGACCGCGATCTGGTCGAGCGGACGAGCGCATCTTTCCTGTCGAACGTGTTCCGCTACAAGATGATTCAGGCGACCGGGGCCGTCTGGATCGACTGCGATGCGTTTTGCCGCCAACCGTTTCCGGATGAGGTTGAGCATATCTATGCCGGGCACGGGTTCCGCGGCGCGCTGAATTGCGGGGTGGTCTCGATACCGCGGAAAGGCGCGCTGATGGACATGCTGCTCGACTACTACGAAAACCTGCCCGATGCCCCGCCCTGGTTCAACGACCGCCAGCGCAAGCGGCTGGCGAAACAGCCCACCGATTGGCCCCACGCCGCGCGTATCTTCAAGGCCGAGCGCACGGCCTTTGGACCGCAAGCCTTCACCCACTTCGCCAAAAAGACCGGCGATTTTGAACGCGCGCTCAGCCACGACTACCTTTACCCGGTGCCATTCCAGCTCAATGACATATTCTACGATCCCCATGGCCGGGTTGAGGGGCACTTCACCGACCACACATGGTCTGTGCACCTCTACACCAACGGCACGCGGCCCTGGTGGCGGCGGAACGCGCCCTTGGCCGGTTCCTACGCCGCGCGGATGTGTGAAGAGATCGGGGTTGATCCCGGCGCCGCGCTGGAAACCGGCTAGCGCCCGGCATCAGAGACGATGCGCAGCATGGCGCGCGCGGTCGGCTCATCGGGCGGGATACTGTCGGGCAACAGGCTCAGCCGCGTGAACAGCCGCGCCTCGGCGGGTTTGGCGAGTTGCTTGGCGATCTGCGCGCGGTGTTTGGTGATGCAGGCCCCATGAGCCTCGGATATGCCGGGCAGGGCCATCAACCGCGCAAGCTCTGCCTGCGTTCCCGCCGCATGCCGGTCGATTGAGCGATCTTCCACGGTGTTGAAGTTCCGCTCGGCCCAGTAACTGGCATCCAGATCCTTGTCGCGCCGATTGGGCAGGCCGCGGCGGCGTTTGATCAGAAAATCCTCGGCCGAGCGCAGGGAATAATGGTTCAACTGCACCAGATCCCGACCGCACTGATCCGGGCGCAGCAGGATTTGCGCGTCGGCCTGCGCGAACCCGTCACCAAGGCCCAAACCGGACCCATCTACCCAAACCGGCAGGTCCTTGGACGCACTGCGCCGTTTCGGGCGGTGAATGCCTGGGCGCGCGAAAAGCATTGCGTCCTTTCGGTAGAGCGATTTGAAAAACCGCGAGGCCGCGGGAAACAGCATCACTTCTGGCGCGGCGCGTTGAAAGCGTTGCGTCACCGGGGCGGGATCGAAGTGCAGATGTCCCCCGCTCCCGAACAACCGCCAGCCCAGAGCAAACGCATCCGCCACAGGCGCAGTGTCGATCAGATCGGAAAGCGTGGCGAGCGGCGCCCGCAGGTTCACGAATTCATCGCAATCAATGCACAGCACCCACTCGGCGTCCGCATAGGCCCCAGTCTCGCGCGCCGCCCGCAGGACCGGCCACTGAACCGAGCGGCCCTTGGGCGTGAACGGCACGTAGGTCAGCACATCTGCGGTGTGCAACCGCTCGAGCAGCACGTCGGTGCCGTCGTCACACTCATTGGCATAGATCAGAAACCGACCCACCCCCAGCGCCCGGTGATGGGCCAGCCATTCCAGGATGAACGGTCCTTCGTTGCGCATCGTGGTGATGATCAGAATGTGAGGATCGGCCATCCCTGCCCCTTTTCGCGCCAAAAGGCCGGGCCAGGACCGCCAAGTCAAGCCACGGCAAATGTCACAATACATCCAGTTGTCGGTGAAGTTTCGGCTCGCGCCTTGTTGCCTAGACCTTGGGCCTCTACATCGGGCAGATGAAGCGTTTTGTTCCTTTCGTGAAAAAAGACCCGTTGGTCGCCGTTATCCGCCTGCAAGGGGTCATTGCATCGGGCGGTCGCGGGGCATCCCTGAATGACACCAGCCTCGCCCCCCTGATCGAACGGGCGTTTCGCAAGGGCAAACCGGTGGCGGTGGCGCTGGTCATCAATTCCCCCGGCGGCAGCCCAACCCAATCATCGCTGATCGCGGCCCGAATCCGGCGCCTGTCGGAAGAGACTGAAGTGCCGGTCTACGGTTTTGTCGAAGACGTGGCGGCCTCGGGCGGCTATTGGCTGGCCACTGCGGCAGATGAGATTTGGGTGGACGACAGCTCCATCGTGGGGTCCATTGGCGTGATCTCGGCCGGGTTTGGGTTTGATGAGTTCATCTCGCGCTACGGCATCCAGCGCCGCGTCTACACCGCTGGCAAATCGAAAAGCCTTGCCGACCCGTTCAGACCCGAAAAACCCGAAGACGTGGCCCGGATCAAGGACCTTCAGGAACAGATCCACGCCAGCTTCATCGCCCAGGTCAAATCCAGGCGCGGTGACAAATTGGCCGAGGGCGATCTTTACACAGGCGACATCTGGGTGGGCGACAAGGCCCGTGAGGTTGGCCTTGTTGACGGGATCGGGCATATCGTCCCCAAGATGAAAGAAAAATTCGGAGACAAGGTGCGGCTCGCGCCCTATCAGGTGCGTCGCCCGCTGTTTGCGCGGTTCGGCATGTCGCTGATCGACGCAAGCATCGGCGCGCTGGAAGAGCGGGCGATCTACGCGCGCTACGGTCTCTGATTCAATGGTTCAAGTCGTCGGCCTGTTCCTTGTTGCCATGCTGGTTATGGCCGTGCTCGGGCGCTTTCGCCGGAGCAGCGGGTCGAAACCAAAGGCCCGCGGCAAGTGCAAAGCTTGCGGACGCCACCTGATCGGCAAGGGCCGCTGCCCCTGTGGAAAGGGCGGCTGACGGGTGTCGGATTTCCTGATCGCTGGCCTGGGCCTGGTCATTTTGCTTTTGGCCGGCGACGCATTGGTCCGCGGGGCTGTGAACACGGCGCTGCGGCTGGGCATTCCCGCGCTGATAGTGTCGCTGACCATCGTTGCTTTCGGTACATCCGCGCCAGAGCTCTTGATATCAGTCAAGGCCATCAACGACGGCGCGCCGGGCATCGCCATCGGCAATGTGGTTGGGTCGAACACTGCGAATATCCTGTTGGTTCTGGGGGTGCCGGCCCTGTTGGCGGGCCTGCACACAAGCGAATGCGACACCAAGAAAAGCTATATGATCATGCTTGCGGTGTCGGTTTTGTTCATTGTCGTCTGCTTCTTTCAGCCGATCACTTGGGTGCACGGGCTAATCCTGTTGGCAGTGCTTCTGGTGATACTGGGCGATCAACTGCGCGAGGCGTTGGCCCATCGCAACGGCGCATCGGAAGACGATGAAGACGTCGAAGGCGCCGACCCCGAAATGCCAGGCTGGAAGATCCTGGTCTTTCTGGGGCTGGGCCTGGTGGGCCTGCCCTTGGGCGCGGACCTTCTGGTCGACAGTTCGGTCTCGATCGCGCGGACTTTTGGCGTCAGCGAGACGGTGATCGGCCTGACCCTGATCGCCATCGGCACCTCTTTGCCAGAGCTTGCCACCACCGTCATGGCCGCCTTCCGCCGCCAGGCCGATGTGGCGCTGGGCAACGTGATCGGGTCGAACATGTTCAACCTGCTCGCCATCATCGGCTTGTCGAGCTTTGTGGGCGCGATCCCGGTGGCCGACACGTTCCTGCGGTTCGACCTGTGGGTGATGCTGGGCGCGTCGCTTTTGCTGGCGCCGTTTGTGTTTTCCAACACGCGCAACATGACGAAACGCTGGGGCATCCTATTTGCTGTGGCCTACATTGCGTATCTCTGGACGGTTGTTGCGAATGGGTGAACTGAAACCTGTAGGTCGGGCACTGGTCACCGGGGCCGGGGTCCGGCTGGGCCGGGCCATGGCCCTGTATCTGGCTGAGCGTGGCTTTGCTGTGGCGGTCCACTACAACACCTCGCGCGCGCCTGCCGAAGAGGTGGTGGCCGAGATCACCGCCAGGGGCGGCACGGCTGTGGCCATCGGCGCGGACCTGCTGGACGAGAACGCCACGCAAGCGCTGGGCCCCCGCGCGGCTGAGGCGCTGGGCGGGCCTTTGACCGTTCTGGTGAACAACGCCTCGATCTTTGAATACGACACGATTGCAAGCGCCACCCGCGAAAGCTGGGACAGGCACCTTGAATCGAACCTGCGCGCACCCTTCGTGCTGACGCAGCATCTGGCCGCAAACGCGCCTGAGCCCGCGTCCGACGATCAGGGCGAGCCTCTGGCGCAATCCCTTGTCGTCAACATGATCGACCAGCGTGTCCGCAAACTGACGCCGGAATTCATGACCTATACGATCGCCAAGATGGGGCTGTGGGCGCTGACCAAAACCTCGGCCCAGGCACTGGCGCCTGCGGTGCGTGTCAACGCCATCGGCCCAGGCCCCACCCTGCGCGGCGGTCGCCAGAGCGAAGCGCATTTTGCCAAACAACGGGCCGCAACCTTGCTTGAACGGGGGGCGAACACGTCCGACATCACCGCAGCACTCGGCTACTTTCTTGACGCTCCAGCGGTAACTGGACAGTTGCTTTGCATTGACGGCGGGCAACACCTGGCGTGGGAAACGCCCGATGTTCTGGGCGTCGAATAACGACCGAAACGGCTATAAATGAGAGAGCTGTCAGCCGAGTTGTACACGCCCCATGTCACGTTCACGAAACTGTCACGATTCATTAAGTGTTTTCAGTGTTTTGCCAGACGGTCAAAATAATACCAAGGAAAAACAATATCTTAGTTTAGGGCCTAAAAAATAGGCAGTTCATCGAACCCCGCTGAAAACAACAGGAAATTGTTAACCATCGGAACTTACCCGCAGACTTATCCCCAGATTTGGTGGACAGCTTTCCTCTTGTCCCCTCTGCGGTAAGGTTGCAGCCGAGATAGGGAATCATCCGCTAAATATGTCTGACACAACCGACCCAACGCAGCTACGCGGCCATTTGGCGATTCAGCAGTACCTCAAAGGGTTGGAAACCAGCCCCGGTGTGTACCGTATGCTCGATGCGAAAGGGGCGGTTCTGTATGTCGGCAAAGCGCGCAATCTCAAAGCGCGCGTCTCAAGCTACGCCCGCCCAACCGGCCACAGCCCGCGCATCACCCGGATGATCGAGGATACCGCCTCGATGATGTTCCTGACCACGCGGACAGAAACCGAGGCGCTGCTCTTGGAGCAGAACCTGATCAAGCAGCTGAAGCCGCGCTACAACGTGTTGTTGCGCGATGACAAATCGTTCCCGAACATCCTTGTTGCCAAAGATCACGGGTTTCCGCAGATCAAGAAACACCGCGGACGCAAGGCCGAGAAGGGCAGCTACTATGGCCCCTTCGCCAGTGCCGGTGCAGTGAACCGGACGCTGAACCAGTTGCAGAAGGTCTTCCTTCTGCGCAACTGCACCGACGCCACCTTTGAAAGCCGGACACGGCCCTGTCTGCTGTACCAGATCAAGCGCTGCAGTGCGCCCTGCGTCGGCTACATCTCGGAAGATGATTACGGCACGCTGGTGCAAGACGCCGAGCGGTTCCTGCAAGGCAAATCCACCCGCGTTCAGGCACAGCTTGCCGCTGAGATGCAGACCGCCAGCGAAGCGATGGAGTTCGAACGCGCCGCCGCCTTGCGCGACCGCATCCGCGCGTTGACGCAGGTGCAGACGAACCAGGGGATTAACCCCAAGAACGTGACCGAGGCCGATGTGATCGCGCTTCACATGGACAGCGGGCAGGCCTGTGTGCAGGTCTTTTTCATCCGCGCGAACCAGAACTGGGGCAACCGCGATTACTATCCCCGCACCGGGTCGGGTGCGGATGCGGCCGAGGTCATGCGCAGCTTTGTGGGACAGTTCTATGCCGACAAGGCCCCGCCGCGCAGCGTGATCCTGTCCCACGGGATCGAGGATCAGGAGCTCTTGGAAGAGGCGCTGAGCGAAAGCGCGGGTCGCAAGGTGGAAATCCTGATCCCCCAGCGGGGCGAAAAGGCGGAACTGATCGCCAATGCCGAACGTAATGCCCGCGAAAGCTTGGCCCGCAAGATGGCCGAGACGGCCACGCAGGGCAAATTGCTGACCGGGCTGGCTGAGGCGTTTGGCCTCGACGCCCCGCCGGAACGGATCGAAGTGTATGACAACAGCCACATCCAGGGCACCAACGCCGTGGGCGCGATGATCGTGGCCGGACGCGAGGGGTTCCTCAAAAGCCAATACCGCAAGTTCAACATCCGCGGCGAAGATCTGACCCCCGGTGATGACTTCGGCATGATGAAAGAGGTGCTGACCCGCCGCTTCAAACGCCTGCTGAAGGAAGACCCAGATCGCAATGGGGGCACCTGGCCCGACCTGCTGCTGATCGACGGCGGCGCGGGACAGGTCAGTGCCGTGCGCGGGATTATGGCCGAGATGGGGGTGGAAGACATCGCGATGGTGGGTGTCGCCAAGGGCGTGGACCGCGACGCCGGCAAGGAAGAGTTCCACCGCACCGGTGCACGCCCCTTCGCGCTGCGCCACAACGACCCCGTGCTGTACTTCGTCCAGCGCCTGCGCGATGAGGCGCATCGCTTTGCAATCGGTGCCCACCGTGCCAAACGGGCCAAGGCGGTGGGTGCCACACCGCTTGACGAGGTGCCCGGTGTCGGGGCCACGCGCAAACGCGCGCTCTTGGCGCATTTCGGCTCTGCCAAGGCGGTCAGTCGCGCGAACTTGTCGGACCTGAAGGCGGTAGAGGGCATCTCAGACGCCATGGCCGAAACGATCTATGGCTTCTTCCACGAACGCGGCTGAGCCTTTTCGAAGGTAGAAAGACGCGCTAGAGGTCAGCCATGCGGTGGACGGTTCCCAATATCCTGACGATCCTGCGCCTTCTGGCGGCGCCCGGCGTTGCGATCATGTTCCTGTACTTCACCCGCCCCTGGGCCGACTGGTTCGCACTTTTCCTGTTTGTCTCGGCTGCGGCCACCGACTGGATCGACGGCTACCTCGCCCGCGCCTGGAACCAGGAAACCAAGGTCGGCACGATGCTCGACCCCATTGCCGACAAGGCGATGGTGGTGATCGCGCTGCTGGTCATCACCGGGTTTTCGGGGATGGATCCCTACATCCTGTTGCCCGCAACTGTCATCCTGTTTCGCGAAGTCTTCGTGAGTGGCCTGCGCGAGTATCTGGGCGATACCGCAGGGACACTGAAGGTCACCAAGCTGGCCAAGTGGAAGACCACGGCGCAGATGGTGGCCATTGCGGTCTTGTTCGCCAAGGGCGTGTTTGAGCATTACTTCGGCGTTCTGGCCTTCGGCATGGGCACCCAGATGGTGGCCGATGTTCTTGCGGGTCGAGAGGAAGATGTGGTGGGCCTGACCTGGAAGTATCAGGGCATGATCGCGTCCTGGTGGGGCGGCGTAGTCCTGCTCTGGATCGCCGCGATCCTGACGCTGATCACCGGGTGGGATTACTTCCGCAAATCCCTGCCCTTCTTGAAAGAACCGACATGATCGAGATCCTGTATTTCGCCTGGCTGCGCGAGCGCATCGGCATCCCGAAAGAGACGTGGACGACCGAGGCTGTGACCGTGGCAGATCTGGTGGATGAGTTGCGCGCACGGGAAGAGCGTTATGCGATGGCGTTCGAAGACATCTCGTCCCTGCGCGTGGCGCTGGATCAGGAACTGTCCTCATTCGATGCGCCACTTTCAGGCGTGCGCGAGGTGGCGTTCTTCCCACCGATGACGGGCGGCTGAGATGCGCGTCGTGGTGCAGAACGCGCCCTTTGACCCCGGGGCAGAGTTGACCGCCTTTAGCGCGGGCAGCGCGGGCGTGGGCGCCGTGGTCAGCTTTTCGGGCATTGTGCGCGACGATCACGGCGATCTCGACGCGCTGGAGATCGAGCATTATCCGGGCATGACCGAACGCGCGCTGACCCAACAAGCGAAGACCGCGATGCAACGGTTCGGTTTGGCGGATGTGCTGGTGATCCACCGATACGGTCGCTTGGCGCCCGACGAACCCATCATGATGGTCGCCACCGCCGCCGCCCACCGGAGGGCCGCGTTCCAGGGGTCGGAATTTCTGATGGACTACCTGAAATCCCGTGCTCCGTTCTGGAAGAAAGAGCATCGGGCCGGACAGACCGAATGGGTGAATGCGAAACTGTCCGACGAAGACGCGCTGATGCGGTGGCACCGCTAAAGCGTTTCAGGCTCAGCCCAAAACAGATATCGCCTTATGCGTTCGAGCCGCAGGCGAGAGGCAGCGAAAGGCGCTTCTGGAAATGCCGGAAACGCATTAAGCGCTCAACCGCTCCACCTGACTGCGCAGTTCCTCGGCCTCTTGCCGCGCCGCGCGCAACCCATCCATCGCGGCTCGCAATTCCGCCTCGGTCTGGGTCAGTTGATTGGTCAACTCGGCCTCACGTTGCTGCATATAGGTGATCGCCTCTTCGCGGGCTTCTTCGGCCTCGTGCAGGGATTGGGCCATGCGATCCAGCTCGCCAATGTCGCTGGTGTTCACGCGGGTCAGCCGGTGAAGCAGCCAATAGGCGAACCAACCCAGCATGAAGGCCACGAACAGAATGATCGCGGTGGCGATGACGAACTCAATTCTGTTCATTCTCGGCCTCTTCGGTCTGGGCGTCTGCGTCTGCGTCTGCGTCTGCGTCTGCGTCTGCGTCTGCGTCTGCGTCTGCGTCTGCGTCTGCGTCTGCGTCTGCGACGTCTTCTTCCACATCCGTTGCGGTCAACAACTTGAACTCGATCCGCCGGTTAGCCTCACGCCCCTCTTCGGTCTCGTTGTCGGCAATCGGAATGCTTTCGCCATACCCCTTGGCCGTCAGGTTCCCGGTCAGAATGCGCGCGGCCATGATCGCCTCAAGCACCGCGTTCGCCCGCGCCTGCGACAGACGTTCGTTCATCACTTCGCGCCCTTGGCTGTCGGTATGACCGCCAATCTCCATCTCGACCTCGCGGCATTCCCGCAAGATCTCGACCAGCGCATCAATGGTCACGCCGGCATCGCCAGACAGATCGCTGGACCCCGGCTCAAAGGTGATCTTGCTGGCTTTGATCACCGCGTTCAGATCGGCCACGCATTCCTCGGGCGTGGGCAGGCCCGCAATCGGGTCAAGCTGGATGTTGTAGCGCACATCAAGCTCATAATCCGCCCCCGCACCCAGCTGTTCGGCGAAGATTTGGCTGATCTGCGCAGTGGCATCGGGAATGCCCGTCTCGCCCCGTATCGCAAGGTAGTCGGGCTGCACAATCACCGATCCGTTATGCACATGCGCCAGCGCATCCAGCGCCGCCAGAACGCGCAGGCCCCAACCCGGCGGCAGCTCGGGGTCAAGCCGCGTCGCACCATAGGTGTTGGCCACCCCGAACCGTGCATGCGCCAGGCTTTCGATCGTTGTGCGCGACCGGCTGTCAGCCACGCGGCCGCGCAGTTGCACCTCGCCTTCGGGGCTGCGCGTGGCCACAAACTCAGGCGCGCCTTCCACAGGTGCGTCTCCGGTGCCATCCACTGCAACCGGCTCTGGCGTAACCGCATGCAGGGAAAATCCTTCGGGCAGCGCACGCTCCAACTCGCCCACTTCGCGGTCGAAGACGGACTGCGGTATCGTGGGCAGCGAGATCAGGCTAATATCAGCATCGGAAAACGTGATCTTGCCGCCGCCCATGCGCGACAGGGCGGCAATCCCCTCGGCAACCGCATTGCCCCACTCAAGCGATGGGGCACCAAGGCCGATGTCGCACTGCGCCCGCCCCGCAAACCCGGCGGCGACGGCCGCAGACAGGATCCGCTGACGCGCCTCATCGGTATCGGCCGAGCAGGCATCGAAGCGCAGCGTGCCGTCTTCCAACAGCACCCGGGTGATAAAGGGCGCGATCACCGGGCGCGGCGCGTTGATATCAAGGCGCGCAGCCACCCCATCCGGCGCGGCGCGGGTCAGCCGGGTTTCGATCCGGCGCTGCTCTTCCTCGGTTTCCATGATCGCCGTGATGGCAACGGCATTGGCAGAAACCGATACTTTCGACCGCGGCAATTCCTCTAGCGCATCCAGCGCATAGCCCAGCGCCGCATCCCACCCCTCTGGCACCGGGTACTCGCCAACTTCCAACAGATCAGTCACCGGGTCATCGCCCGCCACGGCGCCCACACGCTCCAACACCTGTGCACGGTCGGTCGCCGCGGGGATCAACCCGATCAGCGAGATACCATCAAGATTACGCAAAATCTCGATCCCGAACCGTGGCGCTTCGATGGTCTGGCCGGGGGCCACGGTCATCGCGTCGATCACTCGGGTCGCATCCACCAAACCGCCGGCGACCGCGACCGCGTGGAACCTTTGCGCCTCATCGGGGGCCTCACCCGACAGGCGCACTTGCAAGCCATTCACGTTGACCCGCGCCCAGTCGACCCCGTTTTCGCCAAGCGCACCGGTCACTTCCACAAGGGCCGTTTCTTCCAGATGGTCCGCAGCATAAATCGCGCCCGTCAGACTGGCGGCGGCGGCAATGCACATTGCCGCAAAGACAGGAAGGTAAGAGGAAATACGCTGGGTACCCGACATTGCGCGGCCCGTGTCGTTATTGGTTGCTGCTCGGTTAATCCTTTCAATCAGACCAGCGCTGCGACCGCAAGGAATACTGCCGGGATCAACCCGGCGTCACGGTTGGACCGGAACAGAGCCATGCACCGCGCGGGGTCGTCGATATCCAGCCGCGTCATTTGCCACATCAGGTGCCAGCCAAACGCCCAGACCCCGCCCAGCGCAATGACCAGCGCCAGCACATTGACCGACAGCGCCAGCGCATCCAGAACCGCCAGCCCCATCAGCACCACCGCGATCATCAGGAACCGGCGCAGCCAGCGGTGGGTGTTGGTGCCAAACAGACGCGCGGTCGATTTCACCCCGATCAGCGCATCGTCTTCCGTGTCCTGGTGGGCATAGATCGTGTCGTAAAACAGCGTCCACGCAATGCCTGCGCCGTAAAGCAGGATCGGCGCCGTGCCGAGCGACCCGGCATGCGCGGCCCAGGCCAACAGCGCGCCCCAGTTGAAGGCCAGGCCCAGAAACACCTGCGGCCACCAGGTGAACCGCTTGGCGAAGGGATAGATCGCCACCAGCGCCAGTGATCCGATCCCCAGAAAGATCGCGGTCGGGTGAAAGGTCAGCAGGATGCAGAACGCCACCAGCGACTGGACCACCAGCCATGTCATCGCCTGACGGACCGTCACCTGCCCCGCAGGGATCGGGCGTGACCGTGTGCGCGCGACCTGCGCATCGAAGTCGCGGTCGGTGATGTCGTTCCACGTGCATCCGGCCCCGCGCATCAGGAACGCACCGATCAGGCATCCCAGTGCGATCCACGCATCGTGCAACCGAAACTCTCCCGTCGATCCAACTGCCAATAGCAGCCCCCACCAGCACGGGATCACCAACAGCCACGTGCCAATCGGCCGATCCGCCCGCGAAAGACGCAGATAGGGGCGCGACCATTCCGGGGCGAACCGGTCGACCCAGTTGCCGTGCACGGCATCGGCCACTTGCCCGTCTGGCGTCGGGGTTGTCTGCGTCATAGGGTAAGGTCCATGTCGGCTGCGAAGATCAGGTTGTATGTAGAGCACCCCTTGGCCCCGGGGCAATCGGTTCCACTGACGCGGGATCAGGCGAACTACGTGTTCGCGGTGATGCGGCTGGGCGCTGGCGCGGGGGTCGCACTGTTCAATGGGCGCGATGGCGAGTGGGCGGCAGTGGTCGCCGAAGGCACCAAACGCGGCGGGTCTTTGCAGGTGCTAGAGCAAACGAGCCCCCTTCGAATGCCCCCCGATCTGTGGCTGATATTCGCGCCGATCAAGAAGGCGCGCACGGACTTCATCGTGGAAAAGGCCGCCGAGATGGGGGCGGCCCGCATCCTGCCGGTCCAGACAGAGTTCACGAACGCCGAACGCATCCGCCGCGACAGGTTGCAAGCACACGCGATTGAAGCGGCCGAACAATGCGGCGGCACCTTCGTGCCCGAGATCGCCGAGCTTTCCAAACTCGACACACTGCTGCGGGACTGGCCACAGGACCGCCAGTTGCTGTTCTGCGACGAGGCGCTGGTGGGCACGGCGCAAACCGATCTGGCAGATGCGCCGCAGGGCCCCTGGGCGATCCTGATCGGCCCCGAAGGCGGGTTCTCGGATGTCGAACGCTCCGGCCTGCGCACCCTGCCCCTGTCCCATCCCATCAGCCTGGGCCCCCGCATCCTGCGCGCTGACACCGCAGCGGTTGCGGCGCTGACGCTGTGGCAATCCGCGCTCGGGGACTGGGGATGAGCTTTGTGCGCCCCGAAATCATCGCAAGCCTGCGCCGCTGGCGCGAAACGCTGGCCGGGATCGTCGCCATCGCCTTAGGCGCCTATTGGCTGATCCTGGGCGAAGGCAATGTCTGGATCCTGGGCGCCGGATCCGCCATCGCTGGCGTCTTGCTTGCGCTTGCCGGCATCCAGCGCGCGCGTTTCCGGCAGGGCGACGGGGGCGCAGGCGTCGTGCGCGTCGTCGAAGGGCAACTCAGCTATTTCGGCCCCTACGACGGCGGTGTCCTTTCGATTGACCAGCTCTCCCGCGTGGCCATCCACGACGGCACCTGGATCCTGTCCCACGACGGCGGCCCACCGCTTGAGATCCCGACCACTGCCGAAGGGGCCGAGGCGTTGTTTGACATCCTCGCCAACCTGCCCGGCCTGCGCACGTATGAGGTGCTGGCCGCGC
Source organism: Pseudomonadota bacterium (assembly GCA_039820585.1). Classification (GTDB taxonomy): domain Bacteria; phylum Pseudomonadota; class Alphaproteobacteria; order Rhodobacterales; family Rhodobacteraceae; genus JBCBGF01. Next base: position 42,160 of record JBCBPV010000029.1, read on the forward strand.
TGAACGCCGACGATCCCGTGACCCGCATCCTGTGGGACAAACGGCCCAAGCGGCTGCATTGACTTCCCCGGC
>JBCBPV010000030.1:0-39646 GCA_039820585.1 Pseudomonadota bacterium
CCAGCCCCTCTTCCTCGGCCTGCAACCGCACAAGGCCCGAGCCCGGCACAACCATCGCCCGCAACCCGTCCTTGATCTTCTTGCCACGCAGGATCTCGGCCGCCGCGCGCAAATCCTCGATCCGGCCATTGGTACACGACCCGATGAAAACCGTATCAATCTCGATCTCGGACAACGGCGTACCGGGTGCCAGCCCCATGTAGTCGAGCGACCGTTTCGCCGCCTCCACCTTGCCGCCCTGGAAATCATCCGGCGCAGGCACAGACCCCGTGATCGGCAGCACGTCTTCGGGCGAGGTGCCCCAGGTCACGACCGGCGCGATGTCTTCTCCCTTGATCGTCACCACCATGTCCCACGCCGCATCGTCATCCGAATACAGCGTCTTCCACCAGTCCATCGCCGCTTCCCACTGCGCCCCTTTCGGCGCATGGGGCCGGCCCTTAACATACTCAAACGTCTTCTCATCGGGCGCGATCAGGCCCGCGCGCGCACCGCCCTCGATCGCCATGTTGCAAACGGTCATCCGCCCTTCCATGGACAGATCGCGGATCGCCTCGCCGCAATACTCGATGACATAACCGGTCCCACCCGCGGTCCCGGTCTTGCCGATCACCGACAGCGTGATGTCCTTGGCCGTCACACCGGGCCGCAGCTTGCCGGTGATCTCGACCTTCATGTTCTTCGATTTCTTCTGGATCAACGTCTGGGTGGCCAGCACATGCTCCACCTCTGACGTCCCGATCCCATGCGCCAAGGCCCCAAACGCCCCATGGGTCGCGGTATGGCTGTCACCGCACACCACCGTCATCCCCGGCAAGGTCCACCCCTGCTCGGGCCCCACGATATGCACGATACCCTGTCGGATATCGTCGACGGGATAATAGTGAATGCCGAACTCCTTGGCATTCGTGTCCAGGGCCGCCACCTGAATGCGGCTATCCTCGGTCATGTTCGCCGGGTTCTCACGCCCCGCCGTCGTCGGCACATTGTGGTCGGGCACCGCAATCGTCTTGTCAGGCGCACGCACCGTGCGGCCCGTCATCCGCAAGCCCTCAAAGGCCTGTGGGCTTGTCACCTCATGCACAAGGTGGCGGTCGATATACAGAAGGCAGGTGCCATCCTCGGCCTCATGGGCCAGATGGGCGTCCCAGATTTTGTCGTAAAGCGTGCGGGCGGTCATAACGGTCCTCTCCCGGTCTGTGGATGTGGGTGGTTGCGTCTTGCGTCACACACCGCGTAGGCGGGACAGCACCGAACAGGTCGCACCGAAAAACCGCCACGGCAGGCGGGCGCGATCATCCATATCAAAGACTCGAACCATATCGGTGTGTAGCCCGCACACGCGCCGCTCACAAGACTGGGACCGTGCAGGGCCTTCAACTGCGCCGCCGCACCTGACATGATGCGGAACAAACGGGTGAGTGGGCGGTTACACATCAATGCGCAGGCGTTTCCTTTTGAAAGCCATCAATGCTTGGGTGGCTGCCGGCGCGCTGCTGCTGGCCCCCGCCGCGCACGCGCTCGACCGGGTGGAGATGAGCGCGCCTGGCGCCCCCGATGATCTGGTCGCCGCCCTGCAATCGGCCTCCCTCGTCGTGGCCGCCCGTCGCGCGGGCACCACCCGCGGGGATGAGGTGCTGGCCGCCGCCCAAGCCGACTATGCCCGCCTGGTCGCCGCCCTTTACGAAGATGGGCGCTTCGGCGCCACTGTCAGCATCCTGGTCGATGGGCGCGAGGCCGCGACTATCGATCCGCTGAACGCACCAGACACCGTGGGCACCGTCAGCTTCCGCATCGTCCCCGGCCCGGTCTACTCCTTCTCGCGCGCCGACATCGCCCCCCTGGCCACCGGCACCGTTCTGCCAGAGGGTTTCCGCACCCGTGCCCCCGCCCGCACACCCGCAATCCGCGCAGCCGCAGGCACCGCCACCGATGCCTGGCGCGATGTGGGCCATGCCAAGGCCACCATCGCCGACCAAAGCATCACCGCCGATCATGCCGACCAAACCATCGACACGCGCCTGCGCGTCGACCCCGGCCCAGAACTGCGCTTTGGCCGCCTGATCGTCAGCGGCAACAAAGACGTCCGCACCGACCGCATCGTTGAGATCGCCAGCCTGCCCGGTGGCCGCCGCTTTGACCCCGCCGAGACCGACCGCGTCATACGCCGCCTGCGCGAAACCGGCACGTTCCGCAGCGTGTCGCTCACCGAGGCGGACACCGCAAACCCCGACGGCACGCTCGACATGTCGCTCGAGGTCGCCGAACAACTGCCCCGCCGCTTCGGCTTCGGGGCAGAGCTCAGCACGGTTGAAGGCATCACGCTGTCGGGCTTCTGGCTGCACCGCAACCTGCTGGGCGGCGCCGAACGCCTGCGCTTCGATGGCGAGCTTGGCGGGATCGGCGGCGATACCGGGGGCGAGGATTACACCCTTGGCGTCCGCTATGAACGCCCCGCCACCTTCGGCAGCGACACGGTGCTGGGCCTTTTCGCCGAAATCGAACAAGCCAATGAGCCCGAATTCACCTCAAGCTCTTTCTCGCTCGGCGCCAGCCTCGAACGCCGCCTGACCGACGATCTGCCGATCAAGGTTGGCATCACCTACGCCACGTCCGAGGTCACCGACGCCTCGGGCACCGAACGCTACCGCCAACTGTTCTTCCCCGTCTCCGCCGTTCAGGACCGGCGCGAAAGCCCTCTCGACACCAATGACGGCTACTATATCGCGGCCGAGATCGCCCCCTTCCTCGGCCTGTCCGATTCCGAATCCGGCACCCGCACCACCCTCGACGCCCGCGGCTATCGCAGCTTCAGCGACAACCGCTTCGTCCTCGCCGGTCGCCTGCAATACGGCGGCATCTTCGGCGCCTCGATCACCGGCCTGCCCAATGACATGCGCTTCACCTCTGGCGGTGGCGGCACCGTGCGCGGCCAGGAATACCAATCGTTGCAAATCGACCTCGGCGGTGGCCTCCTCTCCGGCGGTCGGTCCTTCTTGGGCCTCGCCACCGAGGTGCGCACCCGCGTGCGCGACAACATCCAGCTCGTCACCTTCTTCGATTGGGGCCAGATCGGCCCCGACAGCTTCCCCGACGGCGACAGCCACTCAGGCGCCGGCCTCGGCCTGCGCTATGACACCGGCATCGGCCCCATCCGCCTGGACGTCGGCGTCCCGGTCAGCGGACCAGGGGACACTTCGGGCTTTGAACTTTACATCGGCATCGGACAGGCGTTTTGAAACAGCGGATCACAGCCCTTCTTATCGCCATTGCGCTCGCCGCCCCCACCGGCCTGGCCATCGCGCAGGATGACAATCGCGGCCTCGTCCAGCGCACGCTCGAAGACACCCTGTCGGCCGAGGGTCGCACTGTCCGCATCACCGGTTTTGAAGGCGCGCTCAGCGCCCAGGCCAGCCTCGACGAACTGACGGTCGCCGATGAAAACGGCGTCTGGCTCACCCTGCGCGATGCCACGCTCGACTGGCAGCGCGCCGCCCTCTTGCGGGGCCGGGTGGAAGTTCAGGAACTCAAAGCCGCCGAGATCATCCTCGACCGCCTGCCCGAACCCGCAGGCGGCGCACCCGACGCCGAAGCCTCGGGCTTCTCTCTCCCCGACCTGCCTGTTGCCATCAACATCGGCGCGCTCACCGCCGACCGGATCGAGATCAGTTCGGACGTACTCGGCCAGGACGCCACCTTCTCCCTCGACGGCGCGATGCAGCTGGAAGGCGGCGAAGGCGAGGTCCGGCTAGAGGCGCTGCGCACCGATCGCGGCAATGACGCCTTCACCATCTCGGGCAGCTTCGCCAACGCGACCGAAATACTCGTCCTCGACCTCCTACTCGAAGAAGACGCAGACGGCATCGTCTCCAACCTCCTCGGCCTGCCCGGCGCCCCGTCGCTACGGCTGGCCACCGAGGGCGCAGGCCCGCTCAGCGATTTCGCCGCCTCCCTCGAACTCGCCACCGACGGCGAAGACCGGCTCACCGGCACCTTCACCCTCGCTGAAATCGACGCCACCCAAACCTTCGGCGCAGACGTCCGCGGCGACATCGCGCCGCTGTTCGCCCCCGACTACCGCGCCTTCTTCGGCAACGACATCGCCCTCACTCTCAACGGCAGATCCCTGCCCGAGGGCGGCACCGAAATCCCCGCCTTCACCCTCAACGCCGCCGCCATCGACCTGTCCGGCGCGCTGGTCATCGGCGCAGACGGCCTGCCACTCGAAATCGACATCGACGGGTTGATCGCCGCCCCCGACGGCACGCCCGTTCTCCTGCCCGCTGGCGGCACACCCACCGAAGTGCAGCGCGCCGAACTCACCGTCAGTTTCGACGCCGCCGCAGGCGACACATGGACCGGCGAAACCATCGTCACCGGCCTCTCGCAACCCGGCTTCAGCGCCGCCGCCGCCACGCTCTCGGCCACCGGCCAGATCACCCGCGACCCCGCCCCCGGCGTCACCGCCGACCTCACCTTCCTCGCCGAAGCGCTGGATCTCAGCGATGCCTCCGCCGAACAAGCGCTCGGCGAAGCCGTCTCAGGCGAGGTCACTATTGCTTGGCAACAAGACGCGCCCATCACCCTGTCCGACCTGCGCATCGCTGGCGAAACCTACGACCTCACCGGCAACGCCCAGATCGACGCGCAAGACGGCGCCATCGACATCACCACCGACCTCGCCGCCGCCGCCCGCGATCTCAGCGTCTTCTCCGGCATCGCAGGCCGCTCGCTGGGCGGAGCCATCACCGCCGATGTCGCGGGCACCCTCTCGCCCATCGCAGGCACGTTCAACGTCGCGCTGGCCGGGGAAACCCAGAACATCACCGTCAACCAACCCGAAGCCGACCGCCTGCTGGCAGGCACTGCCACGCTAGAGGCCACCATCCGCCGCACCACCGCCGGCACCTTCCTCGACGCCCTGCGCATCGACGGCGACGCCGCCCAGATCCGCGCCTCGGCGCAACTGGCCGGCGACGACAGCCGCGCCACCGCCGACCTGACGCTGATCGACACCGGCGTGATCGCCGAAGACCTCGAAGGCCCCGCGCAACTGAATGTCACCGCAGCCCAAACCGGTCCGATCTGGGATATCGACGGTACGCTGACCGCCCCCGACGTGGACGCCGCCTTCGACGTGGCCGCCGACCTGTCCGATGACGTGCCCGCCCTCTCCGGCGATCTCACCGCCACCGCCGCCACGCTCGCCCCCTTCTCCGCCCGCGCGGGCCGCCCCCTCGCAGGCGGTATCGACCTGACGCTGGCAGGCAGCCTAACCGCTGACCTTTCCGCCTTCGACGTCACCGCCGACTTCACCGGCCAGGACCTGCGCATCGCCCAACCCGAAGCTGACCGCCTGCTGGCTGGCACCGCCACCGTCCAAGCCATCGCCCGCCGCACGCCGCAGGGCACGTTCGTCGACACCCTCAACATCGACGGCGATGCCGCCCGCATCCGCGCCTCGGGCCAGTTGGTGGGCGAAGACGGCGCACTGACCGCCGACGCCACCCTGTTCGATACCGGCATCATCGCCGAAGACGTCGCAGGCCCCGCCCGCCTGGTCCTGGCCGCCGATCAAACCGGCACGGTCTGGGATATCGACGGCACCCTGACCGCCCCGGATGTGAACGCCACTGTCGACGCCACCGCCGATTTGGGACCAGACATTCCCGAAATCGCGGGCGAAATCACCGCCTCCGCCGCCACTCTCGCCCCCTTCTCCGAACGCGCAGGCCGCGCGCTGTCGGGCGGCATCGACCTGGCACTCGCAGGCAGCCTGACCGCCGACTTGGAAACCTTCGATCTGGCAGGCGAAATCACAGGCCAAGACCTGCGCATCTCCCAACCCGATGCCGATCGCCTGCTTGCTGGCACCGCCCGCGTGGTCGCCGACATCGCGCGCGACGGAAACGCCTTCGACGTCACCACCCTGTCCATCGACGCCCCCGAGCTTAGCCTCACCGCCACCGGCACCCTAGCCGATGAAAGCGGCACACTCGACATCGCCGCCCGCCTCGCCAATATCGCCCCCTACGCGCCGGGCTTCAGCGGCCCGGCCACCGTCGACGGCACCCTGGGCCGGATCACGGACGGCGATTGGCAGATCGACCTCACCGGCACCGGCCCCGGCAACATCCGCATCGCCAGCGCCGGAACGCTCGCCGAAAACCTGTCCACCGCCAACGTCACCCTCGATGGCACAGCGCCCCTATCCCTCGCCAACCGCTTCATCAGCCCCCGCACCGTAAGCGGATCACTCGGGTTCGACCTCGCCCTCAACGGCCCCCCCGAACTCCCGTCTCTCTCCGGTAGGTTAGAGACCGCCAACGCCCGCGCCTCGTCCCCCAACGAACGCATTGTCCTCAGCGATCTTGACACCACCGTCACCCTCGCAAACGGGCGCGCCCAGCTTGATGTCCGCGCTCAGGCCGAAGCAGGCGGCCAGATCACCGTGCAGGGCCCGATCACCCTGACCGATCCGTTCAACGGCACGCTCGCAATCGCCCTCAACCGCCTGAACATCCGCGACCCATCGCTCTACCAAACCACCGCCGACGGCACCGTCCGCATAGACGGCCCCCTCGCAGGTGGCGCCTCCATCAACGGCCAGATCCGGCTCGATGAAACCAACGTGCAAATTCCCTCCGGCAGCCTCTCCGGCGCCGGGTCCATCCCCAACATCACACATCTCAATGAACCCGCCGCCGTCCGCCTGACCCGCCAACGCGCGGGCCTGATCGCCGGCGACAGCGGCACCGGCACGGGCGGCGCCGGCGGCCCCGCCTACCCCCTCAACGTCTCGGTCACTGCCGCCAACCGCATCTTCATCCGCGGTCGCGGGCTAGAGGCCGAACTGGGCGGCGGCCTGCGCCTGCGCGGCACCACCGACGCCATCATCCCCGACGGTCAGTTCAACCTGATCCGTGGGCGGCTCGACATCCTGGGCCAGCGCCTGGTCCTCACCGAAGGTCGCGCGACCCTTGAGGGCGATTTCGATCCCACCCTGTTCTTCGTGGCCGAAACCGACGCCGAAGACGTCACCGTGCGCATTATCGTCGAAGGCCAGGCGTCCGAGCCGCGCATCCGCTTCCTGTCGGACCCCGACCTGCCCGAAGACGAGGTACTCGCCCGCCTGCTCTTTGGCCGCGGCATCGACACGCTGTCGCCCTTGCAAGCCGCCCAACTCGCCTCCGCCGTAGCCACGCTGGCCGGACAAGGCGGTGAAGGCATCGTCTCGCGCCTGCGTCGAAACTTCGGGCTGGATGATCTGGACGTGACCACCGACGACGATGGCAACGTAGCGGTCCGCGCTGGGGCCTACCTGTCCGACAACGTCTATACCGATGTCACCGTGGGCGGCGAAGGCACGGCCGAAGTGAACCTGAACCTCGACCTCACGCCCAGCATCACCGTCAAAGGCGGCGTGGATAGCGAAGGCGAAACCGGCCTCGGCGTGTTCTTTGAGCGGGATTACTAGGGCGTTTCCGGCTCCGGCATAAGACCTATCGGTTTTTGCGTTCGAGCCAAAGGCGAGAGGCAGCGAAAGGCGATCCTGAAACTGCTGGAAACGCTTTAAGAGGGTGGCACAGCCTCCAACAGATCCCCCGGCTGACATTCCAGCACATCGCAGATCTTCGCCAACGTCTCAAACCGGATGCCCCGCACCCGGCCCGACTTCAACAGGCTGATATTCTGCTCGGTGATCCCAACATGGGCGGCCAGCTCGCGCGATTTCATCTTGCGCCGGGCCAGCATCACATCCAACCGCACGACAATCTCCATCACACGATTTCCGCGTTTTCCTGCGCCGCGCGCACCGCATCGGCCATCGCCCAGCCAATCGTCAGCAACAGACCCCCCGCCAGCACCAGCCCCAGCTCCATCGAGCCAAAGCCCACCGCCAGCACCCGCTCGCCCGGCGGATTGCCAAGGCTCGCCAGCACGATCTGCACAGGCCGCGCCACAAAGCCCAGCACCGCCATCACCAACAGACCCACCCCGATCGCCCGAATGTGCCGCGCGCAGCCCGGTGTCAGCGTGTCCCCCACGGCATAGCTGCGAAAAAGCCCACTCATCTGGACCAGCACATAGACCATCGCCACCGCGGGCAGCGCCCCGATCAGGGCCACCGCGATCAGCATACTGCGGGCCAAACCTGCGTCAGGTGCCAGACCCGCCGCCGCGCGAATGTCGGGCGGCAGATCGCCGAACAGGGCGCCAAACACCACCGCCAACACGATGACAACAATCGCGATGATCGACAGAACATTGAAAACCGGCGCCCAACGACGGATGGAAATAGAGGCAGACATGATATGCAATCTCGCTAAAGGATGATTCTTTACTGTTTTACGATAATTTTTGGCGATGCGAAACCCCCAATCCTCTGACCCTACGTCACATCACGGCGGCAATCCCCGCCCCTTGAACCACTGACATTGAGATTTCACATATCCGGTGTTAGCCTTTTGCTAAGCCCTGCACCGGGGCAGATCGGTGCGTCGCGTAGGAGGCCTATGCCCTGTCTCAGCTTCACGATGCGGTCCGTGACCCGACCGCCCCGGACTCTGCCCTGGATTCAAGGATGAGCCAGGGGACCCGTGAACCCTCAAGCAATGCATTGCTTGAACGCATCCTTTCATCGCTCAACGACGACAAAGCCGAAGACGTGGTCGTGATCGACCTCTCCGGCAAGTCCGAGATGGCCGATCACATGGTGATCTGCTCAGGCCGAAGCTCGCGCCAGGTGGCCGCGATCTCGGAAAAGCTGATCGACCGGCTCAAGCAAGAGTTTGGCGTGCTGTCAAAGGTCGAAGGCAAAGACACCGGCGACTGGGTGCTGATCGACACAGGCGACACGATCGTCCACGTCTTCCGCCCCGAGGTGCGAGAGTTCTATCAGCTGGAAAAGATGTGGCAGACCCCGGGCCAGGCGGCAGCGGCAAAGTCGTAAATGCAGATCCGCATCTGCGCCGTGGGCCGGCTGCGCACCGGCCCCGAGCGCGCGATGATCGAAGACTACGCCCAGCGCTTTGACCGAACCGGGCGTGGTTTGGGGCTTGGCCCTTTGGACATCATCGAAGTGGAGGCGAAGAAGGGTCTGACCGAAGGCGATGCACTCATGCGCGTGCTGCCCACGGGCGCCCCGGTTTGCGCGCTGGATGAACGCGGCAAGACCCTCACCTCCCCTGAATTCGCTACCCTCTTGGCCCGCTGGCGCGACCAGGGAAACAGCGCGGCCGCGTTCGTGATCGGCGGTGCGGACGGGCTGGAGGACGCGGTGCGCGGACGGGCGGATGTGACCCTATCACTGGGAAAAATGGTCTGGCCCCACATGCTGGCCCGGGTGATGCTGAGCGAACAGCTCTACCGCGCGGCAAGCATTCTGGCGGGCGCGCCGTATCATCGGGAGTGATGTAGGGTGCCCAAGCCCCGCCCCGCTTTTCCCCAAGGCCGGTTAACAGGCCGCAAGGCCCCGGCCATCGCAGGCCCGCCCGCCGGGTCGGCGATGTGTTGATGAAGCGCGCAGGCCAAGCGGTAGACGTGCCGTGAGACATAAAGCGCCACCGCGAGATGTCTGTTCGCCCACCCACGGGCCTGCGACGGCCTCCGTCGCGCATCAATGGTGAGCATGTGCCACCCCAGATCTGAACCGGACAGAGCGCGACCCAAGCCGGGCGCGCGACTGCCCGTGGGATGGCGCACCACCAGGTCGCCGGCGCGCTTTATGGCAGCAACGCACATCTTCGCGAACGCCCACGCGTGCCGATAGCCACAGCGCCAGCCCGCCGGAACGGGCAGCCGCTCGCCCGGCGCCTTCGGCTTGTTCCGGGCGAATGTTGACTTCGTTGCAAATGCAACGATATAGTTCTCCACGCGCTCACTCACGCCCAGGGAGGACCCCATGAACCGCCAGACCACGCCCCGCGACATGGTGCAGGCCCCCTCGATCCCCGGCCCGCATGACGGCTACATGCCCGGCTTCGGCAACGATTTCGAGACCGAGGCCCTGCCCGGCGCCCTGCCCCAAGGCATGAACTCACCGCAAAAATGCAACTACGGGCTCTACGGCGAACAACTCTCGGGCACCGCCTTCACCGCCCCCAGCCACCAGAACGAGCGCACCTGGTGCTACCGCATCCGCCCCTCGGTCAAGCACACGCACCGGTTCACGCGCATAGACCTGCCCTACTGGGCTTCGGCCCCCAAAATCGACCCTGATGTTGCCTCTTTGGGCCAATACCGCTGGGATCCGGTGCCGCATTCGGGCGACCCGCTCACCTGGCTCACCGGCATGCGCACGATGACCACGGCCGGCGATGTGAACACGCAAGTGGGCATGGCCAGCCATATCTACCTGGTGACCGCGTCGATGGAGGACGCCTATTTCTACTCCGCCGATAGCGAGCTGTTGATCGTTCCCCAGGAAGGCCGCCTGCGGTTCGCGACCGAGCTTGGGATCATCGATCTGGAGCCCCAGGAAATCGCCATCATCCCCCGCGGCCTCGTCTACCGGGTCGAACTTCTCGACGGCCCAGCGCGGGGGTTCGTCTGCGAAAACTACGGCCAGAAATTCGAACTGCCCGGCCGCGGCCCGATCGGGGCCAATTGCATGGCCAACCGCCGGGACTTCAAGACGCCGGTGGCCGCGTTCGAGGATCGGGAAACGCCGTCCACCGTCACCGTGAAATGGTGCGGACAGTTTCACCAGACGCAGATCGGGCACTCCCCCCTCGACGTGGTGGCCTGGCACGGCAACTACGCACCGGTGAAATACGACCTGAAAACCTATTGCCCCGTGGGGTCGATCCTGTTCGACCACCCCGACCCGTCGATCTTCACGGTGCTCACCGCCGCATCAGACGTGCCCGGCACCGCCAATATCGACTTTGTGCTGTTCCGCGAGCGCTGGATGGTGGCCGAAGACACGTTCCGCCCGCCATGGTACCACAAGAACATCATGTCGGAGCTGATGGGCAACATCTATGGCCAGTATGACGCGAAACCGCAGGGCTTCGTCCCCGGCGGCATGAGCCTGCACAACATGATGCTGCCCCACGGCCCGGATCGGCAGGCGTTTGAGGGCGCGTCGAACGCGGACCTTCAGGCCGAGAAGCTGGATAATACCATGTCCTTCATGTTCGAGACGCGGTTTCCCCAGCATTTGACACGGTTTGCCGCGCATGAGGCGCCTCTGCAGGACGACTACATCGACTGCTGGACATCGCTGGAAAAGAAATTCGACGGGACGCCTGGGAAGAAGTAGACACAGATGGGGGCGTTGCCCCCAAACCCCCAGGATATTTCAAGACCAAAGACGGGGCGGGGAGGAGACATGGCGAAAGCATTCGCAAGCCAGGGCGACCTGGCAGAGAAAGAGACGAGTTTTACCGAGATTGGCGAGGGGCTTTATGCCTTTACCGCTGAAGGCGACCCGAATTCGGGCGTGATCATCGGCGATGACAGCGTGATGGTGGTCGAGGCACAAGCGACGCCGCGCCTGGCGCGCAAGGTGATCGAGTGCATTCGCGGGGTTACGGACAAGCCGATCTGGCATCTGGCGCTGACGCATTACCATGCGGTGCGGGTGCTGGGCGCTTCTGCCTTTGGGGCGCCGCAGGTGCTGATGTCGGAGCCTGCGCGCGCCATGGTGGTCGAGCGCGGGCAGGAAGATTGGGATAGCGAGTTTGCGCGGTTTCCCAGGCTGTTCCAGGGGCATGAAGAGATCCCCGGGCTGACATGGCCCACGACCACCTTCAAGGGACGGATGAGTGTCTATCTCGGCCAAAGACGCGTGGATCTGATGCAATTGGGCCGGGCGCATACGGCCGGGGATATGGGCATCTACGTGCCCGATCAGAACGTGATGTTCACGGGCGATATCGTCGAATATCACTCGGCCTGTTACTGCGGCGACGGGCATTTCCACGACTGGCCCGGCACGTTGGAGGCGATCCGCGCCTGGGATCTCGATGCGATTGCGCCGGGGCGTGGCGATGCGCTGGTGGGCCGGGATATGGTGAATGCCGCACTGGACAGCACCGGCGATTTCGTGACCTCGACCTATCGCTCTGTCGCCAAGGTGGCACTGCGCGGTGGCTCGCTGAAAGAAGCGATGGCATCGTGCCGGGATGCCTGTGATGCCAAGTTCGGCGACTACGCGATCTATGAGCATTGCCTGCCCTTCAACGTCGCCCGCGCCTATGATGAGGCGCGCGATATCGACACGCCGCGGATCTGGACGGCGGAACGCGATGCCCAGATGTGGGAGGCGTTGCAGGGCTGACATCCCCTGCAACAGTGTCTGTTTTTCGGTGGGAGGCCGATAAATGCCCTATGATTACCAACCCTTTGCCTACAGCCCGCCGCCGGGCCTGACCGCCGCGGAACCCCGGCACCGGGTGGTGATCGTCGGTGCGGGGCCCATTGGTCTGGCCATGGCGCTGGAGCTGGCCAATCACGGCGTGGCCTCGGTGATCCTCGACGACAACAACGTGGTGTCCGTGGGCAGCCGCGCGATCTGCTGGTCCAAACGCTCGCTGGAGATCCTGGATCGGCTGGGTATCGGCGACCGCGCGCTGGCCAAGGGCGTGACGTGGAAGGTGGGCCGCACCTTCCACCGCGAGACGGAGGTTTTCACCTATGACCTCCTGCCCGAGGATGGGCACAAGATGCCCGCCTTCGTGAACCTGCAGCAATACTATGTCGAACAGTTCCTGGTAGAGGCCGCGCAGGACAATCCGCTCATCGACCTGCGCTTCAAGAACAAGGTCATCGCGCTGGATCAGATGGGCGACCATGTGTTCGTCGATATCGAAACGCCCGATGGCGAATACAGCCTTGAGGCACAGTTTCTGCTGGCCTGCGACGGCGCGCGGTCGCCCACACGGCATATGATGGGGCTCGACTTCGAAGGCGAGCTGTTTGAGGAAAACTTCCTGATCGCCGATATCGAGATGGAGGCGAACTTTCCGCCCGAGCGGCATTTTTGGTTCGAGCCCACGTTCCACCCCGGCCAGTCCGCCCTGCTGCACAAACAGCCCGACAACATCTATCGCATTGATCTGCAACTGGGATGGGATGCCGACCCCGCGCATGAGAAACAGCCAGAGGTGGTGATCCCGCGGATCGAGAAGGTCGTGGGCCATGACCGCTTCCGGCTGGATTGGGTCAGCGTCTATACCTTCCAGTGTCGCCGGCTTCAGCGCTTCGTGCATGACCGCGTGATCTTTGTGGGTGACAGCGCCCATGTGGTGTCGCCCTTCGGCGCGCGGGGTGGGAATGGCGGGTTGCAGGATGTCGATAACCTCGGTTGGAAGCTGGCCGCCGTGCTGGACGGGCGGGCGGAAACGACACTGCTGAACAGCTACGAGATTGAGCGCATCCAGGGCGCCGATGAAAACATCCGCAATTCCACCCGCTCCACCCGGTTCATGACGCCCGGCGATGGGGTGGAACGCCTGTTCCGCGACCAGGTGCTGGCGCTCGCGGCCAAGGCGCCGTTTGCGCGGGCCTGGGTGAACTCTGGCCGGTTGTCGCACCCCTGCACCTATCGCAGCAGCGCACCGGATGATGCCGCCCTGCCCGATGCCACCCGTCCCGGCGCTGTGGCGGCGGATGCGCCCCTGGATGCGGGGTGGTTGCTGCCAGAATTGGCGGGGAATGTGACCCTAATGTCCCTGAATTGCCCGGCACCCAACGTCACAGGCGCACAGATCCTGACCCCTGCGATCACGGATATCTTGCGCGACCGCTATCTGGGCGATGCGCCCCAGGCGCTCTACCTGCTCCGCCCCGATCAGGTGGTGGCCGCCCGCTGGCAGAAGGCCACATCAGACACTATTCAAGCCGAAATCGACGCCATCTGGACGGGGGCGCGATGCCACTGATCGACACACCGAACCTGCCCGACCATGATGATTTCTACGAAGCGCTGTTGGCCGCCCATCACGGTCGCACGCCCGATGAAAGCGCCGCCATCAATGCGCAGCTGATCATGATCCTCGCCAACCACATCGGCGACAGCCAGGTTCTGAGCGAGGCTTTGGCGCTCGCCGTCAAGCGCTAGGTTCGGGGATCAGGGGCACACGGCCCGACTCAGTCAGAACCCACACATTGCGCCCCTCAAACACCGCCGCCGTCATCGGCGCACCATAGCCCGCGCCGGTATCCAGGTTCACGCGATTGCCGTAGTGCCAAGGCCGCTCTACCGGGGTATGGCCGTGCACCACCAGCCACGGGTGGGGGCGGCGATCTTCCAGAAAGGATCCCCGGATCCACACCAGATCTTCTGGCAGCTGTTCGGGCAACGGCACGCCGGGCCGGATGCCCGCATGCACAAACAACAGATCGCGCGTTTCATGCCACAGCGGCAGACGGCGCAGGAACCGGTGATGCACCTCAGGCACGCGCTCGCGCGTTTCCTGGTGCACCTTCGATTGCCGGGTCCAAAAGCCAGTGGTGATCCCATAGGACGCAAGCGTTTCGCGCCCCCCCATCCGCGCGTCCAGCCACGACAGACCCGGGTCGTTGGCCGGTGTGTTCCCCTGCGCGGCGTCCAGATGGCTTAGAAACATCTGATCGTGGTTCCCGCTCAGCACGATCCAGCGCTCGCCCTGGTCCAACCCGTCGATCAGATAGTCGATCACCCCGCAACTGTCGGGCCCCCGGTCCACCAGATCGCCCAGGTGGACAATCGGGGCCGCCGGGTCGCCAACCCGCGCACGGTCGGCTTCGATCCGCGCATGGGCGGCCCGCAGCATGTCAAGTTGTCCGTGGATATCGCCGATTGCGTAAATGCGCATGGGGGTTCCTTTGGCCCATAGCTAGAGCATTTCAGGCTCAGACGGAAACACGTATCGCGTTTCGCGGTCGAGCCGCAGGCACGAGACAGCGACAGAAGATACCGTCGCTGCCCGAAATGCACTAACCAGCCGTGGGGCCAAAGAAAACCCTGCTTTGGTCAGCCCACGTCAAATTCGAGCGGACGGATCGACTGGAACAGACCAGTGGCGGCCAGCTTGTCGATCACCGCCTGCGGAATCGGATCGTCGACATAAAGAAGCGCAATCGCGTTCTTGCCCCGATCCGACCGGCCCAGGGTAAAGTTCGCGATGTTCACGCCATTCTCACCCATTGTCTGTCCCAGGGCCCCGATAATCCCCGGCACGTCATTGTTGGTGGTATACAGCATGTGCTGCCCGATCTCGGCATCGATGGTGATGCCCTTGATCTGGATGAAGCGCGGCTTGCCGTCGCTGAACACCGTGCCAGCAATCGACCGTTCGCGTTCCGCCGTCACCACCGTCAGTTTGATGTAAGCGTCAAACACACCGGTTTTGCCCTGCGTCGTCGTGCTCAGGTCAATCCCGCGATCCTTGGCGATCACCGGGGCTGACACCATGTTCACATCCGGGTTCGTGGCCTTCATCACGCCCGCAATCGACGCCGCGTTCAGCGCATCGGTGTTCATGTCCGCCACAGCGCCATTGTACAGGATGTTCACCGCCTTGATCGGCTCATCCGTCATCTGGCCCACAAAGGCGCCCAGGTTCTTGGCCAGGCTCACCCAGGGCCCCATGACCTTGGCCTCTTCGGCGGTGACAGAGGGCATATTCAGCGCGTTAGACACGGCTCCGGTCAGCAAATAGTCCGACATCTGCTCGGCCACCTGCAACGCCACATTCTCTTGCGCCTCCGTCGTGGCCGCGCCCAGATGCGGGGTCACCACCACATTGGGCAAGTTGAACAGCGGGCTTTCCGTCGCCGGTTCCACCGCGAACACATCGAACGCCGCGCCCGCCACATGGCCGGATTTCAACGCCTCGGCCAGCGCGTCTTCATCAACCAACCCGCCGCGCGCACAGTTCACGATCCGCACCCCCGGCTTCAGCTTGGCAATCGCCTCCGCCGACAGGATATTGCGCGTCTTGTCGGTCAGCGGCACGTGGAAGGTGATGAAATCGGCACGGCCCAGCAGCTCCTCCAACTCCACCTTCTGCACGCCCAGCTTATCGGCCCGCTCTTCGCTCAGGAACGGATCATAGGCGATCACCTTCATCTTCAGCCCCTGCGCGCGTTCGCAGACAATAGACCCGATATTGCCCGCACCAATCACGCCCAGCGTCTTGGCCGTCAGCTCAACCCCCATGAACCGCGATTTCTCCCACTTCCCGGCATGGGTCGAGGCATTGGCCTCGGGGATTTGCCGCGCCACCGCCATCATCATCGCAATCGCATGTTCGGCGGTGGTGATCGAGTTGCCGAAAGGCGTGTTCATCACGATCACGCCCTGTTTCGACGCCGCCGGAATATCGACGTTATCCACGCCGATCCCGGCCCGCCCGATCACCTTGAGGTTCGGCGCATGGGCCAGCACCTTGTCGCTGACCTTGGTGGCCGACCGGATGGCAAGACCATCGTAATCGCCGATCACGCTCAGCAGTTTTTCCTTGTCCTTCCCGATGGACGGGTCAAACGTCACGTCGATTCCGCGATCGCGAAAGATCTGCACGGCGGTTTCAGACAGCTTGTCAGAGACGAGCACTTTGGGTGTCATTATTCATATCCTGTTAAGGTCTGTGCACGCGCCGGTGTACCGGTTGTGTACAGGTTGTGTACGCATTGTGCGGGGGTCAGGCGGCCTGCGATTGCGCCGAAATCTCGGCCTCAAACGCCCAGGACAGCCACGGCATCAGCGCGGCAAGATCGGCGGTTTCCACCGTCCCCCCGCACCAGATCCGCAAGCCCGGCGGCGCATCGCGATAGGCCCCGATATCATAGGCCACGCCTTCCGCTTCCAGCCGCTTGGCGACCGCTTTGGCAAACCCTGCGCCGTCGGCGATCCGGGGGTCGGTGAACTTCAGGCACACGCTGGTGTTCGACCGCGTGGCCGGGTCCACCGCCAGAAAATCGATCCAGTCATTTTCCGCCACAAACGTCTCTAATACTGCGGTATTCGCGTCTGCACGGCCAATCAGCCCTTGCAAACCACCAACGCAGCGCGCCCAGGCCAACGCCTGCAGATAGTCCTCAACCGCCAGCATCGAGGGCGTGTTGATCGTGGCCCCTTCAAAGATGCCCTCGATCAGCTTGCCACCCTTGGTGAGCCTGAAAATCTTGGGCAACGGCCAGGGCGGGGAATAGCCTTCCAACCGCTCCACCGCCCGCGGGCTGAGGATCAGCATCCCATGCGCCGCCTCGCCCCCCAGCACCTTCTGCCAGGAAAACGTGGTGACATCCAAAGCCTCCCAAGGCAGGTCCATCGCAAACGCCGCCGAGGTCGCATCACAGATCGTCAAACCCGCCCGATCCTTAGGAATAGACACTGTTTCAGGCACCCGAACACCGCTGGTCGTGCCGTTCCAGGTAAAGACAACATCCTTGTCAAAATCCACCTGATCGAAGTCGACAATCTCACCGTATTCTGCCGTCCGCACCGTCGCATCCAGCTTCAACTGCTTGACCGCATCCGTGACCCAGCCAGCCCCGAAACTCTCCCAGGCCAGCACCTCAACGCCGCGCTCACCAAGAAGCGACCACATAGCCATCTCCACCGCGCCGGTGTCCGAGGCCGGCACAATCCCGATGCGATACTCCGCAGGCACGCCCAAAAGCTCGCGCGTCTCTTCAATCGCGGCCTTCAGCTTGGCCTTGCCCACAGCGGCCCGGTGCGACCGGCCCAGCGCGGCATCGGCCAACGTATCAAGGGTGAATGTGGGGGGTTTGGCACAGGGGCCAGAGGAAAAACGCGGATTGACCGGCCGCGTTGCCGGTTGGTTCTTGTTCATCTGAGATATCCTTACAGATACATGCCCTTCGTTGGGGAAGGGTGTCCCACCGCGGGATCTATCGGGCTGCGTCGCGCGGTGCAACAACCCAATCGTCACATTTTCCACCCAGGATCGCGTTTTCCGGCCCCTTCCGTTCCCTATCGGAAACCCCGCACCACCCCTCTGGCGTTTCCCAAACCGTCATGCTCTACCCGCCCGAAACACCGGACCTGGCCCATGTACACTGTCACCCTGCTCACCAACCCCGCAAATCCCGCCCTCGACCGTGCGCTGGTCGACAGTTTGCGCAACGCCTGGGGCGGCGGGGATACACAGTGGCTCAGCCCCGACGAGGCGGCGGAATTTTCGGTTGAGGTGGTGCCTGGCAATCAGTGGGACGTGTGGACCGATCTGCAGGGCATGGGCGTCGATATGGCGGTGCAGCCCAGCGCGAGGCGAAAGAAGCAGCTGCTCCTGGCGGATATGGACAGCACCATCATCAACCAGGAATGCATTGACGAACTGGCCACCGAGGCCGGTGTGGGTGCGCGCGTGGCCGAGATCACGGCGCGGGCAATGAATGGAGAGCTGGACTTTGAGGGCGCTCTGACAGAGCGGGTCGGAATGCTTAAAGGGCTCAAAACCACAGTAATAGATACTGTTTTGGCAAATCGGATTACGCTGGCCTCAGGCGCAGAGACGCTACTGCGCACGCTGAAGGCCAATGGCGTCTACACCGCGCTCGTCTCTGGCGGGTTTACGGCGTTCACCAGCCGGATCGCGGAACGGCTGGGGTTCGATGAAAACCGGGCCAACATGCTGGAGGCTGCAGAAGGCCACCTCACGGGCCACGTCATCCCTCCGATCCTGGGCCGCGCGGCGAAGGTCACGGCGTTGGAAGAGCTGACGGCCAAACTGGGGATCACAGAAGCGGATGTCATGGCGGTGGGCGACGGCGCCAACGATCTGGGCATGCTCACCCGCGCGGGCGCAGGTGTCGCCTTGCATGCCAAACCGGTCGTCGCCGCTGAGGTGGATTTGCGGATCAACCACGGCGATCTGACCGCGCTTTTGTACCTGCAAGGCTATTCCCGCGACGCGTTCGTCTGAAGATCCTTCAGCCGATAGAGCAACTCCAACGCCTCGCGCGGTGTCAACTCATCGGGGTGGACATTGGCCAGTGCCATGTCCAATGGCGACGGGCCAGCGGTTTTTGCCGGAGCATTTTGCACTGGCGCAGCGGAGAATAACGGCAAATCCTCTACCAACGCCTTCGCCCCGCTTCCGCCTTCGCGCGCAGATTTCTCAAGCAAATCAAGCACCTGTCGCGCCCGCTCAATCACCTGCCCCGGCAATCCCGCCAGCTTCGCGACCTGCACGCCGTAACTGCGATCCGCAGCGCCCATGCGCACCTCGTGCAGAAAGACGATCTCACCCTCCCAATCCTTCACCGCCACAGTTGCGTTCTGCACCCCGTCCAGAGTATCGGCCAGCATCGTCATCTCGTGGTAATGCGTCGCAAACAGCGCCCGGGTGCGGTTGACGTTGTGCAGGTGCTCTAGCGTCGCCCAGGCAATCGACAACCCATCATAGGTCGCCGTCCCGCGCCCGATCTCATCAAGGATCACCAACGCCCGATCATCGGCCTGGTTCAGGATCGCGGCGGTTTCCACCATCTCAACCATAAAGGTCGACCGGCCGCGGGCCAGGTCATCAGAGGCCCCCACACGGCTGAAGATCTGGCTGACAAGGCCGATATGGGCGCTGTCGGCAGGCACGTAGCACCCGGCTTGGGCCAACAATGCGATCAGGGCGTTCTGGCGCAGGAAGGTCGACTTACCGGCCATGTTGGGGCCTGTGACCAGCCAGATCGCGGCACTGTCTTCGGCGGTGAGGTGGCACGAGTTGCGGATGAACTGCGCGCCCCCTTCGGCCAGAAGGGCGCGTTCCACCACCGGGTGGCGGCCGTTTTCAATGGCAAAGGCGCGACTGTCATCCACCGTGGGCCGGGACCAGCCCTGTTCAACAGCCAAGTCTGCCATTGCGGTGGCAAGGTCTATCTCGGCCAAGGCACGCGCAGCGGGCGCAAGGCGGTTGGCTTCATCGAGGATGGCGGATCTGAGCGCTGAATAGACCCTGTTTTCAATCTCGGCCACCCGCGCACCGGCATTCAGGATGCGGGTTTCCAGATCGGAGAGTTCCACCGTGGTGAACCGCACTGCATTGGCCGTGGTCTGGCGGTGGATGAAGGTTTCGTTCAGGGGCGGGGACAGCATCTTTTCGGCATGGGTGGCCGTGGTTTCGATGAAATAGCCCAACACGTTGTTATGCTTGACCTTAAGCGAGATGACACCTGTCTTTTCCGCAAACTCTGCCTGCATCGCGGCGATCAGCGACCGGCCTTCATCCCGCAGTTTGCAGGCATCATCGAGGTCGGCGTCGAACCCCGCGGCCACAAACCCGCCATCGCGGACATGGACGGGCGGTTCAGCGACCAAAGCAGTGTCTAGAAATGACGTAATGGCTTCATGCCCGGTCAAAGCCTGCCGCGCCGCCACCAACACGCTGGGACAATCATCGCCCAGCTCACCGGCAATCCACATCGCTTGGCCCAGCGCATCGCGCACAGCCGCCAGATCGCGCGGACCGCCCCGGTCGAGCGCCAGCCGCGACAGGGCGCGGTCAAGGTCGGGTGCACGGCGAAGTGCTGCGCGCAGGTCCAAGCGCTGGGTGGGCAGGTCGATCAGATGGGCAATCGCGTCGTGGCGCGCGCGGATCAGCAGCAGATCGCGGGACGCGCCGGACAGGCGTTGTTCCAACAGGCGCCCCCCTGCTGCCGTTACCGTTCGGTCAATGGTCGCCAAAAGCGAACCTTCGCGACCACCGGTCAGCGACCGCGTGATCTCCAGATTCCGGCGGGTGGCAGCGTCAATCTGCACCGCGCTATCTTCCGCCTCACGCACCGGTGGCTGAAGTCGGGGCATTGCGCCCTTTTGCGTGATGTCGAGGTAATCGATCAGCGCGCCCATGGCCGACACTTCGGCACGGGTGAAGCTGCCATAAGCTTCCAGCGTCTTGACCGCAAAGAGGGATGTCAGCCGCTTCTCGGCCCCCGTGCTGTCGAAGCTTGTCCGCGACAGGGGCGTGGCCTGCGCGCCTTGTTCAGACACTGTTTCGGCGAATTCATCGAACCCCGCCTCGGACACCAGCACCTCACGCGCACCCAACCGGGCAAGTTCCGCGGCCAGACGTTCCGCTGCGATGGGCATTACCGCGAAGGCTCCGGTCGAGATGTCAGCCCAGGCCAGTGCCGCCTCACCCCGCACCACCGAAAAGCTGGCCAGATAGTTGTGCCGCCGCGCATCGAGCAGCGCGTCTTCGGTCAGCGTGCCGGGCGTGACGAGGCGCACCACCTCGCGTTTCACCACCGACTTCGAGCCGCGCTTCTTCGCCTCCGACGGATCTTCCATTTGCTCACAAACGGCGACGCGGAAGCCCTTGCGGATCAATGTCAGCAAATAGTTCTCGGCCGCATGCACCGGGACCCCGCACATCGGGATATCTTCGCCCAGATGCTTGCCGCGTTTGGTCAGCGCGATGTCCAAGGCTGCCGCAGCCGCCACCGCATCGTCAAAGAACAGCTCGTAGAAATCGCCCATCCGGTAGAACAACAGCGCATCCGCGTAGCCCGACTTGATGTCGAGATATTGCGCCATCATCGGCGTCAGGGTGGCGCTTTGCACGGTCACGACGGATCCCCCCGGATCGGTGTTCCGCGATCTTACAAATCCCCGGATTCAGGCGAAAGCGGAAAAGGTGGCATTGCGAAGGTGCTGCACAGAACGCTATGTCTCAACGGCTTAAGGGAGGGACACCGCATGGCACGTATGAAGATCCGGCCAGAGGACGCGCTTGCGTTCCATATGGAACCGCGTCCGGGCAAGTTCGAGGTGCAGGCCAGCGTGCCGATGACGACGCAGCGTGACTTGAGCCTTGCATACTCCCCTGGCGTGGCCGTGCCGTGCGAGGCAATCGCCGAGAACCCGGAGACCGCGTATGACTACACCACAAAGGGCAACCTGGTCGCCGTGATCTCCAATGGGACGGCCGTGCTCGGGCTAGGGAACCTTGGGGCATTGGCTTCAAAGCCTGTGATGGAAGGCAAGGCAGTCCTGTTCAAGCGGTTCGCGGATGTGGATTCCATCGACATCGAACTTGATACCGAAGACCCCGAAGCGTTTATCAATGCGGTCCGGCTGATGGGCCCGACATTCGGGGGCATCAACCTGGAAGACATCAAGGCGCCCGAGTGTTTCATCATCGAACAGCGTCTGAAGGAAGAGATGGATATTCCTGTCTTCCACGATGACCAGCACGGCACAGCGGTGATCTGTGCGGCGGGCCTGATCAATGCGCTCCACCACGCCGACAAGAAGATCGAGGATGTAAAGATCGTCCTAAACGGGGCTGGTGCGGCGGGGATTGCCTGTATCGAGCTGTTGAAGGCAATGGGCGCCAAGCACGACAACTGCATCGTTTGTGACACCAAGGGCGTGATTTATCAGGGTCGGACCGAGGGCATGAACCAGTGGAAGTCCGCCCATGCCGCCAAGACCAAGTCGCGCACTTTGGAAGACGCGATGAAGGGGGCGGATGTGTTCCTTGGTGTTAGCGTGAAGGGTGCCGTGACGGCCGAGATGGTGGCGGATATGGCCGACAATCCGGTGATCTTCGCCATGGCGAACCCCGACCCCGAGATTACGCCGGAAGAGGCGCATGCGGTGCGCGTCGATGCCATCGTGGCGACCGGGCGGTCGGACTATCCCAATCAGGTGAACAACGTCCTTGGCTTCCCTTACCTGTTCCGTGGGGCGCTGGATATCCACGCGCGGGCGATCAATGACCCGATGAAAATCGCCTGTGCGCAGGCTTTGGCCGAACTGGCGCGAGAGGAGGTGCCAGACGAGGTCGCCATGGCCTATGGCAAGAAGCTGACGTTCGGGCGCGACTACATCATCCCTACGCCGTTTGACCCCCGCCTGATCCACCGCATCCCGCCTGCGGTGGCGCGTGCGGGCATGGATACCGGGGCGGCGCGACGGCCCATTGTGGATATGGAGGCTTATGAGCTGTCGCTGAAATCGCGAATGGATCCCACCGCGTCAATCCTGCGCGGTTTGAATGCACGGGCGCGGACGGCGCAGGCGCGGATGATCTTCGCGGAGGGCGATGATCCCCGGGTGCTTCGCGCCGCTGTTGCCTATCAGCGCGGCGGGTTCGGCAAGGCGATGGTTGTAGGCCGCGAGGCAGATGTGAAGGCCAAGCTAGAGGCTGAAGGGCTGGCCGATGCTGTGCGTGAGCTGACGGTGGTGAACGCGGCCAACACCGGCAGTCTCGATCAGTACAAGTCGTTTCTGTACGACCGTCTGCAGCGCCAGGGCTTTGATGCGCAGGACGTGCACCGGCTGGCTGCACGGGACCGGCACGTGTTCTCAGCCCTTATGCTGGCGCATGAGGCCGGGGATGCACTGGTCACCGGGGCCACGCGGAAGTCGGCGCATGTTCTCAACCTGATCAACCATGTGTTCGACGCACGGGCCGAAGATGGCGCGGTGGGTGTGACGGCGGTGCTGCACAAAGGGCGGATCGTCCTCATCACCGACACGCTGGTGCATGAATGGCCCAGCGAGCATGACCTGGCCAACATCGCCGAGCGCGGGGCCGAGGTGGCGCGGATGCTGGGGCTGGAACCGCGGGTGGCGTTTCTGTCCTTCTCGACCTTCGGCTATCCGGTCAGCGAGCGGGCCGAAAAGATGCATCAGGCGCCCAAGGTGCTGGATGAGCGGGGCGTGGACTTTGAATATGAGGGCGAGATGACGGTGGATGTCGCGCTGAACGCACAGGCGATGGCGCAATACCCATTCTCTCGCCTGACGGGGCCCGCGAATGTACTGGTGGTGCCTGCACGCCACTCTGCCTCGATCTCGGTCAAGCTGATGCAGGAAATGGCGGGGGCCACCGTGATCGGGCCGATCCTGACCGGGGTGAACAAGCCGATCCAGATCTGTTCGTCTGTGTCGACCGTGAACGATATTCTGAACATGGCAGTGGTTGCCGCCTGTAAGGTTAACTGAGCCGCGATGACCATCTGGAACCTGGGATCGATCAACGCCGACCACTTCTATGCCCTGCCGCACCTGCCTGCGCCGGGGGAAACGCTGGCGGCAACCAGCTATCACACGGGGCTCGGCGGCAAAGGCGCGAACCAAAGCGTGGCGGCGGCGCGGGCCGGGGCCGAGGTGTACCATATCGGGGCCGTGGGGCCAGAGGGCGGCTGGGCGATTGACCGACTGGCCGATTACGGCGTGGGCACAGGCGGGATTGCACAGGGTGAGACGCCGACGGGCCATGCGATCATCAATGTGGCCGCGGATGGGGAGAATGCGATTGTGATCTTCCCCGGCGCGAACACGGTGCTGGACCTGGCCACCGTGACCCACGCGATGGAGAGGGCGCAGGCTGGCGATCTGTTGCTGATGCAAAACGAGACCTCGCTTCAGGCCGAGGTTGCGGCATGGGCGGTGCGGCGGGGCATGCGCCTTGTCTATTCGGCGGCGCCGTTTGACGTGGAGGCGGTGCGGGCGGTGCTTCCTTTTGTCGATGTCCTGATGGTCAACCAGGTCGAGGCGCAGCAACTGTCAGAGGCGCTGGATCAGCCGGTGGATCAGTTGCCGGTGCCGAACGTGGTCGTGACGCTCGGCGCAGATGGGGCGGCGTGGTATATGCCCGCGGCGGGGGAACGGATCACGGTTGTCGCGCCACAGGTCGATGCGGTCGACACCACGGGGGCGGGCGACACGTTTGCAGGTTTTGTGGCCGCCGGGCTGGATGCGGGACTGGGTGCCCATGCGGCGATGCAGCGGGCGGCGGCGGCCGCCGCATTGAAGGTGACAAAGCGCGGGACCGCCGACGCGATCCCGCCCTTGCCAGAGGTTCTGGCGTTTATGGAAACCGCCTAGCTGGCGAAAGGCGCCGCATCGCCCCACAGCTCTTTCACGCGGGCATCGCGACCACAGGCGTTGCGATAGAACTTGTAGGCTTCAGCCTTTGTCTTTGGGCCACGCCGCGTCAGGATCACGTCGGTCTGCTTGTAATAGTCCTGGTGGTACTCTTCGGCGACGTAGAATTCGCTCGCATCCAGGATCGGGGTAACAATGGTCTGGCCCAGCTCACGCTCCGCTTCGGCCTTTGCGGCCTCAGCCGCACGACGTTCGGCGGCGTTGGTGACAAAGATCGCCGTTCGATAGCTTTCGCCGCGGTCACAGAACTGTCCGCCTGCATCGGTGGGATCGACCGAGCGGAAAAACAGGTGCAGGATTTGATCATAGCTGATCGAGTCGTCGTCAAAGGTGATCTCGACCGCTTCGTAATGGCCCGTGCCGCCACGCACGACCTGGCGATAGGTCGGGTTCTCGACCGTGCCGCCGGTATAGCCCGATACAGCCTCGGACACGCCGCCCACGCGTTCAAAGTCTTTCTCGACGCACCAGAAACAGCCACCGGCAACGATGGCCGTGCGTTCCGCAGCCTTGGCCTGGCCACATTGCGCCGCAATGCCGGCGACGATGGCAAGCCCTAACATCAGGGGCTTGATTTGATTGAATGTCAGCAACATGGATTACCCTCCGACAAATGTTGGGCGGACACTGGGGCAGTCCCTGCGTCGCAGCAACTCAACCGCGCGTGATGTCACGAACAGGTGACAGTTGTTTCACAGGGGCTTAGCCTGCGTATCCGGGCAAATGAGGGACGATTTGGTGAAGCGAATTGCCATGTGGTCGGGGCCGCGCAACCTGTCGACGGCGATGATGTACAGCTTCGCCCAGCGCGCCGATTGCGCGGTCTGGGATGAGCCGTTTTATGCTGCGTATCTGTCTGAGACGGGCCTCGATCATCCGATGCGTGCGGCGGTTCTGGCGGCCGGTGAGTCACGCGCCGAGACGGTGATTGAGCGGTGCCTTGGCCCCGTGCCACGCAACGCGGCGGTGTTTTACCAAAAGCAGATGACCCATCACATGTTGGCGGACTGGCCGCTGGACTGGCTGGGGCAGGTAACGAACGTGTTCCTGATCCGCCACCCTGCGCGCGTGATCGCCAGCTACCTGCGCAAGCGTGAGGCGCCCTTGGTGGACGATCTGGGGTTTGCGCAGCAGCACCGGATCTTTGCCCATGTTCGACATCTGGGTCAGGATCCCGTGGTGATCGACAGTGCGGATATCCTGGCTGATCCCGCGCGCATGATGGCCGCGCTGTGCGATGCGCTGGGGCTGGCCTTCGATCCTGCGATGCTGTCCTGGCCTGCAGGCCCCCGCCCGTTCGATGGTGCCTGGGCCCCGCATTGGTACGGGGCGGTGCATCGTTCCACCGGGTTCGGGGCGGCTGAGGGCGCGTTGCCGAGCGTGCCCACGCCCTATGCCGAGATGGCCGAAGATGCGCTGGCATCTTATCACGCCCTGCGGGACGCCCGATTGCGGGGCAGTTGAACTGACGCTGGCATGGCTTATGCTGGACTGAGGGGTGTCGAGCATATGTCGCGCAGACGAGCAGTCATTGGACCGCCGGGGGTGACCCGTGGGCTTTAACGTCTATGAACAGGCGTCGGGGCCGTTTAGCGGGGATTTGTTTACGTTCACGCTGGATCTGGGCGCGCCCAATGACGGGACGGTCAGCGGCGATATTGATGCCCAGCAACTGTTCGCAGGCTTCACCGAGGCGCCGGATGGCTATACCTTTACCGAGACAGACACCACCTTCGGTTCCCTGACCACAGCCGATACCACCACAGGCGCCTTCACCTTCACCGTCGATGCGCCCGCAGTGTTCGATACCAACGCCAACCAGGTGTTTACGTTTACTGTCGAAGGCGCCAACGGGGCGACGACGGATGACGCGACGGTGCAGATCAACCTGCTGATCTGCGTGGCCCGGGGCACGCGGTTAGAGGGGGATGCGGGCGAGGTCGCCGTTGAAGACCTGCGCATTGGTGACAGGGTGCGGTTGCAGGACGGTCGGATGGAACCGGTGCGCTGGATCGGCTCGCGTCGTGTCGAAGCCGCAGAATTGGCACACGCGCCGGATCTTAGGCCGGTTGTGATCAAACGCGGGGCGTTGGGAGCGGGCCAGCCGAGGCGCGATCTCAGGGTCTCGCCGCAGCACCGTGTTCTTGTGATGGATGATACTGTGGCGCTTCTGTTCGGGTCAGAGCAGGTGCTGGCCCCTGCCAAAGGTCTGGTGAACGGCAAGACCGTGCAGATTGATGCCCAGGCGGTAGAGGTCGAATACTTCCACATCCTGTTCGACAAGCATGAGGTCATGCTGACCGAGGGCTTGCCAACGGAAAGCTTCTATCCCGGCACCTTCAGCCTGAACGCGCTGGACGCGGAAATGCGGGCGGAGTTGTTTGCGCTGTTCCCCGACCTGGCTCAGCGCCCCTATGGCGCCCCGGCCGCGCGGGGCCTTCGCCCATGGGAGGCGCAGCTTCTGGTGCAAGCGACGGGCCCCGCGCATTGATGCCGCTAACCGACAGCACCGGCACGCCCCTTCCCGCCGACGAAGCGCCCTCACCCGAGGCGTTGCAGGCGCTGGGGGATGCCCTGTTCCTGGCGGCGCGCAGCCCGCGGCATGCGGCGATGCGCGTGGCCACCCTGCGCGCGGCGTTTGAGCCGCCGATCCTGCTTGGTCAATACAAGGTGTTTCGCTTCGACGATGTCCCAAGGGGCATGTTCACCTGGGCGCGCATGTCACCGGATGCGGAACGCCGCTATGTGCGGGGTGAGCCGTTCCAGCAGGGCGACTGGCAGTCGGGCGAGCGCCTGTGGCTGATCGACCTGATCGCGCCCTACAAGGGCCTGACCGCCAGCATGGTGCGCTGGGTCATGGTGCGCGGGAACTTCACCCAGCGTGAGTTTCTGTTCCGCCGGGTGGTGGGTGACCGGCAGACGCGCAAGATCGTCCACATTGATTTTGACCGGCCCGCGGGCAAGGCGAAGATCCTGATGCCGGAAAACTTCGTCTAGCGCTTCAGCCGCTTGTCCCGCGCGGCGAGCAGTTTGAGCCGGAGGGCATTCAACTGAATGAACCCGGCAGCGTCTTTTTGATCGTAGGCACCCGCGTCATCTTCAAACGTCACGTGCGCCTCGGAATAGAGTGAATGATCAGACCATCGGCCCACGGTGCGCGCCATGCCTTTGTACAGCTTCAGCCGCACAGTGCCGGTCACATGGGTCTGGCTGGCGTCGATGGCCGCTTGCAGCATTTCGCGTTCGGGCGAGAACCAGAAGCCATTGTAAATCAGTTCCGCATAGCGCGGCATCAACTCGTCTTTCAGGTGTGCCGCCCCACGATCCAGCGTGATCTGTTCGATCCCGCGATGCGCCTCTAGCAACAAGGTGCCGCCGGGCGTTTCATAGATACCGCGGGACTTCATGCCAACGAACCGGCCTTCGACCAGATCAAGCCGCCCGATCCCGTGCTTACCGCCCAGTTCGTTGAGCTTGGTCAGCAGCGCCGCGGGTGACAGCGCCTCACCGTTGATCGACACGGCATCACCGCCCTCAAACCCGACCTCGATGTATTCGGGCACATCCGGCGCATCTTCGGGGTTGACCGTGCGCTGATAAACGTAGTCAGGCGCATCATCGGCTGGGTCCTCCAACACCTTCCCCTCTGAGGACGTGTGGAGCAGGTTGGCATCGACCGAGAACGGCGCTTCGCCGCGCTTGTCCTTGGCGATCGGGATCTGGTGCTGTTCGGCAAATTCGATCAGCTTTGTCCGGCTCGACAAATCCCACTCCCGCCAAGGCGCGATCACCTTGATATCGGGGTTCAGCGCGTAGGCCGACAGTTCAAACCGCACCTGATCGTTGCCCTTGCCGGTGGCGCCATGGGCCACGGCATCCGCGCCGGTTTCCTCAGCAATCTCGATCAGACGCTTTGAGATCAGGGGCCGCGCGATGGAGGTGCCCAGAAGATAGAGCCCCTCATACACCGCATTTGCGCGGAACATCGGGAACACGAAATCGCGCACGAACTCTTCGCGCAGATCCTCGATATAGATGTCGCTGGCACCCATCATCTCGGCCTTCTTGCGCGCAGGCTCCAGTTCTTCGCCCTGCCCCAGATCGGCGGTGAAGGTCACGACCTCGCAGCCATATTCCGTCTGCAGCCATTTCAGGATGATCGAGGTGTCGAGCCCGCCGGAATAGGCCAACACGACTTTCTTTGGATTCGACATGGGGCGGTCACTCGCAAGTTCTGGTCCGAGGCGGCGTTTAGGCTGTTTTGGTAAGCGCGGCAAGGGACGGACCGGGTGCAATCGGGTGGTATCCGGGGCGCGCGATGATCTAGGGTTGGGCGCAACGAGGGGGACAGCAGATGACCACCGATTTCGCCACGCGCGCCCGCGCCGCCACCGACAAGATGCGCGCGCTGTTTGAACCGACGCCATTGCAGCGCAACGCATTCCTGTCGGATCGGTTCGACTGCGAGCTGTGGTTGAAGCGTGAGGATCTGAGCCCGGTGCGATCCTACAAGATCCGCGGGGCGTTCAATGCGATGGGCAAGGCGATTGCCGAGGGGGCGACGGCGTTTGTCTGCGCAAGTGCCGGCAACCATGCGCAAGGGGTGGCCTATGTTGCCCGGCATTTTGGCGTGCAGGCGGTGATATTTATGCCGGTGACGACGCCAAGACAGAAGATCGACAAGACCCGCGTGTTTGGCGGGGATGCGATCGAGGTGCGCCTGACGGGGGATTATTTCGACGATACGCTCGCGGCCGCGCAAGCGCATTGCGCACAAACCGGCGCGCGGTTTCTGTCGCCCTTTGACGATGATGATGTGATCGAAGGCCAGGCGGCCGTGGCGGTAGAGATGTTGGCACAACTGCCCGGGCCGCCCGATCTGATCGTGCTGCCAGTGGGCGGTGGCGGCCTGTCTGCGGGGATGCGCAGCTACTTGCGCGGCCAGCCGGATATGGCCGAGATGGTGCTGGTGGAGCCAACGGGCGGGGCCAGCCTGACCGCGGCCCTGGGCGCGGGCCATCCGGTAACGCTGCCCCGCGTCGATACCTTCGTGGATGGCGCCGCCGTCGGGCGCATCGGTGACCGGACATTTGCGGTCTTGCGCGATGTGCCCCCGGACGATGTGCTGCTCGCCCCGGAAAACCGCATCTGCACCACCATTGTCGAGATGCTGAACCATGAAGGGATCGTCCTGGAGCCCGCAGGCGCGCTGAGCCTTGATGTCTTGCCTTTCATTCGCGATCGGATCCGCGGCAAGCGGGTGGTGGCCATCACCACGGGCGGGAACTTCGACTTTGAGCGCTTGCCGGAAGTGAAGGAACGCGCGCAGCGGTATTCGGGCGTCAAGAAATACATGATCCTGCGCCTGCCCCAGCGCCCGGGGGCCTTGCGTGATTTCCTTGAAATGCTGGGCCCCGATGATGACATCGCCCGGTTCGAGTACCTGAAAAAGTCCGCCCGCAACTTCGGCTCGGTCTTGATCGGGATTGAAACGAGTGCGGCCAGCAATTTCGACCGTTTGTTCGCCGCGCTGGACGGGGCCGGGTTTGTCTATCGCGATATCACCGATGACGACACGCTGGCCGAGTTCGTCATCTAGGCCTGCGCCTGGGCGAGACTGGCGCGTGAGCGGTGGAAGATCGCGGAAATCTGGCTGATATCATGGGTCATCTGCCCGTCGCGGGCCCCCGCCTCGGCCGCGGCGCAGATTTGGGCCAATTCAGACATGCCCAGGTTCACCGCACAGCCCTTGAGCGCGTGAAATTCATTGGCCAGTTCCGCCACAGGCTCGGCCCCGGACAGGCGTTGAAGCGCCTCTTCGAACTCTGCCAGAAACAGCTCAACCACCTCGGCGAAATCCTCTTCGCCGATCTCGGCCTTCAGCTCATCCAAGCGGTCCCAATTGATCAGTTGCGCGTTTTCCATGGGCCCTTTGTGCGGGCAAGAGCGTTGAGTGCCCGTAAATGTCCCGGATTCGAACGTTTCAAATCCGCGCATTCACAGCATCTTAAGCACCACAAGGCCACAACAGCGCGACCCAGATAAGGACAGGTTTCGTGACGGCCATCCCTTCCCCAGCGCCCGAGGGGCGCATGTCAGAAGCGCCCCATGCCGGGGCGATCCAACGTGTTCTGGTCGTCGATGACAGCCCGGCCCAGGTCAGCATGATGTCCAAGCTGTTGCGCCGGCGCTGGTATGATGTGCTGATCGCGCATTCGGGGAAAGAGGCGCTGGCGATCCTGCAACAGGAATCGGTGGACCTGGTGATCAGCGACTGGGTGATGCCGGGTATGTCGGGATTGGAACTGTGTCGCCAGTTCCGCGAAGAGATACAGGATCGCTATGTCTATTTCATCCTTCTGACGTCAAAGACCGGGCGCGAAGATGTGGCCATCGGCCTGGCGTCGGGGGCCGATGATTTCCTGACGAAGCCCGTCAACACGGCTGAGCTTGAGGCCCGGATTGCCGCCGGCGAGCGTTTGATCGCGGTTGAGCGTGAGTTGTCGGAGAAGAACAAGCTTCTGGGCGACACGCTGGGCGAGTTGCAGAAGGTCTACGATGATGTCGCCCGCGATCTGGTGGAAGCGCGGCATCTGCAACAGTCGCTGGTGCCAGAAGAATTTCTGTCCTTCAGCGGGGCCAATGTGTCGCTGATGTTGCGGCCAAGTGGCCATGTGGGCGGTGATCTGGTGGGCGCGTTCCGGGTCAGCGATACCCGGATCGGGATCTATGCGCTGGATGTGTCGGGCCATGGCATCGCCTCGGCCTTGATGGCGGCGCGGCTTGCGGGCTTGTTGTCTGGCGCCAAGCCCGAGCGCAACCTTGCGCTGATGATCGATGAGCTGGGCCTGTACCGAATGCGCGACGTGGACGCGATCTGTGCCGAATTCAATCGGGTGATACAGGAAGATATGACCACGGGCCTTTACTGCACGATGCTGATTGCCGATGTCGACCTGCGCACTGGGCAGGTGCGCTATTGCCAGGCGGGTCATCCCAGCCCGATCGTGCAAACCGCCAGCGGTGAGACCCGGTTTGAAGGGGATGGCGGGCTGCCCGTCGGCCTGATCCCAGATGCGCAGTACGAGGCGCGCGAAGTGATGCTGTCGCCGGGGGATCGGTTGCTTCTGTATTCCGACGGCATCACGGAATGTACAAACAGTGCGGGCGCTATGCTTGACAGGGAAGGGTTGGAACAAATGGTCCAGCGTAACCACGACATGCGGGGACCACCGTTTCTGGAGGCGCTCTTGTGGAACCTGGCCGAACACGCCGAACAAAGCGAGCCTGCCGACGATATCTCGGCGGTTCTGCTGGAGTATTCCGGCCGCCCGTCAGAGGTTTAGGCGGCTCAGGAACATACGGTCACCTTCATTGGCCAGCGTGTCTACGGCAACATCCACGGGCAACCACGTCGCGGTATGCCCCGCCTCCGTCGGTTCCCCCAGGCGCAGGGCCGGGGTGGCCAGATAGATGTGGCACAGCTTTTCGGCCCAGAGATCGTATTCCGGCATGTAGGTGAACCGGCGAAACGCGCCCAACCGCCGCGGGCGGGCAATGCGCCAGCCGGTTTCTTCCATCACCTCACGATAGAGCGCGGCCAGAGGCGACTCGCCGGGATCAATCCCGCCGCCGGGCAGTTGAAACTCAGGGATCGGCGCAGCCTGGTGGGTCAGCAGCACATCACGCCCGCGCAACAGCACCGCATAGGCGCCTGGGCGTTGCGTATAGCGCATACCCGGTTTGACCGATTCGCCCATCCGCCTGATCACTTGCCTTGGACCCTCGCGCCTTGTCCCTATATAGTCGCGGTATGCCAACTCGGCCGCGCCAAGGAAACCCCCATGACACTCGGCTCTCAGATCGCTTGGGACGATACCGTCCTTCCGTTTCAACTCGACCGCTCGGACATCCGGGGCCGGGTCGCGCGGCTAGACGGCGCGTTGGACAACGTCCTGTCGCAACACGACTATCCTGCTCCGATCGAGGCGCTGGTGGCCGAGGCGGCGCTTTTGACGGCGCTGATCGGGCAAACGATCAAGCTGCGCTGGAAGCTCTCGCTACAGGTGCGGGGCGACGGGCCTGCGCGCTTGATCGCGACAGATTACTATGCGCCCGCTCGCGAAGGTGAGCCGGGGCGCATCCGTGCCTATGCCAGTTTCGATGAAACCCGACTGGACGCGGGCGCACCGGCATTCTCGCAGATTGGCAAAGGGTATTTCGCGGTCTTGATCGACCAGGGCAAGGACATGGTGCCCTATCAGGGGATCACGCCCATCGCCGGTGGATCGCTCGCCTCGTGTGCCGAGACGTATTTTGCCCAATCCGAACAATTGCCGACGCGGTTCGCGCTGAGCTTTGGCCAGTCCGAGATGGCGGATGGCCAATCGGGCTGGCGCGCGGGCGGTGTGATGTTGCAGCACATGCCCGAAGCCTCGCCTTTCGCCAAGGATGGCGGGTCAGGGGATGAGGGGCTGTTGCAGGCCGCTGATGTGCTGGATTCCGAAGAGCTGGAAAACTGGACGCGGGCCAATGTGCTTCTCGATACGGTGGAAGAACTGGAGCTGGTGGGCCCCACGGTTCACCCCACCGACCTGTTGGTGCGGCTGTTCCACGAAGAGGCCCCGCGCGTCTTCGACCCGCAGCCGGTGGCCTTTGGGTGCACCTGCTCGGCCGACCGCGTGCGGCAAAGCCTGTCGATCTATTCGGCAAAAGACATCGCCCATATGACCACGGATGAGGGGATCGTCACCGCCGATTGCCAGTTCTGCGGCGCGCATTATGAGTTCGCGCCCGAAACGCTGGGGTTTGAGGCGACGGAGGGCGCAGGTGACGGGTCCTGAGCTTCGGGACAGGTTGCACACCGCGCTGGCGCGCTCTGGTGGCGCGTCGTCTGATTTCGATCTGAACCCTGATGTGGTGCTGCCCGAGGGGCGCAAACTGCGCGATGCAGGCGTTCTGGTCGGGGTGCAGTGGCTGGATGGGGCGGCGCAGATCGTGCTGACCAAACGGTCGTCCCGGCTGAAACACCACCCCGGCCAGATCGCGTTTCCAGGGGGCAAGGTCGATGCGGGCGACGCCGATGTGGTGGACGCCGCGCTGCGCGAGGCCGAGGAAGAGATTGGGCTGCCCCGCGCCCGGGTGGACGTGCTCGGCACCTTGCCGTCCCATGAGACCGTAACCGGTTTTCAGGTGACGCCGGTCCTTGGCTGGATCGACGGGCCCTTCGACATCCGGCCTGAGCCGGGCGAGGTGGAAGAGGTGTTTTGCGCGCCCCTCGCCCATGTGGTCGATCCCACGAATTTCTCGGTTCAGGGGCGGCGCTGGCGCGGGACGCGGCGGTATTACTACACGGTGCCCTGGGGCCCCTATTACATCTGGGGCGCAACGGCACGGATGCTGCGCGCGCTTGCTGATCGGATGCAGGCGTGACGCGGCTGACGGCAGAGTGGATCACACGCGCATCCACACGCGCGGTT
The DNA here is from genome assembly GCA_039820585.1 of Pseudomonadota bacterium. Lineage (GTDB taxonomy): Bacteria > Pseudomonadota > Alphaproteobacteria > Rhodobacterales > Rhodobacteraceae > JBCBGF01. The sequence goes on from JBCBPV010000030.1 coordinate 34,330, forward strand.
CTCGACGCGCTGCAGACCGAGGGGCACCGCGCCTTCTTCGTCGGCGGCTGCGTGCGCAACGATTTGCTGGGCGCGCCGGTATCGGACATCGACGTCGCGACGGATGCCATGCCTCATGACGTGATGCGTTTGGCGAAGGCCGCGGACCTGAACCCGATCCCCACGGGGATCGACCATGGCACCGTCACGATCGTGTCCGACCACATCGCCCATGAGGTCACGACGTTTCGCCGTGACGTGGAAACCGACGGGCGGCGCGCGGTGGTCGCCTATTCCAGCGAGATGGACGAGGATGCGCGGCGGCGCGATTTCACGATGAACGCGCTTTACGCCGATGCCGAAGGCCACGTCATCGACCCTTTGGGCACCGGTCTTGCGGATCTGGCCGACCGGCGGGTGCGGTTCATCGAAGATGCCACGGCGCGGATTCGCGAAGACTATCTTCGGATCCTGCGGTTCTTTCGGTTTCATGCCTGGTACGGGTCGGTGGACGCTGGCCCCGATCCCGGTGCGCTGGATGCGATTGCGGGCAACCTGGACGGATTGGGCGGGTTGTCGGCGGAACGGGTGGGCGCAGAGATGCTGAAGCTTCTGGGCGCCCCCGACCCCGCGCCCAGCGTGGCGGTGATGGCGCAGACCGGCGCGCTTGGGCAGGTGTTGCCGGGGGCCGATCCGCGCGCGCTTGCACCGCTCGTGCACCTTGAGGGTCAGCACGCGCTGGCCGCCGATCCGATCCGGCGGCTTGCCGCGCTGGGGGGTGCGGATGTGGCCCAACGCCTGCGCCTGTCGCGCCGGGATGGCAAACGCCTTGCGACGTTGGGTGAGGCCGTGGGTTCCGGGCAGGGCACGGCCGAGATGGGCTATCGCTTTGGCGCGCGGGCTGCTGTGGACGCCGCGCTTATACGTGCTGCATCGCTCGGGACCGAGGCGGCGGAGGAAACAGTCGCCCAGGCCGAAGCTGGGGCCAGCGCCGTGTTTCCGGTCCGCGCGCGCGATCTCGGCAAGCGCTATCGCGGGGCCGCGATTGGCGAAGCTTTGCGGCGATTGGAGTCTGCTTGGGTCGCCTCTGGGTTTAGGCTGGATAAAGACGCCTTGCTTCAGAAACTGGACGCCGGCGATTGAGCTTGGCGGGCGTTTGATGTCTTAAGCCGGCGATGACGTTCGATCCGCTCTATGCATTTGTCTTTGCCGGCCTCTTCACGCCGGGGCCGAATGTGATCCTTCTCACGGCCAGTGGCGTGCGCTTTGGCTTTCGCCCCACCCTGCCCCACGTACTGGGCGTTGCGGTCGGTGTGGGTATCATTGCCGCGCTGACAGGCCTTGGCATCGGCGCATTGCTGGCGGCGCGTCCGGGGCTGGGGCTGATCCTGAAAATCGCCGCCGCGGGCTGGATCCTGTGGATGGCGTGGAAGCTGTTTGCCGCCACCACGCGGCCGCAAGCCCAAGACCGCGACGGCCCGTTTACCTTTGTTGAGGCGGTGCTATTCCAATGGATCAACCCGAAAATCTGGGCCGTGGCCCTGGCCGCGTCCAGCGGGTACAGCATCGGCCTTGACCCGCTGCCAGAGGCCGCGCGGCTTGCCAGCGCCTTCTCGGGCATCAATCTTTTCGTCTGTCTGTTCTGGTCCTTCGCGGGCAGTTTGTTGTCCTACCTGCTTGCCGCCCCGCGCGCCTGGGCGATCTTCATGCGGATCATGGCGGCTTTGCTGGCCGTGTCCGCCTTGATGGTTTTCCTCTAGGTCAAGAGACGCTATAGCACAGGGACAGCGCAAAGGCATTGTCCCCCGTGTTCCGCTTCTTCGAAAATCTTGTCGATCCGTATGTCCCCTATACGGAAAACGACAGGCCGCCCACACGTCTCTGGCCGTTTATGAGAGAGTACTGCCGCCCTTTCACGCGGGTGTTTACCTATGCCGGGTTGATGTCGGTGGTGGTCGCTACGGTCGAGATCTGGCTGATCGCCTATATGGGTCGGCTGGTGGATATCCTGTCGCGCACCGGGCCCGCCGAGTTGTGGGAAACGCACGGAACCGAGCTGATCCTTGTGACCGTTTTCTTGTTGTTCCTGCGTCCTGTGTTGCAGGCTCTCGACGTCTTGCTTCTGAACAACACGATCCTGCCCAACTTCGGCACACTGATCCGCTGGCGCGCGCATAAACACGTGCTGCGCCAGTCTGTGGGGTGGTTTGAGAATGATTTTGCCGGGCGCATCGCCAACCGGATCATGCAGACGCCACCCGCGGCGGGTGAAGCGGTGTTCCAGGTGTTCGATGCGATCACCTTTTCGCTGGCCTATTTCGTGGGCGCGGCGATCCTGTTGTCGAACGCCGACCCACGGCTGGCCGTGCCGCTGGTGATCTGGGTGGCGCTGTATGCGTTGCTCGTACGCTGGACGGTAATCCGCATCGGCCCGGCCTCAAAAGAAGCCTCGGACGCGCGCAGCGAGGTGACGGGCCGGGTTGTCGACAGCTATACCAACATCCATTCGGTCAAGATGTTTGCGCATCACAACCGCGAGCTGGACTATGCCCGCGATGCGATTGAACGCACGCGCACGACGTTTCAGTACGAGATGCGCCTGTTCACGATCATGGATATCTCGCTGGTCACGCTGAACGGGTTGCTGATCGTGGGCTGTGTCGGCTGGGCGATCTGGCTGTGGGTCGGCGGGGACGCGACCGTGGGTGTCGTTGCGGCGGCGTCGGCACTGGCCCTGCGGCTCAGTGCGATGACCGGCTGGATCATGTGGGCGCTCACGTCGTTCTTCCGCAACCTCGGCATCGTGGCGGAAGGGATGGAGACGATTGCCCAGCCGATCACCCTGGTCGATGACGCCGGTGCAAAGCCGCTTGTCCTGTCGGAGGGCCGGATCGAGATTAAGGGGCTGACCCATCACTATGGGCGCGGCAGCGGTGGTTTGGAGGCGATCGATCTTACGATCGAGCCGGGTGAAAAGATCGGCCTGATCGGTCGGTCGGGCGCGGGGAAATCGACGCTCGTGAAGCTCTTGTTGCGGTTCTACGACCCCGACGGGGGCCGGATCGAAATCGACGGGCAAGACATCACCCACGTGACGCAGGAAAGCCTGCGGCGCCAGATCGGGATGGTGCAGCAGGACAGCTCGCTATTGCACCGTTCGGTGCGTGACAACATCCTCTATGGTCGCCCCGACGCCACCGAGGACGAGGTGTTCGCCGCCGCGCGCCGGGCCGAGGCATATGAGTTCATCGATGGGCTGGAAGACCCGCAAGGCCGCAAAGGCTATGAGGCGCAGGTGGGTGAACGCGGGGTCAAGCTGTCAGGCGGACAGCGACAGCGGGTGGCCCTGGCACGGGTCATGCTGAAAGACGCGCCGATCCTGGTACTGGACGAGGCGACAAGTGCGCTCGATAGCGAGGTTGAGGCCGCGATCCAGGACACGCTTTACGGGATGATGGAGGGTAAGACCGTGATCGCCATCGCCCACCGACTGTCCACAATTGCCAAGATGGACCGCATCCTTGTGCTGGATGGCGGGCGCATCGTCGAGCAAGGCAGCCATTCCGAGCTTTTGGGCCAGGGCGGACTATATGCCCGGTTCTGGGACCGCCAGTCGGGCGGTTTCATCGGAACCGAGACGACCGAGGCGGCAGAATGAAACCCGGCGAAATGATTGACGCGTTTGACCCCGCCGACGGGCCGCCGCCGGAACGGTTGCGTCCGTTCATCGGCTGGGCACTGAAGGGCAGTGGCCCTGCATTGGCCGCGGGCAGCGTGGTGTCGATTGTCGCGGGTGTGGCCGAGATCATGGGCGCGATCATCCTGGGCTGGGTGATCGACGCGGCCCTGTCCTCGGGCCAGGGCGAAGTGTTCAGTACGACCGGTATCATCGTCTTTGCCGTGCTCTTCTTTCTTGCGATCCGACCGGTTCTGTTCGGACTGAACGCGATGTTTCAGAACCTTGTCGTCGCGCCCAACCTGATGACGATGACGTTGCAACGCCTGCATCGCTATACCTTGGGTCAGGCAGTGACATTCTTTGACAACGATTATGCCGGGCGGATCTCTCAGAAGGAAATGCAGACAGCGCGCGCCCTGACCGACTCGGTCGTCGAGGTGTTGCAGACAGTGTTCTTCGCGCTGGCGTCGGTCATCGGGGCAATTCTGCTCTTGGGGGCGGTCGATATCCGGATCTCGCTGGCGGTTGCGGTTTGGATGGTCGCTTACCTGTTCATGATCCGGTACTTCATGCCGCGCATCCGCGTGCGGTCCAAGGCGCGGGCGGCGGCACGGGCCAATGTGACAGGGCAGATTGTCGATACGATCACCAACATCAAAACCGTCAAGCTGTTCGCCCATGCCGAATATGAAGACCGGGCCGCCCTGCGCGCGATGTCGGATCTGCGGGAACGCACGCTCGACTATGGCTATGTCTCGGTCGCGTTTCGGGCGGTTCTGATGACGTTGGCAGGGTTCTTGCCGCTGATCCTGGTGGGCGGGGCGCTGTGGTATTGGTCGCTGGGTCTTGTCAGCGCGGGCGATATCGCGGCCACGGGTGCGGTGGCGTTGCGGCTGTCGCAGATGACCGGCTGGGTCAGTTTCACGTTGATGACGCTTTACGCCAATATCGGCGAGGTCGAAGACGGGATGCACACGCTGACCCCGGCACATGCGCTGACCGATACACCGGGTGCCAAGGATCTTGTGGTGGAAACGCCAGAAATCCGGTTTGAGGACGTCGACTTCTCATACGGGCGCAAGTCCGGGGGTGTGGAAGGCATCAACCTGACGATCCAGCCGGGGGAAAAGATCGGCATCGTGGGGGCATCTGGCGCTGGCAAGTCGACCTTGGTGTCGCTGTTGTTGCGTCTTTACGATGTGGAAAACGGTCGGGTGATGGTGTCCGACCACGACCTGCGCGATGTCACTCAGGAAAGCCTGCGCCGCTCGATTGCGACGGTCACGCAAGAGACCGCGATGTTCAATCGCTCGGCTTATGACAACATCCTGTATGGTCGCCCCGACGCGACGCGGGAGGATGTCATCGACGCCGCCCGCCGGGCCGAGGCGTTGGAGTTCATCGAGGAGCTTCGGGATTTCCAGGGGCGCGAAGGGTTCGATGCGCATCTGGGCGAACGCGGCGTCAAGCTGTCTGGCGGGCAACGTCAGCGGATCGCGTTGGCGCGCGTCGTTCTGAAGAACGCGCCGATCCTCGTGCTGGACGAGGCGACCTCCGCGCTCGACTCCGAAGTGGAGGCCGCGATCCTGGAAGCGATGGACACTCTGATGGAGAAACGCACAGTCATCGCCATCGCGCACCGGTTGTCGACGATCGCCC
>JBCBPV010000031.1:0-38974 GCA_039820585.1 Pseudomonadota bacterium
GCCGACGGGGTCCAGTCAACGGCGCTGGGCGCGCTTCGGGGGATGATGGACAACCGGGTGCCCACAGCGATCACACTGGTGGCCTATTGGCCTTTGGCCTTGCCCGCGGCCTATCTGATAGGGATGACCTATCAGCAAGGGGCGGCAGGCGTCTGGCTGGGCTATACACTTGGCATCACGGTGGCCGCGGTGGCCCTGCCCTGGCGGTTCTGGCGGAGGACAAGGACCCGCCAACCCCTCTAGTTGTGCATCATTTTTGCCCAAATCCTCGGCGGGTCCCCGCCAAATCACTGTTTCGTTCCACAAGACGATTGCTTTGCGGCCGCAGAATTGCGACAGATCTGCCGTGGGTAGGGGCGCAGCCGCGCTGACGTTGGGCATAGCCCAAGACGGCGTGGCTTGGCCCGAGGTTTGACACGTGTTGCCCATATCCCCCATCCCGCTGGTCGTTATCCCGTGCCTGAATGAAGCCGCGCATATCGCCCGGGTCACCAAACAGATGGCCCGTGCAGTGCGCCCCTATGGCGGCCGCGTCGTCGTCGCCGACGGCGGCAGCGAGGATGGCAGCCGCGCGGTCGTGCGTGAGATTGCGCGGCGCGACGAGATCGTCCATTTTCTTGACAATCCACAGCGCGTGCAAAGTGCTGGCATCAATGCCGCTGTGGACGCCCATGGCACAGGGCACACCCATCTAATCCGGGTCGATGCCCATTGCGACTATCCCGACGACTTCATCCCCGCCCTTCTGGCCGACACTCAGGCCACCGGGGCCGCGGCTGTCGTGGTCGGCATGATTGCCGAGGGTCAGGGCGTGCTGCAGCGGATCAACGCGGCAACACAGAACGCCAAGATCGGCAATGGCGGATCGAAGCACCGGGCGCAGGGCCAGGGTGAGTATGTCGAGCACGGTCACCACGCATTGATTGAGTTGGCGACGTTTCAGAAGGTGGGCGGCTATGACCCGAGCTTCACCCATAACGAAGACGCAGAGCTCGATATGCGATTGGCTCGCTCGGGGCACCGGATCTGGCTGACAGCGCGCACGGCGGTCACGTATTATCCCCGCACCGATGCGCGGGCGTTGTTGGAGCAGTATTTTCGCTATGGCCGGGGCCGCGCGCGGAACCTGTTGAAACATCGCAGCCTGCCGAACCGTCGCCAGCTTGTGGTGATCGCGGTAGCGCCTACGGTGTTGCTGGTGGCGGCATCCTCGGTTGTGCCGCTTCTCGCATTGCCTGCATTCATGTGGATGGCTGCAGGCTTGGCTGGCGGTGTTTCTGTCGCGATGTCAACGCGCACGCCGGTGATGGTAATGTCCGGCGTAGTAGCAATTTGCATGCATGTGGCGTGGTCGGTGGGCTTCTGGTCACAACTTCTGACCCCAACCCCCAGCCAACGTGGGGCGCCTGCATGACCCGCGTCGATATCTGCGTCTGCACCTTTAGGCGGGGCAGTCTTGTCGAGACATTGGCTTCACTGATGGCGCTCGACTTGCCCGGGGATGTCGAGGCCAGCGTGATCGTGGTCGACAACGACACCACGCCTAGTGCAGAAGCTGCAGTAACGCAGTTCGCCGCCACTTCCCCGCTGCCCGTGCGGTATCTGCACCGACCCGCAGGCAACATCTCAGTTGCGCGGAACGGCGCTTTGGACGCCTCGGGCGCTCGCTTCGTGGCCTTTATCGACGATGATGAGACCGCGCAGGCTGGCTGGCTGCGTGCGCTGCTCAAACAACGCGCGATTTCCGCGGCGGCTGTCGTGCTGGGCCCGGTGGAGCCGCGCTTTGCCGACGGCACACCAGACTGGGTACGAAAAAGCGGGCTACATGCCACACGACCGGTCTGGCGCGGAGGTGAGATCACCACTGGCTACACCAGCAACGTCCTGATCGACCGTGAACATCCAACCCTCGCCGACCGTCGATTTGACCCCGGGCTCGGGCAATCGGGCGGTGAGGACACCGATTTCTTTAGTGCCGCCCATGCCGAGGGCGCACGCATCGCCTATGCTGAGGGTGCGGTGGTGGAAGAACCCGTGCCTGCCGCCCGCACCGATTTTCGCTGGCTCGCACGGCGGCGCTACCGGATGGGCCAGACCCATGCCCATGTGCTCACAACACGTCTAGGTCACAGCCGATGGACCGCACTTCCCCTAGCCCTTGCCAAAGCCGCGGCGTGCGGCACGCTAGGGCTGGCCACCCTGCCTGCGCCCCGTCACCGCAACCCGGCACTTTTGCGCGCTGCGCTGCACTTGGGCGTGGTCGCGGGGCTCGCCGGGCATCGCGGGCTCAAGCTTTACGGACTGACACAACCCACACTGGGGGCCCATCCCGAATGACCCAGAACATGTCCAACTTGCGCGGCCTGCCCGTGGACCCACGCCCTGATACGGGCTTTGACAGCGATCTGCACGAGCTATGGCTGGCCGCGCGGCGGCAGGTCTGGGTGGTGGGGATCTGCACCTTTATTGGCCTTGTGGCGGGCGGTCTGCACTATGCCACCAGCCCGCGCGAGTATGAGGCGGGGGCAAACGTGATGATCGAGCAGCGGCTCAGTGATTTGGAACAGGAACTGTCCGCCTCTCTGCCCCTGTCACGCAATGACACGGCCTTTCAGAACGAGATACAGATCCTGCAATCCCAACAGATCGCGATTGAGGTCGTGCGGGCGCTTAGCCTTCATGAAAACGATGATTTCCTGTTTGCCCCGCAATCGGCGCTGGGTCGTGCTGTCTCCCGTGTGACCCAATGGGCGAAAGCGGCGATCACACCGGAGGTTGCCAGCACCGGGGGAGGTGGCAGCACGCTGACCACCGAGCAGCGCGAAGAGCGGCGGATCATCAACGCCGCGACACGGCTTTCCTCGCAAACCAAGTTCTCGCGTCAAGGGCGCAGCTCTACCGTGTGGATCAGCTTTACCTCACACAATCCAGCGCTGGCCGCCGCGATCCCCAATGCCTATGCCGAGGCGTATCTGGCCGATGGCACACGTGCCAATGTGGAAGCCTCTGACCGGATGACCACTTGGATGCGCGACCGGATCGAAGAGCTGCGCCTGGCCGCGTTCGAAGCGGCGCGCGAGGCAGAAGAGTATCGGGCACAGACCGGTGCAATGGATCAACAGGGCCTGCGAGAGCGGGACCAGCGGGCGGAGGCATTGAATGAACTGTTCCTGACGGTTCAGTCGCGCTATCAACAGCTTGCGCTGGAAAGCTCATTTCCCGTAGCGACCGGCCGCATCCTGACACAGGCCATTGCGCCACGCCGTCCCGCAGCCCCCAGTGCGACCCTGCTTCTGGGTGCAGGTCTAGTTTTGGGCATGATCCTGGGCCTCGCCATCGCGGTCTTGCGCGAATACCGCGAGACGGGGTTTCGAACGGGCGCCGATATCGAACGGGTGGCGCGCCTGGCATTCCTCGGCTACATGCCCGCGCTCAAGGCGCGCGATCTGCAAACCGGGCCGGTCCCTGCGATTGCAGGCAAGGCGACGCTGAGCGAACGTTTCGTGTCGTCGCGCGGGCTGGAACCCAATGCGAAATCCGGGCTGGCCGATCCAGACGCGCCACTTGGACCCGATGCCATGCCGCCCGAGCTATGCGTGCCCGCCTTTGCCCCGGGGTCGGCCGCCGACAAGGCGCTGCGCAATATCCTGGCGACAATTGATCTGGATTTCGACGACCCCATTGGCCGGGTGATCGCCGTCGGCGCAGTGATGGAAGGCGAAGGCGCGACGACGGTGGCGGCGAACTTGGCCAATTTGGCCGCGTTGTCGGGGCGGCGCACGCTGTTGATTGATGGCGACTTCGAGGGTTCGGTTCTGTCGCGCCGGTTCGGGATCGTGGGGGGCGAAGGCACGCTGGGCGTGCTGGACGGGTCCATCGACCTGGTGCGCGCGATCTGCCGGTTGCCACACACCGGGCTTGATCTATTGCCGACCGGCGCGCGAGAGACGCCCGCGATGCTGGCGGGGCCATCGCATATGGCCGGGTTGGCCGAGTTGGTGGCAACCGCCCGCGACAGCTATGATTGTGTGATGATCGACTTGCCCTCACTCGGGCTGGGGCCTGAGGCAAAGTCGCTGGTGCGGTCCATCGACCGGGTGGTTCTGGTCACGCGATGGGGCAAGACACCGCGCCGGAGCGTGCGCGCCTTCCTGGATCACGAGCGCGAGATTGCGCGCAGAACGGCAGGCGTCGTGCTCAATCGAGCAAATCTGCGTCAATTGCCGCGCTACGGTGTCCAGTTGTGGCGGTCGAGCCTGTTCCCAACCACTAGATCTGGTTGACCCCCGCACGCCTGCGTTGACGAAATAGCCTCAGTCCCGGCATAATATTGCCCAAGCGCATCGCTAGACCAGCACGATGGCAGGGGCGATGTCTGCGGGAACAGGCGGTACGGTATGCGATTGGCAGTGTTCTTTCTGGTAAGCGTGGCAGCAGCAGCCGCCTTTGGTTGGCTGGCCTATGCGCAAGGGCACGGCGCGGGCGCAATTGCGCTGCGGGTTGTTGTGGTCCTGGGGGTTCTACAACTGGCCTACGCGGCTTGGCTGGTCGCAGTTTCGGTTATGACGCGCGATAGTGCCACGGATGGGGCGAAGGCCGCGCGGCAGGCGGAAACACAAGGCTGACCGCGGCGCAGATCGGATGAAAGGCTCTCGCAGGTGCGGGGGCTTTTTTATTGTCCGGCCCGCATCTCAAGGAACGCGCCAAGGCTGGGTTCGGGGCGGCCCAGTAGGCGGATCATCAGACCGCGCAGCGCCAGTCGCGCCACCTCGGACGAGGGCAACGCGCGCTCGACATTCAGCCGCATCAGCGATTTGACCAACCCCCGCGCCCGCTGATCCCGCGGATAGGAAAACGCCACGTCATCTAGGAACGCCGCGCGGTGTTCGGGCGCAGCCTGCTGCCAAGCGCGGCGCTGCAGCTCGGCGACCGAGGCTTTGAGCGTCAACTCACGCCGCAACCAACCGGTCGTCTCGCCCGCATACCGCGCGGTGCTTGCGCCGTTTTCTGCCCAGACCGCCAGGGGTGTCATCGCGACAAAGATCGGTTCAGCAATGGCGAAAGTCCGGTAGTATTCTTGAAGCGTGGCCGAGCATGGCACATGAACCTGCAGGTCCGATTGCGCGCGGTGCGACCAGAACAGCCCACCGTTTGACACCCCGATATCGGCCATCAGTGCGAGCCGGAAATGGTCAGGGGCATAGACACGTTCGGTCAGGCGCCGGTCCAAGAGGCCACCTTTGGACATGCGCGCCTGCGCGGTTTCGGCGTCGAATTCTACCAGCTGGTTGCGAAACACGATCTCGACCCCATGCGCGGCCATGTCGGCGATGTTGTCGGCCAGAAAACCTGGCAGCAACAGGTTGTCGTCTTCAAGCGTGCAAAAATACTCTGCCCCGTCGGGGTTTGACCTGGAAAAGCACCGGTCGATATTGCCCGAGGCAAAGAAGCGGCGCGGTCCGTGGTGGTAGCGGATGCGCGGGTCAGCCAGGCCTTCGACCACCGCGCGGGCAGAGCCTTTGGGGTCGTCGTCATAGACATCGCACACCCAACGCTCATGCGTCTGCGCCTGAAGCGATTGCAACGACCGGCGCAAGGCAGCGGGGCGGCAATAGGTGGGCGTGCGTACTTGGACAAGGCCGGGTGTGATCTGATCGGGGATCACGGTAACGGGCCACGGCAAAGTGGCGATGTGGGCTGCATCAGCCGTGCTCCACCCCTCTTTCGGGGGGATCAGGTCGGCCTGGGCCCAGCCCGGGACATAGCCCAACTGGCGCAAGCCATCTGTCCCCTCAACCCGCAGCCGGGCTGTGCCCTGCCCTGTCCGGGCGACCAGTTCGGCAGGTGCCATTGCGGCAGGAAGGGTCAGGCATGGATAGGTGCGCGCCGGATCACGGTGGGGCAAACGGCGGGTCAGGCTTTCAAGTGCCGCATGGGTGAGCGGCGCCAACAGCCCGGGCGTTGATGCAAGGGTACGGGCGGCCTGTGCAGGGCGTTTCGCCTTTAGCTGGTTTACCAGCCTGGCGAACCGCGCATCCTGGTCAAGGTGCGCGCGCCGCTGCTCCAGCAACGGCACCATTGCGGGGGGCAGATCGGCGCGTCCCGCCATGTCAGCCGCGGCCCGCTGCATCCCAGTGACATCGTCCACCCCAAGACGGTGGGAAATCGACCCGCTATGCCGGCGGTACAGGTAATACCCCTCGGGGAGCACATGTATCTGCGCGCCGGTCAGGGCGAGGCGCAAGAGCAGATCCAGATCCTCCCCCACACTCATATCCTCGCGATAGGTCAGCGCACCCAGTGCCGTGCGGCGGATCATCGGCTTGAGGTAGCCCACGGGCACCGGTGGCGTGGCTAGTTCCGCGGCGAGAAGCGCGGTGGCATCCGGCGCCCAAGGGCCGTCATGCGCCAGGCCGGACAAAAGCGTGTGCCCATCTTCGGCGCCAAAGCGGATCAGGTCGTCAGCCACCACATCGGCGCCGGTATCTGCCGCCGTGGCGAGAAGGCGGGTGAACCGCGCGGGATGGATTAGGTCATCGGCATCGACGATAGCGATCCAGTCGCCGTCCGCCGCCTGAAGCGCCCGGTTGCGGGCCGCTGCTGGGCCGCCGGGCGTATCATTGCGTAGCACCTGCATGCGGCTGTCGCGCATCATCGCAGAACGGGCGATATCGGGCGTCTCGTCGGTGGAGCCATCATCGGAAATGATCAGCTGCACCGCCGAATGGCTTTGCCCCAGAACAGACGCGATGGCCTCACCCAGATAGGGCCCGGCGTTACGTGCGGCCATGATCACAGAGACAGAGGGCGGCTGGTCTTGCATCGGGTATGATCCCTTGCGTGAAACGAAGTTGTTTCACAGCGTTCGAAAACGCCCGCCACCACCGGAACCTTAGCTGTTTTGCACCCGCAGCACCAACACCAAATCACCCCCAGACCACCTAGGCGGGAATTCGCCGAAACGCACCGTCTGGCAGGCTTGCCAAAGAGTTGCCGCATTTGTGCCGCCCACTGCACATGCGACGACAGCTCCGGGTCCGCCATGCCACTCGATACCCTTTCCCTCTTGGCAGTACCCTTCTCCGTGAATGACCTGACCGCGGACCCGGATGCGTCGCCCACACCCCACTGGAGAGTATGAGCGTGGCGATCACAGCCCAAGGGTTTGGCCGGTTCGGTGGCCGTGTCTCGGATGTCGAAGCGCCGCTAGCGGTCGCGGCAGCGGCGGCGCTTGTGCTGATCCCGGTGTTTCATACGCTGGCCGCACTCGCGTTCCTGGGCTTTGGCATGCTTTTGGTCATTGCGCGCCCCACCCCGATGCTGGCGGTGCTCTGGCGCTATCGGCTGATCTTCGTTCTGCCGGTGTTTTGCACGCTTTCAACGCTGTGGTCAGAGGCGCCGGGCGCATCGCTGCGCGCGGGTGTGCAATTGACGGCAACCTGCGTGATCGCAGTGGTGCTGGCCGCGCGGTTGCCGCAGCAGGCGTTTCTGATAGCGGTATTTGCGGCCTTGATGATGACAGTCGCGCTAAGCCTAGCCTTGGGCAGCTACCGGGCCGACACCGGGGCGCTGGTTGGGTTTTATGGCAGCAAGAACGCCATGGCCTGGGCGGCGGCGCTGAGCACACTTCTCGCTGTTGGGCTGGCGGCGGCACGTGGCGTGCCGGGCGTGGTGCGTCTAGGCGCGGCAGTTTCGGCGCCCATCGCGCTCGCCGCGATGGTACTGGCGCAATCCGTCAGCGCGCTAGGATATCTCCCTATCGGTCTGACCGCCTTTGCCGCGATCCTTTTGATGCGGCCATTCCGGGCCAGCGTGCGGATCGTGACCGCGCTATTTTTGACGCTGGGGTTAACCTACCTTCTGCTGCTGGCCACGATCCATGCCGAGGCGTTGAGCGCCGCATTTTTCCATGCGACGGGCAAGGATGTGACGCTGACAGGGCGCACCGATCTGTGGCAGATCGCGCTGGCCTATATCAGTGAGCGGCCCGCCCTGGGCGTGGGGTATCAGGCGTTCTGGATCCACGGCAATCCCACAGCGGAAGCGATCTGGCGGGCGTTCGGGATTGCCAGTCGCAGCGGGTTCAACTTTCACAACACCTACCTGTCGAACGCCGTGGAGATCGGGATGACCGGCGTAGCGATGCAGGTGGTGTTGATGGCCGCGGCGTTTTTATTAACGGCGCGGCGGGCCTTGGCCACGGGCGACCGGGTGGATGCGCTAATGTTTGCTGCGGTGGCGATGCTGATGTCGATCACACCGGTCGAGGTGCCGGTTTTCACCCAGTTCAACCTGCAATCGGTCCTGGTGATCGTGGCAATTGTCTATGCCACGAAGCCGCGCGCGCAATGACTGCGTTAGTTCAGAAGAACGCGGCCCACCGGGCTCGCGCCACGGGGCGCGCCGCGCAGGGCGGCCATCTTGTCGCGCATCACGCCCGCGGCGATGGGCACCATGTTGGCGGGCGGGGACAGGGCAAATCGCAACGCGCCGCCCAATCCCGCCGCGGCCTTGCGGTCCAGGAAGGCGCGCAGGACATAGCGGTCGCGGATCTGGCGTTGGTGTATCTCGATCGCGGCCTGATCGCGCGGGTTCTGCGCGGCGGCAATGCGGTGCCCTTCGGTCGCGGCCAGAAGCGCGCTGAGATCATCGGTGCTGTGCACCCCACTGAGCGAGCCCGTACGCACCCGCGCAGCATAGCCAACACGATGGGACAACTGGAACCGAGCGCCTTTCAACAGGGCGCGGACGTAAAGGTCATAGTCTTCACCCAGCCGCATGATGGTGTCGTAGCGAAGCTTGTTCTCTTCCAGAAACGCCCGGCGCATCAGCGGTTTCAGAAACCCCATTTCGCCCCGACGTTCGTTCCCGTGGGTCAGGTTGCCGGCCACGAAATCTTCCAGGGTCAGGGCCCGCACCTCGGCCTCTTCCGGCCCGGCGGGATGATCGCCCGCGTCGTTTTCTGGGACAAAGACGATGTTGTCGGCGATCATGTCCCAGCCGGGTATCGACAGAAGATGCGTGAATCGACCAGGAAGGATGTAGTCATCCGCATCCAGGATCGCGACATAGGGCATCGAAGTGGCGGCCAGCGCGTGGTTGCGCGCCGCCGACGGCCCGCCGTTGCGCGGCTGGCGCAGCACCACGAGGCGCGGGTCGCTGCCCGCCGCTGCGGTAGCCGCGCGGCCGGTGTTGTCGTTGGACCCGTCGTCTACAACGATAACTTCGCCCACCTCGCTTTGCGCAAGGGCCGAGCGGACGGCGCAGCCGATTGTAGCGCTGGCATTGTAAGCAGCAATAATGACGCAAACAGGAGCATTCATGTGCTTGTCACCCCGACAAACCGTGCCCCCAACCCATTCCGAATGTCGGATGCAAGGGGCCTCGGGTCAACGGGTGTTTGTCGAAAATACGACGAAAATTGGGCGCTCTCCAACCGAGGGTTGATGGTTTTTAGCGAAACGGAACAAGACAGGAGCGGCCCATGGCATTGAATGTGGTCTTTGCGGGCGGCAACGGCTACCCGCCCGAGGATAGCGGCGGGGTACAAAGCAGTACCCATGATCTGGCCACGCGGCTTCTGGCGCGGGGCGACCGGCCTGCAGTGCTGGCCCCGCTCTATGGCGATGGCTGGTTCGGGCTGGCGGCGCGGGCGCGGCTGAAGGCGGCTGGCGGCGGTGTGGTGCGCGATACGCGGCCTGGATATCCGGTCTATCGCGGCTGGGACCCGGCGTTGCAAGTGGCAGATGTGGTGCGCCGAACGCAGGCCAATGTCGCGGTCGTGCAGTGCCACGGCACCGTGCCCCTGGCGCAGGCGTTCCGCGCTGCGGGGGTGCCCGTGGTAATCTATCTGCGCAACGTCGAGTTTCACGAACTGGGCGGTGATCTTACCCCGCTGAGCGATGCGCGCTTCATTGCGAACTCGGACTTCACAGCCCGCAGCTATCGCGACCGCTACGGGATTGAAGCAACAGTGATCCCGCCCACGATTGATCCCGCGCTCTACGCAACCGAAGTGACAGGCGATGCCGTTACCTTCATCAATCCGGTGGCGGAAAAAGGCGTAGCACGCGCGATCCAGATCGCAGCGGCTTGCCCCGAAATCCCATTCTTGTTCGTCGAAAGCTGGGTGCTGGATGACACGGCGCTGGCGAAACTGCAGCGCGCCATCGCGCCTTACCCCAACATACGGTTCAACCATCGCAGCGGGAACATGAAGGCGATCTACGGCCAAAGCCGCTTGGTTCTGGCGCCCAGTAGATGGGAAGAGGCCTGGGGTCGCGTCGCGTCGGAAGCGCAATGCAGCGGCATTCCGGTCGTGGGCTCGACCCGCGGCGGATTGCCAGAGGCGATTGGGCCCGGCGGCGTGACGCTTGATTACGACGCACCGCTTGACGATTGGGTGGGCGCGGTCCGGGACCTGTGGTCGGACGCCGCGCGCCATGCGGCCCTTTCGACGGCCGCGCGCGCCTATGCTGCCCGGCCCCAGATTGACCCGGCCCGGCAGTTTGAAGTGTTTGAGAGCGTGATCCATTCCGCCTTGGCCCAGGCAAGCGCCGCCTGAGATCAGTACGATCCTTTCGCGCCCAGCACCGCAGGGAGGGTGCGCAGAAGGATCAGGATGTCGCCCACAAGGCTCCAGCGTGTGACATAGCGCACATCGAATGCCACACGCTCGGCATAGCCGGTGTCGCTGCGCCCGCTGACTTGCCACAGACCGGTGATGCCGGGCCGGGCGGCCAGATAATGGGCCGCGGCCACGCCGTAACGCGCAAGCTCGGCCTCGACCACGGGGCGGGGGCCCACAAGGCTCATGTCACCGCGCAGCACGTTCAGAAGCTGCGGAAGCTCATCCACGCTGTATTCCCGCAGGACGCGCCCCAGGGGCGTCACCCGGGGGTCGTTGCGCAGTTTGCGGTTCTCGGTCCATTCGGCGCGCGCCTCGGCCGACTGGGCCAGGTGATCGCGCAGAATGCGGTCGCCGTCCACGTGCATTGTGCGAAACTTCCAGCAATGGAACTTGCGACCTCCCAAGCCGACGCGCTGGTGGCCGTAAAGCGCAGGCCCGGCACCGGAGAGGCGAATGGCACCCGCGGTAAACAGAAACAAAGGCGAAAGAATCAACAGGATGAAGCCCGCCAGAGCAAAATCGATTGCACGCTTGGCGAGACCGCCAACAGCCACACTTCCTGTACCGTTTACTGTAGTTATATCGTGCGGCCAGGCCGACATTGAGCCACCATGCTCGCCGTCAACCGTGCTGCCCTGGTCCATAGAAGCCATGGGCCCATCCCCTTAGTGGGCCCCCACCATGCCCCCGTTCTGCCAAACTTCCCTTTGCATGTGCAGCAGAAACTGCATTGGTTTGGGGTATGGCGGTAATCCGCCGATGCGTTATTCACACGAAGAGGGATGTTTACAGGACTGTTACATCGCAATTTCTCAACTATTCCACGAGATGTGGCACTGCAGCGCGAAGGACCACTACCCGTTGTGAGCCGTGTGCGGAAGCATCCAGTCTCAGGTGTTTGGACCCGCATTTGTATGCTGCGCTGCGTTTTCAGGCAGAATGGTTAAATTCTACACTTTGGGCGGTCGTTCGTGGCCGAATCGCGGCAAAAATGGTTCGATTCGTGCAAGCGCCATCGGTGAGTTCAGGTGGATTTAAGCAGCCTTGGCGCAACTCTTTTCCGTTGCACGCAGCACCGGCGCCAGCGCTTCGGTCAGTTCGTCGGGCATAAGGCGGAACGCGGTCTCAGGCATCTCCAATAGGCGGTTGCCAGCGCCTGCAATCTCGTCCGGGCTCAACTGACCAAGCAGCGATACCACCGCATCTGCAGTGGGCGCGTCGACCGCATAGCCCAGCCCCAAATCACGCACCCGGCGTCCGGTTTCAGTCCCATTGAGCGCGATGGAGGGGCAGCCGAAAAAGCTCGCCTCGTAGATCCGGTTGGGCAACAGCCAATCACTGTTCGCGCCGCGTTGCCACAAGTCCTGCGCCCAGACCAGATCGCAGGCGTCGTAAATCGCGGCCAGATCGTCTGGATACGCATAGGGCCCGTGATAATGAATGTTGGGGTGCGCATCGAGGACGTAGTCGATCCTGAGCAACGCGTGGCGGTGGATATTGCCATATAGCGCAATCTCAACCTGCCCATCCATCGCTTTGGCCACGCCTTCCAGGATGTCGAGGCTGGCTGCACAACGCAGCGAGCCCACCCAACCCAGTCGCAGGGGGCGAGCCGGATCGGGTGTACGGCGGCCTTTGGGGCGCACATAGGGCTCAGTCCCCAGCCACAGCTTGTTCTCGATCAGCGCGGTGGGCCCATTGTAGCCCTGCACCGGCTCAAAATAGTGCCGCAGGAAGCCGGGTGACGACAAAACCAACAGATCGGTCGCCGCAAGCGCCCGCCGCTCGGCCCAGCGCATCAGACGGCCTTTCAGCCCCGCCTGCATGAACAGCCCGTGGATATCGAGGCATTCATAGACGAGGCGCACATCGCGTCGCCCTGTGATGCGGCGCACCAGCGCGGCCAGCACCAGCAGGTCAAAGTTGCGGGCAATCCAGATGTCGGTGTCTTTCAGAAACGGTCGCCCTCGCACGGTGCGCACCAGCGCACGAGCCAGTTGCCACATCCGGCGCAGATAGCTGTGGTTTGCGGTGATGCCCAGCGGCAGGTTGCGCCATTGCGGTCGGAAATTGGGGTTCATGTTGGCCCGGCGAAAAGAAACAGACACGACATCGTGGCCCAATGCGCGCAGGCTTTGAATACGTCGGATTTGCGCGGCTTCCGCGATATCGAAGGCAAAGACAGCAATACGGGTCACGACAAGTTCCCTGTCGAGCGCCCCTGGGATCAGTGTGCACAGTCGTGACCAAGCGGCAAGGGTCATGGGCGCGAAAAGCGTAGTGATGTGATTAGGTTGCCGCGCCCAGGACCAGATCGGCGGGAAGACGCGCACCCGCAACGCGGCGGGCGTTGGGCAGGTCATTGGCCTTGGCCCGGGCGGCGGCATCGGCCGGGGGCAGCCCGTGATCCAGCCAGCGCTGGGCCAGGCGTGCGGAGAGTGTTGGCATGGGGGCGTTGAGGTAGACCGACAGATCCCAGTGCTGCGCCAACGCGCGCCAGCCGGGTTCCTCCAGCAGCAGATAGTTGCCCTCAACCACGATCACTTGGTGCTCGGGCGCGACCCGTCCGCGTCCGGCGATGGCGCAATCGAGCGTGCGGTCGAAGACGGGATACACCACTTCATCGTCGCGGGTCAGCCGCTCGATCAGCGTCGTGAATCCCGCCAGATCGAAGGTTTCTGGGGCGCCCTTTCGGTGCAACAGATCCCGCTCCCTCAGGATCGCGTTGTCGAGGTGATAGCCATCCATGGGCACCAGCGCGGCGGAGATGCCCTGCCCCACCAGCGCAGTCAGCACGGCCTCAGCCACAGTGGATTTGCCCACGCCCGGCGGACCGGCCAAAGCAACGAGCGTGCGGTGCGGTCCTATGCGCCCTTCCAGCGCCGAGACGATCTGCGTGGCCAGTTCATCTGGCCCAAGCCCCTGTTCCGGCACAGCCCGTTCCCCTTATTTGAAGCTGAGCATGTCACGCAGTCGCGCGGTTGAAAACAGTTAGCCGCGGCGGATCAGTTGGTGGACCCGTCCGGAACCGCCTCTGCCAAGGCAGAAACCGACGCGGCGAACGCCTCGGCAAAGCCCCCAGATTGCGGGGGCATTGCAAGCGGCGGGAAGGTCACGCTCGCCAAGCCCAGAGACGCGACCGCCTCAAGCGCCGCGTCGGGCGGGGTGGCTTCCCAGATCAGCACATCAGCGCCTTGATCGGCGACCATCGCCTCCAACGCGCTCAGTTCGGCGGCATTGGGCATCGCCCCCGCCTCCCACTCCAGCGACAGGACGGTCAGGTCATAGGCCCGGGCGAGATATTGATAGCGGGGATGGGTGGCAATGAAGACGGTCTCACCCGCATCAGCAAGCGCGCTTTCAGCCTCTTCATCCAGCGCCTGAAGCTGCGCGGTCAGGTCCGCTAGCGCCGCCCCAACATCCGCCGCCGGGGCCAGGTCGCGGGCGGTGATCGCCGCGGCGACTGCAGTGGCTTGTGCCATGGCCAGTTCGGGGTCGAGCCACGTGTAGGTCGCTGTCCCCTCATGGGAATGCTCACCGCCATCGCCATGACTGTGGGTGATCGTCCCGGTCGCGATGAAGCGGTCAAAATAGTCCGATGACGTATCCACCAACCGAGAACGCGGCAGCGACACGCGGTCGATCCAGGCCGCAAACCCGGCCCCGCTGAGCAGGATCAGATCGGACGACTGCATCATGCTGATATCGGCAATCGAGGGCCGCCAGAACGACGGATCGACGCCATCTGGCACCGGAAACACCACCTCTGCCGCCTCGCCCACCAGCGCTTCAGCCATGAAGGCTAGCGGATAATTCACGGCGACAATCCGCGGGCGCTCTTCCGCAACCGCGGCCCCAGCGGTGAGCGCTACCGCAAGCGATACAAACGCCACACGCATCGTCAGCTCCCGCAATTCCGGGCGATATCTTCGGGCGTGAGGATCCAGTAGTTGTCGTGGCCGCCGGTATCGACTTCGATCACCAGACCTTCGGAGTGATCCACCTTGTCCAGGGCGATTTGCGCGGTGCCACCAGTTTCCAATGCCAGCGTGGTCAACACCGTGTTCTGCCCATCGAGCACCCGCACCTCCCCTTGTTGGGCGGCGTTGCCGTTGGAAAACTTGGCCTCCACCAGCACCATCTCGCAATCGGTCGAGGCGAAGACCACCAGCTTATGCGCCGCCGCGGGTCCCCCTAAGGCGCACGCCACAACTGCAACGGCCAGGCAGCGGATCATTGGCCAGTCCACTCTTCGAAATGGACCCAGATCACGGCGCCCAGTTCTACGGCCTTGTCTTCCCCGTCCTGCGGCAGGGTGTAGTCGGCGGTGTTGAGCGCGGCAAAGCCCCACCACCCATCGGACGGCGGTGCATAGGTGAAGACGCCATCTGCGTCGGCTTTCACCGTCTGGGTGATCATCAACTCATCAGGCGCGGTCACATCGCCGCCTTCGTTGAAGTACTCAACCTCAACTTCAGCATAGGGCACCGGCTCGCCATCCATCTTGACGATGCCTTGGAACACATTGTGCTCCCACAGACCAAAGGGCTTCGACAGCGGCACAATCTCGGTCTTCAGGCCCAATTCAGTGTCCCAGCCTTCGTCATCGCCAAACGCTGTAACGTAGGTCTTGGTGTAGTGAATGATGAAGGCATCCTCGGCCGGTTCCCAATAGGGCTGCGGTTCCATCGCGAAAATGTAGGTGCCGGGACGGTCGATGGGATAATCGAGCGTATAGCCCTGCTCATCCATCAGCGTGGCCGATTGCAGATCGCCCAGAAGGTCCGATGTCTCGCCCTCGTGGGTAACGCTGAAGGCAACTGGCGTCTCAAGCATCATCCCATCCATCTCGAACGGATGAGAGAAGGACATTTGCAGGGACACGCTGCGCCCATCTTCTTGGCTTATCATCGGATCGTTGGGGATGATCATGCCGTAGTGCGCGAACAAGGGTGTAGCGGCCAGGCAGCCGGCCAATGTGGTGCAAAGCATATGACATTTCATGATATGTACTCCAGTTACTTAAGACCCTAGTGAGACGAGCCAGCCGACCCACGCGTCAGAATTACGCGCAACGACTGTAGATGCGAGCGCCGCAATACCGCTCGAGATTAACAGTAGCGTAACCGTCTCTGCCGCCAAGAGGCGCAGCACCATTCCCTGCCGCGCACCCAACTTCACCGCGGTCACAATTTCGCGTGCACGCAGGCGGTAGCTGAGGAACACCGCCAGGCCTATGGCCGCAAGGGCGGCAACGGCGATGATGGCGGTGACGACATCCAGCAAGGTTTTGATACGAAAGATCCGGTCCACAAGGCCCTGGATGACGCCCGCGGGTTCAATAAGCTGGGTCGGACCCTCGGGATCAAGGTAGCGGCCTTTCAGGATCGTACTGGATCGCGTGTCATTGGGCACCACGATCACCGCCGAGGCCGGGAAGCCACCCTGGCTGCCATGGAAATGGAAGCTGTCGATATTGTCGGGCGTGATCCGCTGGTATTGCACCGCCGCGGCATTGGCGAGTGTTGCAGTGCCAGCGGCGACTTCGGCGGCGGTCACCACGTCTTCATGGCCATGGCCGATGCCCTGGATCACCCACGCCGTTTTGATGTCGACGAAAATAGCAGCGTCATCGGGAGTGTTGGTCTGGGTTAGAATGCCAACGACGGGCATCTCAAGCGGATAGACGCCATCCAGATCGAACAGGTTTTCAGGCGCTGAGACCAGCGAAGCGCCCACGCTGAGCCCCAGCTCTTCGGCAACCGTGGCCCCGATCACCGCCTCACCCAAGAGCGTGAGGCCCCGCCCTTCGCCCAAATGCAGATCGCGAAAGTCGAAGTAGTCAAGCGTTGTGCCGACAATTCGGAAGCCGCCCGAGGAAAAGGCCGTATGCACAGGGATCGGTGTGGCCAGGCCACTGTCCCACACATCTTCCACCGCGCGCATGGGCACCGGTGCGGGGCGTTCATCGCTGAAGTACAACGCAGCCATCGTCAGATCGAGCTGTGATCCCCGGCTGCCCAGCAACAAGGGCGTCGCCTCGCCCCGGGCGATCAGGGCGCGTTCACTGGTGGACAGAAGGATCTGGGTGGCCACCGGAACGAACAGAATCAGCGCGGCCACCACCACCATCACCAGGCTGCGCGCCCAGTGATAGCGCAGGTAGGCATATGCCAGGTAGAGCGCGTTCACGCCGCCGCCCCCGCGCGGTATTGCGCGAAATCGAGCACGCGCTCGAACCGGGGCAACAGCTCATGGTCGTGGGTCACGGCCAGCACGGCTGTGCCAGCACTTTCGGCCTGTTCGAACAACAGATCGAGGATGCGCACCTTGCTGTCGGGGTCGAGGTTGCCGGTGGCTTCATCCGACAGGATCAGGCGCGGCTGGGTAACAAGCGCGCGGCAGATTGCAACGCGCTGTTGTTCGCCTTGGCTCAGCGCGGATGGGTGCCGATCGAGCTTGTCGGCAATGCCACAGGCGGCGGCGAGCGCTTCGGCCCGGTCACGCGCTTCGGCATCGAGGGTAAGCGCAGGGGTTATGCGGAACGGATAAAGGATGTTCTGGCGGGCGGGCAGATAGTCGAGCAGTGCAAAATCCTGGAACACAAAACCGATCTGGCTGGCGCGGAAGCGGCGACGTTGGGCATCGGTGAGCGTGGCAACGTCTGTATCTGCCACGGTGACACGCCCCGCCTTCGGCACCAGAATCCCGGCGATCAGGTTCAACAATGTGGTCTTCCCGCTGCCGCTGGGCCCCACAATGGCGAGCCGTTCGCCTGCCTCAAGCTTCAGATGCGGCACGTTCAGGCGAAAGCCGCCTGCCGCATAGCCGAAGCTGACATTCTCGACCTCAACCATCACTCGGCATCCGGGGCGAGGTAGGTTTCGCCCGCTGCATCGCGATTTACATCCAGCAGGGCGAAATCGGTGATCTTCCAGGCCCCGTCAACGGGTGCCACGATCAGATCCGCACTGTAGGTGTTGCCCCGCACATGCAGATGTTCGGCATGACCCACAGTCCCGATCACCTGCCAGACCGCATCAATGGCAAGCTGCGCACCTTCACGCGCAACCGATGAGGTGAGAAGGTTGATCTCGTGGATCGTTTGATCGGCTTCTTCCAATCCGCCACCAGCCATAGCGCCGACCCGTTCAAGGTAGAGGTATTCCAAAGCCTCGCCATGGGTGACGGCGGCTAGTGTATCATAGATCTCATCCTCTTGGGTGCGCCCGAAGGCTTCATATACCTCTAGAAGCAGGGCTGGTGTGACGCGGTGGAACGCGCCATGGGCAGCTTGGACGGTCATATCGGGAAGGCCCGGCACGGCGAAAGCCGCATTTTGCGAGGCCGTGTTGCGGCTGCCGGGGGCGAAGAACACGATTGCCGCGATAAAGGCCACGCCAACCGCAAACATCGCACCCATGACTGCCGAACGGCCCATCGCACATCCCCCTCCTGCACCATCATACTCGCGAAATGGCCGCCTGGATTACTCTTCGCTGCCGCCGTTGGTCGCATTCGCGTGAGGTGAGTGTAAACACCGGATTGCAAATGGTTCCAATGACATAACGGTGTGAAAGGTTCTGGAAACGGTTGAGAGAGGGGTGTGGGATTGTTGCGGAGGGCCCTAACCCTAACACTCTCTCCCGAGGGGAGAGGAGATGCCGTCAGACATGGTGAGATAAGGTAGCACTCAGCCGGGACAACTCCCCTCTTCCCTCGGGACAGAGGGTTAGGGTGAGTGAGCGCCTACACCCGCTCCCGCCGCCGCCGCGCCCATTGGCGCATGCGGTCCATCCGCTGTCGCAGCCGCGACCGATAGACATTCCCGTAATGCGGCATCAGCCCGGCCGCATCGAGCGCCCGGCTGCGATAGAAATTCGGCACCGCGCGCAAGTCCGTCATATCCAGGTGAAACACCTCGCATCCCGCGCTGGCCTGGGGCGGCACGATCCAGCCCCAATCGCCCGACACTTGCCGCCCCGCCGCTGTTTCGCGCGCCACGAACTCCATGAATTGCGCGCTGGCGGCGTGGTGATCGACGATTGTGACCCCTTCAGACTTGAACGAGGCCATCACCGCAGCATTCAACTCGGTCAACGTGCGGTCGCGCCACATTGGATCATGGTCATCGGGACCAAGCCCCAGCGCGCTGGCCACCTGCGGCAGCAGATCAAAGCGATTGCGGTCGGCGAAATTGCGTGAGGCGATCTCGGTGCACATGTAAAATCCGTTAAACGGCGCGCAGGGGTAGTCGATACCGCCGATGGTCAGGATCATGTCCGACACGATGGGGACCGCGTACCAGCGCAGCCCCATGGCATTGAAAGCCTCCGCTCCCGCCACCCGAATCGGTACTTCGCGTTGCAAGCTCTGTGGCACCTCGAACATGTGCCGCCGCCCTGCCCCGTCGCGCAGCACCACAGGCAAAAGGTCAAACCGCCCCGGCGGCTCTGGCGCGTTCCAGCCCATGGACTGGGCCACCCGCGTCGGCTCGACCGAACGGCGATCCCCCAGGATCGTGCCATCGCCCGTAATGTAGCCTGCGTATTGGTTGAACTGTGCGCTCTCGAAATAACACGGGCGGTGGCCCGGGCGCACCGGCGGGTAGATGCTGATGATCGACCGGATCCGGCCATCGCCTGTGGCCTCAGCCAAATGGTCGCATTGGTCGGCAAAGATCGCCTCAGGGGTGCTGAGTACGCGGCGGTCGCGCACTTCCAGGCTGTTCCAAAACAGCCGCCCGATACAGCGGGCGTGATTGCGCCAGGCCACTTGGGCGCCGAAGGTCAGCTCTTCCACCGTGTGCTCGTAGTGGCGGCGGGCGCTCAGCGCTTTGCGGATCTCGGCCCAGCGGGCCGTCTTTGCGGCGGCGGCCATCCCGGTTGCGCGGGTGAAGGTATCGAAGAACGCCCAGGCCTCTTCCCTTTGGTCCATTGCCGACAGATCGCGAACGCGCCAGGCCAGGTTGCCGTCGGCGCGGATCCGTTCCCGTCCTGCCCGACGGTTGGCCAGGAACCGGGGCATTACATTGTTCCGTCGAACTGCCGCGCGTTTTCCCGCAAGGGTTTGCGGTTGATCTGATACACCACATTCAGAGCGCGCGCCTTGGCCCGACGATAGGCCCGCCCCGGCCCGCGACTGCCATAAAGTGCGCGGGCGCGGCGGTCATCCGTGCCGGTCAGATGCACCCGACCCTCGGACTTTTCCAACAGCGCCTGTTCAATTGGCGTGCCGATAGGCACCATGAAGGCGTTGAACCGAATGCGGTCGATGAATTCGGCGTTGGCTTCCAGAAAATCTGCGGTGGCTTCCATATCTTCAGCGGTCTCACCGGGATAGCCTTTGAACATGGTGCAGCGAACCGACAGCCCGGCCTCATGAGCGTTTTTCAGAAACTCGGCGTTCCGCTCAACCGTGCAGCCCTTGTCCATCGCATCCAAAAGGCGCTGGCTGCCGCTTTCCAGGCCAAAGCTGATCCGCCGCATGCCCCCGTTTGCCGCATCAAAGAGGTCGCGACGGGACAAGCCATTGTCTTTGCGGCCATCCACATGCACCGTCCCGATCCACTCCGCTCCGCGCACGCGGCTGCGGATCTCGCGGGCGAGGCCCCGGAACATGGCGGGGAATGAGTTGAGCTTAAGGTCAAGGAAGATAAAATCCTTGGCATTGTGCCGCTCGGCTTGGGTCTGCAATTCGATCAGCACATTCTCCAGGCTTCGCGTTCGAAAGGTGCGCCCGCTGGCCGAGATCACGTCGCTGCAAAAGGTGCACTTGTACCACTGGCATCCCCGCCCGGTCATCACCGGCACGATGCGCACCGGGTAGCGATCCCACGGGAAATCGCCATAGTCGGGGATCGGCGTGGTATCGAGGTTGCGTAAGGGGCCCGCAGGTTTGCCGCGCGAGCCGTCGGGCAAGGTAACGCCTGGGAAGACGGTTAGAGGCTCGCCTGCCACGGCGGCCTGCACCAAATCGGGCAGGTCGCGATCGATCTCGGCCCCGACCACGGCGGTAATGCCTTTGAGGCTGCGCCAAGCGGCGGCCACCTCGCCCAGGTTGAACATCGGCCCGCCGAGAAGAACGGGCGTTCCGCGGGCATGGGCCTTTTCCCCTATGGCTTTCACCACCGGGAAATGGTCGAGATAGGCCGATAAAAGCACGATATCGGCCTCGTCCAGCGCGGCGTCGACCTCGTGCAGGACGACGGGGCGTGGGCGGTGCTCCAACCACTCGCGCGGGGCGCGGACGGCATCGCGCAAGGCCGTGACACCGGGGAAATCCGACAGGCGGATGCGACGATGGACATGGTCGTAGAGTGTTTCCTGCCGCTCGCGTTCGGCAGCGGGGACACCAAGGGCCAGCGGGCAGATCACGTCGACGCCGTGGCCGCGCGCGCGCAGAGCTGAGACGAGGATACCGACAGCGAGCGTAGGAAACGTTGTCATCTTGTTGAGATCGACAACCAGAACGCGCAGGTTTCGTGCCGTCGCGGGGGTTTGGCGTAGTGCCACCTCGGCTGCTTGAACCCTGTCGAAAACCGTCATTGCAATTCACCCAACCAATCAACGGTAAAATCTGCAAAAAAGTGTCTTGCTGGTTGGTTTTGTTAACCTTGCGTTAACGAACTTTCAACTTACTTGCGTGTACGACGCGAGTTGGTCGTGGAATCTGCTTTGACGCGCAGGCACAGACGATGTGCGCTGCTGTTTTTTCAGGCAGTAGCAGCTTTTCATCAAAGCTTAGGCTGCTAACCTGAAATATAGCTAACAAGATATTACTAAAAAGTGTTTTTTCCTTCTCTTTGAGTTCAAAGAAGGTAATCCGCGGGCGCGAGACTACCCACTTTTCTCGCTAACAAAACCGAAACCTTATCCAAGCATCGGCAAACACTCGCGCATCGTCATTTAGACGAATGTAAGTGACGTCTTCTGCAGTGATTGTTTCCCAAACTCCGACAGTCCCGACACACCGCCAAAATTGTGCAACCGCGCACGAAGGCAGCGACCCACGGGGCCAATGACTTCGCGGCACTGCCATATCTAAACACTGCATCCCCGTCGACCGTGACGCACCATTCGCCTATTTGTTAAGCGCAAGTGACCTCTGACCACGCAGTCGGGCGTAAGTCACCGCAGTACCGATTGATTCCGCGCAAGAGAGTTGACCTTGCGGCATCTGTTGCGCGAGCATTAACCACTGGGCGACTGTAGCCCGCGCGTCGCGGGTGCATATGGGGGTATTCAACTGTGCGTAAAAAAATATTGAACTGGTGCCTTGCCTTGGCGCTGGCCATCCTTCCGATGGCCGCTTTTGCTGAGGAGATCGTGATCGTAATTGGCAGCGAGCCGACGACACTTGATCCTCACGCCGCCGATGACGGTGGCGAAAAGGCCGTGAACGACAACGTGTTCGAGACCCTGATGGTGCGCGACACCGAAGGAAATCTAGGACTTGGCCTCGCGGCGGCAGAACCCACCCAGGTCGATCCCACCACGTGGGAGTTCACGTTGAAGCCCGGCATGACCTTCCACAACGGCGAACCGCTGGATGCCGCAGCGGTGGCCTTTTCGGTCGAACGGATGATTGACCCGGATCTGAACTCAGAGCAGCTCTCCTATTTCTCGACCATGTCCGGGGCTGAAGTGATCGACGACGTGACCGTGCACATCAAGACGTCGGGCCCCGATCCGATCCTGCCGGCTCGGATGTATTACTTCATGATCGTTCCGCCCGAAGCGAGCCAGGCCGATGACTTTGCCGAAGCACCCGTCGGCAGCGGCCCCTACAAGTTCGTCAGCTGGGACCGGGGCAATCAGATCGTTCTTGAAGCCAACGCCGACTACCGCGATGGCGCGCCCGCGATCAGCCAGGTCACCTATCGCTTCATCGAAGAGCCGGGCACCCGGTTGTCCACGCTCTTGGCCGGTGAAGTGGATCTGGTGACGAACCTCTTACCTGAGTTCATGGGCCAGGTGCCGCAAGCCGCTTCGATGCGCGGCTTGGAGCATCCCATGGTGCTGCTCAACGCCGACGGCGGGATTACAGCGGATGCGCGGGTACGTCAGGCGCTGAACTATGCCATCGACAAAGAGGCGCTTGCCTCGGCCCTGTTTGAAGGACAGGCGCAGGTCGAAGCTGGGCAGCTGCTGGGGCCAACGTATTTTGGCTTTAACGACGCGATCACGGCCTACCCCTACGATCCCGATCAAGCGATGGCGCTGCTGGAAGAAGCGGGTGCCGCCGGGGGTGACATCACGCTGGTCAGCACCGCAGGGCGTTGGCTCAAGGATCGCGAATTGACCGAAGTGGTCGCAGGCTTCTGGTCGGCTGTGGGTCTGAACGTGGATGTACAGATCTATGAGTTCGACGAATATCTGCAGCGCCTTTTCCGGTCGGAAGACGGCCAGCGGTCGGATGCAATCTTCGTCGTCTCGGGGAACGAGCTTTTGGATGCGGATCGGTCGTTCTCGGCCTATCTGGCTCCGTCGGGCTTTGGGGCCTCGAACAGCGTGGAGCAACTGGAGGAGTGGATCACCGCCGCGCGGACGGAGATCGACCTCGACGCCCGCCAGGCGCTGTACGAGCAGGTCGTCGAGTATGCGCATGAAGAGGCGCTGCTGACCTTCCTGCTCAACATCAACAATATCTGGGGCATGAGCGAGCGCCTGAGCTGGACACCGCGCGTGGATGGCAAGATGTTTGTCAGCACCATGAGCGTTGAGTAACGCGGGAAGGGCGGTTCACCGGCGATGAGCTGGTACATCTTCAACCGGCTCTGGCAGGGCGTGATCGTCGTCCTGTCAGTTGTGGTGGTCGTCTTCATCCTGACCCGGCTGATCGGCGATCCTGTTCGGGTGATGTTGCCACTGGAAGCAACACCCGAACAGCGCGCCCTGTTCGAGGCCCAATTGGGCCTCGACCGCCCGATCTGGGAACAGTTTATTACATATTTACGGGATGTTGCGGTCCTCGATTTCGGCGAGTCGCTTTGGCAGCGGCGGCCGGTGATGGAAATCATTCTGGAACGCGCGCCTGCGACTGTGCTGTTGTCGGTTGTGGCGATCCTGTTTGCGGTGGTGATGGCGGTGCCGTTGGGAGTGGTTGCGGCGCTGAAACCCGAGGGGTGGATCGACCGCATCGTGGTGTTCGTCAGCCTGTTGGGCTTGTCGATCCCGCAGTTTTGGCTGGGCTTGCTGTTTATCGTTCTGTTCTCGCTGATGTTGGGTTGGTTGCCCACGTCGGGCGCAGGCGGGATCGACCACCTTATATTGCCCGCCCTTACCCTCGCCCTGCCTGCGATGACACGGATGGTGATGGTCGTGCGCTCGACCATGATCGACCAGTTGAACGCGCAATATGTGAAGGTGCTGCGCGCCAAAGGGATGCGGCCGTGGCGGGTGGTCGGCGTGCATGCGTTGCGCAATTCTGCCGTGCCGATCCTGACGATTGCGGGGTGGGAGTTTATTCGGATCGTCTCGGGCTACACTGTGGTGGTGGAGACGGTGTTCGCCTGGCCGGGGCTGGGACTGACCGCCATTCAAGCGATTGAGCGGCAGGACTTGATCCTGTTGCAGGCCATCGTGTTCGTGACCTCGATCGCCGTCGTCGTGATCAACATCGCGCTCGATATCATCTACAAGGTGATCGACCCCCGCATCGAGATCGGCAGCCAATGAGCCTTGCAGAGCCAGATCCCCAAACCATGACCGAGGCGCCCACCGCCGCGCCGGACACTGCGATTGCGGGCGGCTATTGGGCCGATCTGAAGGGCGACCGGGTGGGGATGATCGGGGTGGTGAGCCTAGCGCTGCTATTCCTGATCGCGATCTTTGCGCCGCTGATTGCGCCCTATGACCCTGCCGCTCAGAACATCATCGCGCGGCTGAAACCACCGGTCTGGCTGGCGGGGGGAAGCTGGGATCATCTGCTCGGCACCGACCACCTGGGCCGGGATGTCTTGTCGCGGCTTATGAACGGCTCGCGGATCTCGTTGTTCGTGGGGTTTGCGACGGTCCTGCTGGCGGGATCATTCGGCGTAATGATGGGCCTGATCTCGGGCTATGCAGGCGGACGCACGGACCAGTTCATTACGGCTGTTACCGACACGCAGGTGGCCTTTCCGGGCCTGTTGCTGGCGCTTTTGATCCTTGCCGTCATCGGGCCTTCGACGATGACCGTGATCGTCGTGCTCGCGCTGAACGGCTGGATGGTCTACGCACGGATCACGCGCAGTGTCGTGCTGGGGCTGAGGCAAACCGCGTTCGTAGAGGCGGCTGAGATTCTCGGTTGTCGCACCCACCGCATCTTGATCCGGCACCTTTTACCGAACCTCGCAGCGCCCCTTTTGACCATCGGCACGCTGGAGTTCGCCCGGATTGTGCTGGCCGAAGCTGCGCTGTCTTTCCTGGGCCTCGGCGTGCAGCCCCCGGCCACATCCTGGGGCCTCGATGTGGCGCAGGGCAAGGACTACATGTTTCGGGCCTGGTGGTTGGTGACCTTTCCCGGCCTGGCCATCGCCGCCACCGTGCTGGCCATCAACCTTATCGCCTCGTGGCTGCGGGTGACGACCGATCCGGTGGAACGCGAAAAACGCTATGCCCGCCGGGTTGAGGCCGGTCGATGAGTGATCCGCTGCTGCGCGTCGAAGGGCTGGAGGTTGAGTTTCTGACCCGAAGTGGGCGGGTGCACGCGGTGCGCGGCATCTCGTTCGATATGGGCGCGGGTCAGGCGATGGGTCTGGTGGGCGAGTCAGGCTGCGGGAAGTCGGTCACGTCACAGGCGATCATGGGTTTGGTGCAATTGCCCGGGCGGATCGTGGGCGGTGATGTCCTGTGGAAGGGTCAGAGCTTGATCGGACCGGGGGCCGAGGCCTACCGGCGCGAGGTGTGCGGGCGCGACATCGCGATGGTGTTCCAGGACCCGATGACCAGCCTTGATCCGCTGTTCACCGTGGGCGCGCAGATCGACGAGGTTTTGGTGCGCCATCTCGGCCTGTCGCCCGTGGCGGCGCGCAAGCGGGCGGTGGAGCTTTTGAACCTTGTGCATATCCGCGAGCCGGAGAAGCGGGTGGACCAGTATCCACATGAGTTCTCGGGCGGGATGCGGCAGCGCGTGCTGATCGCGATGGCTTTGGCCAGCGAGCCGGATCTGCTGATCGCCGATGAGCCGACCACTGCGCTCGATGTCACGGTACAGGCGGGCATCCTGAGCCTTTTGGCCGAGTTGCAGAAAAACCTGTCGCTCGCGGTTTTGATGATCACGCACGACCTCGGCGTCGTTGCACGGCTCTGTCAGGACGTGGCGGTGATGTATGCGGGCGAGATTGTAGAGGATGGTCCGACAGAGCGGATGCTGCACCACCCATCACACCCCTATACCGCCGGGCTTGTCTCGGCGACACCGACGCTGGCGCGGACCCATCACCGGCTGCGCACCATCGACGGCCAGCCCCCCGATCTACGCCTGCCGCGCACGGCCTGCAGCTTTCGGGCGCGCTGTGCCAATGCGGTGGAGGCCTGCGCGCGGGCGCCCGATCTCGTGGCTTTGGACACCGGCAAGGGGCGGCTCGCCTGTCACAATCCGATATGGGGGGCGACGGCCTCTGCTACGGCCGACCTCGCCGAAGAAGCGCAGTTGGACAGGAAGCAAGCCCCGCTCGTCGAAGTGCGCAACCTGTCGGTGCACTATCCCATCGGGCGAACGGGTCTGTTCGGTAAACGTGAGATCCTGAAGGCGGTCGACGGCGTCAGCTTCGATATCTGGCCGGGGGAAACGCTGGGGCTGGTGGGCGAAAGCGGGTCGGGCAAGACCACGACAGGCCGAGCGGTCCTGCGCGCGGTGGTGCCCACCGCGGGGTCGATCAAGTTCGATGGGCAGGAGATCACGACGCTGGGCCGCGAGCCATTGCGCCGCCTGCGCCGGGACATGCAGATCATCTTCCAAGACCCATATTCCAGCCTCAATCCCCGCATGACCGTGCAGGACATCGTGTCAGAGCCCTTGATCGTCCACGGGATTGAGAGCGACCCCCGCAAACTGCGCGACCGGGTGGCCCGTCTTCTGGAGCTGGTCGGCCTGCCGGGCGATGCCGCTGACCGTCACCCGCATGCGTTCTCCGGCGGTCAGCGCCAGCGCGTCGGCATCGCGCGCGCCCTGACGCTGGAGCCGCGGTTCATCATTGCCGATGAGCCGGTATCGGCGCTCGATGTGTCGATCCGCGCACAGGTGGTGAATCTGATGCAGGATTTGCAGGCGCGGCTTGGGCTGACCTACCTTTTCATTGCCCATGATCTGGCTGTTGTGCGCCATATCGCCGACCGGGTGGCGATCATGAAGGCGGGGCAGATCATCGAGGTCGGGCCGGTGGAAGAGGTTTATGCCAACCCGGTAGAGGACTATACCCGCGCCCTTCTGGATGCAGTGCCCGAGATTGGCGACGCGCCCGCCCGCGCGGCAAGCGGCTAGGCCGATGGATATCCTGGCCGACGGCGGCGTCTGGTCCTGGGCCTTTGCCGCGGGGTTTGTGGTGGTGGTGTTCGCCGCCATCGTGCAATCGACCTCTGGCATCGGGTTCGGGCTGATCGCTGCACCGCTGCTTGTGCTGATCGACCCCAAGTTCGTCCCTGGCACCGTGATTTTCCTCGGCATCACCGTCAGCTTGCTCTCGACCCTGCGCGATATCCGCGACGTCAATACCGGCTACGTTGCCGCTGGCATCGCGGGCCGCCTGCCTGCCGCGATCCTTGCCGCCTCACTTTTGGCCAGCATGTCGGAAATCGTGTTCCAGATCCTGTTTGCCACGATCATATTGCTGGCTGTGCCCCTGTCGCTATTCGGCCCAACCTTGCGGCCCAGCCTGCCGGGGGTTGCGTTGGCGGGCGTCATGTCGGGGTTCATGGGTACACTCACCTCGGTCGGCGCGCCGCCCTTTGCGCTTGCCCTGCAAAACGCGCCGGCGCATCAAATGCGGGCGACATTGAATGCCGTGCTGCTCTTGGGCGCCTGCGTGTCAGTCGCGGCGCTGGCCGCGTTCGGCAGTTTTGGCTGGGCCGACATCCTTCGGGGCCTTGCGCTGCTCCCCGGTGTGTTCCTGGGGTTTTACGCCGCGCGCTTTGTCATCGGGGCGCAAGGCACGGCAGAGTGGCTGCGCCCGGTAGTGCTTGGACTGTGCCTTGTGGCGAGCGTGGTACTAATCCTGCGGGCGAGCGTGGCACTTGATTGGATATAGGCGGAAGGAAGAGCGCCCATGCTGCGCGGACGACAGATCGAAGCGTTTCGGGCCGTCATGGTCCATGGCGGCATCTCGCGCGCGGCCGAGGTTCTGAGCGTCACCCAGCCCGCCGTCAGCCGTCTGGTCGAAAGCCTGGCGCGCGATGTGGGCTTTACACTGTTTGAGCGGGAAGGCCGGGGCGTCGTGCCCACGCCCGAGGCACATCTGTTGATGCGCGAGGTAGATATCTACTTCATGGGGATCGACCGGGTCGCTGCCGCGGCGGAAGCGATCCGCGAAACCCGCCGCGGGCAGTTGCGCATTGGCGTGATGCCCGCGTTGGCGATGTCGGTCGCACCCAAGCTGATTGACCGCATCGTGCAGACCTTCCCCGATGTGCAGATCACGCTGGATGTTCACGGCGCGCCGCAACTGAATGATCTGGTGGGCTCGGGCCAACTGGACCTGGGTTTTGCCCATTGCGACCAACCCCGCGCCGATCTGGAAGAGGTGGCGACCTGGGACATTGATTGCGTCTGCGTCACCCGGCCCGACCATCCGCTGGCGCAGAAGTCCGAAATCACAGTCCGGGATCTGGCCGCCACACCGCTGGTCCTATTGTCCTTCGGGACCAGCACAGCCCAGAAACTGGAGCGTAACTTTGCTAGCGCGGGCATCCATCCGAAGGTGAAAATCCAGGCGCAACCCTCTTATGCGGCATACTTTCTGGCGTCTCATGGGTTGGGCGTGACCATCGTGGATGGCCTGACGGCCGATGCGCTGGCGCGCGACGATGTGGTGGTGCGCCCGCTAAAGCCGCGCCTCACCTATCAGTTCAAGCTGATCCGTCCCACGGGCGTGCGCCCTTCGCTCTTGGCATCAGAATCCGCCGATATCGCAATGGGCGCCATTGGCGACTTCCTCGGTGGCAATTCATAATTTTTGCACATGGTAAAAGCGCTTTTTCGCATTTGACATCATATGTTGTGCCGCCGACACTGGACCCAGTCCAACAACTCATCAACTATGGAGTATTCGCCTTGAGCGTATTAAGAACCTTTGCAACCGCCGTGGCCGTGTCAGCCTTGGCTAGCGCGGCATTTGCCCAGGACATGACCCTGCGCCTGCACACGCTGGTCCAGGATCCGCACCCCTATAACGACATGGCCGCGTTCATGGCCGATGAGATCAGCAGCCGCACCGACGGCGCGATTGCGATCGAGCTTTTTAATGCGGGCCAGCTTGGCACCGACCCCGCCGTGATCGGCGAAATGGGGCTGGGCACCATTGATCTGATGATCAGCACAACGAACAATGCCTCCGAGGCTGTCCCGGAATACCAGATCTTCTCAATTCCCTACCTGTTTGCAGGCTATGACGACCTGATGGCCCGAGTGGGCCCAGGCACTGCCGCTGAGAGCTTTTTCCAAGAGGCCTATGCCTCCAATGGGTTGAACATGCAGCTTCTGGCCCTTGGCGGATCGGGCAGCCGGAACATGTCGAATGCCCTGCGCCCGGTGGAAAGCCTGGCTGACATTCAGGGCATGAAAATGCGCACGCCGCCCTCGCCGATGATCTCGCGCACATGGGAAACACTTGGGACGCTGCCGGTCAGTGTGGCCTGGGCCGAACTTTATGCGGCAGTCCAGACTGGCGTGGCCGAGGGGCTGGAAAGCTCGATTCCCGGCTATGCGGGGTCGAAGTTGTTTGAAGTGGCACCCTACCTCGCGCTGACGGGTCACACGATCCAAGTCAACCACATCTCGATGAGCGACCGCGCCTGGGGCGGACTGAGCGAAGAACAGCAGCAGATCTTCCTCGACGTGGCGGCAGAAGCCTCGACCTTCGGGATTGAACGCGCGCGCTTCTATGAGACCGAACTGGTCGAACAGCTGCAGGCCGAAAACGGCGTCACCGTCACAACGCCAGACGTGTCCGAGTTTCAGGGGGCACTCGTTGAGTTGCGCGGTGAACTGGCGACAGAACTGGATTTGACAGCGGCCATGGACGCCCTGTTTCCCTGAGCACCGCTGCGGCACGTTCAGGCGGTGGCAGGTCCTAAACCGGCCCGCTGCCGCCTGAAAAGGAGACGGCGCTGATGGCCCGGATCAATGACATCGCCGACACGGCCGTGAGCTGGCTTATGGCAACGGCCTTTGCCGCCCTGATTGCGGTGGTGGCGCTGCAAGTGCTGGCGCGCAACGTATTCTCAATGCCCGTGATCTGGACATTGGATGTGGCGCAATTGCTTTTTGCTTGGTGCATCTTCCTCGGCGCGGGGGTCGCGTTTCGGCGCGGGGCGCACTACATCGTGGATCTGTGGCCCGCGCACGGCCCGCTGTCCTATATCCCGGTGGTGGTGTCTTTCGTGGCCAGCGTCACTGTCGTCTGGGTTTTGATCTGGAACGGCATCGACATGGCCGAGATTATGTCGCGCCGCACCAGCCAGACGCTGGATATCTCTCTGGTCTGGTATTTCACGCCAATTCCGATCTGCGGTGTTTTGATCGGGATGGCCCTGTTGGAGCAGGTCCAAACCCTGCTGGCTCAGGGCCGTGAGACTTGAACCCCCTTGTCATCCTGATCGGCGGGTTCTTCGTGCTTGTCGCGTTGCGAGTGAATATCGGTTTCGCGCTGATCCTGGCGTCGGTCATCGTGATGCTGATCGAGGATCTGCCGCTGACCTCGATCATCAACCAGATGTATTCCAACATCGACAGCTTCACGCTACTGGCGGTGCCGTTCTTCATGTTTCTGGGCCGCGTGCTGAACAGCGGGTCGATCACCCAGCGGCTTTTGGATCTGTCGAACGCCTCGGTCGGACATATTCGGGGCGGGTTGGGCCATGTGAATGTGTTCGTGTCGATGGTGTTTGCGTCGCTGTCGGGCTCAGCCGCCGCCGACACAGCCTCGATCGGGTCGATCCTGATCCCGGCGATGAAGCGGGCAGGCTATTCGCCTGCATTTTCCGCAGCGCTGACAGCAGCATCATCCACGCTGGGCGTAATTATCCCGCCCTCGATCATCCTGATCGTCTATGGCGCGTTCGGAAACGTCTCCATCGGCGCACTGTTTCTCGGCGGCGTGGTGCCCGGGCTAACGATTGGCCTGGCGATGATGGCCTACACCTATCTGGTCGCGCTGCGCGAAGGCTACCCCGCCTTGCCCTTCCCAGGGTTTGGTGCCCTTCGCACCGCCCTCTGGCGCGGGGCGGCAGCAATGTTGATCCCGGTCTTCGTTCTGGGCGGTGTGATCGCGGGCGTCTTTACGCCGACGGAGGCCGCGATCAGCGCGGTGCTCTGGGCGCTGATCCTAACGTTCATCTTGTTCCGCGACGTACCTGTCGGTCAGATCCCGAAACTCTTGATCGCCGCGGTCCTCGACTTCTCGGTCCCGCTGTTCACTGTAGCCGGGGCAGGCATCTTCGGCTGGCTGATCGCTTATCTGGGCGCAGCCAAAATCGTGGTGGCGTTCATCACTGGGGTCAGCAGCGATCCCACAGTGATAATCCTGATGCTGATCGGGTTTCTGATCCTCGTGGGCACCGTGCTGAACCCGATCTCGGCGGTCCTGATCTTCCTGCCGATCATTCAGGCGTTGGGCGATCTGGCGGGCATGAACCCTGTGCACATGGGCGTTCTGACCACCATCACCCTGTCGGTGGGCCTGATCACCCCGCCCTACGGCATCTGCCTTTTGATCGCGTCGCAAATTGCCGAAGTATCGCTCGGCAAAGCCATGCTGGCCGTTTTGCCCATCGTCGGCCTGACGATCAGCATCGCAATCCTGTCGGTATTTTTCCCCGATCTCGTGCTAGGGCTGCCGCGCCTGGCATTCCCGAACATCTTTAACTGACCCAAACGGAGGACCACACACATGGCCCATACCAAACCAACCGGAAGCTTTGTCGCTCTTGTCACGCCGATGAATGACGATGGCAGTATCGACTATGCTGGTTTTCGCGATCTGCTCAGCTTTCATGCCGAGAACGGGACCAGAGCGGTTCTGATCATGGGATCCACCGGCGAAGTGTCGATGCTAAGCCCGGACGAGAAAAAGGCGATCATCACGGAGACGGTGAAGATGCGGCCCCAGGGCATGCAGATGTTTTACGGCTGCTCGGGCAACAACACAGCCACTGCGATTGAGATGGTGCGCTATGCCCAGGGCGAAGGGGCCGATGGGGCGATCGTGGCGGCGCCGTCTTATATCTGTGCGCCGAACGCGGATATTGCCGACTACGTGGAAGAGATCTGCGATGCCAGCGATCTGGCCATCGGGTTCTACAACAATCCACCCCGCGTGAAGACCGATCTGCATTGGAACGACATGCTGCGGCTGGCCAAGCACCCCAACATGGTGGTCTTGAAGGAAAGCACGACCCGCGTCGGTCAGGTGGCGCAAATGTGCGCAGCCCAGCCTGATCTGTCGATCATGTGCTGCTGTTCGCCGAACCTGGGCTTGGTGGTGCCGACCATGTCGCTCGGCGGGCATGGCACGGCGAATATGACCGGCAACATCATCCCGCGAGAATTCGCGGTGATCTCAAAGCCTTGGGAGAGTGCGGAGGATGCGGTAAAATTCAAGGACGCCTATTTGCACAATCTCGATATGCTGCACTTCGCCTATTCCGCGATCAACCCGGTGGCGATCAAGACGCTGATGCGCGCGGTGGGCCTGCCGTCAGGACCATTGCGCAAACCGTTGAAACCGCTGGATGAGGCTGGCTTGCAACGCGGCCTTGATATCGTGGCGAAGCTCGGCCTTGACAGGATCTATGGCTACAAACTGAAGACCGACCTGGCCGCATGACCGACGCTCGCGTCACCCTGATCACTGGCGCGTCCAGCGGGATCGGCGCGGCTACCGCGCGCCGTCTTGCTGGCCCCGGTGAGGCTCTGCTTCTTACAGCGCGAGGCGGCGAGGATGGCGGCAAGGTGGCAGCGTTGGAGGCGGTGGCCGACGAGGCGCGCAGCGCAGGTGCCGAGGTGGCGACACATATCGCGGACCTCGCGATCCCCGGGACGGCGGGTACTTTGGTGGACACGGCCTTGGAGCACTTCGGGCGGCTTGACCGCCTCGTCTCCAACGCGGGTTTTGCCTATGCGGGTACGCTGAACGACACACCCGCGGACATGTATTGCACGTCGCTGCAAGTAATCTACCACAGCTTCCTTGACCTCGTGCGCAGGGCAGAACCCGCGCTCACAAGTGCGCCGCGGGGCCGCATCGTTAATGTCAGCTCTTTCGTCGTCGATCAGGTCCCGGGCGGTCGCGCCTTCCCGGCAACCGCCGCTGCCAAAGGCGCGGCAGACGCGCTGGCCCGCACGCTAGCGGTAGAGTTTGCGCCCAAGGGGATTACCGTCAACTCCGTCGCCCCCGGATTTACAGAAAAAGAAACCCACGGCCATTCCGCCCTGACCCAGGCCGCCTGGGACGCCGCCGCTGCCCTCACCCCCGATGGCCGCCTTGCCAAACCGCGAGATGTCGCCGCCGCTGTCGCCTTCTTCCTCAGCGATGAGGCCGAACACATCACCGGCCAGTGCCTGCGGGTTGATGGCGGATTGTCGCTGGTCTGAAAGGAAAAGCCCATGCCCATCGTCCGCATCACCCTCGCCGAAGGGCGCAGCAAGGCCCAAAAGCAGGCGCTGGCCCGCGAAGTGACCGACAGCGTGGTGCGCCATTGTGAGATCGGGGCCGAGCATGTCTATGTCCTGTTCGATGACATCCCCCCCGACGAATGGCTGGTCGGCGGCGACACCATCACCGAGCGGAAGCGCGCGCGCGGAGAGAGCTGAGGTTTGACGCGAAAACCGGTAAGCCTGTGCCATTGGGGCGCGTTTGAAGCAGAGGTTGCCGATGGTCGCCTGATAGCGGCCACGCCCTGGCCGGGCAGCGAGGCGTCGGCTGAGATGATCGGGGCCCTGCCCGAGCTGGTGTATTCAGACACCCGCATCCTGCGCCCGCATATCCGAAAAAGCTGGCTCGACCACGGCCATCGTGCTGGAGGCGCGGGCCGTGGGCACGAAGAGATGGTGCCGGTGGATTGGGATACAGCGCTGGGTCTGGTTGCGGGGGAAATCGCGCGGGTGCGGGATGAGTATGGGCACCGGTCGCTCTTCGCGGGCTCTTACGGCTGGTCGAGCGCGGGGCGGTTCCACCACGCGCGCAGCCAGATCCGGCGGTTCTATGGCGCGGTGGGCGGATTTACCGACCAGACCGGCAACTACTCATGGGGCGCGGCAGAGGTGATCCTGGAAGAGGTGCTGGGCTCGTCCGATGCCGTGCGAGGGGCCGCCACGGCCTGGGAAACGATCATTGCTGAGACCGATACGATCGTGGCGTTTGGTGGGCTGAACCCCAAGAACTGGAACGTCACATCGGGCGGGGCCGGGCACCACCACATGCCCGACCATGTGCGCGCGGCGGCAAAGGCGGGCACGCAGTTCACCATCCTCAGCCCGTTCGCCGACGACATTCCCGCAGGGTTGGAGGCTGACTGGATCGCCCCGCGTCCCGGCAGCGACACCGCGATCATGCTGGCGCTGGCACAAGAAATGGTGCGAAGGGGCCGGGCGGACCGGGCATTTCTGGAGCGCTATACCTCGGGCGCCGAGACATACCTCGCCTATCTGGATGGGACGGCGGACGGCGTTGAGAAGACATTGCCATGGGCCGCAGAGATCGCAGATGTGCCACTGGGTGCACTGGAAACCCTCGCCGACCGGATCGCCACAGGCCGTGTTATGCTGACCGCCGCCTGGTCGCTGCAACGGGCCCAATATGGCGAGATGACCTATTGGGCGCTGATCGGCCTGGCCGCGGTGCTGGGGCAGATCGGCCTGCCAGGCGGGGGCGTTGGCTTTGGCTACGGTTCGCTCAACGCGGTGGGACACGGTGCGACCAAAGGGCTGGTGCCGTCCTTGCCCGGCCTTGGCAATGAAATGGGCATTCGTATACCGGTGGCGCGGCTTGCCGATATGCTTGAGACGCCGGGCAAGGAGATCCCGTTCCGCGGCGGAACTGTAGCGCTGCCGCATGTGCGACTGATCCATTGGGCAGGCGGCAACCCGTTCCACCACGCCCAAGACCTCTTCAGGCTCGATCGGCTGTGGCAACGCCCCGAGACGATTATAATTCATGAGCAGTTCTGGACCGCCACCGCCCAGCGCGCGGACATCGTGCTGCCCGCGACCACATCGCTTGAGCGCTGCGATATCGGCGGATCGTCGCGGGACCGGCATGTGTTCTACATGCCCCGCCTCGTCGCGCCGGTGGGGGAGGCGCGGAACGATTTTGACATCTTTTGCGCCCTCGCCCAGCGGCTTGGCCTGGGCGCGACGTTCACGGAAGGCCTGGACGAAATCGGCTGGCTGCAACGGCTCTGGGCAGGCTCAATGGCCACTGCCCGCAACCGGGCCATGGACGCGCCAGATTTTGAGGCGTTGCGCGAGATGAATGTCTGGACCGTTCCCGCTCCCCCGACGTCTGAGATCCTGCTCGATGCCTACCGGCGCGATCCCGGCGCCGCGCCCCTGCCCACCCCGTCGGGCCGGATCGAGCTGACATCGTCACGCATCAAGGGCTACGCCCTGCCCGATATGCCCGCGCATCCGGCTTGGCAGCACCCGGATCTGTGGATCGGCGATGCCGCCCCTGGCACATTCGCGCTTTTGAGCCGCCAGCCCAGACACTTCCTGCACAGTCAACTGGCCCAGACCAGCCTCGCGCGCGAGCCTGAGATCATGCTGCACGAAGACGACGCCGCCGCCCTTGGCCTGACCGATGGCGCGCAAGTGCGCGTGGCCTCTGATCATGGGGCTTGCCTAGCGCGCCTGCGCTCTACAAAGGCCTGTCGCCGTGGCGTCGCAGCGATGGAGACGGGTCCATGGTTTCGCGGGCAGGACGGGTTCGATCCGGGCGGCAATCCCAATACGCTGACACCGGACATCCCGACCTCAACCTTGTCGCAGGCGACGGCGGCGCAATCCTGCCTTGTGCGCGTGACCACCTTTGAGGACGCGCATTGATGGCTGGCCGTGTTCTCGTCGTCGGCGCGGGGATCCTCGGCTGCGCCATCGCTGGTCAACTTGCCAGTCACGGCGTCCAGGTCACACTGATCGATGCAGGCCCCGCGCATCCGCAAGCCTCTGAAGGCTCACTATGTTGGCTGAACGTGGCATCGTGCCGCGATCCCGACTATGCCCGCCTGCGGATCAGGTCGCTGGAGATGTGGCGCAGCATGGCGGGCCATGACCCCACCTGCCCTGTCCGGTTCCAGGGCAGCATTATCTGGACCACCAAGCCCGAGGCCACCGGCCCACAGATCGCCCTGATGGAGCAGTTGGGTTGGCCGGCGGAAGCGCTGGATCGCGCCGCCCTGCGCGAGATCTTCCCCGACGCGTGCAACCTGCCCGAGACCGCGATCTTTGCCCCCCAGGAAGGCACCGCCCATCCCGCCCATATCGTCGCCTGGGTCCGTGCCGATGCGCTCGCCAAGGGCGCACGAATCTTTCGCGGGAACGTCATTGCGCTGGACCAGACCGGGGGCCGCGTCACCGGCGTGACCCTGCGCGACGGCACCTGCCACACGGGCGATGCAGTGGTGCTGACGGCAGGGCGCAACACGCCAGAACTGTTGGCAAAGCTGGGTATCGCTTTGCCGCAAAAGCCGGGCGCGGGGCTGGTGGGCTGGGCTGAACCGACAAAGCGCGTGGTCGCCCATGCGGTGTCAAGCGCCGAGGTGGATTTTTGGCAAGATGATACGGGCCGCGTACTGTTTACCAGCCCGGCGGCCAAAACGCCGGAACGCGCCGATGGGATGGGGGCCGAAGACATGATGGGGGCGCTGACCACGCTTTATCCCGCGCTGGAGGGCACTAGGGTCGATCAGGTTTTTGCCCGCGCGCGCCCGCTGCCTGCGGACGGTTTGCCTGTGCTGGGGTCTGCGGGGTGCCCGGGTCTGTTTGTCGCCTGCACCCACAGCGGCATGACGCTGGCCCCAGTGGTCGCTGATATGCTAGCGCAGGCTGTGCTGGGCGACGATGCCGCAATCGCCGCCAGATACCGGATTGAGCGCTTTCAGCCGTACGCGCCCTAGTTCAGCAGGATAAGCAGAACGAAAAGTCCCCAGAACATAACCGTGAAGTGGTTCGACTGCGCCCATTGTTGGCAATACCAGTAGACGAAGTAGTTACCGCC
This sequence comes from Pseudomonadota bacterium, assembly GCA_039820585.1. Classification (GTDB taxonomy): domain Bacteria; phylum Pseudomonadota; class Alphaproteobacteria; order Rhodobacterales; family Rhodobacteraceae; genus JBCBGF01. The sequence goes on from JBCBPV010000031.1 coordinate 37,044, forward strand.
GATCCGAAATCCCGCCCCTTCAGGCCGATACGCCGTGGCAGCCCGAAGATTTTACACCGGTCGCACTGCTGGCAACCGGTGACCTGGTGCCGGTCGTAAACGGCGATTCCCAGATCAACTCCATCGATGAGTTCATTGCCAACGCAAAAGAAAACCCGATCACTATCGGTGGCACCGGATCCGTCAATGTCGACTTCATCGTGCCGAGGCTCTTCGCTGAAAAGGCAGGGTTTGAGTTCGATTACGTGTCCTTCAACTCGATGTCCGAGCAAACGACCGCCCTTCTGTCGAACGCGCTTGATGCGATGGTCGGCAATCCTGGTGAAATCCTCGGCCTAATCGAATCCGACGATCTGAAACCGCTCGTCTTCTCGGGCCAGTCGACGCCAGCGGCGTTGGAAGGCACACCCACCATGGGCGAGATCGGGTATGACATCGGCGTTTCGATTCCGCGCGGCTTGATCCTGCCGCCCAACGCCCCTGCAGAAGTGCAGGAGTGGTGGATCGGCACCATGCAGCAGGTCGTGGAAACGCCTGAGCGGGGCGAGTACATCGCTGGCAACACGCTGACCCCCACGGTGCTTTATGGTGATGAATTCCGGGATTTCCTGGTCAGCACCAAGAACGGCTTTGAGACGGTTCTGCGCGAAAATGCCGCGATCGAATAGCCTTCGTCGCATGAAGACTGTGTTCGGTCGCGGGGCTCCCGCGACCGAATTTATCGACAACAGGACATCAAGATCATGCGGATCGTAGTCCTGATCGTGCTCCCGCAGGGTCAGTCTTCTACACCTATGTCACCTTCACCGATCTGGGATTTCTGACCCGGACTGGACGCCCCGGCCCGGGGCTTCTTCCCGCGCATCATCGGCCTCGCGGCCATCGCCGTAACGTTCTGGACGCTGATAGAAGAGCTGCGCAAGGTCGAACGTGAGCACACCGAACCCAAGAGGTGGAAAGACGTTGTCGTGCTGATGGCCCTCGCGGTCAGCTATGCGGTGCTGTTGCGCATGTTCGGTGGCTTTGTCGCGACGGTGATCTTCCTCGGCGTCAGTCCGATAAACATCTGTTACCTTGTGGTCGGCGCCTTCGTCGGAATGATCGTTGGGGTGATCCCGGGATTCGGCCCGTCAGCCGGGCTTGCCATCCTGATTCCCGTCACATTCGGCATGGACCCGATCGGCGCGATAATGATGCTGGCCGCGATCTACTACGGCGCGATGTATGGCGGAACGATCACATCGATATTTCTGAACACGCCCGGGGAAAGCGCGACTGTCGCCTCAACCTTCGATGGCTTCCCACTGGCGAAGAAAGGCCGCGCGGGCCCAGCCCTCGTCATGCAGGCCGCCGCCTCGTTCGTGGGCGGCGCCGTGGGCGTGATCCTCATCACCATTCTGGCCCCCCTCTTCAGCCAGGTTTCGCGCAGTTTCGGGCCGCCCGAATATTTCCTTCTCGCCATGATGGGTATGCTGACCTTGCTGGTCATGATCGGAACCAACTGGAAACTCGGCGTGATCTCGGCACTTGCGGGATTTGCGCTTGGCACCGTCGGCGTTGATCTTGAAACCGGCCAGGGCCGCTACACGTTCGGGTCCGCCGAATTGATCGGCGGCATCTACTTCATCCCCATCACCATAGGCCTTTTTGGGCTAGGTGAGCTATTCTATGCCTTCTACAATGGCCTGCACAAAACCGGCACCGGTGGTATTGTTCAATACAACAAGGAAGAACGGTTCTGGCCCACGGCGCAAGACTGGGTGTCCACCCGAATGACCATGGTCCGGGGCTCAATACTGGGCGTTGTCGTCGGCGTGATCCCAGGCGCAGGCGCGACCATTGCCTCACTGATGGCCTATTCGACCGAGCGCTCTGTCTCCAAGAACTCCGCGAACTTTGGCAAGGGCGAGATGGCGGGCCTTGTGGCGCCC
>JBCBPV010000032.1:0-37764 GCA_039820585.1 Pseudomonadota bacterium
AAGACGGTCGGGCGCTTCTCCGCAAACATGGCGTAAGGTTTGGACAGTTCACGATTTTTATGCCCGCGCTTTTGAAGCCTGCGCCCACGCGGCTGCGGCTGGTGTTATGGTCGCTGACCAAGGGGTTGGCCGAGTTCCCCGAAAGCCCGCCGCCGGGCCTTGTGACGGTGCCAACGGCGGCGGATGCGCCCGAGGGCTATCATGAGATGGCGGGTTATCGCGCAGCGGGTGAGCGGGCGATCCGGATCGATATGCTCGAACGGTTGGCGGATATGTTGCGGTCAGAGGACAGCCGGGGCGGGTTTGAAGCCAAGGCCGACATGCTGTCGATCACCGGCATGACGCTAGAGCAGTTCGCGGTGTTGATGGAAGGCCTTGGATACAAGTCCGAGAAGGGCGAGCGCGCGAAGGTGAAACCGGTGGTGGAGGCGCCTGAAGCGGCGCCTGCTGAGGAGCCACTGGTCGAGGTTGCCGAAGACGCCGCTTTGGCTGGCGCACCGACCGAAGGTACAGAAGTGGAACGGACCGAAGAGACCCCCACTGAGGAGGAGCCGGTCGAAACAACGGCGGTCGAGGCCCCGGCCGAACCCGAAACAGAGGTCTTCTACACCTTCACCTGGGGCGGCAACCGCCCCCGCCGGGAACAGCGCCCGGGTGGCCAGGGCAAGCCGAAAGGCAAGCCGCGCGGCAAGCCCAAAGGCAAGCGCGCGCCGCAGGACAAGGGTGCCAAATCCTTCTCGGCCCGCCCGCCAAAAAAGGACAAGATCGACCCCGACAACCCCTTTGCCGCCGCGCTGATGGGGCTGACGAAAAAGGATTGATCGCTGGACCCGCGCCCCACACTCCGCCTCGACAAATGGCTGTGGCAGACGCGGTTCTACAAAACACGCACGCTGGCGGCTGAGATGGTGAGCCGGGGCAAGGTGCGGGTGAATTCCAAGTTGACCAAGAAGCCCGCTAGCGCCGTGGGCCCTGGCGATATTCTGACGCTGGTGCAGGGGCGCGCCGTGCGGGTGGTCCGGATCATCGCCATCCCCGAGCGGCGCGGTCCCGCCAGCGAGGTGGCAATTTGCTTTGAGGATGTCAACTCAGATTGACACATTTCGTCACGGCACGGTAGAATTCCGCAGCCAATTGCTTGTGACTGCCTGGTCGCTGCACTAGCAAAATCCAGACCTGTTTATCCCTCGGGGAATCGCGCATGACGTATATCGTCACCGACAACTGCATCGCCTGCAAATACACCGACTGCGTCGAGGTGTGTCCGGTGGATTGCTTTTACGAGGGTGAGAATATGCTAGTGATCCACCCCGACGAATGCATTGATTGCGGGGTGTGCGAACCCGAATGCCCCGCCGACGCAATCCGCCCTGATACCGAGCCGGACATGGAAAAATGGGTCGAATTCAACCGCAAGTATTCCGAGGCCTGGCCGGTGATCATCACCAAAAAGGACCCGCTGCCCGAAGCCGATGATCGCGACGGCGAAACCGGCAAGCTGGAGAAATACTTCTCCGAAGCGGCGGGCGAGGGCGGCTGAGCCTGATTCGATGGTTGGCCCGGAAATCGGGGCGAAACCAGTCTTGCTGAACCGCGGAAAGCCCTGTTTCTCAAGAAAAATCGGTATGTTAGAGTGCCCGCCCTAGGAACTGGGCGGTTTTTTTGTTATATTTATATGACAGCGGCCAGTGTTCGGGGGTTTCTGCAGGGCATGACCCTACGCAGTGGTTCATCGGCAAACGGCACAATTCACACCACGACGGGGAGGTTTCGATATCTTCCTGGCGTGTTTTTGTCGCCGAATGGCAGGAAACATCGAGGAAGATAATTCCATATGAGCAAGACAAAAAACTCTGACTTCCGTCCCAATGATTTTGTTGTGTACCCCGCCCATGGTGTGGGCCAGATCGTATCGATCGAGACTCAGGAAGTGGCCGGCATCGCGCTTGAGCTCTTCGTGATCTCGTTTGAAAAGGACAAGATGACGCTTCGTGTGCCAACGCACAAGGCGACCGACGTGGGCATGCGCTCGCTTTCGTCGCCCGATGTCGTGACGAAGGCGATGACGACGCTGAAGGGCAAGGCGCGCGTGAAGCGGGCGATGTGGTCGCGCCGGGCTCAGGAGTATGAGCAAAAGATCAATTCTGGCGACCTGATCGCCATTGCAGAGGTGGTGCGCGACTTGCATCGCACCGATGACCAGCGCGAGCAAAGTTATTCCGAGCGGCAGCTCTACGAGGCGGCGTTGGAGCGTTTGACGCGTGAGATTGCGGCCGTGAACGGCGCTGATGAGCATGACGCGCAGCGCCAGATCGATGATGTATTGATGAGCCGGGCTGCCGCAGCCTAAGGGGCAGCCCCAGAAAGGAATTTGGGCGCCGCTCCGATTGGGGCGGCGTTTCTTTTTTGGTCAGTTCGGGCGCCCTGCGGTCTGTTTGGGTTCCTCATGCTCAACCTTAGACACCAATTCTGTCTCCAGCTCTTTGTTCAACTCGCGCGCGCGTTCCACATAGGCCGGGTTCTCGGCCACGGGGACGTTGGGATCCCACAGCTCAGCCAGCGACAACAGCGCCTCGCGGTCTTTTTGGTAAAAGAACTGTTCCATGCCCGAGGCCTCAAAATCACTAAGCCCCATGTTTTCCAGAACGTAACGTCCAGCGCGCAGACTTGAATCAAACATCTCACGCACGATGTCGTTGGCGCCGGCGCGAAACAGTTCATAGGTGTGGATGCGGTCATGGGCGCGGGCGACGATGTGCAGATCGGGCCGTTCGCGCCGGGCGTAGTGCACCAGTTTGACCGCCGCCTTCTTGTCATCCAGCGCAACCACCAACACCTTCGCGGTTTTCAGCCCCGCCGCATGCAACAGCTCTGGCCTAGTGGGATCGCCAAAAAACCCCTTGAAACCGAATCGGCGCATCAACTGGACGGTGGACATATCATTGTCCAACACCGTGGTCTTGAACCCGGCCATCTGCACCAGCCGGTTCACAACCTGTCCAAACCGTCCGATGCCCGCAATGATTACCGGTTGCTGTTCGTCGATCTCATCAGGTTCCAACTCTTCCTGCGCCTCGGCCATGCGCAGCGACAAACGCTCATACGCGATGAAGAACAAGGGCGTCAGCAGCATTGAAAGACTGATCACCAAAAGCGTGGTTTGGCCCAGCCCCGTCGACAGAACGTTTTGCTGCAATGAGAAGGAGACGAGGACAAACCCAAACTCTCCCGCCTGCGCGAGGCCCAGGGTAAACAGCCACTGATCGCGGCCCTTCAGGCGAAAGATCAGCGATAGGATATAAAGCACCAGGCCTTTGGCGAACATCACCGCCAGGGTCAGGCCCAAAATGGCGAGGGGATCGTTGAATAGGATGCCAAAATTGATGCCCGCGCCCACGGTGATGAAAAACAGACCCAACAGAAGGCCTTTGAACGGCTGCAGATCGCTTTCCATCTGATGCCGAAATTCCGAGTTGGCCAGCACAACGCCGGCCAGAAACGTGCCCAGCGCGGGCGATAGGCCAACGAGGATCATCAAAAACGCGATGCCCACGACGATAAGAAGGGCAAAGGCGGTGTACATTTCGCTGAGCCGGGCGGCGTGGATATAGCGGAAAAGCGGCCGTGTTCCGAAGACGCCGAACAAAATGACAAGCCCCACAGCCAGGATGGTCACGCCGGTAACGCCCCAAGCGGGCAGGCCTTCGACCAGCGACAAAGACGCATGGCCGTGATCATCCGCTTCATGGCCGCGCGCAATAGATCCGTCAGGGTTGAATGAGGCGGGTGCGGCGATGGCGAGCAGGGGCAAAAGCGCCAGCATCGGGATCACCGCGATATCCTGCGTCAGCAGGACCGAGAATGTGGACCGCCCGCCGGGCGTCTGCATCAGCCCCTTTTCGCTTAGGGTTTGCAGAACGATCGCCGTGGACGACAGCGAAAAGATCATGCCCAGCGCCACCGCGGTTTGCCATGGAAGGCCCAGCGCCATTGCGCCTGCCACCACGAATCCCATCGTCAGCGTAATCTGCAAACCGCCCAGTCCCAACAGGCGGTGGCGCATGTCCCATAAGGCCCTCGGCTCGAGCTCCAGCCCGATAAGGAACAGCATCATCACCACGCCAAATTCGGCAAAGTGCTGCAGATCCACCGTTTCGCTGCCCACAAGGCCCAGGATCGGCCCAATGGCGATCCCGGCCAGCAGATAGCCAAGGACCGAGCCCAGCCCCAGCCGCGCGGCAATCGGCACCGCGATCACGGCGGCGGCAAGGTAGATCGAGGCTTGGTAGAGGAAACCTTCCATATGCGTCCTTCAGGTGGGCAGCGGCGCGTCGGCCTTAAGCTGGTCCATAACAATCTGGCTTTGGACGCGGGCAACGGCGGGGTGGGGCAATAGCGTTTCGTGAATCAATGTGTTTAGGGCGGCGAGGTCTTCACAATAGACCCGTAACAGATAGTCCGCTTCCCCGGTCAGCGTCCACGCGCTTGTGATCTCGGGTCGGGTGGACAGGATGCGCGTGAAGGTGCGGACCTGGGCGGGCGCATGGGTCGCCATCTGGACCTGCACGAAGGCCTGCACCGCAAGGCCCAGCTTCGTGGCCGAAAGGCGCGCTCGGTAGCCTTCGATGATCCCGGTCGCCTCTAACCGCTGTCGACGTCTCCCAGCCTGGCTGGGCGATAGATTCAGTACTTCGCCCAGCTGATGCGCGGTCAGTTGAGCATTGCGCTGCAGCGCCGTAAGCATCTGAAGGTCAATTGGGTCCAGCATCATGCGGGGTTTCTGCGTACTTGCCTACTTTAACGTAAAAACTGCGCGTAGATAGTGAAAATCATTCTCCACTTTGCGCAAATTCTGCGCCTTGCCGGCGCTAACCTGTCTTGGATTAGCGCAAACAGGAGATTTCCCCATGGGTCCGTTCCCCCACGATGCCCCGAAAGCCACCATTTCCGATGAAAACCCCGCCGGAACCGATGGGTTCGAATTTGTTGAGTTCGCCCACCCAGAGCCGGAAAAGCTGCGCACGTTGTTCGGGCAGATGGGCTATGTGCACACTGCAACGCATAAGAGCCGCGCGATTGAGCTGTGGCAGCAGGGTGATATCACCTATGTGCTGAACGATGAGCCGGGCAGTCATGCCCGCGCCTTTGTGGAAGAGCACGGCCCCTGCGCCCCGTCGATGGCCTGGCGGGTCGTGGATGCGCAGCACGCCTTCGACCATGCTGTCGCCAAAGGCGCCACGCCGCATACCGGCGACGGCAAGACGATGGACGTGCCTGCGATTGTCGGGATCGGCGGCAGCCTGATCTACTTCATTGATCAGTATTACGAGACGAACCCGTATAACGAAGCGTTCAACTGGATTTCCAACGCGCATCCCGAAGGCGTCGGGTTCCATTACGTCGATCACCTGACCCACAATGTCCACAAGGGCAACATGGATGTCTGGTTCAATTTCTACGGCGATCTGTTCAACTTTCGTGAGATCCGGTTTTTCGATATCGAAGGCAAGTTCACCGGGCTCTACAGCCGCGCGTTGACATCCCCCTGCGGTCGCATCCGCATCCCGATCAACGAGGATCGGGGCGAGACGGGGCAGATCGTGGAATACCTCAAGCGCTACAACGGCGAGGGAATCCAGCATATCGCCGTGGGCGCGCGCGATATCTATGCCGCCACCGATGCGATCCACGACAATGGTGTGCGATTCATGCCAAAGCCACCGATGAGCTATTACGAGCTGTCGAAAACCCGCGTGGTCGACCATGAAGAGCCGATTGACCTGATGGCCAAGCATGGCATCCTGATCGACGGCGAAGGTGTGGTCGATGGGGGCGAGACGCGTATTTTGCTGCAGATTTTCTCAAAAACCGTGATCGGGCCGATCTTTTTTGAGTTCATCCAGCGCAAGGGGGATGACGGGTTCGGTGAAGGGAACTTCAAAGCGCTGTTTGAATCGATCGAGGCCGATCAGATCGCGCGGGGTGTTTTGGATACCACGCCGGCGGAGTAGGGACCGCGCGTTGAGGTCACGGCGTGTTCATGGGCGCGGGATACACCCCGTCCCCGGATCCAACGCATACGGTCGCTACGCCCTGAAAGGGGCCAGTCGATACCGGACAGGTAGGGGGATGAGACGATGTGCCCCCGATACGACGCCAGACCTCGGCACAGGCGGCGCCGCCATTTAAACGAAGAAACACGGGGGTCGAGGCACCCCTCACCCTAACCCTCTCCCCCCAAGGGGAAAGGGGACGCGCTACGTTGGAAGGTCCGTCTACCTCGCTAATCCCAACGGGATGCCGTTTCACCTCCAAGAGAGGGTGAGCGGGTGCCGAGCTTTCTCAAGAGTTCCGACGCTAATCATTCTCCCCTTGGTAGTGAGGTCACGACGCCGATCTACCCCTGCGGGACCGTCAGCGTCACATCGCGCCCGCCCTTGATCAACCGCAACTCCTGATCGCCGATGGCGGCAACCTGGCCGCCATCCACGCGATCGCCCACCCGCACCTTTACATAGCGACCCGACGACAGTCGGATCAGCGCGCGGCGGTCGCTGTCCGAGCCATAGACCCCGATCAGGTTGACCCGTCGCAGATTCAGCGCGTTTTCAATCGTCGCCTGCCGGGCCACCGATGCGGTGGTCGGGATCGATGGTTGCGCGGGCGCCACGGCGGCGGCTGTCGCGACCTGGTTGGCGGCTGCAGTGGCGGCGGCTGCAGCGACCTGGGCCGCTTGCTGTTCGACCGCGCGGTTGCGGATGCTGGCCACGCGGCTGTCGAAATCGGTAGGGCGGCTGCTGGGCACCGGCGATGCGGCGATGGCCTGCGCGCTCGGGGCCGATAGCGGGGCCGCGGCGAGTGCTGCATCCTGGGCCGATTGCGGCCGATCATTGGGGCGCAGACCGGCCAGTTCTTCCGAGGTGCGTCCCCCCAGGCGTGCGCGTTCCGAGTTCTCGATCAGCGTTTCAGGCCGGCCGCGCGGGCGGGGGCCCGCCAAAGCGAGGGCGATTGCGTCCGTCGTATCGGGCACCGCGCTAGCGGGGCGCTGGGGCGGTACGATCTCGGGCTGGCCATCTGTGACCACCACGCCCTGGGGCGATACCGCACCACCGGGCGTTGCGCGCACCAGCCCACGATCATCGATGTCAAAGATCTGCCCGGGACCCGGCAACAGGCCCGGACGGCCCGACACCGCAAGATCCCGGTCGATGGGCGTCAGCGCGAAGGCATCCCCGATCTCGACGTTGGGATCGATGGAGGCCAGGTACAGATCATCGGTCGTCGCATCCGGCGGCGCCGGGGCGGCAGGCGGCGGGGTTTGCCAGATACTTGTGGCATCGACGGCCACGAACTCGATGGGCGGCGGCAGCTCTGCTTTGCTGGAAAAACTAGCGGCGTCGGGCGCAAACAGCCGTGCCTCGCGGCGGGGCGTGGCATCAAGCGGTGGCAATGTAGGTACGGCGGCGAGGGGTGGCGGGGCATCCCGGAGCGCATTGGGCGCAGACAAACCCTCGGCCAAGTCTTGCGCATCGGGGTTTGGCGCTGGTGTCGCGCCAGGGTCGGGAACCGCGATTGCGATGGTGGATCGGCGGGCGGCTGCGGGTTCGGGCGAAGGCAGGCTCAGACGTGTCGTCTGGGCGGCGTCAGGTATGCGTGTGGCAAGGGGGCCGAGCGCGGGAGTGGTGGGCAGATCCGGTGTGCCCAGTGTGACCACGGGGCTGACGGGATCGGTTTGGTCCGGCGACATCAGGGCGAAGGCCGACCAGAGCAGGATCGCGGCAGAGCCCAGCACCCCCGCACCGGCAAGCAGTGGCCCGCGATGTGTCGACAATGCCGCAAGCACGACTGTGGAAGCTGGGGCTGGATCGCGCGCGATTGCCTGCGGTTGGGCAGATAAATCTACAGGAGCAGTAGCCTCCACAGCAACCGGCGCAGGTTCAGGCGCCACCAACGGAGCAGGCTCCGGCTCTGCCGCAACCTCAATCTGCGACCGCGCGAATTGTGTCGGTCCGAAATCGGGGGCTGCCGGGAATTGCTCCGCCGTCGGGCGGGCGGTGAAGCCGCAGGGGTTCAGCCCGTGCGCGACGGCAAACTCCTCCGCCTCGTCCAGCGTATTGATGTCGAGCGCGGCAACTTGGATCCGGCTGCCCGTTTGGCGCCAGTCAAACACCATCTCATCCACCGGGCAGGGCGTTAGCCCTTCGAGCGCCGCGGCCACATCCGCCTGAGTCGCTGTGCCCTTGGGCGCATCAACGGTCGTGTAAAGGATCACCGAGGCAGGAATGATCAGGGCGGTCTGAAACTGCTCGCCCGCCAGGGCAACCGCCTTGGTCCGCATAGCCGCCATGCGGTCCGGCAGGTCAGCATCTTCCAGCCGCGCGGCCTCCAGCGTTGTCCACGCGTCACCCTCCCGTGACAGGAAGCGGATGCCATCTGGGGCCAGATCCAGCGCGAAAGCGGCCATTGAAACCTATAGCTTGTGGTTGCCGCACCTCCCCCCATTTCTTGAAGGTGCTGGCCAAGACTAACGCAGCTTCCTGCGTCTGAAAAGATGACTATCCCCAAGATGTGGGGCAAAGTCGCTAAAAACTTCATGGAAGGATTAATCCTATGACACGACTCTTGGGGCCTCTCGCGGTGGTTCTGATCGCGCTTGCCGGCCCAGTGGCCGCCCAGGATACGCCGCCCACAATCACCGTGACCGGCGAGGGCCAGGTCGAGGCCGCGCCAGACATGGCCACCATCCGGCTGGGCGTGACCAGCGAGGGGCGCGCCGCGCGCGAGGCGATTGACGCCAACTCCCGCGCCATGGCCGCGGTGCTGGAGCGGATCGGCGCGGCGGGCATCGAAGAGCGCGATGTGCAGACGCAAGGGTTTTCAGTTAACCCGCGATGGGAAAACCGCGCGAACGAGGCCCCGCGCATCTTGGGGTTCGTGGCGCGCAATCAGGTGATGGTGCGTCTGCGGGATCTAAACGCGCTGGGCCCGCTTCTGGATGAGGTCACGCGGGATGGCGCGAATACCTTCGATGGGCTGAGCTTTGGGTTGCAGGACCCCGTGCCTGCCCAGGACGCCGCCCGCCGGGCCGCGGTGGTCGACGCCAAGCGCAAGGCTGAGCTTTATGCCGAAGCTGCCGGGGTCACGCTGGGCCCCTTGGTGTCACTGGATGAAGGCGGGGCCGCACCGCGCCCGGTGCCCATGGCGCGGGCCGAAATGGCACTGGCCATGGATTCGGTACCCGTCGCCAGCGGCGAACTAGGCATCACCGCGATGGTGCGCCTCGTCTATGCAATTGAAGAGTGAGCGGTCTGCCCGGCCCGAAGGGGCCGGGCGATGCGCTCAGGCCGTGGCCTTGGCCAGTGCCTGATCCAGATCGGCAATGATGTCATCGGCATCCTCTGTCCCAATCGACACCCGCACCACGTTCGGCCCGGCCCCTGCAGCCACGCGCGCCTCATCGCTGAGCTGTCGGTGCGTGGTAGACGCCGAGTGAATGATCAGCGACCGTGTATCGCCCAGATTCGCCACGTGGCTGAACAGCGCCACACTGTCGACCAGCTTCACGCAGGCGTCGTAGCCACCCTTCACCGCAAACGTGAACAGCGCGCCTGCACCTTTGGGACAGATCTTGGCCACACGGCCGTAGTAGGGCGAGCTTTCCAGCCCCGCATACGTCACCGTCTCCACCCGCGGGTCGGCCTCAAGCCACTTGGCTACCTTCACCGCATTTTCGACATGCTTTTGCATCCGCAGGCTTAGCGTCTCGACCCCCATCAGCGTGTAGTGGGCGCCCTGGGGGTTCATCGTCATGCCCAGATCGCGCAGACCCACGGCGATAGAGTGGAAGGTGAAGGCCATCGGTCCTAGCGCTTCATGGAACTTCAGCCCGTGATAGGCTGGCTCCTCGGCGCTGAGCGAGGGAAACTTGTCAGACGCCGACCAGTCGAATTTGCCGGAGTCGATCACAGCGCCGCCTGTCACCGTACCATTGCCGGTGAGGTACTTGGTGGTCGAATGCACGACCAGCGTGGCACCATGTTCAATCGGACGGCAAAGGTACGGCGTGGCCGATGTGTTGTCGACGATCAGCGGCACGCCGGCCGCGTCCGCGACGCTCGCGATGGCATCGAGGTCCGTGATGTAGCCGCCAGGGTTGGCGATGGCTTCGCAAAACACCGCGCGTGTGTTGTCGTCGATCGCAGCCTTCACCGCATCCAGATTGTCGAAATCGACGAAGGTGCAGGACCAGCCAAACTTGCGGATTGTGTTGGTGAATTGCTGAACCGTACCGCCATAGAGCTTGGTTGAGGCCACAATATTGCAGCCGGGGTTCATCAACGGGAACAGAGCCATGATCTGCGCCGCATGCCCCGAGGAACAACAAACTCCGCCTGCGCCACCTTCCAATGCTGTCAGCCTGTCGGCCAGCGCGGCAATCGTCGGGTTCGTCAGCCGCGAATAGATGTAGCCTACTTCCTGCAGGTTGAAGAGGGCTGCGGCATGATCGGCATCGCGGAACACAAACGCGGTGCTTTGATAGATCGGCACCTGCCGCGCACCGGTGGCAACATCGGGGGCGGTGCCTGCGTGGATCTGTAACGTATCAAACGCCTGTGGCGTGTCGGTCATGACTCTCTCCCTGTCTGTTTGCCCGGTGGTTTAGGGCAAAGGCCTGAGCGCCACAACCGGACGGGCCGTCAGGTGCCAAGCAGACGCATCACCGCGATGTAATAGGCCGTGCCCCGATGTTCCGCGGCGCTCAGCGTCATGACCAGCCGTTCCGCGATCCCGCCATTCAGCGTCAGCTCAATACTGTCTTCGCGCGCCTGGGCGCTGAGCAGTTCCTCGGGGCTGTGCCCGGTGTCGAGCGTGATGCCTGTCAGCCCCTGCAGCGTCGCGCCTTGGGTGCCGTGCGTGTCGATGCCGAACATCTTATGCGCGGCGCGGTTGGCAAAGTGCACCTGCTGTTCTGCATCCAGTACAAAGACCGGATCCACCATTAGCTCCAACCCCGCCCGCAGGTCGTTCTCGGGCAGGTTGGCCACCGCAAACCCCTCAACGCTTTTGCCATCCTCCCCCATCAGCGGCACGATCAGTCGACGCCAAGAGCGGACAAAGACGGCCGCCGGGGGCTCATGCTCGCTCAGCACCCATTCGCCGCGTTGTTGGGCCGCGCGGTAGAGCGCCTCAAAAAACTGGGCGATGTGGCTGGTGAAACCCTCGGTCGTCCCACCGGTCATGTTGCGCCCGTAAAATTCGGCAATCCCTGCACCGTAGTGGACGTAGCGGTAGTGGCTATCTTCGGGCTCTACCAGCATGATCCAGTCGGTCAGTTGCCCAAACGCGGCCAGCTTGAACGCCGATTTCGCCACGCGGCCCTGATCGTCAGCAAAGCCTGTGCAGATCTCGGCGAAGCGGCGGATCTGCGGGCTTTGCAGTTCTTGGGGCTGCGGCGACCAGATAATGAACGGCGCGCGGGCCCCGTGGGCGTTGAACACCCGGCGCAGCGCATCGGGGCGCCCGGGCAGCAAGCTTTCGGTCAGCATGTCGACGACAGAGGCTTCGGTATCGGGCGACGACATTGTGACGGGATCCCTGGTTCTATGCAGTGCGCGCATAGTTTGGGTAGCGTGTGATCAGCGCATCCACAAGCGTTCTGACTTGATGCGGTTGCGGATCGCGCGTTCACGTCGCGGCAGGGCATCACGGTCGAATAGAGCCCGCACCCGCGCGCCTCGACCCTGGTAGAGCATGCGGCGGAACGGCTCGTACTGTTTCAGCACCTTCTTGATTCGATTGGGCGAGACGATCTCTTCCAACGCGGCGACGGTGGCATCGCTTTCGCGAGCGTACAGCAACGGCAGCACGCGCCAATGGCAGGTGACGCCGCCATCGAGCGCGGCAATCTCGGGCGGCGGGCGCCCGCCGCCCAACCCGTGGATCACCAGCGGCAGCGCGATCTGGTCGAGCCAGGGATAGAGCGTCTGGCAGATCAGCTCCGGCGGCGGGTCATCGCGGATCGTGACCATCGCGTCGATATAGGCGCGCGCAAACGCATGCGGACAGGGGCCGAAGAACCAGCCCGCGTTGAAGTAGAGGTATCGCTGCCAGTACTCATCGGGGTGGCTGAGGTCGAGCGAGCTGTCGAAATCGAGTTCGAACCGGTCATAAAGCGCCCGCCAGATCGCGGTGTAGCCCGGTCCGTATAGCTCAATTTCGGGCCACGTCGCCGTGCGCTGCATCGAGGCGGCGGGGCGGGCGAAGTCGAAGGGCAAGGCGGTGAGCGGGCCGGTGACGAGCGTGTCGGTGTCAAAGAAGACAAACGGTTCGCCTTCGGGCAGGGCATAGAGCCCCTCGGCCTTGTTGCCGTTGGGATAACCCGCGCCGAAGTGCCTGCTCTCAAACGCAACGATCTCAGCCCCCAGATCACCCAAGGCACCGCGCACCGCGTCGTTCTTCATCCTTGGATCCCCGCGCCACAAAGGCCCGGGCTGGGGTTCGGCCACGATCAGCCGACCCTGAAACCCCGGATCACGCGCGCGCAGGCTGGCGGCAAATAGAACAGCCTCATACATCAGGCGGCCCTGTTGGCCCACGATCATGATGTTGAAGCTCTTGCCCATATTCCGGTCTGCTTGCAGGGTTTGCGCCTGTTATAGGCCCGTGCCCTTGGCCGGGAAAGGGCGCGCGCCGCCCGGGCGGTGGAATGAGTATTTTTGCCAAGATGAAGAGGGCCCTTTCATCTTGGCGCAAATTCTCCCGCCGGAGGCGGCGCAGTGGGTGGCCGCGCTAGTCGCCGTAGGCCACAGAGGGCAGCCATGTGGTAAGGGCCGGGAACTCAAACACGATGAAGAGACCAATCAATTGGAGGCATACGAAGGGGATGATGCCCCGGTAGATGTGGCCCAGTGTAACGCCTGGGGGACATACCCCTTTGAGATAGAACAGCGCAAAGCCCACCGGTGGCGTTAGGAACGATGTCTGCAACGTCACCGCCACCAGGATGGCAAACCACACGACCGAGGGGTCGCGGACCTGATCGAAGCCGGGAATCCCAAGCTCTAGCCCGATGATGATGGGCAGCATCAGCGGCATGATGATGATCGTGATCTCGATCCAGTCCAGCAAGAACCCAAGCAGGAACACAATGAACAGGATGAAGAGCACCGTCATGTAGGGGTCTTCAAAGGCCGACAGCACCAGGTGCTGAACGATCTCATCGCCGCCATAGCGCCGCAACACGAAGGCAAAGAAGTTCGCGGCAAGGAAGATCCCCACGATATAGCCCGAGGTGTTCAGTGTGGAACGGCTGACCTCTTTGAGGACCTTGTAGTTGAGCCGCCCATTGGCAAGCGCCAGAACCGTGGCCCCGAACGCGCCGAGGCCTGAGGCTTCGGTCGGTGTGGCGATCCCTGCAAAGATCGAGCCCAGCACCAAAAGGATCAGGAACATCGGCGGCACAACGGCGAGCAGGACGTCGCGCACCACGGGCCAACTGATCTCTTCCGTTTGTTCCGGGGCGGGCATCGACTTGGGCGAGATAAAGCCAAAAAGTACGATGAAGACGATGTAAAGACCACCCAAGATCAGACCAGGGAACAGCGCGCCCATGAACAGATCGCCCAGTGAAATGGCGAGCTGATCGGACATGATCACAAGCATGATCGACGGTGGAATCAGGATGCCAAGCGTGCCCGCCGATGCGATGGTGCCTGTGGCGATGGGTTTGGAGTAGTTTTGCGCCATCATCGCGGGAAGGGCCATCACGCCCAGAAGCGTGACCGATGCGCCGATCACGCCCGTGGACGCGGCCAGGATGATGCCAATCAAAAGCACCGTCAGAGACAGACCGCCCCGCAGGCCGCCGAACAGCTTTTGCATTGCGTGCATCATACGTTGGGCCACGCCGGACTGGTCCAGCATCAGGCCCATGAAGATGAACATCGGCAGGGCCACCAGAACGGGGTTCTTGACGATATTGCCAAAGAGGCGGCCCGACAGGGCTTGCAGGCGTTGGTATTCGATCCCGGTGCGGTCAAACTCGATCACGTCGCGGAAGCTGCTGCGGAACGGATCAAGGAAGAATTCGGCGATCAGTACGAACACAAGGCTGACGCCCACGAGCGCCATGGCCACCGGGATGCCGCGGAACAGCATCCAGATGAAGGTCAGGAACATCGCCGCGACGGCGATTTCGTTGAGGGTCAGGAACTGGCCCAGGAATTCTAAGATGGCCAAAACCTTACCCCTCGTTGCGCGACAGGACGCGTGCCAGACCGATCAACAGGATCGTCGCGACCAGTGTGATCGGAATTGTGTATTCGATCTCATAGGCGCCAAGCTCAAACTCATCGAAAATCGCAGAACGGCCGATCTCGCGGCTTGTGACTTCTGTGGGGCTGGTCAGGCGAATGGCCCACCAGATCACGTAGTAGACGATCAGGTTGACCACGAACATCGTGGCTGGGAAGGCCCAAAGAAGCTGTTTCCAGAATGCGGGCTCGGTCAGTTTGGAAAGGTTGCGGACATAGGCCGCCCAGATCGCCAGCGCGATAAAGGCGAAGGCCGCGTTCATGAAGACCTTCAGGATCCACAGGTTGTGCAACCCGTTCGGGCTGTCAGAGCCTTCGTCGGCGACGACCGAAGACACAGCATAGTGGAATGTCACGTCCCAGGCCAGGATGATGAAGGGCAAGAACAGCCATGCCAGGGCAAAGACCTCAATCCGGGCCTTTTTGGCGTCGTCGAAATTGTCGTACAAGATATCGACACGCACGTGGCTGTTGGTGGTGACGGCATAAGCGATGCCCACCAGTACGGCAGAGCCATAAAGCCACCACTGGAAATCGTCGAGCCAGGCCTGGTTCATGCCGCTGCCGCGCAGGACAACCTGGCTGCAGATCGCGATCATCAGGATCGGGAAGAGCCAGGCAAACACGTTCGACACTTGTACGATAAACCGGTCGAGGCGCGAGTGGTGTTCGCGCCCGATCTCGCCCGGGTCAGAGAGTTTGATAAGTTCGTCAGCGTCTTGCATGGATGTCCCCGCCCACAACTGGCGCGTAGGTCGCGCGTTGACACCGGGGCAGACTGGCCGCCCCGGTGAGAATTTTGGAGTGCGGGCTTAGTTGCGCGGGCGTGGCAGGTAGATTGTGTCGCCCCACGTCTTGTAGCCTGCGCGGAACTCTTGCAGGTCGGCCCAGACTTCGGCGAAGTAGGCGTCTTCTGCGGCCAGCTCTGCGGCAACCTCGTTCCAGGTTGATTCAAACACGGCCAGGATCTCGGGATCCCACTGCTTGATGGTCACGCCGTTGTTTTCGGCGTTGTCGACCATGGCGGCAAAGTTCTTGGCTTCACCTTCGGCAAGGTTCGTCGTGATGTTGGCAAGGCAGGCAACTTCGATCTGCTGCTGGCTGCGCTCGTCCAGTTCTTCCCAGACGTCCTTGTTCACGAGCAGTTCGAACAGGGTGGCGGGCTGGTGCCAGCCGGGGAAGTAGTTGAACTTGGCGATGTTGTGGAAACCAAGACGTGCATCGATCAGCGGCATCGAGAACTCGGTCGCGTCGATTGCACCACGCTCAAGTGCGGGAAAGATGTCGCCCGCAGCCAGAAGCGACGTGGATACGCCCAGACGCTGCATCACTTCGGCACCCAGGCCGAAGAAGCGCATGTTCAGACCTTCGAGATCGGCTATCGAGTTGATTTCGTTCTTGAACCAGCCCGAAGTTTCGGGCGCGATGATGCCACAGGGCAGAACGTGCACATTATAGCCGTTCTCGTCATACATCCGCTGCATCAGCGTGTGACCGTCATCATAGAGCATCCATGCCAGAAATTCGCCGGCCTCGGGGCCGAACGGCACGGCGGCAAACAGCGATGCGGATGTGATCTTGCCCTGCCAATAGCCCGAGGTCGCGTAGCTGGCGTCAACCGAGCCGTTGGAGACCGCATCAAGCGCTTCGAGTGTTGGCACAAGCTCACCGGGATCGAAGTGTTCGAACTCTACGCCCTCCGAGATGCTGTTGATTTTTTCAACAAAGTCGATGGCGGCCGTGCCGAGGATCGGCAGATTCTTCCCGAATGACGATGTCATTTCGATGACGTCCTGCGAATGTGCGGCACTTGCCGACAGCGCAATGACACTGGCCGCGGCCAGAGCTTTGAATTCCATGGATATCCTCCCTATTCACCATATTGGTGAAGTTTCTTTACCAGTTTTACAGTTTGCTGGCTAGGGCATGCATGTGGGGACGTGGTTCCCCGGCAATGGCACACGCGCTCTGGCCGAACCGTAAGTAGCCTTTTGAAGCATTTGCAGGGGTTTGCGCAAGTTTATTTCAAGAACTGGCCAGATGTCGGGCAATTCGACCCAGTTTGGAAACGGCAGACTATTTGGGCGCACAGTGTTCGGCGCTATGCTGCACCCGCCAAATTGGTCAGGTGCTGCGCTGCAGCAATGAAGCCGAATCGATGGGGTCGGTCGCTAGGCGGCGCTGCGGCGCCGGATCGCGTGCAAAATGCGGCGTGCCAGGCCCGCTTTTGGAACGGTGGCCGACCAATGCGTCTGCCCCGCCGTTCCCAGGTCGCCGCGATAGCCCGCATATTCGGTCAACAGCACCGGCCGCTCGCCCGTGTGGAAGTGGCGGCGCATCTGCTGGGTGGCGTTCGCGCGTTCAATCAGACGCAGCGATCCCGAGCACGTCCCGCCCTCAAACGGCGTCTCCGGGGGGCGGGCCAGGGCGTGGTTCGCGGCGCGGCCAAGGTTGCCGGGGCCAGTGATCAGCCAGCCATTGAACTTGGATCGTTTGCACAAGATCTCATGGGTGGCGCGCTCGATGGCGCCGCGGATCACCGGATGGCCGGGCGCAGCGCAGAGAAAGCCGTTTGACAGCGCCCAGGGCCGGTAGCCATCGGGGGCGGCGACGAGCGTGTCGTCGGGGGTGAGGAGCGTATCAAGGTCCATCAGGCAGACCATGTCGATATCGGCATAGACCCCGCCTTGGCGATATAGCAGGCAATACCGCCAGAGATCGGCCTGAAACGCGCCGTTCTTGAGCATCCCGTAAGCGCGCGCCACCTCGCCACCAAAGGACGTGTCGATAAAGGCGCGGCGGGCGGTGTGGTCATGGAACTGCCAGGCAAAGCCGGGGTTCAGATCGGCCCAGCTTTGTGCGGCGCGGGCCATGCCCGTGGGCACTTCGGCCCGTTCAAACGTTTGGTGGATGACGCGCGGAATGGCCAGCCTCGGGCCTGCGCGCCGGGCCGGGCGCGCGTTGGGAAGTGTTTCGATCATGGTCTAGCCCGTTGCCGTCGCGGGCATCCGCTGGTCGGGCAAGAGGGCAAAGGCCCGCTCGATTGAGGCCACGTCGACCTCAAAATTATCCAGCGAATACTTCTTGAACCGCCGTTTCAATGCATATGCCGGTGCGACATAAGCCGCCTTGATCCGCCCACGCACGCCCACCCATGGCACACCCACCTGATCGGCCATGACACGGTAGTAATCGGTCATATGCCCACAGGGCAGGATCTCCACCAACGCCTTTAGCGCACTGTTGGGGCGCCGATAGAGCAGGGGCGCCAGCCCTGCGCCGTGGATCGCAACGATCTGTTCGGCGGTGTTGAACAGGCGGAACTGGTCGGCAACGCTCAAATCTTCGGGGTAGATGGTTTGAAACCCCTTGGGCGCGAGGTAGTCGGCGACCTCGGCCTCGTTCTTGAGCGCGCGGGTGTTGCGGCGCGACAGGAAGACATGTGTCGGCAAGACGGTGTCCTTGCCGGACAAAAGCCCGCGCGCGAGGGCTGCGCGCCCGGTTTTGCCGCGCACCCACGCGGCCCGCTCGGCCCGCAGCGCGATCCAGGGATCAAGATCAAAGTCGATGCCATCGCCGTCCACCGGCGCATCGGTGAGTGCCAGGGTCAGGCCGAAGAATGCCGCCGCGCGCTGGATGAAACCCGGCGTGTTGGCGGGCATCAGGATGGTCGCGCTGTGTGCATCAATCCCCATCTCATCGCAGATGTGAAAGAACACCGGCAGATGGTTGGTCAGGAAATGCGCCCAGTTCGTCGGCTCGTTCCGGCGAAAATCGAAATTGGCCGCGCCAGTCAGCGGCATCACTGGCTGCGCCCGCCCGAACACCCGCCGTCGCGGAGGTTGGCCTGCGCCGCTAAGCCGCCTGGGCCCAAATCGCAACGTGCCCCCGCCCGAGGCGCGTTCGGGCAAAAGGATCTGTTCCACGTCCGGAACGATCCGGTCGATCAGATAAGATGGCGCTGTGACAAGAGTTGCCTGTGCGGCGGTATACGGCTTAATCCGTACAGTCGTCTGTTTATTGCCCATAGTGCGGCCTCGCTTCGGCCTCACCCCACGGGAACATTAGCACAACGCACACGCATATGGCGAGTCTTTCTGTGATGCCTAATATTCCACGTTGCTTCGAGCGTTTGGAGATGATCCCTTAAGGCTTGGCCTGCTGGAAGTATGGGATGCTGGGACGGTGACGAAGACGGCAAGAGCCGGTATTCAAGGGTATTCCTGCGCGCGCCCTGTGCCGCGCCTGGATGGTGTAACTGATGGCCCAGCGTAGGAAAGCCACCCTTGCCGAGCCGGCGCGCCAGATTGCCGCGCTGCCGATCAAGATCAACGTGGACGGGGCAATTGAGGTTTTGATGGTCACCTCTCGCACCACCCGTCGCTGGGTAATGCCCAAGGGTTGGACCATGGATGGCAAGAAACCCTGGAAAGCGGCTGAGATCGAAGCGCTGGAAGAGGCGGGGGCCGTGGGCTTTATCGGATCGGACCTGCTGGGCACCTATACCTACGACAAGACGCTGGAGGAAGGCACCACGATGCCGGTGGTGGTGGAGCTTTATCCCATGATGGTCGAGCGCCTGCGCAAACGCTGGAAAGAGCGGCGCGATCGCACGCGCCGTTGGTTTAGTCTGACTGGGGCTGCCAAGCGCGTGGACGAGCCTGAATTGCAGGCCATCCTGCGGCAGTTGGCCGACAAGCCGCGGAAAAAGCCCGGGCTGCGGGCGATCCTGAAGAAGCGGTGAGGCTTTTGTTGTCGGGTGCTGCCGGGTAGGGCTGGGGCATGCGGACGACGAAAAGCAAACGGCCATGACCCTACCCCTCGATTTTGCCACCCTGATCGGCGCAGACCATGTGCTGACCGGCGACGCGATGGCGCCCTATCTGACCGACTGGACTGGCGCCTATTCAGGCGACGCGCTTGCGGTTCTGCGACCCGGCACCCCTGATGAGGTGGCGCGTGTAGTCGCCGCCGCGCAGGTTCGGCGCTTGCCCATCACACCGCAAAGCGGCAACACCTCGGTCTCAGGTGGCAGCGTGCCGGGGGTGCGCGGCGGGATTGTGCTGTCGCTCGCCCGGCTGAATCAAATCCGCGCGATTGATACTGTGGCGCGCACGGTCACGGTGGATGCGGGCGTGGTCGTGCAAACATTGCAAGAGGCTGTGGGGGCCCATGGTCTCGACTTTCCGCTTATGTTCGGGGCCCGTGGTTCGGCACTGATTGGGGGGACGCTCGCCACCAATGCGGGCGGGTCGAACGTGCTGCGCTATGGCAATGCGCGAGATCTGTGCCTGGGGGTGGAGGCGGTGATGGCCGATGGGTCAATGGTCCATGGGCTGACCGGGTTGCACAAGGACAACTCAGGCTATGACCTGCGGCATCTTTTGTGCGGCTCCGAGGGGACGCTGGGGATCATCACGGGCGCGGTGCTCAAGCTGGTTCCCACCCCGCGTGTGCGGTCGACGGCGTTTCTCAGCCTTGCGGGGTTGGAAGCGGCGCTGGAAGTGTTGCACGCGTTTCAGGACGCGACGGGCAGATTGGTAGAGGCGTTCGAATGGATGCCGGGCGAGATGGTGCAGGCGATCCTTGATCACCGCCCCGATTTGCGCGCGCCATTGGGGCATGTCGCTGAGACGCATGTTCTGGTGGAACTGGCCTCAACCCGCGCCGATGATGCGGCGGCGTCTGAGGGGCAGACGCGCCTCGATGGCGTGCTTTTGGAGGTATTGGAAGCGCAGATGGGTGCGGGGCGGGTGTTGGACGGTGCGGTCGCGGCCTCACACCGGCAGCGGCAGGACTTCTGGACCCTGCGCGAGGCGGTATTGGAGACGCTCGCAGCCAATGACTTCCAACATATCGACGCCTCGCTGCCACTGTCCGAGGTGCCGGGTTTCATCGCCGAGGCCGGGGCGTTGGTGGCAAAGGCAGGTCTGCGCACGCTCTTGGTGGGGCATCTGGGCGATGGGAATATCCATTATGCGGTGGCCGCGCGGGCCGGGGAGGTTCCGGATTTTGAGGGGTTCTTTGGGCGCTTAACCGACCTGCTTCTGGCCCGCCGGGGGTCGTTTAGTGCCGAGCATGGGATCGGGCGGTCGAAGGCCGCGCTGTTGGCGGCGCGGAAGGATCCGGGGCAGATGGC
Organism: Pseudomonadota bacterium; assembly: GCA_039820585.1. Lineage (GTDB taxonomy): Bacteria > Pseudomonadota > Alphaproteobacteria > Rhodobacterales > Rhodobacteraceae > JBCBGF01. The sequence goes on from JBCBPV010000032.1 coordinate 20,452, forward strand.
GGCGATGCAGGCGGTGAAGCGGGCGCTTGATCCGGAGGGACTGCTGAACCCGGGAGTGTTGTTTGAGGGGTGACGGGTGGGGGGTGTCGGTTGTGTAAAAGAGGTGGGTTTTGAGAGAAGGGTCCCCAATGCTGCACGGCGCACCAACGTCCGCTCCTCGGGCAGCGGGCAAAAACGTGGAAAGATCAAACCGAGTCGTGCCAAGGCTTTGTGGCACGAGATTTTTCAACGCTCGCGAGCCCGTCGAAATTAGTGACACCGTCGACTGTATTTGGCGCGTGGGTTCTGACAGAGGGTTTGTGTCCGCCATGCGGGACAGAGCGGACCTAGGTCAAAGCTTCAAGCCATGGAGGCGCAGGTAGGCGTCATGTAACGTGATAGCACTCTGCTGACGAAGTGGACCTCTCGATGATCAAGTACATAGTTCTCGTTGTCTCGCTATTCTTGAATGCCGTATTCGCATTCGCTCTTTATGTTCCAGATCGGAATAACGGCCCGAAGATGACATGCGAGGAAAGCAGGAGCGAAAAACTCAACAAGCTGGCGACACGGAATTTCGCAATAGAAAGAGAGGCTTCGTTTGATGATACTCACAGGTTCCTTTTGGCAAGTGACTACAAGATGCGTAACGTATCTCAATCATCGGGGATGCTCACTTTCGTCTATGTTGCCAGCCACTACCGCAACACTTGCGGTTTTCATTTGCCCGGGATTGACACATCGATAGTTCGAGTACGCGTCGATCCAGTCCAAGGCTTCCGCGTCATAGACGTAGGCTGAGCAACGCGGCAGATCACAACGAGCTTTGGGCTCGTTCAACACCTTCTCCGCACCGCAGTATATGCCAAAACGCAACCGTTTCTGCCGCCGGCGGAAGCGACGCGTTTTGACCGTATGAGTTTCTCGAAACCGGTCCTTGGCGCAGCCGCAGCGAATTGGCGTTGTACCCGGGAGCCACCATCGGACCCTAATTTCCCCACCAAGCGTAACCTGCACAAAGGGCTACCCTCGCGCGCCACCCTCGCCCCGACGTTACCCACACCCCACCCTCTAAAACAATCGACATTCCCGCCCCAGCCGCTAGTGTCGCGCGTCAGCGCATCGTTTTGGGAGGAACCGATGACATCGCCAGACCGTCCCTGGACGGCCTTTTATGCCCCGGGCACCCGCACCGATATTGAGGCTGCGTCGTATCGTACCATCGGCGATCTGATCCGCTCGGTCGCGCAGACTTATGGGCGAAAGCCGGCCTTCACCACCTGTCTGCCCAACGGAATGAACGGCACACTCAATTTCGAGCAGGTGGATGAGATGTCGGATGCCTTCGCCGCCTATTTGCGTGAGGTGGCGGGGTTGAACCGGGGGGACCGGGTTGCTTTGCAGATGCCCAATGCGCTGGGCTTTCCGGTGGCGGCCTTTGGGATCCTGAAGGCTGGGTGCGTGCTGGTCAACGTGAACCCGCTTTATACCGCCGATGAGATGGCCAAGCAGTTCGCCGATGCCGCGCCTCAAGCGCTGGTGATCGTCGACATGTTTGCAGACAAGATCCCGGCGGCGACCCGTGGGCATCCGATCCCTAATATCATCGTCACGCGGGTGGCAGAGTTTCTGCCGTCTTTGCCGCGCGGGATCGCAGGGTTGGTGCAGAAATACTGGGACCAGTCGGTGAAACCGGTTGAGGTGCCCCATATCCGGTTGCCGGATGCGCTGGAGGCAGGGCGAGCGCATTTGGCGTCTCAGCGGATCGAGGTGGACCAGTATTTTCAGGCGGTTGGGCCCGATGATGTGGCGTGCCTGCAGTACACCGGCGGCACGACGGGGGTGGCCAAGGGCGCGATGCTGACCCATGCCAACCTAATCCTGAACATGGAACAGACGATGGAGATGATTACGGGGCTGGAGAAGGGCAATGAGGTCGCTCTGACCGCCCTGCCGATGTACCACATCTTCGCGTTCACGGTGAATTTGCTGGGCTTTTACTGGCTGGGCTCCCGCAATGTACTAATCCCCAGTCCGCGGCCTCTGATGAACCTCAAGCGTGCATTTGAGAATTATCGCATCACTTGGATGAGCGGTGTGAACACGCTTTTCAACGGGCTGACCAATGAGATCTGGTTCAAGGACAGCCCGCCCAAACACCTGAAATTCGCCTCGGCCGGGGGCATGGCGCTGCAGGCGGCGGTGGCCGAGCGGTGGGAAGAGATTACCGGGAAGCCCCTGTTGCAGGGCTATGGCCTGACCGAGACTTCGCCGATCCTGACATTCAATCCGTTGGGCAAGACACGGGTGGGATCAATCGGGGTGCCGCTGCCCTCAACGCTGGTGACCTGCCTGGATGTAGACGGGCGGCCTGTGCCGTTGGGCGAGGCGGGCGAGATCGCTGCCAAGGGGCCGCAGGTCATGGCGGGCTATTGGAACAAGCCCGATGAGACCGAGAAGGTGATGAAGAACGGCTGGTTCCTGACCGGCGATATCGGGGTTATGGACGGCGACGGCTACTTCAGCATCGTGGACCGCAAGAAGGATATGGTCGTGGTGTCGGGCTTCAACGTCTATCCAAACGAGGTAGAGGATTGTCTGGCCACCCATCCCGGTATTCTGGAAGCCGCGGTGATCGGTGTGCCGGATGACGGCACGGGCGAGGCGGTGAAGGCCTTTGTCGTGCGCCGCGATGACAGCCTGAGCGAGGGCGATATTCGCGCCCACTGCAAGGCGCACCTGACCGCGTACAAGGTGCCCCGCCGGGTAGAGTTCCGGGACGACCTGCCGAAATCGAACGTGGGCAAGATCCTGCGCAAGGATCTGCGGGCCGAGGAATCGGCTCGCGTGGCGGCGGAATAGCGGATGGTTGGTCCCCTAGAACAGGCGATCCTGGCGCTGATGATCTTTGTCATCATGCTGGGGATGGGCGCCTCGCTGACCCCGCGCGACTTCTATCTGGCGCTGCGGCGGCCTTACGGTTTGGTGATTGGAGTGATTTCGCAATACGGGTTTATGCCGTTTTTGGGGTTTTTGCTGGCGACTTTCCTGACCGTGCCTGAGACGATTGCCATTGGCATCCTGATCATGTCTTGCATGCCGGGCGGGACCACGTCGAACATTTTTACCTACTTCTCAAAGGGGAACCTCGCGCTGTCGGTCTTGATGACAGTGACCTCGACGGTGGCGGGGGTGTTGCTGATCCCGATCATTCTGGTGCTTTATGCGAACGCTCTGGATCTGGATATTCCGCGTGAGAACATCATTGCCACGCTCGTTTTGCTGCTGGTGCCGGTGGGCATTGGCATGGTCTTGCGGCGGATCAGCGCCAACGTTGGGGCGGTGACTGAGTTTTTCGGTTCGGCCCTTGCGCTGTTCTTCATCGTGTTCCTGATCGTCAGCTGGGTCCCCCGCAACTGGCAATTCCTGCTTGAGACAACGTCGGCGACGTATATCGCCTCAATCGGCTTGGGTCTGTTCGGTATAATGATCGGATATACCTTTGCGCGCAGCCTGCGTCTGCATCCCCGCAACGCGCGAACGGTTGCGTTAGAGACGGGAATCCAGAACGGGCCTTTAGCGGTGGCTATCATCGTGTTTACTTTTGGTGGTGGGCCAGAGGGGCAAGCGATCATGGCGGTACCGGTGCTGTATTCTTTGTTTATCGTGATCATCTCCACGCTTGTGACGTTGGTCTTCCGGCGGGCGAATACGGCGGCGGAACAGAAAATGCCCGATAGCTTGCTATAACCGACCGCGCGGTTGGCAATACTTCTCATCGAGGCTATACTTCACTGAGGCGTGCAACGTCGCGCCATTGTGGAGGAGCCCATGCCAGATGCCGTGATCTGTGACGGTGTACGCACGCCCATCGGCCGGTATGGCGGTGCGTTGTCGGCTGTGCGCACAGACGATTTGGCGGCTATTCCCATTCGCGCATTGATGGAGCGGTCGCCCGGCGTGGACTGGGCGCGGGTGGATGAGGTGATCCTGGGCGATGCGAACCAGGCGGGGGAATCGAACCGCAATGTGGCCCGGATGGCGGCGCTTTTGGCGGGGTTGCCGGTGGATGTGCCGGGGCTGACGCTGAACCGGCTGTGTGCGAGCGGGATGGACGCGGTGGGCTTTGCGGCGCGGGGGATCAAGGCGGGCGATTACGATATCTGCGTTGCCGGAGGCGTGGAGAGCATGAGCCGCGCGCCGTTTGTAATGCCGAAGGCCGAGGCGGGGTTTAGCCGAACTGCGATGGTCTATGACACGACGATTGGCTGGCGGTTCGTGAACCCAGCGATGGAGGCGGCGTATGGGGTCGATACGATGCCTCAGACGGCGGACAATGTGGCGGCGCAGTATGATGTGTCGCGGTCGGATCAGGATGCGTTCGCGGCGCGGTCGCAGGCGCGGTGGGCGGAAGCCGATGGCGCGGGGGTGTTCGCCGATGAGATTGTGCCTGTGTCGCTGCCCCAGCGGAAGGGTGATCCAGTGGTGGTCGTCAAGGATGAGCATCCAAGGCCGGGGACGACGGCAGAGAAGCTGACAGCGCTCAAGGGGATCAATGGCCCTGATCTGAGCGTGACCGCTGGCAACGCGAGTGGGGTCAACGATGGAGCGGCGGCGTTGTTGGTGATGAGCGATGCGGCCGCCAAGGCCAGTGGTCTGACGCCCATGGCCCGCATCCTTGCCATGGCGTCGTCGGGCGTAGAGCCGCGCGTGATGGGCATCGGTCCAGTGACGGCCAGTCGAAAGGTGCTGGACCGCGTGGGGCTCTCGATCGACGATATGGAAGTGATCGAGCTGAATGAGGCCTTTGCCGCCCAGGCGCTTGTCACCCTGCGCGAACTGGGTGTCCCCGACGACGCGCCCCATGTGAACCCAAATGGCGGAGCGATCGCGCTGGGCCATCCTTTGGGCATGTCGGGTGCGCGCCTTGTTCTGACGGCGGCACGACAGCTTCAGCGGGCGGGCGGGCGCTACGCCCTATGTACGATGTGCGTCGGTGTCGGACAGGGCACGGCGATGGTGATCGAACGGATTTGAAGGAGGAACCGCGATGTATGCACAGATGGTTCAGTCGACCGGCGCGGGCGTGAAATCCCGCGAGGAGATGACCAAGGAGGAACGCAGGTTCCAAGACCGCATCGACGCGGGCCAGAAGATCGAGCCTAAGGACTGGATGCCCGAGGGCTACCGCAAAACGCTGATCCGCCAGATTGGCCAGCACGCGCATTCCGAAATCGTGGGCCAACTGCCCGAAGGCAACTGGATCACCCGTGCGCCGACGCTGGAGAGGAAGGCGATCCTGCTTGCAAAGGTGCAGGATGAGGCGGGGCATGGGCTGTACCTCTATTGCGCCGCCGAGACGTTGGGGGTTAGCCGGGATGAGCTGACCGAAGACCTGTTATCGGGGAAGATGAAGTATTCCTCGATCTTCAACTATCCCACGCTGACATGGGCGGATATGGGCGCGGTGGGCTGGCTCGTCGATGGGGCTGCGATCATGAACCAGGTGCCGCTGCAGCGCACATCCTATGGCCCCTATTCGCGCGCGATGATCCGGATCTGCAAGGAGGAGTCGTTCCACCAGCGCCAAGGCTTCGACATCATGATGAAGATGGCGAACGGAACCGAGGCGCAGAAGCGGATGGCGCAGGATGCGCTGGATCGGTTCTGGTATCCCTCGCTGATGATGTTCGGACCGTCGGACAAGGAATCTGTGCATTCGGCGCAGTCGATGGCCTGGAAGATCAAGATCAACACCAATGACGAGCTGCGCCAGAAATTCGTGGACCAGACCGTGCCGCAGGCCGAGTTCTTGGGGCTGACCGTGCCGGACGCGGACCTGACATGGAATGACGAGACCGGGCATTACGATTTCACCGAGCCGGACTGGTCGGAGTTTTACAATGTGCTGAAGGGCAATGGGCCGTGCAATGCCGAACGCATCGGGGCGCGGCGCGAGGCTTGGGACGATGGCGCCTGGGTGCGCGAGGGGCTGATGGCGCACGCGCGGAAGAAGGCGGCGCGGAAGGTGGCGGCAGAGTAGGGTTGATAAGATGCCAATGAAGCCAGTTTTGACAAAATGCCCAGTGTGTGACTTGGAACGTCAAACGGGGCCAAGTGTTTACAACGGGCATGCACTTAAGGGATGGGGCATTACAGTTTGTTCTTCGTGCTACGAAGGCAATCACGATGGTTGGGCGCCTCACAGAGAAGACAAGCTGTTGGCTATCATCAAAAGCAGCGGAACTCCTGAACCAGCGCGCTTGCACAACGGGCTCTTGCCTAGAGAATTTGAGGTTGAGCAATGACCGAGCGCCACGAATGGCCCCTGTGGGAGATCTTCATCCGCGGCCAGCACGGGCTGAACCACCGGCACGTGGGCAGCCTGCATGCCCCCGACGCCGAGATGGCGATCAAGAACGCGCGCGATGTCTACACCCGCCGCAATGAAGGCGTGTCGATCTGGGCGGTGGAAGCGCGGCATATCTCGGCCTCCTCGCCCTCGGACAAGGGGCCACTTTATGAGCCCGCGCAATCCAAGGTCTACCGCCACCCCACCTTCTTCGACATCCCCGACGACGCGGGCCACATGTGATGTCGGACCCGCTGTTCCAGTTCCTGCTGCGCATGGGGGACAACACTTTGGTGCTGGGCCACCGCGTGTCGGAATGGTGCGGCCATGCGCCGGTGCTGGAGGAAGACATTGCGCTCGCCAACACTGCGCTGGATCTGATCGGTCAGACGCAGATGTGGCTAAGGCTGGCCGGTGAGGTCGAGGGTCAGGGGCGCACGGCAGATGATCTGGCAATGCTGCGCGATGCGTGGGACTTTCGGAACGTGCTGCTCGTGGAGCAGCCCAACGGTGGTTTCGGGCAAACGATCCTGCGGCAATACCTGTTTGATGCCTGGCATGACCTGATGCTGGCGGGGCTGCGGGAAAGCGCAGAGCCGCGTGTGGCGGAGATCGCCGAGAAGGCATCAAAAGAGGTGCGCTATCATCTGGAACGGTCGGCGGACACGGTGATCGGGTTGGGCGATGGCACGAATGAGAGCCACGGGCGGATGCAGGCGGCGCTCGATCTGCTCTGGCCGTTTGTGGGAGAGATGCTGGCACCCGATGATCTGGACCGTGAGCTTGGCAAAGCGGGCATCGCGCCGGATCTGGAGGCTATCGCGGCGGACTATCACCGCAACGTCAGGGCCGTTCTGACGGACGCCACGCTTAAGATCCCCGCCGATCCCTTCACCCACCTGGGTGGCAAATCAGGGGCGCGGCACAGCGAACACTTGGGCCACATGCTCACCCAGATGCAGTGGCTTCAACGCGCCTATCCGGGGGCGACATGGTAGAGGTTCAGCCGTCGATTGCGGATATCTGGGGCTGGCTTGCGGATGTGCCGGACCCGGAGATTCCGGTGATCTCGGTGGTCGATCTGGGGATCATCCGGGATGTCACGCGGGAAGGCGGGACGATTGTTGTGGCGATCACGCCGACCTATTCGGGGTGCCCGGCGACGACTGTAATCTCGATGGAGGTGGAGGCTGCTTTACGCGCCAACGGGTTGGAGGATTTCGAGCTGCGCCGCAAGATTGCGCCGGCCTGGACGACCGATTGGATATCAGACACCGGGCGCGCAAAGCTGGAAGCCTACGGCATCGCGCCACCTCAGGCTGCGGGCGGGCCAGAACGGTGTCCGCATTGCGGGTCGGGTCATGTCGAGCGGATCAGCCAGTTCGGATCGACGCCCTGTAAAGCACAGTGGCGGTGCCGCGACTGCCTGGAACCCTTTGACTACTTCAAATGCATCTGACGGAGAACGCTCCCCATGTCCTTTCCCACCGCCCACGCCGCTGTTGAGGCTTATATTGATGGCACGCGCACCCGCGACGTGGCGCTGTTGAAAACCGTGTTTGCCGAGGGCGCGGTGATGACCGGTTATCTTGGCCCTGACCTGTTGCATGGCGGGCCGGAACCATTTTACGGCGCGCTGGAAGCCAACGAGGTGGGCGATGATTATACCGCGACCATCGTGGACGTCACCGGAACGGGTGCGATCGCCACGGGGCAGTTGGCCGAAGACAACCTGCTTGGCCTCTCGGTTTTGCACCACTTCCAGTTGGTTCGCCTGCCGGAGGGCGGGTGGAAGATCAGCGCGAAGCTGTTCAAGCATTCCTGAATGGCTTTCTACGACCTCACAGTCACTGGGATTAAAAAGACTATTCGCGATGCGGTGGTTCTAACCCTGCGTCCCGATCCGGGCGATGCCGAGGCGTTTGCGTTCAAGCAGGGCCAGTACCTGACCTTCCGCCGTGACTTTGATGGCGTGGAGGTGCGGCGGTCTTATTCGATCTGCGCGGGCCTTGATGACGGGGTCTTACAGGTCGGGATCAAGCGGGTGCAAGGCGGCGCATTCTCGACCTTTGCGAATGAGGAGCTGAAGCCCGGCGACCGCGTGTCGGTGATGCCGCCCATGGGCACGTTCACCCATGACCTCGCCCCGGATCGGGGGCGCAACTATGTAGGCTTCGCAGGTGGGTCCGGCATCACGCCGGTGCTGTCTATCCTGAAAACCGTGCTGGCGCGCGAGCCACTGTCGACCTTCACGCTGGTCTACGCCAACCGGGGTGTGAACACGATCATGTTCCGCGAAGAGATTGAGGACCTGAAGAACCTACACATGGGGCGGTTGACCGTGATCCATGTGCTGGAAACCGATGCGCAAGAGATCGACCTGTTCACGGGTCGTGTGACCGAGGAGAAATGTGCGGACCTTTTCAAGCATTGGGTGAATATCGAGAACACCGATATGGTGTTCATCTGCGGGCCCGAGCCGATGATGCTGGGCATCTCGCACGCACTAGAGGCGCATGGGTTGCACACGTCCCAGATCAAGTTTGAGCTGTTCAAATCGGGCCAGCCAGGGCGGGCCAAACAGCGCGCGGTGGCAGAGGCCGCGGCGGGCAAGAAAACGCAGATCAGCATCACGCTGGATGGCGCGACCAGTAAGTTAGAGATGGAGCCGGGGACATCGGTCTTGGAAACCGGGCTCGCCAATGCGCTGGACGTGCCCTATGCCTGCACGTCTGGCGTGTGTTCGACCTGTCGGTGTCGGCTGATCGAGGGCGAGGTGGAAATGGCGGCAAACCACGCGCTTGAGGATTATGAGGTCGCGCGGGGCTACATCCTGTCGTGCCAGTCCTATCCGCTGACCGACCGAATTGCCGTGGACTACGATCAATGACGGTGCAGGACATCCAAAGCTACGCCCATGGCGAATGGGTTGGTCCCGGCGCGGGGGCACGCACCATCGCAGATGCGGTGACGGGCGAAGTGTTTGCCGCGGCGGGCAACGACGCGCTGGATGTGGGCGCGATGCGGGCGTTTGCGAAGTCGCGGGGTGGGACGGCGCTGCGGGCGATGACGTTCCATGACCGCGCGCGGATGCTGAAGGGGCTGGCGCTGTACCTCGATGAGCGGAAGGAGGGGCTTTATCGCCTGTCCTACCGCACCGGCGCGACGCTTGCGGACAGCAAAATCGACATCGATGGGGGGATCGGGACGATGTTCGTCTTCGCCTCCAAAGGGCGGCGGGAGATGCCGGACGGGCAGGTCTATCTCGATGGCGAGGTCGAGCGGCTGTCGCGGAATGGCACGTTTCTGGGGCAGCACATCTGCACGCCGTTGCAAGGGGTGGGCGTCCATATCAATGCCTTCAACTTCCCAGTCTGGGGGATGCTGGAAAAGCTGGCGCCAACGCTTCTGGCAGGCGTGCCGTCGATCGTGAAACCGGCCACGGCGAGTTGTTATCTGACCGAGGCCTGTGTGCGGTTGATCGTCGAAAGCGGCATCTTGCCTGACGGCGCGCTGCAACTGGTGACGGGTGGGATTGGCGATCTTTTGGGTCGGCTCGATTGTCAGGATGTGGTCAGCTTTACCGGCTCGGCGGAGACGGCGTTCAAGCTGCGCGCTTCGGAACACCTCATGCGCAATGGCGTGCGCTTCGTGGCCGAGCAGGACAGTCTGAACGCCACAATCCTTGGCCCTGATGCCGGGCCCGGGACGCCGGAGTTCGATCTGTTTGCCAAGGAAGTGCATCGCGAGATGACGGCAAAGGCGGGGCAGAAATGCACAGCGATCCGACGGATCATCGTGCCAGAGGGGGTTGTAGAGGCGGTGATTGAGGCCGTGTCGGCCCGGTTGGAAAAGACGGTGATCGGTGCGCCCGACCTCAAGACAACGCGCATGGGTGCGCTGGTGTCCGAGGCGCAGCGGCGCGATGTGCTGGCGCGGGTGGAGGCGCTTGGCGCTGAGGCAGAGCGTGTATTTGGCGATCCCGCGCAGATGACGGTCGATGGCGCGGATGCGGAAAAGGGCGCGTTTCTGCCCCCGATGCTGTACCATTGCGCCGATCCAGACCGGGCCGAGCGGGTGCATGACACCGAAGCCTTCGGCCCGGTGGCCACGGTGATGGGGTATCGCGATCTTGGGCACGCGATCGAACTGGTGAACCGGGGCGGCGGCAGTCTGGTGGCCTCGGTCGTCACGCATGACCCGCAGGTCGCGCGTGACGTCGCGCTGGGCGCAGGGGCGTTCCACGGACGGCTTTACTTCAACAACCGCACGTCGATGGGGGAGAGTACAGGCCATGGCGCGCCCTTGCCACACATGGTCCATGGCGGGCCAGGACGTGCGGGGGGCGGAGAGGAACTCGGCGGTGTGCGGGGCGTGATGCACTACATGCAGCGGACCGCAATCCAGGGCAGCCCCGACGTACTCAGCGCGATTGGTGGCATCTGGATGCCTGGCGCGGCAGAGCAGGATGCACCTGCCCATCCGTTTACGCGGGCGTTCGGCGATCTGGCGATTGGCGAGACGATTCATACGCCCGAGCGCGAGGTGACGCAGGAGGATATCGAGCACTTCGCCGCGTTCACCGGTGATAGCTTCTACGCCCACATGGATGACGCCGCGGCCCAGCGGAACCCGTTCTTTCCGGGCCGCGTGGCGCATGGCTATTTGCTGCTATCCTTCGCGGCGGGCCTGTTTGTGGACCCAAACGAGGGCCCCGTGCTGGCCAATACCGGCCTCGATAGCCTGCGCTTTCTGAAACCCGTTGAACCCGGTGCCCGCATCAAGGTACGTCTGACGGTCAAGAAAAAGACCCGCCGGAATGACGACTATGGTGAAGTGCGTTGGCATGTGACGCTCACCGATCACGTGGGTGATCTGGTGGCCGAGTATGACCTATTGACGATGAACGCCTATTGAGGTGCGGTGCGCGCGAGACCGCGCTAGACTGTACCCAAACGCGCAAAAGGGAGATCCCGCCATGTGTGCCATTGCACTTGCCACCGAGACGCCGGAACCGGGCCACGGCCCTGACCTCGGACCGTTCGACTGGGCCGATCCGCTGCGCCTGGAAGATCACCTGAGCGAAGATGAACGCATGCTGCGCGATGCGGCACGGGCGTTTGCAGAGACCACGCTTCAGCCGCGTGTAACCGAGGCCTATCGGGATGAGGTGGTCGATCCTGGCCTGTTTGCTGAGTTGGGGCAGGCGGGTCTGTTGGGTCTGACGATCCCCGAGGCCTATGGCGGGCTTGGCGCGGGTTACGTCACCTATGGCCTCGTCGCGCGCGAGATTGAGCGCGTGGACTCCGGCTATCGCTCGATGATGTCGGTGCAGTCGAGCCTCGTAATGTACCCTATCCACGCCTATGGCAGCGAGGAACAACGGCGCAAATATCTGCCCGGTCTGGCGGCGGGGGAGTTGATCGGCTGTTTTGGCCTGACGGAGCCTGATGCGGGATCGGATCCGGCGGGGATGAAGACGCGAGCCGAGAAGACCGACGGGGGCTATCGCCTGACAGGTTCGAAAATGTGGATTTCTAACAGCCCGATTGCCGATGTGTTTGTGATCTGGGCCAAGTCCGACGCCCATGATGGCAAGATCCGTGGGTTTGTGCTGGAGAAGGGCATGAAGGGTCTGTCCGCCCCCAAGGTTGGCGGCAAACTGAGCCTGCGCGCCAGTGTGACTGGTGAGATCGTGATGGATGGGGTCGAGGTGGGCGAAGATGCGCTTCTGCCCGGTGTCCAGGGGCTTAAGGGGCCCTTTGGCTGCTTGAACCGCGCGCGGTACGGCATAGCCTGGGGCGTGATGGGCGCGTCTGAGGCGTGCTGGCACGCGGCACGGGCCTACGGGCTGGACCGCAAGCAGTTCGGCAAGCCCATTGCCGGGACGCAATTGTTTCAGAAGAAGCTCGCCGATATGCAGACCGAGATCACCCTGGGTCTGCATGCCGCCCTGCAAGTAGGTCGCGCGATGGAGGCGGGGTCCGCCGCGCCCGAAATGATCAGCCTGATCAAGCGTAACAATTGCGGTAAGGCGCTGGATATCGCGCGGACGGCGCGGGACATGCATGGGGGCAACGGGATATCCGAGGACTTTCAGGTCATGCGCCACATGATGAACCTGGAGACGGTGAACACCTATGAAGGCACCCATGATATCCATGCGCTGATCCTGGGTCGGGCGCAGACGGGCCTGCAGGCGTTCTTTTAGGCCCCATGCCCGACGATCACGCCACCACGCACGACGCTCTGGAAGACCCCCGGAACGCGGATATCGGGATCTATGTGAACGGTGAGATCGTCCATCGCGATATTGCGAAAGTCTCGGTCTATGACAGCGGCTTCATGTTGGGCGATGGGATGTGGGAAGGGCTGCGCCTTTACGATGGTGTCTGGGCCTTTTTCGACGATCACATGGATCGCTTCTTTGACAGCTGCAAGGCGGTAAGCCTGGATGTCGGCATGGACCGGCAGGGCATCTTCGACGCGCTGGAGATGACGCGTGCGGCCAATGACATGCATACGGACGTGCATTGCCGCCTGATGCTGACCAGGGGTGTGAAGGTGCGGCCGTTCCAGCACCCCTCGCTCAGCCGGTCGGGGCCGACGCTGGTGATCATCATGGAGCATTCAAAGCCCGTGGATCGCTTGCAGTCCGCGGGCATTCGGCTGGCCACCGTTCCCCAGGTGCGCGGATTGCCGATGAGCCAGGATGCCAAGTACAACAGCCACTCCAAGCTCAACTGCGTGATTGCCTGTCTGCAAGCCGAACAGGCTGGGGCGGATGAGGGGCTGATGCTTGATCCCCATGGCTTTGTGAACACGACCAATGCCTGCAACTTCTTCATCGTGCGGCGGGGCGAGGTCTGGACCTCGACCGGGGATTACTGCATGAACGGGGTGACGCGGCAGAAGGTGATTGATCTGTGTCGGGCGAACGGCATTCCGGTGTTTGAGAAGAACTATTCGCTGTATGAGGCATATGGAGCGGATGAGGCGTTTCTGACGGGCACGTTCGGGGCGCAAACGCCCGTGGCCTCTATCGACGGCAAGCCGATCGGGGACGGCACACGTCCGGTCACCACCCGCATTCGCGATCTTTATAAACAGATGGTCGGGGATCATGTGGCGTAGATGACACGCCTATGAAAACGGCCGCCCTGGTTAATCGGAATCAGGACTGAGTACGTCGCAAGTCTTAACGCCAAACGCTAAGAGCGCATCTATTCTTGGTGCAATTGATTTTTGATGCGCGATAACCGATGCTATCGTGCACACCGCCGCTGCAGCAAATGGGCTGCACCCCAAGGCCGACGCCAGGAAGAATCGCATGGCCCAGACCAAGATCCGCAACATGGAAGAGTTCGCCAGCGTTAGCGGCCTGTCCCGTCCGACGGTGTCGAAGTATTACAACGATCCCGATAGCGTGCGTGCGTCCACCCGCGCCAAGATCGAAGCGGCGCTGACGCGCTATGACTATCGGCCAAACATCTTCGCTATCAATCAAAACCGTAAGCTGACCAAGAATATCGGCATCGTGGTGCCCTACCTCGCCGACCCGTTCTTTGCCGAAATGGCGCGCCTGTTGGAACGGCAATGCCTGGAGGCGGGGTTTCGCCCGACGCTTTATAGTGCACATGGCGATCCGTCGCTGGAGGTGGAGATCCTGGATGGCCTGCGTTCGCTTAAACCGGCAGGTGTTCTCCTTGCGCCGATGGGCCGTGCGTCGGATCGTGAGATTATTAATCGGTTTTGTGCCGATATCCCGACGGTCTTGTTTGACAGCAACATTCGCGGGATTGACCTTGCGTTCATTGGCTCTGACAATCCGCAATTCTCGATGCTGATCGCGGAATACCTGTGCCGGACCGGCGAGCCGCCAACGTTTTTTGAGATGAAGACGCCCGCCAACCCCAACGCGAACCGACGTCGCCAGGGCTATATCGACGCGATGGAGCGGCTCGGCTTCACGCCGCAGATCGTGCAGGCCGATGGCAAAGGGTGGGAGTTTGAGGAAATCGGGCGCCGGGCCGGGCGTGCGGCGCTGCAATCGGGGGCGTTCGCGACGCGGACGGTGCTGTGCAGCAACGACCGTCTTGCGATCGGGTTTCTGGCCGCGTGCTATGAAGAGGGCCTGCGTGTTGGGCGTGGAGACGACCATGACCTGCGCGTGGCGGGACAGGACGACCATCCGTTTTCGCGCTTTACCTGCCCGCCGCTGACCACCGTGGCGCAAGATTACGAGGCGATTACTGGACATGCCGCCCTGACGCTGTTCCAGACAATCGACGGCTCCGAAGCCCCCAGCAGTTCAACACTTTTCCCTGGTCGGCTGGTTCTGAGAGAGTCTGCTTGACCGCATCACAAATTTTGCGCGCGTAAATTTTATGTTGACGAAGCGGTCGGTTGATCTCTATCGTCCGTCTCAGGTTTAGACTAGGGAGGAACCGATGAACCTGAGACACGCACTTCGTGCGGCGACCGCGCTTACGCTGATCACAGCTGGTAGCGCATTTGCCCAAACCATCACCATCGCAACCGTCAACAATGGCGATATGATCCGTATGCAGGGCTATACGGATACGTTCACCGAACAGACCGGTATCGAGGTCGAATGGGTGACGCTGGAAGAGAACGTTCTTCGCCAGCGCGTGACAACCGACATCACCACCAACGGTGGGCAGTTCGACATCATGACAATCGGCATGTACGAAACCCCCATCTGGGGCGCCAACGATTGGCTCGTTGCGCTGGATGATCTTTCGGAAGAGTATGATGCCGGTGATATCCTGCCCGCGATGGCAGGTGGCCTGTCGCACGACGGCACGCTGTATGCTGCACCGTTCTACGGCGAAAGCTCAATGGTCATGTACCGCACTGACCTGATGGAAGCGGCCGGGCTGGAAATGCCCAATGCGCCCACGTGGGACTTCATCCGTGAAGCTGCCGCCGCCATGACGGATCGTGACGCTGACATCAACGGCATCTGCCTGCGCGGCAAAGCCGGTTGGGGCGAGGGTGGTGCGTTTATCACCGCAATGTCCAACTCTTTCGGCGCACGCTGGTTCGACATGGACTGGAACGCACAGTTCGACACGGAAGCGTGGGCAAACACCCTGAACTTCTTTAAAGGCATGATGGATGAATCCGGTCCTGCCGGTTACGCGACCAACGGCTTCAATGAAAACCTGTCCCTCTTCAACCAGGGCAAGTGCGGCATGTGGATCGACGCCACTGTTGCAGCATCCTTCGTGACGGGCGATGACTCGACCGTTGCTGATCACGTTGGCTTCGCTCTGGCACCCGATAACGGTCTGGGCAAGCGTTCGAACTGGCTCTGGGCCTGGGCGTTGGCGATCCCCGCTGGTACCCAGCAGGAAGCCGAAGCCAAGCAGTTCATCGAATGGGCCACGTCCAAGGACTACATCGAACTGGTTGCCGCAAATGAAGGCTGGGCCAACGTTCCTCCGGGCGCACGGACGTCGCTTTACGAGAACCCCGAGTATCAGGCCGTTCCGTTCGCACAGATGACTTTGGACTCGATCCTGTCCGCCGACCCGACCGACTCGACTGTTGAGCCGTCGCCTTACGTCGGCGTTCAGTTCGCGGCGATCCCGGAATTCGCGGGTATCGCGTCTGAAGTGAGCCAGGAATTCTCGGCCGCCTACGCCGGTCAGCAGACCGTGGAAGAAGCGCTTGAGAAGGCGCAGGCCATCACGAACGAAGCAATGGAAGCCGCAGGCTACCGCTAAGGCCTCGCGTCAAAATCCGAGGGCGGCGGAGCCGCCGCCCTCACTCCAACGTTTTTTATCAAGAGTAGAGTTGTCGTATCCTGACAGCGCCGCACCCCGCGCGCTGGCAACGGAGGAGATTTACCCAAATGGCGACGAAGGCTTCCCGATCTTCGGCCCGATTGATGATGGCCCCGGCAGTGATCCTGCTTCTGGGCTGGATGTTGGTCCCCCTGATTATGACACTTTGGTTTTCGTTTCGAACCTACTTGCCGCTTCGCGGTGGCGATCAGGGTTGGACCGGATTTGATAATTACGTTCGATTTGTAAGCTCCAGCGCCTTTTGGCCTGCGGTACAGACCACATTGATTATTGTTGTCGGTGTTCTCGCGATCACGGTACTTCTGGGCATCTTTCTGGCGATCCTTCTCGATCAGCCGATGTGGGGGCAGGGGGTGGTGCGTATCCTTGTGATTGCACCGTTCTTCGTGATGCCCACTGTGTCGGCGCTGGTGTGGAAGAACATGTTCATGGACCCCGTGAACGGCCTCTTCTCACACCTCTGGCGATTTTTCGGGGCCGAGCCGGTCAGCTGGCTGTCAGATGCCGCGATGCCGTCGATCATCATGATCGTCAGTTGGCAATGGCTGCCCTTTGCGACGCTGATCCTGCTGACCGCGATCCAATCGCTGGACAGTGAGCAGTTGGAAGCGGCCGAGATGGATGGGGCGCCCCATGTGCAGCGGTTCATCTATATCACTCTGCCGCACCTCAGCCGGGCAATCACCATCGTGATCCTGATCCAGACGATCTTTCTTCTGGCGATCTTTGCCGAGATCTTTGTGACCACGGGCGGGGCCTTCGGCACCCGGACGCTGTCCTACCTGATCTTCCAGCGGGTGCTTGAAAGCCAGAACGTGGGACTGGGCTCCGCCGGTGGCGTCTATGCCATCATCCTTGCAAACATTGTTGCGATCTTCCTGATGCGGATCGTCGGCAAGAACCTGGATAACTGATCATGGCACGTTCCGTGACATCCCGCCGGAAGTTGATCAACACGGCCATTGCCTGGATCATTGGCCTGTTGATCTTCTTCCCGATCCTCTGGACGATCCTGACCAGCTTCAAAACCGAAGCCCAGGCCATTGCCAGCCCGCCCATCTTCCTTGGCTTTACCTGGACGTTGGAGAATTACACCGTCGTGTTGGAGCGGTCGAATTACGCCCGTTTCTTGTGGAACTCGATCCTGAT
>JBCBPV010000033.1:0-36386 GCA_039820585.1 Pseudomonadota bacterium
TGCGGTGCCGGTCATCATGCTGTCAGACAACGCCAACGCCGCCAACCGCATCGCCGCCCTGTCAGCCGGAGCCGATGAAATGATGTCAAAGCCAATCAGCGAGGCCACGCTTTTGGCGCGGTTGCGCAGCCTGCTTCGGGCCTATGACACCGAAACCGCTCTTGGTGACCGCGAAGGGGCAGTGCAGGATATGGGGTTCTCTGAAGCGCGGCCCGATTTCGTCCCGCCCGCCCGGATCGCGACCGTGGGGACCGACACCGCGCAATCCGCGCTATGGTCCGATGCGCTGGCCCCGCATCTGACAGACACCGTTACCCCCCTCGCCCCCGCCGCGGCACTCAGCGCGGCCCCGGCCGACATCTATGTCATCGCCGCAACGCCTGAGCCCGAGGTGGGATTGCGCCTCTTGGCAGAGCTGCGGGCAAGACCGGCCACGCGACACGCGGCCATCGTGCTGGTGCATGACCACGAAGACACCGAAACCGCGGTCACAGCGCTGGATCTGGGCGCGAGCGATCTGATCGCCAGTGCCTTCGACCCCACCGAAATGGCCCTGCGCCTTCAGATCCAGCTGACCCGCAAACGCAGCGATGACCGCCTGCGCGCCTCGGTCGAAGACCGGCTGCGCATGGCGGTGGTGGATCCGCTGACGGGCCTGTTCAACCGCCGCTACGCCGATGCCCATGCCGAACGCACGGTGGCCCGCGCGCGCGATACCGACCGGCCCTATGCGGTGATCCTGGCCGATATCGACCGGTTCAAACTGGTCAATGACGGCTACGGCCACGGCGCGGGTGATATCGTCCTGACCGAAGTGGCCCGGCGGCTAAAGGACAATCTGCGCCCCAACGACATGATCGCCCGCATCGGTGGCGAGGAATTCGTTGTCATCATGCCCGACATCACCACCGACAGCGCGCTCACCGCCGCGCAACGCCTGTGCGACCGCGTTCGCGAAGGCGGCGTGCGCATCCCGGGCTGCCCCACACCCTTGGGCATCACCGTCTCGCTGGGGTTGGCGATTGGGATGCCAGGCGAAAGCTATGCCCAGGTGATCGGCCGCGCCGATGGGGCGCTTTACGACGCAAAAGAGGCCGGTCGGGATACCGTAACGGTCTGTGCACCGCACGCGGCGTGAGATGCGCGGCCATGTCAGACGATGATGCAGACCGCGCCTGGTTTGGCGCGCAGCCACATCCCCTCAACCCGGCGGCATAGGCCCCAACTGTTCCCCCATCAGAACCCAACCATCCGCTTCTCGGACCAACACAGCCGTGCCGCGCCCGCCGCCCGCGGCCTCTCGCCCGTCGATCACACCGGTCCAATGGAAATCGAACATATACGCCGCGCTGTCGGCGGCCTCCAGCAACCAGCGCACGTTTTCAACACGGTACGCCTCGTTCTTGATGGTCGCAAAGTTCCGCTCATAGGCCGCCTTGATCGCCGCCTTGCCCACATGCACCGCACCGTTTGAGAAAATCACGCAGGCCGCATCGCTGATCAACGGCGCGACCACGGCCCAATCCTGCGTCTTGAGCGCGGCCTCGTAGCGTTCGATGAACTCCGTGGGCGTCATGGCAGGACCCGCTACCTCTTCGCCCCTCGCCGCAGCGACTTGTCCAACCGGTCGGCATAGGCCGCCCGCTCCGCCCCCGACATCGACGCCAGGTGATCAAGCAGCAACTTCTCCCCAATCGCCTGCCGCCGGGCGCCGACCTGCCGCTGTTCACCCAACAGCGCGGCAACTGCGTCGGGGTCAAAGGGGTCCGCCCGAAGCGCGGCCAAAAGCGCCTCGAACCGGGTGCGCAGCTCTTCGCGGTTTTCGCGCAAAGACGCCGCCTCACCCCGCATCGACTGGGCCAGGTCGCGCCGATCCTCGGGGTCGAGCGCCACGATGAACGGCGTTGGCCCCAGATCGCGCAGCGCGCCCAAGGGGCGGGTGCCATCCTCGCGGCCGCCGCGCGTGGCCAGCGCGCCCACGACGATTCCGATCACCAGAAGGTTCAGCGCCAGCGACACGACCAGCGTGATCCGCATCCACAACGGGCTGCGGGTGGTCTGCGCGGGATCGGCGGGGGGCAACTCGGTCATCGTCGTCAGCCTTCCACCAGCACATCGGTGCCATAGCCCGGCAACAGATCATTCAGGTCATAGCCCGCGCCAGCCACAAACGGGCTGGTGACATCGGGCACCGCAATCCCGATCCAAACGCCCGCCGCCGTCGCCGTGGCGAGCCCGGCCAAGGCAGGCCAGCCGCCGATCCCGCGCAACACAGCGCTCAGCCGCCCCTCACGCCGGGGACCGGTGGTCGCGCGTGCCGCCGTTTCCGCCTCAGCATCGGCCAAAACCCGCGCCATCAGCGCCGGATCGGGCGCCGGCCGGTCGGCCCGGCCCGCCTCAAAGAAATCGTCCAAAGGATCACGTTCCGTCATGGTCATATCCCAGTTCCTCGCGCCGCCCGGCCAATGCCGCGCGCAGCGCCCGTTTCCCGCGAGCGGTCAAACTTTCCACCGCCTCGACCCCGATGTCCATCACCACCGCAATCTCGGGGTTCGACAACCCTTCGAGATGGCGCAGCACCACCGCTTGTCTTTGCCGCTCGGGCAATGTGTCCAGCGCCGCTTGCAGCGCCTTGGCGCGATCGGTGTCGATCATCGTGGCCACCGCGCTCGGCTGGCCATCTTCCGGCTCGGCCACCGCATCGATATCCACCGACCGGCCCGACTTGCGCAACCGATCGGTGCACAGGTTCACCGTCACCCTGTAAAGCCAGGTGGACACCTGCGCCTCGCCCTGACGCCAGTCGGGGGCGATTTTCCACAAACGCAGCATCGCCTCTTGCACCACATCCTCGGCCTCTGTCCGGTCTGACAACACGCGCGCGGCATAGCCGAAAATCCGCGGTGTCAGCCGCAGGGTCAGCGCCTGCGCCGCCGCCCGGTCGCCATTGCCATAGGCAACAAGCAGCGCCTCGTCCGAGACTTCTGTCATGGCGTCGAAGGGCATGGTCATCGTCCTTCAGGCGTATCCCGTCAGTGGCAGTGCAGCAATGGTTGGGGGGTCGGTGCAGATGCATCCGGCCCCCCGAGCCTCTCGCTTGATCAGCGATTGCGCTCGCCACCGTGGCGGCCAAACCGCTCGCGCAGACCCGCACGCCGCTCGCTTGCGGCCTCGAACTCTTCGGCCGAGATCGCGCCGTCGCCATCGGTGTCCAGCCGCTCGATCATCCGGCCCGCACGGTCACCGCCGCGGCCCTGTTCGATCACATCGCGCGACAACACACCGTCGCCATCGGCATCAAGCCGGGCGAACATCTCGGCCGCGCGGTCGCTTGCCTGACCGGCGGCGCGGGCCATGAACTCTTCTTCGCTGACCGCGCCATCGCCATTGGCATCGAACTCGGCAAACCGGTTCTCGCGCAGGGCGTCCAGATCGGCCTGGGTCACCTGGCCATCGCCATCGGCATCCAGCGTCTCGAACGTCACGCGTTCGCCGCCCGGACCACGCGCTTCGGCCATCGGCGCCATCAGGGCCGCAGCCCCGACACCAGCAATCAACAGTGCGAAAAGGCTGAGTTTTCTCATGGGTTCTCTCCTCGATAAGGGGCGTCTTGCCCGCTGTGCGGTGCCCATTTGGCCCGCATTCTGAGCATCAAACGCTGCCTGCGCCCGATTCCGTCGCGAAAAGGCGCATTTTTCGCGACATCCCGACGCAAGGACATTCTGCGGGGTTCCGAAACAGGCCCCCGTCCGATCCTCTGGCGTCGAGCAGTTTATTGGATAGCGTTATGTTTGATGGTTCACCGGACACTCTGCCAATGGCAGATATGCCTACAGATGCGCCCACGCCCCGCGCGCTGGGGCCCGCGGTTTTGCGCGGCTGGCGGCAGCGCTGCCCCTGCTGCGGATCCGGCCCGATGATGAAGGGCTACCTGACCGTGCGCGACAACTGCCCGGTCTGCGGCACCGACCTGCATCACCACCGCGCCGATGACGGGCCTGCGTACCTGACGATCCTGATCGTGGGGCACCTTCTGGCCCCGGCCCTGTTCTGGGCGTTTGTCACCTTCCGCCCCGATCCGATGATCCTCGCCTCGGTCTTTACCGTGGGATGCACGGCGCTGTCGCTGTACCTGCTGCCCCGGCTGAAGGGGTTGATTGTGGGCTTCCAATGGGCCAAGCGAATGCATGGCTTCGGCACCCCCTGACAAGATCGCGATCCGCGATGCGGCCACGATTATCCTGATCCGCGAGGCGGCAGGAACACCGCGCGTTCTGATGGGACAGCGCGGGGCCAAGGCCGCATTCATGCCCGGCAAATTCGTGTTCCCCGGCGGCGCGGTGGACCCCGGAGATGCCTCCATCCCACTGGGCGCCCCCCTGCCCGCTGAGTGTCACGCCCGCCTGACGGAAAACGCTCAAGCGCCCGGTGCCATCGCGCTTGCCGCCGCCGCCATTCGCGAGTTGTGGGAGGAAACGGGCCTCGCCCTTGGCCAGCCCGGCCCCTGGCCCGACGCCCCTGCCGACTGGCAGGGCTTTGCCGCCACAGGCAACCGCCCCGACGCCGCGGGCCTGTCTTTCGTGTTCCGCGCGATCACACCGCCGGGCCGTCCCCGTCGCTTCGATGCACGGTTTTTCCTGGCCGATGCCGCCCATGTGGCCGGTGATCTCGATGATTTCAGCCGCGCCTCCGATGAGTTGAGCCACCTGCAATGGGTGCCGCTTGCAGATGCGCGCAGCTTTAACCTGCCCTTCATCACCGAGGTTGTGCTGGCCGAAATCACCGCCCGCCTCCCCGACCTTGGCCCGCCGCCCTCGGTGCCGTTCTTCAAAAACGATGACGAGGAAAGCCTGTTTCTGCGTCTGGGCGGCAGCGGACTCTAGGTCACCGCCACCAGCACCACGATCGACACGGTCAGCACCGCCATCCCGGCATATTCCCGACGCACGATGCGTTCGCCGAAGAACAGGACCGAGGCGAAGACCGAAAAGATCAGCTCGATCTGACCCAGCGCGAAGACATAGGCCGCATTCTGCATTGAAAACGCCGTGAACCAGCTGAAACTGCCCAGCATCGACAGCACCCCCGTGGGCAGCGCTACCCGCCACGCGTACCCCACCGCCGCGATCTGCCCCGGCTCGCGCCAGATCAGCCACGCGCCCAGCGCCAGCGTCTGCGCCGCCGTCACCACCGCCAGCGTCGCGCCCGCGCGCAGCCCCGTATCACCGCCCGTCATCGCCAGGACCGCGCCCCGATAGCTCACCGCCGATATCGCGAAGAACAGCCCAGAGGTCAGGCCCAGCGCCACCGCGCGGTTGAACACCCGCGCCCGCCACGGCCCCACGGCCTCGGGCGGGTCCGACAGCCACAGCACCCCCAGAAACCCCAGCGCAATCGCCCCCGCGCCTGCCCAGGACACGGTATCGCCCAGAACGACGAAGCCCACGATCGCGGTCAACATCACCTCGGTCTTCTTGAAGGTGATGCCCACGGCGAAATTACGATGCGCAAAGATCGCCACCACGCACATCGTCGCCAGGATCTGCGCCAGCCCGCCGGTCAAGGCATAAGGCCAGAACCCGGGCCCCGGCGCGGGCAGTGCCTGGCCTGAGAGGGTCGCATAAAGCCCAACACACACTGCCACCAACGGCGCCGAATAAAGAAACCGCACCAGCGTCGCGCCGCCCGTCGACAGGGAGGTCGCCTTGAGGTGCTTTTGCGCCATGAACCGCAGCGTCTGAAACGCGGCGGCGGCGATGGTGAGGGGGATCCAAGGCTCCATGGGCGGCGTGGTGCCATGTGCGGGCGTCGGGGGCTAGGCAGTTTTGCACTGCCCAAAGGGCGCGCAGCTCACAGAATTGTGGGCGCTCATCTTCGCCGACCCCGACCCCTCCCCTTGGGCCGCGGCGGAAAACGCCTTATCTATCCCGCAATCTTATGCACCCCGGAGGACGTTCCATGACCACGCCCCTGTTCAATCGACGCACGCTCATCGCCACAAGCGGCGCGGCACTCGCGACGACCGCCCTCACCGTTCCCACCCGCGCCCAAGGGCTGGCCCCCACCCCCACCATGCGCGGCGGGGCCAACAACTACCGCCCCGGCGCCCCGATTGTGGAACGGATCGGCGGCGGCGGGTTCCTGATGACCGGCACCGTGCGCCGTGCGGGCGATGGGGCACCGCTCGCCGGTCAGCGCATCCAGATCTGGGCCCATACGACCGAGGGGCACGAACGCGACTGGCACAGCCACGGCGCGACGCTGACCGACGAGAACGGCGTCTACCGGATGGACATGCCCCAGATCGTCCCCGCCTTCGGGCAGGCGCATGGGCATCTGGCCTATGACAGCGACGAGTTTCAGACCGTCTTCCTGCGCCCGCTGATGGCCAGCTCCAGCGACACCACGCTTGAGGCGCATTTCGTCCTGCAACCCGCCTAACCCCGGCTCGGGGCGCATGAAGGCCGCGCGCGCGCTCCTGATCTGGGCCGTCCTGACAGGGGTGGTCACCGTTGCGCTCGGCGCAGCCCTGACCAGCCCGCTTCTGGCCTGGCGACAGCCCGTTTATATCGCCGCCGGTGCGGCGG
The DNA here is from genome assembly GCA_039820585.1 of Pseudomonadota bacterium. Lineage (GTDB taxonomy): Bacteria > Pseudomonadota > Alphaproteobacteria > Rhodobacterales > Rhodobacteraceae > JBCBGF01. Next base: position 6,588 of record JBCBPV010000033.1, read on the forward strand.
GTGTCATCGGCCTGATCCTGATCCTGTTCCAACCTTTACTGGCGGCGGGTCTTTTGCCGGGCGTATCTGGGTATCTCGGCCGCCGGATACATCGCTGGACCGGGGCCGCACTGGTCACGGCGGTCGTGGTTCACGTGGGCGGCCTCTGGATCACCAGCCCGCCCGACGTGATCGACGCGCTGACCTTCACCTCGCCCACCCCGTTTTCCGCCTGGGGCGTGATCGCGATGTGGGCGGTGTTCGCCACGGCAGGGATCGCGGTGTTGCGGCGGCGTTTTCGCTACCGGACCTGGCAGATGGCGCATGGAACACTGGCTCTGGTGATTGCGGGCGGCACTGTCGTTCACGCGCTGCTGATTGAGGGCACGATGGGCTGGACGTCGAAAGTGGCGCTGTGCGTGCTGGTGCTGGCCGCGACCGGCACGGTGATCTGGGGCCTGGTGCGGCGCAGGCACCGGGGCGCTGCGCCCTAAGCGTCGATGACCACGCCCCACATCTTCAACAAAGCTTCACATAACCATTAACCGCCGGACACACGGGCGCGACATTCATCCGGATGAATTTCCAACGGAGGATGTCATGAAGTTCAAGTCAATCGTTCTGGGCGCGGCCATTGCCGCCATCTCGGCCGTCAGCGCCGCTGCGGAAACCTGGCGGCTCGCCGTCACCGATGTGGAAGGGATGGAACGCCTACAGCTCGAATGGGGCCCCTTCAAAGAGGCGTTGGAGACCGCCACGGGCGAGACGTTTGAGTTCTTCGCCGTCAACTCCCGCACCGCCGCGGCAGAGGCGCTGCGGGGTGAGACAGTGGATTTCGTCGTCTCCGGCCCCGCCGAATACGTGGTCATCAACACGCTGACCAACGCAACGCCGCTCATAGGCCTCGGTCGCCCCGACTATCACTGTGCGATCATCGTGCGGGCCGATAGCGGGATCAACACGATGCAGGATCTCAAGGGCAAGACGGTGGCGTTTGGCGATATCGGCTCAACCTCGAACATGCTGTGCCCGATGCAGGTGCTGGCCGACCACGGGGTAGACCCGATCAATGACATCGAAAAAATCCACACGAGCCGCAACATCGCGCATGAGGCGCTGAAGGCGGGCGATGTGGATGCCATCGGCTCAAACGCGGGCAGCTGGCTGGGCGTGCGCAACAGTGAGACCGACCTGCCCTATGGCTTCTTCAAGATGATCGGGCGCTCGGGCGATCTGCCCAATGACATGATCATGGTAGGCGCGCATGTGCCAGACGAGGCGGCGATGAAGGTCCGGGACGCGATCCTCGAAAACAAGGATGCGATCATTGCGGGCATCACCGCCCATGAAGAGAACGACAAATATATCGGCATGGATCTCGTCGCCATCGAAGACAGCGCCTATGACTATGTCCGCGCGATGTACACGAACGCGGGCTACCCCCAGTTCGACAATTTCATCGGTGAGTGATCTTCAGCTGAAAGACCCGGCCCCCGCGCGCGTGGGGGCCCAGACCGGGGCGCACACCGTCCCGGTCACGCCTGTGGATGTCGCAGCTGACGGGGTGACCAAACGGTTTGGCGAAACGCCGATTTTCGCGGATGTCTCCTTCCGCCTCGCAAGGTCCGAAGCGGTGGCCATCGTGGGCGCGAACGGCACCGGCAAGTCGACGCTTCTGCGCTGCATCATGGGCCTGATCCCGATCAGCGCGGGCACGGTGCAAGTGCTGGGCCAGGATGTGGGCCAGGCGACCGAAGCGCAGATGCGGGCGACGCGCGCGCGCATGGGGCTGGTCAGCCAAAAGCACAATCTGGTGCCCCGGCTGAGCGTGTTGTCCAACGTGGTGCAAGGCCTTTTGGGCCAGACGCCCGGCCTCCGCCATTGGACCCACATGCTGGCGCCCGCGCCATCGCGCGACGCGGCGATGGTGGCGCTGGACAAGGTGGGGCTTGCCGATTTCGCGCTGCGCCGGGCGGATCGCCTGTCGGGTGGCCAGTCCCAGCGCGTGGCCATCGCCCGCGCCATCGTCGGCCAGCCCGAAGTGCTGATCGCAGATGAGCCCTGCGCCTCGCTGGACCCGGCGGCGGGGGAAGAGGTGATGGAACTGTTCTTCGATCTCGCGCGGGAAGAGCGTGTGACGGTGGTGTTCATCTCCCACAACATCGACCATGCGCTGCGCTATGGCGACCGGGTGCTGGGGCTAGCCGATGGCGATCTGCGGCTGGACGCGACTGCCGCCTCGCTCAGCCCATCGGATCTGCGGGGGCTCTATGACTGACATCTCGCAAATACCGCGCGCACCCGCGCCCACGCGGTTTGAACGCCCCTCGGCCCTGTCATTTCTGGGCTATGCGGCGGGCATCGCCATCATCGTCTGGTGCTTTGCAGGTGCAGGCTTTTCCATCGAGAAGATGGTCACATCGCCACCCCGCTTCGCCGATTTCCTGGCCCGCGCTTTCCCGCCCAATCTAGAGCCTCAGACGCTCACCCGGCTCGGCTGGAAGATGGTCGAAACCTTGCAAATCGCCCTGGCCGGTGCCGTCCTTGGCGTGATCCTGTCGATCCCCGTGGCGCTTCTGGCCGCGCGGGGGTTGATCGCGGGGCGCTGGGTCAACCAGATCGTGCGCAACCTTCTGGGCTTCATCCGCGCGGTACCAGACATCGCCTGGGCGCTCGTCTTCGTGGTCGCCGTGGGCCTCGGCCCCTTCGCGGGCATGCTCGCGATCATGGTCGATACCATCGGCTTTTGCGGCCGGTTCTTCGCCGATGACATGGAAGCCGCCGACAAGGGCCCGGCGGAATCGCTCACCGCCACCGGCGCGCGCAAGATCGACGTGGTGGCCTGCGCCACGATCCCTGCCGCCACGCCTGCCTTCATCTCCACCTCGCTCTTTGCGCTGGAAAAGGCGGTGCGGTCCTCAACCATCCTGGGGCTGGTGGGCGCAGGTGGGATCGGGATCGAGCTGAAGGTGGGCTTTGACCTCTTTGATTACCCCACCGCCATGACCGTCATACTGATGATCGCGGTCGTGGTGATCAGCATCGAACAACTCAGCGGCTGGGCCCGCAACAAAATCATCGGAGATGAGCGGTGAAGACAGATACGGCGGATCAACACTGGAACGCCCAATGGGCGGGGATCGAGCCGGGCAGCAAGTGGCTGACGCCCGAACCCGACGTCATCGCCTGGGCCGAGACGCTGCAGCCCGGCGCACGCATCCTCGATCTGGGTGCAGGCGTGGGCCGGCACGCGCTTTGGCTGGCGGACCAAGGATTTGAGGTGACAGCCCTCGATGCCTCCCCCGAGGGGCTGGCCGAGATTGCGGCCAAGGGCGGGGTGCGCACGGTCGAGGCGCGCATGCACGCCCTGCCGTTCGACGATGGCGCCTTCGACCATGTGCTCAGCTGGAATGTCATCTATCACGGCGACGAAGACATCCTTTTGCGCACCATCGCCGAAATCCGCCGCGTGATAAGCCCCGGCGGCACCTATCTCGGCACGATGCTGTCCAAACGCCGCCTGCCCCATGAGCACGCCAAGGCAAAGGGCCGCGAGATCAGCCGCAATGCCTGGGTGTTCGACAGCCCCGGCACCGACAAGATCCACCCGCACTACTTTTGCTCTGCCGCTGAACTGCTGGCGCTCTTTTCAGGGTTTGAAGCGCTGCACGTGAGCGATAGAGAGCATGAGAAACCCGGCTCCTGGCACTGGCACCTGACGATGGAGCGTCTCTGACCCATGCCGACCCAGACCTTTCAGGGCGCGACGGTCTTTTTGCCCGACGCGATTGCCCAGACGAGCGTGTGCATCGACGAGGGCCGGATCGTTGAAATCGGCGGCCCCGCGCAGGGTGAGGTTATTGATGCGCGCGACCTGATCCTGGCGCCCGCGCTGATCGACGTGCATGGCGACGCGTTCGAGCGGCAGGTGATGCCCCGCCCCGGCGTCTACTTTCCCATCGAGACCGCAGTGCTGGAAACCGACCGGCAACTGGCAGCAAACGGCATTGCGACCACCTATCACTCGATCACGCTCGGCTATGAACCGGGCCTGCGCAGCGTGGAACGCGGGCGCGAGCTGATCGCAGCGATCCGCACCCTCGCCCCGCGCCTGACCGTCGAAAACCGCGTCCAGCTGCGGTGGGAGACGTTTGCGACCGAGGCAGTGGAAACCCTCGATTGGGCGATGGACTGGCACCTGACGCCGTCGCTGGCGTTTAACGATCACCTGTCGATGTCCATGCGCAGCGGGGACACAGGCATTCAAGACCGGCTGTTTGAACATGATCCCGATTATGCGCTGATGGATATCAACGACGACGCTCTGTTTGAGAAGCGGCACAGGCGCCATGCGGAACGCTCCGGCCTCGACTACAAAGAGTTCAAGAAGCTGGTCCGCAAGATCTGGGATCGCCGCCCCGAGGTTCCGGGCACCATCGCTGACGTCGCAAAGAAGGCCCGCGCAAAAGGCGCGCCGATGCTCAGCCACGATGACACCCAGGCCGAAACCCGCACCTTCTTCCGCGACCTGGGCGCCGATGTCGCCGAGTTCCCGATGACGATGAAGCCCACCCAAGCCGCCAAGGACGCAGGCGACACAATCATCTTCGGCTCCCCCAACGCGGCGCGGGGCGGCAGCCATATCGGCTCGCTCAGTGCGGCGGATATGGTCGAAGATGGGTATTGCGATGTTCTTGCCTCGGACTACTACTACCCCGCCATGCTGGCCGCGGTGCACCGGCTTGATCGCGAAAAGCGCGCCGACCGCCTGCGCCTTTGGTCGCTTGTCAGCAGCGGCCCGGCGAAGGCCATGAAGCTGCACGACCGGGGCACGATCGCGGTGGGCCAGCGCGCCGATCTGGTACTGGTCGACTGGCCCGATCAGGGCACCCCCGCAATCCGCGGCACCTGGGTCGACGGCCGCCCCGCCTACCGCGCCCACGCCCCGGCATGACCGCGTTTCACAGGAGATCATCGTGACACCCCTCAAGATCGGCGCCTGCTTGAAGGCCGATGAAATCGCCACCCACCGCGACTGGCTCTTCGATGCCGAACGCGACATCGAAATTCAGGACTTCATGACCCACCACGCTCTGACGACCGGGTTGGAGGATCGGATCGCCGCGGCGCAAGCCGGGCTTGACGGCCACGCCGGGCGCCGCGGCATCCACGGGCCCTACGAAGGGCTCGACATCGACAACAAGGATGCCGAACTGCGCCCGATCATCACCGCCCGATTCCTCAAAGCGTTGGAAGCCGCCGACCGGATCGGCGCGCGCCAGATGGTGATGCATTCCCCCTACCGTGCGTGGTACCAGAACAACCTCCATGTCGCGCCGACCTATGCACAAGACAAGATCGACCGCGTGCATGAGGTGTTGGGCCCGGTGGTCCGCGCGGCTGAAGACAAGGGCATCACACTGGTGATCGAGAACATCGAAGACGTGGACCCCGCCACGCGCCGCGCGCTGGTGGACAGCTTCAACTCCGATGCCATCGCGCTGTCCATCGACACCGGCCACGCCCAGATCGCGCATTGTACAACAGGCACGCCGCCAGTGGATTTCTTCGTCCGCGATGCCGGGAACATGCTGGCCCATGTTCATCTGCAGGACGTCGATCACCACGCCGACCGCCACTGGGCCCCCGGCGAAGGGACGATCCCCTGGGTCGAGGTCTTCCGCGCGCTGGCCGCGTGTCAAAGCGCCCCGCATCTGGTACTGGAGCTGCGACACAAGGCAGACATCCCCGCAGGCTTTGCTTATCTGGCGGATCTGGGGGTCGCTATCTGACCGGAGGGAGAGACGATGGAAACGATCGATACGCTGGACGCGCTGCACGCGCATTACGATACGCCCACAGCGCCCTCATTGAACAAGGTCGCGCGCGCGCTGACCCCGCATTACCGGACCTGGATCGAAGCCGCGCGTTTTGTGGTGCTGACGACCGTGGGCCCCGAAGGCACCGATGGCAGCCCGCGGGGCGACCGCGGGCCAGTGGTGCAGATCGGCGATGACAAAACCCTGCTCCTGCCCGATTGGCGCGGCAACAACCGCCTGGATTCGCTGCGTAATGTGGTGGTGGATGGGCGCGTCAGCCTGATGTTCATGGTGCCGGGCGAGACAAATGTGGTGCGCGTGAACGGAACCGCGGTGCTGACCGCAGAGGCGGATGTGACAGGCCGCTTCGCGCGCAACGCGATTACGCCGAAAACGGTGATCATGGTGACAATTGGGGAACTCTATTTCCAATGCGCCAAGGCATTGATGCGCTCGGAACTGTGGTCCGCCGCGCCCGAGACTGACCTGCCAAGTGCCGGGGATTTCATTCGGGAGTTCACGGACGGCTTCGATGCCAAAGCCTATGACGACGGCTATCCCGAATACGCCAAGCCGCGGATGTGGTAAGGGCTAAAGCACGATCCGAAACAACAGATGCGAGCCCCCGCCCAGTTGCGGCGGCGCGGTGATATCGCCCACGAAAAGCCCGCCTGCCTTTTCGATCACCCGGATCGAGGCGGGGTTGTCGTGATCCGTCGTCAGATCCACGTGGCGCAGCCCCACCGCCCGCGCGTCGGGCAACAGCGCGATCAATGCCGTACTTGCCAGCCCCTCACGCCGCCGCCACGGGACAACGGCATAGCCGATATGGCCTAAACACGTGGGCGGCAGATCCTCCGTCCCCGGCTGCCAGCGCAGGCCGATAGAGCCCGCGAACCCGTCGCGCATGATCCAGCGCCGAAAGGACGGCAGGCGGGGCACCACCGATCCATCGGGCATGGTCACGGGCGGCCCTTTGCCGTCGGGGTCCGATTGCCGCGACAGAAACGCGGCGCTGTCTTCCTGAATTGACGCCAACTGTTCCGCCGCCGCCTCGGGCCGCAGGTTGTCGGGGGACCAGCCCTGTTCCAGGGCGGCGACATAGCCGGGCAAGTGGTCGGCAGTCGGTTCACAGAGCACAGTCATGGCGGGTCAGGTATAGCCCTGTGAGAAAGCCGTCACCGATATTTTTCGATGAACGCATCAATCTCCAACGCGCGGATGTCGGGCAACGCGGCCTTGTAGCGATCCCGCGACCAGTCCCACACCGCGATTTCCTGCAACGCCTCGGCCTGCGCCTCGCTAAACCGCCGTTTGATCTCTCGCGCTGGCACGCCCCCCACCACCGTGTAGGGCGCCACATCCCGCGTCACCACGGCACCCGCACCGATGACCGCACCGGTGCCCACGGTGACGCCCGCAGTGATGGTCACGCCATGGCCGATCCACACGTCATGCCCGATGGTCACCCAGTCCGCCTTGCGCCAGGCAAAAAAGTCGGCATCGTCTTCGCCCAATCCATACGCCTCCGCCCGGTACACCGAATGATGCTGCACCGCGCGCCAGGTGGGGTGATTGCCGGGGTTGATCCGCGTGGCGTTGGCGATCGAGCACATCTTGCCGATGCTCGTCCAGACAACGTGGCAATCCTGGGTGATATAGGACCAGTCGCCCATAGAACCCGATTTGAGCATTGTGCCACGCCCCACTTCGGTCCACATGCCAAGATCGAAATCGTCAACCCGGGCCTCGGGGTGGATCGTCGGCGCCTCGGACAGGTGATGCTTGCGACCCGCCCCGCTCATCGGGTCACTTCGCCATATCCGCCTGTCCGATCAACCGCGTCCGCACCAGCCCCGACAGCCAGTCGATCAGGTACACCATCGCGATGATCAGGAAGATGATCGTCCATGCCTCGTCCCATTTATACGCACTGATCCGGTCCGACAGCAGAAAGCCGATGCCGCCCGCCCCCACAATGCCCAAGATCGTACCCGAGCGCACGTTGGATTCGAAGTTGTACAAGAGAACCGACAGATGCACCGGCAGGACCTGGGGCATGATCGCATACTGGATAGTCTGCAGGCGTGACCCGCCCGAGGCGACGACACCCTCCACCGGTTTTTTCGAGGTGTTTTCCAGCGCTTCCGAGAACAGCTTGGCAAAGGTCCCGATCTCACTGACCGCGATGGCCAAGATACCCGCCAAAGGCCCCAGCCCGAAGGCGCGGATAAAGATCAGCGCCAGGATCAGCGTCTCCAACGCCCGGATCACATCATAAACCCGGCGCGTGCCCTGGCGCAGCCAGAAGATGCGATTGATGTTCTTGGCACCTAGGAAGGAGAGCGGGAAGGCGACAAGCGCACCCAGCACCGTACCAAGAAACGCCATGGCAAGCGTTTCGCCCAGACCGGTCAGCACCTCTGACCATGCCTCCCAGGTTGTCCAGATATGGGGCGGGAACATAAAGGACAGCACGGTTCCCAGACGGCCAAGCCCGTTCCAGATGCGTTCCGGCGAGAAATTGAAATCGTACAGGCACCAGGCAAACAGGCCGATAAACAACACCCAAAGCAGGATCTTGCGGGCACGCACCGCGGGCGGGTCGCGGAAGGCCAGCGGGACTTGTGCTTGTGCGGCGGCGATGCGCTCTGGCGTGATCTCAGCGGTCATGACGGGGTAGCCTCCAATCCGATCACACGGTGGCGCAGTTTTTCCGAGCCATAGTCGATCACGATCACAGTAAAGAGGATGATCAAGAACAGCGCCGACAGATCGGTATATTCCTGCAGCGACATGGCCGTGCGCAGCTCTTGCCCCAACCCGCCCGCGCCCACATAGCCGATGATCGACGAGGCGCGCACATTGATCTCAAACCGCAACAGCGTGTAGCTGATGATGTTGGGCAAGACCTGCGGCACCGCGCCATAGCGGATCTGGTCAAACCAGGTGCCGCCCGCGGCCTTCACGCCCTCAAGCGGGGCCATGTCGATGTTTTCATTCACTTCCGAGTAAAGCTTGCCCAACGCCCCCGTCGCCGCCAGCGCAATGGCCAGAACACCGGCCAGGGGCCCGACCGAAAAGCAGAAAACGAAAATCAGCGCCCAGACCAGTTCCGGCACGGTGCGCGCAATCTCCAGATACCGGCGGCAAATCCACAGTACCCATTTGTTGGGCGCAAGGTTGCGCGAGGCCGGGAAGGACAGAAGGAACCCGCCGATCACACCAAACACGGTGGCCATGAAGGCGATCAGCACGGTCTCGACCAGAAGCTGCATCCAAACCCGCCAGCGCCAGAACCAGTTGGCGAGGTCTTCGCCCAGCGTGGCCCAGTTCAGATCAGGGATGGTTTTTGAGATGTATTCGCCCAGCCGCGGGATGCCCGCGGGGATGATCCAGCGCCATTCGCGCGATCCGTCAGGCATCGACACCTGCGTGACCTTGAAGAAATCGCCCAGCCAGGACGAAAAGATGAACAGCATCAGAAAGATGCCGCTGCCAACCGCCCATGTGATGCGCGTGCGGCGGCGAAGTGCGGCGAACTCAGCCTCGAAATCCGAGACGGCGCCGCTTGGGGGCGGGGCTGTGGGGTCGGCAACCAAGGTCATGGCACGCGCTTTTCAATGGCAGAGAGCAAGGGCCAGAGGGGGACATTGCCCCCCTCCTTTTGTCAGTCGCAGAGGGGCTTAGCCCGCGTTGCGCCGCTCATTCTTCAGCCATTCACGCATGTCCACGATCCACTCGTAGCGGCTGTGATCCACTTCGATCCAACCTTTCTGCGTGCTGTCGGCACCACCCGTCATCTCGACAAAGGCGTCGGGGTCTTTCTGCGGGATCGCCATCACCGCCGCCTTCATCGCATCCTTCAGACCTTGCGGGAGGTTCGCGCGCGCCGTGAACGGGCCGGATGTGATCTCAGGCGACTGCCAGATCGGGCAGGCAACACCTTCTTCCAGCATGCCCTTGGTGACCATGCGGGGGATGATGCCGTTGGTTTCATTGGTCATATACGTGGCCGCGGCATCGAACGTGCCATTGACCACGCCCTGCACGCCGGATTCGTGGCTGCCCGAGAACGGGGTGGCCGCGAAGTAGCTGGTGACATCCACTTCCTTGGCGAGGTTGAAATATGGCACAGCATAGCCCGAGGTTGAATCGGGGTCCGCAAAGGCCAGCACCTTGCCTTCAAGCGACGCAATGTCGTTCAACCCGCTGTCGCAACGGGTCACGACGATTGAATAGTAGCCGGTGGAATCGTCGTTCTGCAGACGCGACAGAAGCGGCTCAACCCCGCCATCGGTCTCGGTATAAGCGGCGGCGTAGGAGGACGAGCCGAAGAACGCGAACTCGATCTGATCGGCGGCCATGGCCTGGATCACGCCGTCATAGTTGCCGGCGGTGAAGATCTCGACCTCGATGCCCAGTTCGGCTTCGAGGTATTCTTCAAACGGCGTGTAGCGGGCAATCCGGTCTTTTTCGTTTTCGCCCGACAGGATGCCGAATTTCACGACCTGGTAGTCGGTCTTCCAATCGGCGGCGAGCGCGCCGGTGGCGGTGAGCGCGATAAGCGCAGTTGCAGTCAGAAATCGCATTGGGTGGTCTCCCTGGTTGGTTGGCAGTAGGTGGCGATTGGCTCAGGCCGGAACCGCGATCGGTCCTTGCGTCGAGGTCACGGCTTCGTTGAATTCACGCAGGCCATCGGTACCGTAGATGTCGCGCACGACATCGTCGGTCAGCTGCGCGGCGGTCCCGTCGAACATCACCCGGCCCAGCCGCATCGCGATGATCCGGTCGCAATAGGCGCGTGCGGTATCCAGCGTGTGCAGGTTCACCAGAACGGTCAGCCCGTCATGGCGGTTGATGTCGCGCAGCCCGTCCATCACAAGCGTCGCATTGGCGGGATCAAGCGAGGCGATGGGTTCATCGGCCAGCATGATTTTCGGGCGCTGCACCAAGGCCTTGGCAATGGCGACGCGCTGTTGCTGGCCACCCGAAAGCGTGCCCGCGCGTTGCAACGCCTGGGGCACCAGGTCCAGCCGGTCCAGCGCCTCAATCGCCATGGTACGCTCGGCATCGGTGAAGCGCATGGCCATCGACGACACGAACCCATGCTCGGCCAACCGCCCGATCAACACGTTGGTCAAAACATCCAACCGGTCGACCAGATTGAACTGTTGAAAGATCATCGCGCAATCGCGGCGCCAGGCCCGAAGCGCCCGGCCCTTCAGCGTGGTGATGTCCTCGCCATCGCAAGAGATTGACCCGTGGCTGGGGTCGATCAGTCGGTTGACCAGCCGCAGCAAGGTGGACTTGCCTGCCCCCGACCGACCGATCACACCCACAAACTGACCCGGCGCGATGGAAAGTGAGACCTGATCAACGGCCCTGGTATCTCCAAATTGCTTTGAGACGTCGGAAAGCGTGAGCGTGGCAGCCATGGCGATTCATCCGAATGAATTTCTCACCCCATGGATACGTGCCCTGCGTAACAGTCAGAGAACCGCCATATGACAGTTCCTTGACGTTTCTCACTCTGCCGCTTGCAGCGCCCGCGTCGCCAGCGACAACGTGCCGTCGGAATGGATCACCGCGCCCCCGCGCAAGGTCAGAACCACCCGGTCACGCGCGTCCGCCACGAACAGATCGGCGCGCTTTCCAACGGCGAGCGTCCCGCGATCCGACAGACCCAAGGCCTGCGCGGGATTGGCACTGGCCAGACGCGCAGCACCTGCCAACCCGCCCGGGTCCTGCGGGGCCAGCGCCTGCACAGCCGCCAGGATCGCGCCGGGGTGATAGTCTGCCGCAAGGATGTGCAACAGCCCCAGCCCATGCGCCGCGCGCGCCGACAGGTTGCCGGAATAGCTTTGCCCGCGCATCGCATTGGGCGCACCCATCGCCGTCATCATGCCCCGCTCGACGGCGGTTTCCGCCGCCTCGGTCGTCACCGGAAACTCCGACATCACCGCCCCCAGATCGGCCATCAGATTGGCCTTGTCTGCGGTGTCGTCATCATGGCTGGCCAGCGGCACACCGTGACTGGCACACAGCCGCGCCACTTCACGCATGTTCGCCAACAGCACCTCTTGCGGGCGGCTGCGCTCGGCAATAGCGGTGGTCACCATCTGGCGCGCTTCGGTATCGGACACGCCGTGATAGGCGGCCTTGTTCTTGATGTGGATCTCAAGGTTGCGGTACTGCCCCTGCCCCGGCGTGTGATCCATCAATGACACCAGATCGACCCGCCCCTCATCCAATAGGTCCGACAGAACACCGACGGCATTGTCGAAGGTGATGTCGAACCGCGCGTGGATACGGTGATCGACCCGCGCATGGGCGCGTGCCTCCGACAATTCGCGGATCACGGTGCTGGTATGATCGAACGACCGCCGCTCGCCATCCCGCGCCCCGCGTGAAAACGACACCGCCGCATAAGCCGTCGTCACCCCCGACGCGGCCAACCGCGCATCGAGCGAGGCCATCGCCACCGCCATCGGGAAATCGACCCGCACCCGGGGTTCCAGCTCTTGCTCGATCATGTCGCCATGCATGTCGATGAACCCGGGGTACAGCGTCCGCCCTTCGCCCGGCACACCGCCCGCCACTGCGCCCGCCCGGATCTCGGCGATTTTCCCGTCTTCGATCCGCAGCGAGCCACCGCTCAGAATGCGATCCGGCAGGACCAGATTGAAATCAGACAGCCACATGCTCTGGATCCTCTGAAGGTTGGTCATCGGGCGTCAGGTCAAGCGCGGTATCGATCAGCTGCGCCACATCGCCGGGGTGGTGGAACACGCCGATCATCGCCGTGCCGCCCGCCTTCAGATCGGCCAGCCGCTGCACCAGCGCCGCGCGCGCCGACACATCCAGCGAGGCGGTAGGCTCATCCAACAACAACAACCGCTGTGGCAAGATCAGGGCGCGCGCCAGGTTCACCTTCTGCTGCTCACCGCCCGAAAACGTCGTGGGATAGGCCGCCCAAAGGTCACGCTTCACCCCGAACGTCGCCAGCCAATGCCGCGCCTCGTCCAGCGCGTCGCCCGCCGGCATCCCCGCCCGGCGCAACGGCTCGGCCACCAACGCCTCGGCACTTACCCGCGGGCGCGCGGTCAGAAACTGGGTCACGAACCCGATCTCGGTCTGGCGCAACAGCGTCACATCCACATCCGCCGCCCGCGCCAGATCGATCACCCCATGGGTCGAATGAAACAGGATCTCGCCGCCGCCAGCCAGATAGCTGCGATAAAGCGTGCGCAACAGCGTGGACTTGCCCGCGCCGTTCCGCCCTTTCAAAAGCAGGAACTGCCCCGCATCCAGCGTGAACGACACCTCCGCAAACGCCTCCATCCGACGGTCCAGATGGTGCATGGTAAAACCTTTGGTCAGGCCGCGAACGTCAAGAACCCGTGTCATAGCTTGGCGTGTACCAGTTGTTGCGTATAGGCGTGCTGCGGATCCTGAAAGATCTGGTCGGCCAGACCTTCCTCAACCACGCGCCCTTGTCGCATCACCATGACACGGTCAGATAGCGTGCGGATGACACCCAGATCATGGCTGACGATCACCATGGTGATCCGCCGTTCCTGTTGCAGGGTCTTCAACGTGTCGAGCACCAGCGCCTGCACGCTGACGTCAAGGCCCGTCGTCGGCTCATCCAGCAGCAAAAGCGCAGGCTCCAGTGCGATCGCCTTGGCCAGTTGCACCCGTTGCTGCATGCCGCCCGACAGCTCAATCGGCGGCGCATCCATGCGGTCCAGCGGAAATTCCGACGCATCCAGCGCATCGCGCGCCTTGTCGCGCAGCACCGCAAAACGCCGCTCACCCGCCACCAGCAAACGCTCCGCCACGTTGCCCGAAGACGAATGCTTCATCAACAGCCCCAGATGCGGGTTCTGGTAGACGATGCCGATCCGCGTGGCACACAGCATCCGGCGGGCATAGCGATCCAGATCGAACAGGTTCCCGCCAACATCCGGCAGGTCCAGCGTATAGCTGCCGCTATCGGGCACCTCTTCCAGGTTCAGACACCGCAGAAAGGTCGATTTGCCCGATCCGCTTTCGCCCACGATCCCCAGCACCTCACCGGGATAGACCGTGGCCGACACATCGATCAGCGCCTGCACCTGGTTGTAGGATTTCGTCACACCCCGCGCCAGCAACAGCGGGCGCGTCGTCACCAGTTGCGGGGCGTCCAGCGTCACACTCATTCGGCCAGTTCCCCGTTTTTGTACCAGGTCTCGCCAACCGGAACCTGCGCCCCCTCGCCCCGCTGAATGGTCTTCACCCCATAATCGCTGTCGGAAATCTCATATGTCGAAGACCCATCCTCCTGCGGGATCTCATTCATGAAAAACCCCCGCGCACCCGAGCGCTCGCAAGTCAGCCCCCCATGCTCTTCCACGCGGTAAGGCACATCGTCAAACACCAGCGGCTCAACCCGCGTGAAGGGCGGCACCGCGTGCAGCCGCTTCTCGCGCCCCGCCGACAGGATCGTCAGGTGCCGCGCCATATGCAGCTTCGGCACATCCCAGCGCGGGATCGGCGACGGCGTCATCACGAACCGCCCGTTCACCAGCGAGGGATAGCTTGCCCCCTGCATCACCCGGCCCGCGCGCACGATCTGCTCATACAGCTGCAACCACATCCGCCCGTAATCCGCATCCGCATGCATCTGGCGCGCAATCGACATGTTGGGCTGCACCGGGCGCAACGGCTCTGGGTTGGGCACCTGCAGGACGAGCACCTGATCCTCGCGCAGCTTTTCCTCGGGGATGCGGTGGCGCGACTGGATCAGGTCGGCCTCAAGCGTATCGGTCGTGGTTGGCGCGCCAGACACCCGCGCCAGAAAGCGCCGGATCGAGGCGGCGTTCACGCTGTCATCGGCACCCTGGTCGATCACCTTCACGGTGGTCTGCGGGTTCAGCAACGTGCACGACACCTGCAAGCCCCCGGTGCCCCAACCCCGCGCCATCGGCACCTCGCGGCTGGCATAGGGCATCTGGCAACCCGGCACCGCAATGGCCTTCAGCGTCTTGCGCCGGATCTCGCGTTTGGCCGAGGCATCGAGGAAACCATAGCTCATCGGCTCCCATTCGCGGGTCAGGGATTTGAGGCTCATTCCGCAGGCTCCGGCTGGGGTTCTTTGGCCGCCTTGCGCGCCTTGGCATCACGCATCGCATCAAGGCTCGACTGGAACGTGACGTAATGGGGCAGCTTGAAGTGGATGCAAAAGCCAGAGCTTTCGACGCCTTCGGTATGATACAGGAAAAACTCCTCTTCCGTGGCCGATCCCTTTTCCGCCCCCTCGGCGTTCAGATCCAGCGTGGCCGCCGCGATCACCTTCACCTCGTTCCAGCCCAGCGTCGCCGCAAACCCAAGGCCCAGTTCCGCGCCCTGTTTCGATACAACTTCTGCCTGGCTCACCTTCACGCGCCCCGCGCTGAATACCGTCCCACGCGGATGGCGCACCATCACGTCCGCTTCGGCCAGGCGCAGCTCGTTCACGGTCGGATGCGCCTGCCCATACCCCCGCTGCGCGGCATAGCCCAGCGCCAGCAGCCCGCCCGTTTCCGCCCGTGCGAGGCTTTGCAACGTATGCGCGCGCTTGGCGGGAAACAGCAGCGGCTCGCGCGTGACATCGGGGATGTCGTTGCCCGTGGTCGCATCCGGCGTCGGCGCGGTCAAAAGCCCGTTCTCCGCCTCCCATGCCGCGACCGAAGGCTGGCGCGCGGGTGCGGGCCGGGCCGCGGCATCGACAGGCGCAGGGCAGTAGGTCTCCCCCGTCAGCACACCCGTCTCCAGAATCCGGTGCGCGTAATCCAGCGTCGGCCCCAGGATCTGCCCGCCAGGAATATCCTTGAACGCGGCAGAGATGCGGCGGTGTGTGAACAGGCCCTCCTGCGTCACCGGTTCGGCCACCTGCAAACGCGGCTGCGTCGTGCGCCAGGCCCGGAGCAGCAATGTCGCCTCGTACAACTCACCCCCGGTCTGTGCCAACGCCAGCGCAGCCAGATCTTCGTCATAAAGCGATGCCTCGCCCATCACCCGGTCGATGAGATAGGGCATCGCGCGGCGGATCTCGGCCACGCGCTCGGGCGTAATCGCCCCCATCTCGGCCCGGAACAGGCGTTGGGATTGCTCGATGGCACGCTCGCCACCCCGGGTTGCGACATAGGCCATCAGAGCGGCTCCACTGCGGTTGACCGGGGCACGCCCATCACCTGATCGCCATCGATCAGAAACAGCTCAAACCCCATCGGATAGCGCATCACCGCGCGACGCTTGGGCCAGAAGCCCTGGGGCAAACCGTCCACACGCACGGTCAATTGCCCCTCCACACCGGGCCCGGACAGGCGCAGCGCCGGACCGGTGCCAAGACGCGCGGGCATGTAAAGCGTCGCCCCGGTTTCGGGGTAGAGGTCAGAACCAAGGGGGAGCCGGTCCAACATGCCCGCATCGCCGGGCGCGCCCGCAAACACATGCTCCGCCGCCTCAACCGCCACCAGCTCCGCTCCGGCCCGCACCGCGCGCACGGCTACCGCCTCCTCTGCGGCAAACACCCGACACTCCCGATCAATCAACGCATCCACCAGCCCCGCCATCCCGCGCGCAGGCAGCCTGCGAACCTGCCCGGGCCGCGACAGCGCCCACATCAGCGCGTCGAACGTGGCGTTCGTCTCGGTCTCAAAGGCGGAAGGTTGGGGATGGTCCATGGCTCAAAACGTCTCCATATCCACGCGGGTCGCTTCCACCCGGCACAGCGTGTCGCGGTCCGCCTCGGCCAGCCGCCGGGCCTCGTCTTCCAGGAACGCCGCGCACGGCCCCATCGCCCGCCCCAGCGCCAGACAGGCATCCACGACCGCCATCGCCATCGCCGCCTCCAGATCGCGCCCGCGGCGCATGCCGAAGCCTTCAACGCCAGAGGCCGCGATCCGCGCCTCGCTCATCAACACCTCGCCCAGGTGGAAATGCGTGCCTTGCGCCGTGTCGCGCATGGGCAGCATCACAAGCCCGGTACGGTTCTCGATCACCTCGACATCGCCCAATTCGGCAATCAGCGGATCGGCAAAGGTCTTCAGCCGGTCGGCATCGCAGCGCGACAGCACACCCAGCAGATCCGCATGCGG
Organism: Pseudomonadota bacterium; assembly: GCA_039820585.1. Classification (GTDB taxonomy): domain Bacteria; phylum Pseudomonadota; class Alphaproteobacteria; order Rhodobacterales; family Rhodobacteraceae; genus JBCBGF01. Next base: position 23,509 of record JBCBPV010000033.1, read on the forward strand.
CATATCCAGATGTCCCGCCATCCGCTCAGTCCCCCTCTGGCACAAAGGTGAACTTCACCCGCGTCGCGGACCAGATCACCTCGCTGTAGGCGATGGGCGTGCCGTCCGGCAACGTATCCACCGCCCGGACCAGCATCACCGGCATGTCCGCATGCTGGCTCAACTGCCGCGCCTCTTCCGGCTTGGCCATGCGGGCATGAATCGTCGTCGACCCCCGCACATAGTCGTCGATCCCATAAGACCGATAGGCCGCCGACACAGATCCAAACACCGTCCGACGCTCGGGAAAATCGGGAAAGCGCGCCGCATCGTGAAACAGCGCACCATAGGACACCGGCACACCATCCGCGCGCGTCAACCGCCGCGTGACGACGACCTCTGCACCTTCGTCGAGCCCCAACGCCTGCGCCACGCGCGGCAGAGCCGCCAGACGTTCGCTCCCCAGCGCTTCGCCTGCAACATCAATGCCTTGTACGCCAAGGTTCCGGCGCAACCGCGTGCGCCGCCCGATCGCATATTCGATCCGCGGGCGCGGCAACACGAACGTGCCCCGCCCCTGTTCGATGCTCAGCCGCCCATCCCGCGCCAGCTCGGCCAGCGCGCGCCGCACCGAATGCCGCCCGGTCGCATAGATCGCCTGCAACTCGGTCTCGGTCGGCAAGCGCGCGCCGGGGGCCAAGGTGCCGTCGTCGATGTCTTTTTCAATCGCGTCTTTGATGGTGTTCTTGCTCACGCGGGGCCACGCCTTAATTCATTCGGATGAATCCACGGTATGGTGGAGATATGACAGCAATGTGTAAGTTATCCCCACAACCCGCATTCAAGGACATGCCGCCAATGACCACCAGACCAGCGCGACCCACCACCGCGATTGGTCGGTCGCTCGATGTCTACTACCGCGACACCGCACGCACGCAGCGGATGGATGCGCTCTACCGTGCCTTCGTGCCAAACGGCGGGCTGGTCTTCGATATCGGCGCCCATGTGGGCGACCGCACGGCCAGCTTCCTGCGCCTCGGCGCGTCGGTCATCGCGCTCGAACCGCAACCCCGCGTGTTCCGCGCGCTGCGTCTCTTGCACGGCCGTTCGGACCACGCGGTGTTGCTGCCCTGGGCGGTGGGCCGGGCCGAGGGGGAAGCAACGCTGCACCTCAACACCCGCAACCCAACGGTGGCCACGCTGGCGCAAGGCTTCATCGACGCCGCCGCGGGCGCCAAGGGGTGGCAGGGCGAGGTGTGGGACGATCGCGTCACGGTTCCGGTCACAACGCTGGACGCCCTGATCGCCCGCTATGGCACGCCAGGGTTTATCAAGATCGACGTCGAAGGCCATGAGGCGGATACGCTTTCGGGGCTCAGCACCCCGGTTCCCGCCCTGTCGTTTGAGATCACGATGATCCAACGCGCAACGGCCTCTGCCTGCCTCGACCGGCTGTGCGCCTTGGCCCCCTACCGCTTCAACCTCAGCCTCGGCGAAGACCATGCGCTGACCAGCGACACCTGGGTCGAAGGCCCCACCATGCGCGCCCGGATCGCAGCCCTGCCCGATGCCGCGAACTCGGGCGACGTCTATGCGCGCCTGACCCCCTAGGCCGCGCGATGCAACCGATCCAGCACCGCCCCGGCAATCCGCGCGGTGTCGGCCCAGGTCGGCAAGTCCCGCCCAGCGGCCCGGGCAGCGGCGGCCAACGCCTCACGCCGCGCGGCATCGCGCAGCACCCCCTCCAACGCCGCGGCAAAGGCGGTGACGTCCCCTGGTGGCACAAGTACACCCGCCCCGGACGGCACGGTGTCCGGCACCGCCCCCGTGGCGCAGGTGACAATGGGCAGGCCCGCCAGCAATGCCTCGTCAAACACCAACCCATACCCCTCATACCGCGTCGCCAGCGCGAATAGACGCGCTTGACCGTAAAGCCGAGCCAACTCCTCATCTGACACCCGCCCGGCCAGGCGCACGCGGTCCGACAGCCCCAGATCCGCCACCAACCTCCGCAACTCCGCGGCGTGGGCCGCATCATGTGGCCCCCCAACAATCACCGCCTGCCAGTCTTGGTCCGTCAGCCCGCCCAGCGCCCGGATCAGACTGTCGTGCCCCTTACGCGGATGCAGGATACCCACCGACAGGATCAGCGGCGGCTCAACAGGTGCGGAAGACAGCGCAAACCGATCCGTCCCGGGCCGGGCGATGGTGATCCGGGTGGGCGCAACGTCATAGCGCTCGGTCAACGTCTGCGCGGTATGGGGGCTCGGCACCAGCACATGGGATACCAGCGCCAGGTTGGCGCGCTCGATCTGGAACAGGTACGCGCGGCGCGCCGGGTCCAGCCCGCTTTCCAGCGCCAAAGGATGGTGAACCATCGCCACGGTCGGCTGGGCCAGTTGCGCCAGCGCGTCCGTGTCGATGGTGGCCGACAGAAACCCGTCCAGGATCACCGGACACCCGGGATCCAGCGCACGCAGCTGCGCCAAAAGATCGGCCATATCCCCCGGCGTCGGATCGGGAAACGACGCGCCAATCTGCAAATGCCGCACCTCCCGCCCCGCCGCGCGCAGGCTTTCCAAAAGCCGGCGTTCATAGATGTATCCACCCGTCCGGGTCGTGATGTCACCGGGAATCGCGAAGGCCGCAGGCGGGGGTCTCACGACAATTGCTCTGGCGCGTAGGTGGCCAGGACGCGCCGTTCGATCCCGCTGACCAACGCATAACACAGCGCCGACAGGACCGAGACCACCACCACAGATCCAAACAGCATGTCATAATCCGAAAGTGAGGCTGACAGCGCCATCAAGCTGCCGATCCCGGCACCTGTTGCCAACCACTCCACCACCGTCACCGCCAGGACCGAGGCGGGCACCGCCATCCGCGCGGCAGCAAAGAACGCGGGCAGCATCGCAGGGATGCGCACCCGGATCAGGCGCGTGATCGGCCCCGCGGCATAGCTATCCAGCACATCCATCACCTGCCCCGGCGCCTGACGCAGCCCGTGCAGGCAGGCCACAAATGTGGGAAAGAACACCATCACCGCGACCAGAACAATCGTCCCCGTCGCCCCGCGCCCCAAAAGCAGAACCACCAGCGGCGCGGTCGTGACAATCGGGACCGAGCGCAGGGCAATCGCCACCGGCATCGCGGTGCTGGCCAGCACCGGCACCAAAACCAACAAGATCGCCAGCCCCGCCCCCGCGATCAGCCCGGCAAAGTAGCCCGGCAGCAGGAACACCGCCGTCTCGCTGAGCGCAGAGGTCAGGGTGCCCCGCGTCTCGCCCGCATCGCGCGCCAAAAACAACGCGTCAAACACCTGCGCCGGGCTTTTCGCGAAGAACGGGTTCAGGTCAAACGCCCAGATCGCCCCGGCCCAGCCCGCAAGCGCCAAGGCGCCCACAAGCCCTGCATCACGCAACGCCCCGCCCCGTGACCCCGCGGGCGCGGGCGTGGCCAGGATGACCGGCGGTTGTTCCAGCAGGATCCGCCGGGCCAGCGCCCCGATCGCAAGATAGGCAAGGATCGACACCGCCGTGGCCACCGTGGCCAGGCCCCAGGTCATGTCCACGTCCAGCGCGCGGATCGCGCGCACGGTCAGCACGCCCATCCCCCGCTCGGCCCCCGTGAACTCGCCCACCATGGCGCCCAGGAATGCGGCCGGGGCGGCGATCTGAAGGCCGGTGAACAGATACGGCAGGGCCGCCATCGCGCGCACATGGATCAGCGCGGCAAACCGGCCCCGGCCATAGCTGCGCACCAGATCGAACCAGCTGTCAGGCGCCGCGCGCAGCCCCACCAGCAGCGGGATCAACGTGGTGTAATACACCGCCAGCGCCGCCAGCACGATCTGTGGCCCCGGCCCCGGCCCGAACAGCACCCGCAGGATCGGACCCGTTGCCACCAAGGGCAGACAGAAGATCAGCAGCGCCAGCCCCGTCACCACACGCTCACTGCGCGGCCACACCAGCGCAATGGCGGCCAGCGCCACCGCCGCCAGATTGCCGATCACAAACCCCGCCGCCGCGTTGCCCAGTGTCACCCAAAGCGCGCGGGCCATCAGCTGCCAATCTCCGATCAGATAGCGCAGCACATCGCTGGGTGCCGCCAGAACGAAGCTGTCGGTCAACAGCCGCCCCGCAACCTCCCACACCACGAACAGACTAGCGATGCCAATCCACGGCCCCTGCCCCGCCCGGCGCCACCGCGCCGCGCCCGGGCCGGTCACGGTCAGATCGGTCATTGCGCGGCCACTTGGCGGTTCCGCGCAGCCTCTCCTTTGGAAAGGGCGGCAAACACCTCTTCGATCAGCGCGCCCGCCGCCTCGCTAAGGGCCATATCCGCCCCGCGCGGTCGGGCCAGCGGAATGGCGATATCGGCCACCACCTCGGCCGGGCGGGGTGAGAGCACAATCACCCGATCCGACAACAGCACCGCCTCGCTCACCGAATGGGTCACCAGCAGCGTGGTCGTGCCCCGCGCCTCCCAGATTCCCGGCAGATCCTGCGCCAATTGTCGGCGCGTCAGCTCATCCACCGCACCAAACGGCTCATCCAGCAACAACAGCCCCGGTTTCGTCGCCAGCGCCCGCGCAATCGCCGCGCGCTGGCGCATCCCCCCCGACAAGGCGGCGGGCCGCGTATCGGCAAAACCCTGCAGCCCCACAAGCGCGATCAACTGATCCACGGCGGCTGCATCCACCGGACGCCGCGCAAGGCTCAGCGCCAGTTCGATATTCCCCCGCACACTCCGCCAGGGCAATAGCGAGGGGTCCTGGAACGCCACCGACAGGCCCGCCCGCTGCAACGTCTCTTCCGGCGGGCCGCCGCCGATGGTGATCTGCCCCGCACTGGGTGTCTCCAGCCCCGCCACCACGCGCAGAAGCGTTGATTTCCCACAGCCAGACGGGCCCACCAGCGCGGTGGTCTGCCCGGCAGCAAAGGTCAGGTCAATGCCCTGGACGGCCACGGTGCCGCCCTCAAACGTCTTCCCAATTCCGGTGCAAACGATCTCGGGCGGCAGGGCGGGATCAGGCGCCATGGACCTCTTCAAGGATCGACCGGTCCCACAGATCCGCGGTCACCGACCGACCCAAAAGGCCCAGCGTCTCGATGTTGGCTGCGACAGTATCATCGGTCCACCAGCCAAAGCCATTGGCATCGGTCAGGTCCGAGAACATCAAGGGCACCTGCCGCGCGGCCTGCAGTTTCTGGGTTTCCAGATCCAGCCCGGCATCGGGATAGGCCGCCAGCGTCAATTCGGCGGCGGCATCGGTGTCGGCGCGATATGCCTCCCACCCGCGAACCTCGCCTGCCATCAGCGCCACCAACTCGTCCCGCCGGTTGGCCAGGCTATCCTCGGTCGCGATGTAGGTCTGCGAATGCACAGCATAGCCATAATCGGCCATCAGCATCGTCAGGCTTTCAACGTCCTGCATCGCCATCGCCACCGGCAGATCGGTTTCCCAGCACAGAAGGCAATCAACCTCGCCCGCCATCAGCGGCTGGGCCGAATACTGCGTCGGCACGATCTCGATCCCGTCGATATCCACGCCGTTCAGCGTACACAGCGCCTGCAACACCGGGGTGTTGGCCAGCGCCATGCCGATGCGCTTGCCCACCAGATCGGCAGGCTCATTCACCGGGTTTGCCGGCAGCGAGGCGACCACAAAGGGGTTCTTCTGCATCGCCACGCCCAGGATCCTGAAGGGCGCGCCCTCTTCCACCGCCGCGGCGGTGAAGTCCGCGGCAGAGATGCCCACCAAGGCCGTGCCAGAGACGACCGGCGGCTCCACCGGTGCGTTCGGCCCGCCGGGCAGAAGCGACACGTCAAGCCCCGCCTCAGACCACCAGCCGCGATCCTTCGCGATGTAGCTGCCCGCGAATTGCGAGGAATGCAGCCAGGACAGCTGCAAGGTGACCGGTGTTTGCGCATCTGCGCGGCGGGTGGTTGCGCCAAAGGCAAAGGCCCCAGCGGCGGCGGCACCGGTGCCAAGAACGGTGCGTCGCGTCAGTCTGTGTGGTGTCATGATGATCCCCTCGATTGGGTGAAACGCTAGCGGGTGACGGCAGATAGACAAGTCACGGCTCTGCGTCCTTTCGTCCGGCATCGGCGGTGTCCCGCCCGTGCGCGCTTATTTCAGCGCCGCCGCCTGCGGTTTCAGCCGCAGGAAAAGCACACCAGGAAGGACCGCTGCGATGAAGGTCAGGCCAAAGGCGATGCTGCTGGCCAGCCCCCCGCTTGCCGTGGCACCCGCCAGCGGCAACAACGCTGCCGCCGCGCCCTCACGAAACCCCCAGCCCGAGATCGAGAAGGGGATCAGCATGGTGAACAGGATCAACGGCACCAGCGCGGCCACCGCAGGCAGGGACAGATCCACCCCCACCGCCCGCGCGCAAAACGCAAAGGCGGCAAGGTTGCACAGCGTCGTGCCCGTGCTCAGCACGATCTGGCCCGCGATGATCTGGCGGTCGATCAAGACCGCGCTCAGCGCCCGCCACAGGATCGTCGCCCCCCGCCCGATCATGCCGCCCAGATGCGTGGCCGTCCGCAGCACCAGGGGCAGCGACAGGCCAACCGCGATCACCACCGCCACCGGCACCATCAGCCAGCGGGGCCAGTCCAGCCCACCGGGCACCAGACTGGTCGCCACAAACGCCATCGTCAGCATCAAGAACATCGCGATCTGGCCCACCAGCCGCTCAAGGATCACCGCCTGCCCCGATGCCAGCAGCCCGGCCTCTGCCCGCGCGCGATATGCCCGGCCCGCATCGCCCACCATGCCGCCCGGCAGCGACTGGTTCACGATCTGCGACAGGTAATATTCGCGGATCGCATGGCCCGCCCCGAACGACATGCCCAGATGCCGGGCCGTCAGTTGCCAGCGGAGCGCCGACAGGATCGTCTGCAGCGTCAGCGCCGCGAACCCGCACGCAAGCAACCGCCAGTCAGCCGCACCCAGGCTCGCTGCCGCCGCCGGACCATCAGCGGCCTGCCACAACAGCGCCAGCAAACCCACCGCCAGCGCAATCTGGCCCGCGCGCCACGCCCACGACGGTGCCGGGCGTCTCACAGCCCGCTCCCATCCTGAGTCGGCCCGCTGAACGTCTCCAAAATAAGATCACGCATCTCATCCATCCCGCGCGGCACGGCCTGATCGTCGGGCAACAGCCCCGCGCTCCACCCCCAATTGGCCACCCGGTCCACCAGCGCCGCAGGCCCGATCACATGCACCGGCACATCCGGGCGATTGTCCAACGCCGCGAACTCCGCCGCCTGATGATCGCCCACCACAAAGACCAGCGGCGCAGTCTCGGCATGGCGGGCAATATAGTCGAACACCACGCGCAACGCATAATCCACCGCCAGGCGGTACTGGTCACGCACCCGGTCACGGTCGCGCCACACCACCTCTGGCGGATCCCCGGCATCGGCCATCGCATTGAAGATCTCGCCATTGCCCACCTGATCCCACGCCACCAGCTCGGGCACCGGCAGCCACGGCGCATGCGAAGACCCAAGCGCAACCTGCACGAAAAGCGGTGCCTCAGCGTCTTTGGGCAACAGCCTGTCCATGGCCGCAAACGTGAACTGATCTGGCATCGTCACCCAGTTGAACGGGCGCCCTTCATAGCCCAGATCATCCGCCGCCAGGATCGTATCAAACCCCATATACGCCGCCTCCGGCCAGTCGAGCGTGATCTGCGGCATCACCGCCGCGGTGTGAAACCCCGCTCCCCGCGCCAGATGAAACAGCGTCTGCCGTCCGCTGGCCAGCGCCGCGCCATAGCTCGTCTGATCGGCAATCCACAACCCGTTGGCGAAACTCGCGTGGCTCAGCCAGCTTTGTCCACCCCGCGTCGGCGCGCGCAGGATGCCAGAGCGCATGGCAAGGCCCAGATCGCCCAACCGCGCCTCTGACCGCGCAAGCGTCGCGCGATGCGTGTCAGCGAATAGCGGGGTGTCAAGGCTGGTGCGCCCATAGCTTTCGACGAAGATGATCAGAACATCGCGGTCGATCGCACTCAGCAGCCCCTCACGCCCCGCAAAGCGATCCTGTGCGGCCGCCTGAGAAAAATTGCGCAGGTTCGCCAGCGTGTCGCGCGCCATGACCACGCGCTCCACCCCGACCCGTGCGGTGAATGCCGCCCCCGGCACGGGCGCGGGCAGGTCCCAGCGCCCCATCGCATCCCCGATCTCAGCCGTGGCAATCCCGCCAAACACCACCGCCGCCAACCCCGCGGCCCGCGCGGGCACCCAGGCGATGCCAGCCCAGACACCCGTGGCCCACCACAGCAGTGCGGCCACAGCGCCCACGCAGATCAGCGCCGCTATTACGCCCAGCACCGTAAGAACCGCCCCCACCGACCCGACGGCCAGGCGCAGCCCGGCCTCGATCAGGGGCAGGTCCGCCACCGGGTTGAACCCGCGCGCCAGCGCCGTGAACATCGCAAAATCCGCCGCCTTCAGCACCGCGATCACCAACAGAACCGCCACCAGCCCCACCCGCAGAACCGCCCCCCACCGGCCCCGGCCAAATGCCATCAGGGCCAGCACAATCACGGGCAGTTCAAGCGGAAAGACAAACAACGCCCCCCAGCCCAGCGCCGCCGGGTGGTTCGGTTGAATCAGAACAAGGTGCAGCACAAGTGCGGCAAGCCCCAGCCGCACGACCAAGGCGGTCACGCGCGGCGCTGCCACAGCCAGTTGACATCCTTGGCAAACGACCAGATCAGCGCCCCGGCCACCGGCGGCACCAGCACCAGCGCCACTACCGGCGGCAGGATCGGCGCCTGCAGCGCGATCAGCGCCGCCAGTTGCAACACGCAGACGACCTTGCGGCTAAACCGATCCGGCAACGCCCGCCGCATCCACGGAAACACCATCGCCGCCAGCCCAAAGCCGTAGCGCGGCAACCCCAAAAGCGCCGCCGCCAACCCGATCTCTGTGCCAAGGGCGGCGTTCAGCGCCAACACCAACGCCAGGATCGAATCCACCTCAACATCGAAACGCGCCCCGAACCGCGACACCAGCTGGTGCCGCCGTGCCAGCCAGCCATCGACGCCATCCAGCGACAACGCCACCGCTGCCAGTACGAAAAACGCCCAGGACGGCGGCGCCCCCGCCATCAGCGGCGCCATCAGGGCCGAGACAAGGACCAGACGGACCAGCGTGATGTGATTGCACAGTCCCAGCCGGTCATGGGGATAGGTGCGCAACACGCCCCAGACCGCCACCGCACTTGCCAAGACATAGGCAGCGACCGCCAGCGCAATCGTCCCCTGTACCGCGCCCGGCAGGGCATATGCGATTGCCGCCACGCCAAACGCGCCCAGCACCGCAGCCGATGCAAGCTCTGTCGCGGGGGTGCCCGCCACGGGCCAAAACCGCCTGCGCAGCGTCGGGCGATGGGTATTGGGATAGGTAAACGCCATCATTGAAAGATCGGTCCAACGTTGCCACTGTCAAGCAATCGCCGTCCGAAGGGGTCAACAGCCCCGGAAACCGGGCGAAATGCCGCTTTTTTGACCGAGAGAACGCCATGGCCGACACAACGACCCAATATCGCGGGCCCGCACGCCTGATACACTGGACGATGGCGGTCTTGATCCTGGCCATGATCCCGGTGGGCGTGCTGATGACCCAACAGGGCCTCGATCGGTCGCTGCAAAACAGCCTCTACATCTTTCATAAGAATGTCGGTGTCCTGTTGCTGATCCTGATCGTCATCCGCATCCTCTACCGCCTGTTCAACACCCCCGCCCCCCTGCCCGACGATATCCCCGACTGGCAGCACCGGATCGCGGGCCTGTCGCATTTTGCGCTTTACACGCTGCTCCTCGTGATGCCGCTGGCGGGCTATATCCGGGTGCGCGCCGGTGGTTTTCCCATCGAATCACTCGATGCGCTGGGCGTTCCGGCCTTCGTGCCGCGGTCCGAACCGCTGGCCGATCTGGCCATGGCGATCCATTATTACGGCGGCCTGGCCATTGCGGGTCTGATTGCAATGCATATCGGCGCCGCCCTTTACCACGGCATTGTCCGGAAAGATGGCGTATTTTCGCGCATGTGGCCGCCGTTGGGCCGGCGCTCGGCCTAGGGCGCTTGCCGAAACGCGCGGGGGCGATAGGTCTAACCCACGGACCGGCGGGGAGAGTGCCGGTCACGGGTTGGGTGAAGGCCCGAGGGGATAATCGACGCAATGGCGCTCGTTGAAATTCGCAGGCGCGACCGCCTGCTGGCGTTCCGCCCGCCTGCGCCGCATGCGGTGTTCGCGGCGCTGACCGCTGTGATGATGCTCTCCATCGTTCTCACTTTCGCCGCCAGCATTCCCGTGTGGGGCACAGGCGCGCTGATCGCCCTGCCCCTTGTCGCGATCACGGCACTTTGGATTTCCGGCGGCGCCGCCACCGCGATCCTCGGCCTGTCCGCACCCACGGGCCGCCGGAACACACCCCCCAAAGGCTGGTACCCGACACAGCCCACCGCGATCCTCATCACCCTGTGTGGTGAGAACCCGGGGCCCATGGCAACCCACCTCGCCGCCCTGCGGCGCCAGCTTGACCGCGCCGATCTGGCAGGCACCACGCAGATTTTCATCCTGTCCGACACTTCATGCGCAGACCGCATCACCGCCGAAGAGGCCGCGTTCCAACCGCTCATCGCCGACGGCACCCTAACCTACCGCCGCCGCCCCGTGAACACGGGGCGTAAACCGGGCAACATCGCCGATTGGCTGGCCGCCCATGGCGACGCCTACACCTACATGATGGTGCTCGACGCCGACAGCCGCATGACCGCCCGCCGCATCCGCCAGATGATCTGGCACATCGCACGCCACCCCAGGCTTGGGCTTCTACAGGCCGGCATCGCCCTTGTGCCCGGCCAAACCCGCTTTGGCCGGCATCAGCGCGTGGCCGCCCGGCTGATGTCGCGCAATTTCGGGCGCGGCTTTGCGGCCTGGACAGGCGCATGCGGCAACTACTGGGGCCATAACGCGATCATGCGCACCGCCGCCTTCCGCGCCGCATCCCACCTGCCCCGCCTGCCGGGTACCGCACCCTTCGGGGGCGATCTGCTCAGCCATGATTTCATCGAAGCCGCCTGGATCCGCCGCGCGGGCTGGGATGTGATGCTCGATCCCGAAACCGGTGGCAGCGCTGAAAACGCACCGCAAACGCTTGCCGCCTTCCACCATCGCGACCGCCGCTGGTGCCAGGGCAACCTGCAACACATCCGCCTTCTGGCAACACCCGGCCTGTCGCCCACCAGCCGCATCCATCTGGCCGCGGGCATCCTCAGCTACCTTGTGGCCCCCGCCTGGCTGGTCATCGTCGGCCTCATCGCGTCCGGCGCGGTCACGGTGGGCGGTCTCCTGCCCCTTCTCTTGGTCGCCGTGGTCCTCGCCCTGCCCAAGCTCTGCGCGCTTGCCGACTGGCTGGGCCGCGCGCGCACGGTCAGGCGGCGCCGGGTGGCGATCCGGGCCTGGGCGGGGGAACTGGGGCTCTCCAGCCTGATCGCGCCGCTCATCATGCTCCGCCAGGTCGGGGCCATCGCATCGGTCTGCCTGGGCCGCGATTGCGGGTGGAAAACCGGGCGCACCGACCGCTTCCCCCTGCCCGCAGGCGCGCCAGAGGCGGCCATCGGCCTGGCCCTCGTCTCGCTCGCCTGGCTCACCAACGGCGCAGGCGCTTTCTGGCTCGCGCCCGTCGCCCTGCCGCTCTGCGCCGCTCCTATCCTCATCCGCGCCCTCAACGCGCAGGCCTGATGCGGCGCCGGGCGTTTCTTGCGGGGCTGGCAACCCTTCCCGCGCTGCACGCCCCGGCGGTCATGGCACAGACCCAATCCTCCCTGATCGACAGCGCCCGCCGCCTCGCCTCCCAACCCTACCTTGCGCCCCAGAACGCCCTGCCCCCGCCTTTCGCGGACCTCACCTATGACGCCTATCGCGGGATCCGTCCGATCCCCGGACGCGCCGCGATGCTGCCCCACGGGCCGGAATTCGCCGTCGATCTGCTGCCACCCGGCCTCTACTTTCCCGACCCGGTGCGCATTGATCGCGATACCGGCACGGGCCCCGAAGAAATCCCCCTCTCGCTCGATCTCTTCGATTTCCAGGATCGCTATTTCGACACCCTCCCCGACACCGCCCCGGGTGCGGGATTCTCAGGCCTGCGCCTGCGCCACCCGCTGAACGCCGCCGACCGGATGGATGAGGTGCTGGTCGTCCAGGGCGCCAGCTACTTCCGCGCGCTCGGGCGCAACATGATCTATGGCCTGTCCGCCCGCGCCGTGGCCATCGGCACCGGCGGGCCCACGCCCGAAGAGTTTCCCCGCTTCACCCATCTCCGCCTGCACCCCGCCATGGGCACATCCGTCCGGCTAGAGGCGGTGATCGACAGCCCCGCACTCGCCGGGCATCTCGACATGGTGCTGCACCCCGGCGACGATACCCGGATGGACGTCACCGTCACGCTGATGCCCCGGCGTGTGGTGCCAGACATCGGCATCGCGCCACTGACCTCGATGTACCTCAAAGGCCCGCTGCGCGCCTCGGTCTCGGACGATTTTCGCCCGCGGGTCCATGACAGCGATCTGCTCTATGTCGAAAACGGCGCGGGCGAGGCGCTGTGGCGCCCGATCTCAAACCCCGCCCAGGTCGAAACCTCAGCGTTTCTGGACGACACCCCCCAAAGCTTCGGCCTTTACCAGACGAAGCGGCAGTTCGAGGATTTTGAAGATACCGAGGCGCAGTACCACAACCGCCCAAACGCCACCGTGCGCCCGCGCGGCGACTGGGGCCCGGGCGCGGTCATGCTGGTCGAGATCCCCACGGGGGATGAGTTCATGGACAATATCGTGGCCTTCTGGCGCCCCGAGGCGCCTCTGGCCCCCGGCCA
>JBCBPV010000034.1:0-36151 GCA_039820585.1 Pseudomonadota bacterium
ACCCGTGATCGCCGCCGCCCCACCAGCGCAGTCTTTCGATGGCATCGCCGTGGTTCCCCCGCCTGGCGCGTTCCTGCAAGCGACCGCGCATGGGGAACAGATGTTGCGCGCTGCAGTGGCCGAAGCGGTTGGCCCGGCGCGCCGCATCGTCGATCTGTTTGCCGGTTGTGGCACTTTCGCCCTACCGCTGGCCCGCACCGCGACAGTGCATGCGGTGGAGGGCGACCCGGCCATGACCGACGCGCTGGATCAGGGCTGGCGCAAGGCCGCGGGTCTGAAGGCTGTGACGACCGAAGTGCGTGATCTTTTTCGTGCGCCCCTTCTGCCAGATGAGTTGAACCGTTTCGATTCCGTCGTCATCGACCCGCCCCGCGCCGGGGCCGAGGCGCAGATACGCGAAATCGCGGCCTCGACCGTTCCGACCGTTGCCGCCGTCTCTTGCAACCCGGTCAGCTTTGCCCGCGACGCCAAGATCCTCATTGCCGCGGGATTTCGCCTGAATTGGGTGCAAGTCGTCGATCAGTTCCGCTGGAGCGCACATGTGGAGCTTGCAGCCAGCTTCACACGCGACCATATGGCGGGCAATTGAAAGGCGGCGGAATGGACGTCAGGGACAGAATTCACGAATTCCTCGAACGCGCTTGGGTGCGCAACGGTATTATCGGCGTCATCCTGTTCAACGCGGTGCTGCTTGGCATGGAAACGTCGCCTGCGATCATGGATCGCGCCGGGCCGCTGATCACGGCGCTGGACCGGGCGTGTCTGGCGGTGTTCGTCGTCGAGATCGGGCTGAAGCTGGTGGCCTATCGGCTGGCCTTCTTCAAATCTGGTTGGAACCTGTTTGACTTTGCGATTGTCGGTATCTCGCTGGTGCCCGGCGCGCAAACCTTTAGCGTCTTGCGCGCCTTGCGGATCCTGCGCCTGTTGCGCGTGGTGTCGGCGGCGCCTCGGCTGCGGCGGGTGGTGGAAGGGTTCATCACGGCACTGCCCGGCATGGGATCGGTGTTTTTGCTGATGGCGCTGATTTTCTACATTGGCGCGGTGATGGCGACGAAGCTGTTTGCCGCCAGTTTCCCGCAATGGTTCGGGACGCTTGGCCAGTCGGCCTATTCGCTGTTTCAGATCATGACGCTGGAAAGCTGGTCGATGGGGATCGTCCGTCCAGTAATGGAGGTCTATCCCTACGCCTGGGCCTTCTTCGTGCCGTTCATCATGGTCACGACCTTCGCGGTGGTGAACCTGCTGGTGGGTTTGATCGTGAACTCGATGCAAGAGGCGCATGGCGTGGAGGAAAGCGAAAAGACCGATGCCTATCGCGATGAGGTGCTGGAACGGCTGAGCGCGATCGAGCAGCAGTTGTCAGCGCGCGACAAGTAAACCGTATTGGGTCGTTAGCAAATTTACGCTATTGTCTCGCCATAATTTCCGGGCAACGGATGCAGGCATGAAACGTAGACAAGTCATCGGCTTGGCGGCCGCCGCCGTTGCCCTTTCGGGATGCGCCACGAAGTTCCGTGATTACAACGGGCCGCAGGTGACGCGCCTTTTGGTGCTGAAGGATCGGCGCAAGCTGTATTTGTTGAATGGCCAGCGGTCGGTCCGCAGTTTTGACATCGAACTGGGCTTTGCACCGGTTGGGCACAAACAGGTCGAAGGTGACGGGAAAACGCCCGAAGGCCATTACATCATCGACCGCCGCAACCCCAACAGTGCGTTTCACCTGTCCTTGGGCATCTCATATCCGCAACCTTCTGACGTGCTGTCCGCGCGAGAGCTGGGGCAGGGTCCCGGGGGCGACATCTTCATTCACGGCACGCCTTCGATGTTTGCCAAACGCGGTCCGGACTGGACCTGGGGGTGCATCGCGGTCACGAACCGCGAGATGGAAGATATTTATGCGATGGTGCAGGTGGGCACGCCGATCAGCATCTACCCGTGAGGATCAGGTACCCATAACAAGCGTCCACCAGATCTTGCCGTTGGGCTCCTGAAACCACGAAAAGCCCATCTGCCGCGCGGCCCCGTCCAAGATCACACTGCGTGTCGCGGGATCGGCCATCCAAGCGCTGAGCGTTTCCAACTCGGTCTCATACGTCTCCGAGATATTTTCGCCCAAAAGCTGGCCGGTATAGCCCACCCGCGTCACACGATCGAGCGGTGAGGAGCCATCAGACCCGAAATGCCAGGGGCGGTTTTGCACCGACATATCCCGCGAATGCGTGGCAGCGGCGGCGTTCAACTCGGCGTTGAGCACAACGGGCGGGGCGCCCGCGGCCTGGCGCAGGCTGTTGATGCCATCGAGCATGCGAAACTGCACATCATCGGCATCGGCGGCAGAGATTCGGTACACTTGAGGCAAGGGTTGGCCATCGGGGCCCAGACGCGGGCCCGGGGTGGGCGCACATGCCGCCAAAAGGGCAAGAAGCGCGAAGAAAACCGTTAAAATCCGGGGCATTTGGGCTCCGCCACTGTGGTTTGCGGGTCTCGCTTATAGCGTTCATGCAACCAACTCCAGCGTAAGCGGCGGGATTCGGCAATCTGACGCCCAGTTGATTTGCGAGTGCGGCTTCACGGCAATATGTTGACCGGTGAGCGAAAAAAGCTGCCCAAACGAGGTGAAACATGAACCGACGCGGATTTTTGGGGACAACACTGATGGCTGCCGGTGGTCTGGCCGCCCCGGCGCTGGCGCAAACCGGCGACACGGTGGAGTTTCGTAACGAGGTATCGCGCACCGTCCAACGCAATGCCTCGAGCTTTCGCGCGCTGGAATGGCGCCCCTATTTTTCGAACCTGAACCGGGGTGCGATCCTGGTGGATACCACGTCGCGCGCGCTGCATTACTGGTCTGCGGATGAAAGCGTCTACAAGCTGTATCCCACCAGCGTGCCCATGACCGAGGATCTGACCCGCCGCGGGCGCACCCAGATCACCAAGCGTGTCGAGGGCCCGACCTGGGCGCCGACGCCGGCGATGAAGAAGCGCAACCCCGAATGGCCGGATTTCATGGAAGCGGGGCCTGATAATCCGATGGGCACCCATGCGCTGCACCTGTCCTGGCGGTATTACCGCATCCACGGCACGCATGACACGCGCAAGATCGGGCGCCGGTCGTCGAACGGTTGCATCGGGCTTTATAACGAGCACATTGCCGAGTTGTACGAGATGACCCAGACGGGCACACAGGTGCTGCTGATCTAAGCGTTAATCGGACTTGAGATGTGAACGGGCGGCAGGGTCATCTGCCGCCCTTTTCTTTACCGGGGGGCACTGATCCAGCCGCCCAGGTTTTCATCAATCACCGCGCAAAGCGCTTTGATATGCGCATCATCGTCATTGAGGCAGGGGATATAGGTGAACGTCTCACCACCGGCCTCTTCAAAGCTTTCGTGGATCTCTTCGTTGATCTCTTCCAGCGTCTCGATGCAATCGGATGAGAATGCGGGCGCGATGACGGCGATGTTCTTCTTGCCCTGTTCGGCAAGGCGCGCGACCTCTTCCACCGTGTAGGGCTTCAGCCATTCTTCTGGGCCAAAGCGGCTTTGGAAGGTGGTCACCAGCTCTTCCTTCGGCCAGCCCAACCGTTCGCGCAGCAGGCGAGAGGTTTTCTGGCATTGGCAATGGTAGGGATCGCCTTCCAAAAGATAGCGTTTGGGCACCCCGTGGTAGGACGCGACCAGAAGATCGGGCCGCTCGTCCAATGCCGCGTAAGCGCGTTCTACCGATTGGGCCAGCGCTTCGATATACATCGGATGCTCATAGTAGGGCGGCACCACACGGGAAATCGGCTGCCACTTTTCCTTCATCAACGCGCGGAAGAACTGATCGTTTGCGGTGGCCGACGTGGCTCCGGCGTAGTGCGGGTAGAGCGGGAAGAACAGGATCTTCTGGCACCCCTGTTCGGCCATCTCGCGCACCTTCGACTGGGTCGAGGGGTTGCCGTACCGCATGCAGAAGTCAACCACCACCTGGTCGCCGTATTGGCGCGCCATCTCGGCCTTGATCTTGGCGGTCTGCGCCTTCGTGATCGTCATCAGGGGGCTTTCGCCATCATCCTCATTCCAGATCGACTTGTACGCCGCGCCAGATGAGAACGGGCGCTTGGTCAGGATGATCGCCTGCAATAGCGGTTGCCAGATCCAGGGGGAGTAGTCGATCACCCGGCGGTCTGACAGAAATTCGTTCAGATACCGGCGCATCGACCAGTAGTCATAACCATCTGGCGTGCCAAGGTTGGCAACCAGAATGCCCACTTTCTGCCTGGGGACAGGCGGATGGTCGACCGGTAGATGGGACTCTATCGTCTCTGCCTTGGTCATCGTTTGGCGTTCCTCAGCGTGCGCATTGGCGTCGAGCATGGCTATTGTCAGACCTTGTACAGGGTTTTGTAGGGGCACGACATAACCGCAATTGGTTCAAGGTCAATCCGCGCCCCCACCCGGCCGCTCGCCCGCGCTGTATTCCTCCGCGCCCAACGCATCGGCAAGCCGCGCAGTGGCACTGCCGGGGCGCAGGGGCTTTTGCTGGGTGGCTGATGGGGCCCAGCCGGTGAGATATACGATCTCAAATGTCGCGCGGATGCGCTTGCCTTCTGCCGGGAAGTGTTGGGCATAGTGTGCCGCCGCCTCGGCAAAGAACTGCCGCGGGGGTGGGCGGCGGTCGCGAGCGCCCATCACATTGGTTTCGCCCATTGCCCGCAGGTCATGCATCAACGCCAGCGCCGAGGCATAGGTGACACTCAGCGGCAGCGCGTCGGCGACGGGCAGCGCCAGGCCCGCGCGCTGCAAGAGGGCGCCAAGATCGCGAATCTCGCCCATCGGCGCGACGCGAGGGGACAGGCCGCCCATCACGCGCACTTCGGTTTCGGCCAACGCGGTGCGCAGCTCGTTCAGCGTTTGCCCACCGAACAGCGCGGCCAGAAGCAGACCATCGGGTTGCAAGGCGCGGCGGCACTGCACCAGCTGCCCCACCGGATCGTTTGCCCAATGCAGGGCCAGAGAATGGATCACCAGATCATGGGCACCAGGCGTCAGATCGAGCGTTTCTTCGTCGCCCACGATCCGCGCATCCGGCATCACCTCGTGCCACAGCCCAGGAGCAGCAGTCACAATCGCAGGCGCCGTAAACGTCCTATTAACCTCAGCCAGCCTTTCCTTGATCTCGGCGATTACCGCGTGGTGCAGGAACAGCGCCTCAGTGCGGGCGCGGGCACGGCGCCGGGTCAGGGCGGCGCGGTCGAACAGGGGCGGTGGCTGTGTCATCTGCCGATACCTAGGGAGCAGGCGATGGAATTGCAAAAACTGCTGACACTTGTCTATCCCACCCAATGCGCGCTGTGTCGGGACCTGGTGGAACCTGGCGGGACGCTGTGTGCCCATTGCTGGTCGGCTACACCGTTCATCGCGGGCCTTGTTTGCGATGCCTGCGGGGTGCCATTGATGGGTGAAGATTCAGGCGGACAGATCCATTGTGATGACTGCATGGCCAGCCCGCGTCCCTGGTTGCGGGGGCGGGCCGCGTTGGAATATCACGGGAACGCGCGGCGTCTGGTGCTGGCGCTGAAACATGGTGACAGGCAGGATCTGGTCGCCCCATGTGCGGCATGGATGGCCCGGGCCGGGCGGGACCTGGTGCATCCCGACACGCTGGTGGTGCCCATTCCTTTGCATTGGTTTCGCCTGTTCCGCCGCAGGTTCAATCAGTCCGCCGCGCTGGCGAGGCAGGTTGCGCGCAGGCTGCACCTGCGCACCTGCCCCGATGCTCTTGTCCGTACCCGGCCCACGCCTGCGCAATCGGGCACCGTCGATATGCGTGCTGCAAACCTCAGCGATGCAATCCGGCCCCACCCCCGGCGCGGGGCGGCGCTAGCGGGACAGAGTGTGCTGCTTGTGGACGATGTGATGACGTCGGGTGCAACCTTGGCCGCAGCGACACAGGCGTGTCAGGCGGCGGGTGCGCGGCAGGTGTCAGCGCTGGTTCTGGCGCGCGTTGTAAAGGATGTGTGAACCCCTATATGGTTGGCCTTAGACAGGGGTGAGACCATGCAATCCGTTGAGATTTATACCTCCGCCATGTGCGGCTTCTGCTTTGCGGCCAAGCGGCTGCTGAAGCAAAAGGGCATCAGCTTTTCCGAAATCGATGTGGGCCGCGACCCAGAGAAGCGGCAAGAGATGATGCGCCGCGCCAATGGTCGCCACACCGTGCCGCAGATCTTCGTGGGCAACAGCCATGTGGGCGGGTGCGATGACCTGTATGCGCTGGACCGGGCGGGCAAGCTTGATCCGATGCTGGCGAACTAGTTCGGGATGCGGGCGGGCCTTGTTCAACTGACATCCTCGGATGATCCCGCCGAAAACCTGGCGATGACTGCCGATTACGTGCGTGAGGCGGCGGCGGGCGGGGCGACATTCGTTCTGACGCCCGAGGTGACGAACTGTGTGTCGACCAGTAAGACGCATCAGCAAAGCGTACTGCACCCCGAAGAAACCGACCCGACGCTGGCAGGTCTGCGGGGCGTGGCAGCTGAGACTGGGGTTTGGCTGTTGATCGGATCATTGGCGCTGAAGACCGATGATCCCGATGGTCGCTTTGCCAACCGGTCTTTCCTGATCTCGCCCGACGGGGGGGTCGCGGCACGCTATGACAAGATCCACATGTTCGACGTGGATGTCAGCGCCGAGGAAACTTATCGCGAATCCGATGGATTTCGGCCTGGCGCGACGGCGGTTTGTGTGGATCTTGACCAGACACGCATCGGTCTTGCCATCTGCTATGACGTGCGCTTTCCCCATCTGTTCCGGGCGCTGACGAAGGCGGGCGCACAGATCCTGACCGTGCCTGCCGCGTTTTCTCATGTCACCGGGGCCGCCCATTGGGAACCCTTGCTGCGCGCCCGCGCGATTGAGAATGGCGCCTTTGTTCTGGCGCCTGCGCAATGCGGTCAACACGTCACCAGCCGCGGCGCATCCCGGCGCACCCATGGTCACAGCCTGGCCGTGGCCCCCTGGGGCGAGGTTTTGGCCGATGGCGGAACGGACCCTGGTGTGACGTTGGTTGATCTCCCCCTCGGTGCGGTGGATGATAGCCGCCGGCGCGTGCCATCATTATCGCACGACCGCCCCTTCGAAGGACCCTGATGAGCGACGCGCAAGACAGCCTGGCCGTGGCCCTGTTCAGCGAGATCTTCATGGCAGATCAGCTGGCCCGGACACGTCTGTCGAAAGCGCTGCCCAAGGGGATGGAAATCTCGCACTTTTCGGTCCTGAACCATCTGGCGCGGTTGGGGGAAGAGCGCACGCCTGCGCAACTGGCCAAGACGTTTCATGTGACCCGCGGGGCGATGACGAACACCTTGGGCAAGCTTGAATGGGCGGGCCACATCCATGTGCGCCCCGACTGGGACGATGCGCGGCGCAAATTCGTGACAATCAGCCCATCGGGCCGCGCCGCGCGGGATGCCGCGATTGCAGCGATTGCCCCCATCGTGATCGAGGTGGTCGATGCCATCGGCGCCGAAAAGGTGCGCGGCGCCCTGCCCGTCTTGCGCGAGGTGCGCAAGCGGTTCGACGAAGGCAGTGTCTAAGTCGGGCGCACGCTGGCAGTGACGTAGTTTACGCTCAGATCCCGATCCGACAGGCCCCACGACCAGGTGATCGGGTTGAAGACAAAGCCCTTCTTGTCCACCGGCGACATCCCAGCCTTTTCGAGAAAGGCATAGAGCTCATCCGGAGTGATGAATTTCGACCATTCATGGGTGCCCTTTGGCAGCCAGCGCATGACGTATTCGGCCCCGATGATCGCCATGACATAGCTTTTGGGGTTCCGGTTCAGCGTTGAACACACCATCAACCCACCAGGTTTCAACAGCTGGTGGCAGGCGTTCAGATAGGTCTGCGGATCTGCGACATGCTCCACGACTTCCATGTTCAGAACCACATCGAACAACTCGCCCGCTGCGGCCAGATCCTCGGCCGAGGTGTGGCGATAGTCGATGTCGAGGCCCTGTTCCTCGGCATGTATCTGCGCCACGGGGATGTTGCGTGCTGCGGCATCTGCGCCCACTACGGTGGCGCCCAGCCGGGCCATCGGTTCGCTGAGCAGCCCCCCGCCACAACCGATATCGAGAAGCCGCAGCCCCGCAAACGGGCGGTCAGCAGCTAGATCGCGGTCAAACTCAGCAGCAATTTGCGATGTAATATAGTCCAGACGGCAGGGATTAAGCATATGCAGCGGTTTGAACATCCCATCGGGATTCCACCATTCCGCCGCCATCGCCTGAAACTTTTCGATCTCACCGGGATCGATCGTGGTCTGGGCGGTCTGCATCTGTCGGCTCCGGGTTTTTCCTGTTATCAGTCGGCTATCGGGGCCGACTCCCCCGGCTATATAGGGCGATCATGGACAAGGTGGCAGGACAAAAGGGCGCGGCGCAGTTTCTCTATCCGCCCCTTGATCCGTATGAGCAGCGCATGCTCGACGTAGGTGACGACCACCGGATCTACGTCGAAGAATGCGGGCGTCCGGATGGCGTTCCGGTGCTTGTGCTGCATGGCGGCCCGGGTGGCGGATGCAGCCCGGCGATGCGGCGCTATTTCGACCCAAATCATTATCGGATCATCCTGTTCGATCAGCGCGGCTGCGGCCGATCGCGCCCCCATGCCAGCGTTAGCGCGAACACGACATGGCATCTGGTGCGCGACATCGAAAAAATCCGCGAGACGTTGCGCATCGACAAATGGGTGATCTTCGGGGGCAGCTGGGGTGCGACGCTGGGCTTGGTGTACGGACAGACCCATCCCGAGCGCGTGTTGCACCTGATCCTGCGCGGCGTCTTCCTGATGACGAAAGCAGAGCTTGACTGGTTCTACGGCGGTGGTGCCGGGCAGTTCTGGCCCGATGTCTGGGACCGCTTCGTCCAGAACATCCCCGAAGACGAACGCGACGATCTGGTGGCCGCCTACCACCGACGCCTGTTCTGCGGGGATCTGGTGACAGAGACCCGGTTTGCCCGGGCCTGGACCAGTTGGGAAAACACGCTGGCTTCGATCAGCAATGATGGCCCAGGCGGGGAAAGCCCGGCGGAATACGCCCGCGCCTTTGCCCGGCTTGAGAACCACTATTTCATCAATGGCGGATTTCTGGAAAACGATGGCCAAATCCTGGCCAATGCCAACCGGCTGGCCGGTGTGCCGGGCACGATCGTGCAAGGGCGCTATGACATGATCTGCCCGCCAGTGTCGGCCCAGCGCATTCACGACCTTTGGCCAGGTTCGAAAATGATCATCGTGCCGCGCGCGGGCCATGCCCTGTCCGAGCCGGGGATCAGCGCGCAACTGGTGCGCACAACCAACGAATTACGCCGCGATTTCATGCCCGCACACTAGCTCACGATTAAGTTGGCCGGTGCTTGCTTTGGGCTGATAACCTCATATCTCGATGATTCGTGACGCTATAAAACGGGATCGCGCATGACCCGCCTTAGCCGACGCCGGCTTTTAACATCGGGCGCCGCGGCCAGTATGCTGGCCGCCACGGCCTTTGCCACGCAGGCCCAGCCTGTGCGCGGTGGTGCGCTGCGTCTGGCCCTGCCTGCGCGCGGCTCCGGCGCGTTTCGGGAATTGGTGTCGGTGACAACCGTCTTCAACCGCCTGACCGCGACCGATGCAGATGGTGGATTGCGGGGTGAGCTTGCCACGGCGTGGGAGGCCAGCAGTGACGCGCGCGATTGGTCCTTGACGCTGCGCCGGGATGTGCAGTTCCACGATGGGTCGCCGATGACCGCCGCGGATGTGGCAGCATCGTTGGCGTCGGCACGCGCGTTGCGACATGAACTGCAAGAGGTGCGCGCCGATGGCCCGGACCGGGTGCGGATCCGGCTGGCAGCGGGCAATCCGGGGTTGCCGTTTCTTCTGTCGGACGCATCGCTTGCGATTGCCAAGGACGGCTTGGGCACGGGGCCTTACAGACGCACCGAGGCCGGGTTGGACGCGGTTGAGGGCTATTTCGACAACCGCCGCCCCGGCTGGTTTGATCGGATTGACTTTGTATCGGTGCCCACACCCCGCGATCTGGCCGACGCCGTGCAAACCGGCCTCGCCGACGTGGCAGAGCTGTGCGATCCCGCGGGCACCCGCATTCGCCACGGACGTCCCGCGATCACGACAATGGCACACCCCTATGCGTTGCAAATCACTGCGCAAGGTGCCCAGGCGCAGGCTTTGGCCCAGTCTTTGAAACTTGGGATCGACCGGGCCGCGCTTCTCAAGGACTGGCTGGGCGGCAAGGGCGCTGTGGCGGCAGATTATCCCACGCGGGCAGCCCAGGTGACACCCTCTGTGGACCGCGTTCAGGCGCGGGCAATCTTGCGGCAGGCCAATCTCGATCAAGCCACGCTGGGCCTGTCCGATGACCTTGTGCATTGCCCCGCCACCGCGCGACTGCTGCGCGCCCTGTCCCGCGATGCGCGCGCGGTGGGGCTGTCGCTGGCGCTGGCCGACCGGGACGGCGCGCGACCCGCAGACCTTGAAGTCTCATTGAAGCCCCTGCGCATGACGCCGGAGGCCACGCTGGCCGATCATCCGCCAGGTGGATTGGAAAACGTCCCGCACTTTGACGACCGCCTGGCGGCAGCGCGCGCGGCGGCCAGCACTGCGGATCGCTGGAAGCTGCTGCATGATCTGGAACAGGACGTTGCACGCCACAGCACCACGGTGATCCCTGTCTTGCGCGATATGGCGGTGATCCACACGCCGCGCCTGGATCTGTCGCGCGAAAGCCGCGCCCGCAGCGGCCCGCATATTGCCGAGCGGTGGGCCTTTACTTGATCCTGCGCCGCGTCGCGACCTTCCTGGCGGCTGTCTTGGCCCTGTCCGCCACGGCGGCCTATGCCTGTGACCGGCCCGTGGGGGCCAGCGCCGCCGTAGATCCCAACCGGATCAATCAGGTCGCTCTGTCCCAGGCGATCCTTGCGGAAGTGAACCATGCCCGATGCCAATCCGGCCTACGCGCCCTTGGACAAGCGCCCCAGACCCTGCTGTCATCGGCCACCGCGCATAGCGATTGGATGGCCGGGGCCCGCACCTTGTCGCATCGCGGGCGCGGGGCCAGTGGGCGGACGTTGCGCGACCGGTTGAACAGCGCGCGCTTGCCGGTGCGCGCCGCCAGCGAAAACATCGCCCAACTGCCGCGCTACGCCTTTGGCACCCGGCAGTTCCGGGTGGTTGATCGCCGGTCGTGCCAATTCGAGGATGCGAGGGGGCGCACAATCCCGGCCCACAGCTATGGTTCCCTGGCACAGCGGGTGGTCGCGCTTTGGCTCGCCTCGCCGGGTCACCGGCGCAACGTGCTGGACGCCAGCTTCACAACCATGGCCGCCGGCACCGCGTTTTCAGCAAGTAATACCTGCGGGGATTTCTGGATCACCCAGATTTTCGTGGGCTAGGCGCCATCCCCCTTGCATGCGTGCCGCCGGGTCCGTATATGCACCTCAACAGCGGCGTCTGGGCCTCCACCCCCCAGCCTCCACCGGGAAACACCAACGGGCCGCGCGCCCGTTTTTTTGTGCTTGGACCCCATGTCTGACCTTGTCGCCAAAGCCACGCTGGATCGTCGTCTGGCCGAGATCATCACCCCTGTGCTGGAAGGCATGGGGTTCGAGCTGGTGCGCGTGCGCTTCATGGGCGGCAAAACCAAGACTGTGCAGATCATGGCCGAACGTCCCGATGGCGGGATCGAGGTGGATGATTGCGCCGAGATTTCCACGGCGGTCAGCGCCACGCTCGATGTCGAGGATCCGATTGAGGATCAATATACGCTTGAGGTGTCCAGCCCCGGCATCGACCGGCCTCTGACCCGGTTGAAGGATTTCGAGACCTGGGTCGGCTACGAGGCCAAGCTTGAGACGAATGAGCTGATCGATGGGCGGCGGCGCTTCAAGGGCGAATTGCACGGCACCGAAGGGGACGAGGTCTTGATCGAGATTGAGGGTGGTGAGGCCCCAGTGATCATCGGCCTGAAGTTCGACTGGCTGGCCGAGGCCAAGCTGATCCTGACCGATGAATTGATCCGCGAGATGTTGCGCCAGCGCAAGGCCGCCGGGATCATTGACGAGACCAAGTTCGACGAGATTGAAACGGAACACCGGAACGCTTCCAAGGAGGAGTGAGAATGGCGATTACTTCGGCAAACCAGCTGGAGCTTCTGCAAACCGCAGAGGCCGTTGCCCGCGAAAAGATGATCGACCCCGCATTGGTGGTCGAAGCGATGGAAGAGAGCCTCGCCCGTGCCGCGAAAAGCCGGTACGGCAGCGAGATGGACATCCGCGTGTCCATCGACCGCAAGACCGGCAAGGCGACTTTCACCCGCGTGCGCACGGTGGTCGAAGAAGAAGAACTTGAGAATTACCAAGCCGAGTTCACGGTGGAGCAGGCCAAGCAATACCTTGATGACCCTTCGGTCGGCGACACCTTCGTGGAAGAAGTGCCGCCCGTGGACATGGGCCGGATCGCGGCGCAATCGGCCAAGCAGGTAATCCTGCAAAAGGTGCGCGAGGCCGAGCGGGATCGTCAGTTCGAAGAATTTAAGGATCGCGCGGGCACGATCATCAATGGTGTGGTCAAGCGCGAAGAATATGGCAACGTCGTCGTCGATATCGGCGCGGGCGAAGGCATCCTGCGCCGGAATGAGAAGATCGGGCGCGAAGGCTATCGCAACGGCGACCGCATCCGGTGTTACATCAAGGACGTGCGCCGTGAAGTGCGCGGGCCGCAGATCTTCCTTTCTCGCACCGCGCCGGAGTTCATGGCGGAACTCTTCAAGATGGAAGTGCCCGAGATCTATGATGGCATTATCGAGATCAAGGCCGTGGCCCGTGATCCCGGCAGTCGCGCCAAGATCGCGGTGATTTCCTATGACAACTCGATTGATCCTGTGGGGGCCTGCGTTGGTATGCGCGGCAGCCGCGTGCAGGCGGTGGTGAACGAGCTTCAGGGCGAGAAGATCGACATCATTCCTTGGAATGACGATCAACCGACGTTCCTTGTGAACGCATTGCAGCCCGCCGAGGTTTCCAAGGTGGTTCTGGACGAAGAGGCCGAGCGCATCGAAGTTGTCGTGCCGGAGGAACAGCTTTCGCTGGCCATCGGTCGTCGCGGGCAAAACGTGCGGTTGGCAAGCCAGCTCACCGGTCTTGATATCGACATCATGACCGAGGAGGAGGAAAGCGCGCGCCGCCAGGCCGAGTTCGAGGAACGCACCAAGCTGTTTGTCGATACGCTGGACCTGGATGAGTTCTTTGCTCAGCTGTTGGTCTCCGAAGGCTTCACCTCACTGGAAGAGGTGGCCTATGTCGAGGTGGACGAACTGCTGGTGATCGACGGCGTGGACGAAGCCACGGCGAGCGAGTTGCAGGCCCGCGCCCGCGATCATATCGACGAGATCAACCGCAAAGCGCTGGAAAACGCGCGCGCACTGGGCGTCGAGGACAGTCTTATTGCATTCGAAGGGCTGACACCCCAAATGATCGAGGCGTTGGCGAAAGACGATGTGAAATCGCTGGAAGACTTCGCCACCTGCGCCGACTGGGAACTGGCCGGTGGCTGGACCGTAACAGACGGGGAACGCACCAAGGATGACGGCGTGCTGGAACCCTTCGACATCAGCCTGGAAGAAGCGCAGACCATGGTGATGACCGCGCGCATCCAACTGGGTTGGGTCGACCCCGCCGAGTTAGAGGCCGAGGCTGCCGCCGAGGACGGCGAAGAAGCGGCTGAAGAGGAGGCCAGCGCCTGATCTCAGGGCGCAGGCAGGGCCGATGGCGCGCGGGGGACGACAGAAGAACCAGGATGGACCGGAACGCCGGTGCATCGCGACGGGCAAATCGGGCCCAACCGCGGGGCTGATCCGGTTCGTCGTAGGGCCCGGCGATGTGATCGTGCCCGATGTGATGGGCAAACTGCCCGGTCGGGGCATCTGGGTCACGGCAGATCGCGCGTCGCTGGAGACGGCGGTGAAAAAACGCCTTTTTGCCCGCGCGGCGAAACAGGCGGTCACCGTGCCCGACACGCTGGTGGCGGATGTCGAGGCCGGGCTAACGCGGCGGGTCACCGATCTGATTGCGATGGCGCGCAAGGCGGGCCGGGCGGTTGCGGGGTATGAAAAGGTAAAATCCTGGCTTCTGACCGAAGAAGCACGGGTGCTGTTTCAGGCCAGCGATGGCTCGGAACGGGGCAAATCGAAGTTACGGTCACCCGACGGAAAAGACTCATTTTTTGGTGTTTTAAACGCTTCAGAATTGGGTTTGGCTTTCGGGCGGGAACATGTGATACATGCGGCGCTTGCCGCGGGCGGACTCACTGAACGCATCAGAGAGGACGCGTTGCGGCTATCGGGCGTTCGCGGAACGAACGGCGAAATCTCCGCCGGAAAGGTATAGAAGACCATATGAGCGATAATGACGGCAAAAAGACACTGGGGCTCCGCGGCGGTCCGCGTTCTGGCCAGGTAAAGCAAAGCTTTAGCCACGGCCGGACAAAGAACGTCGTCGTCGAGACCAAGCGCAAGCGCGTTGTCGTGCCGAAGCCCGGGGCCGGTACGACCGGATCCTCGCAACCTGGTGCAGCGCGGGGCGGTGATCCGTCCAAGCGCCCTGCCGGGATCACGGATGCCGAGCTGGAACGCCGGATGAAGGCGCTTGCCGCCGCCAAGGCGCGCGAAGCCGAAGACGAACAAAAGCGGGCCGAGGAAGAAAAATCGCGTGCCGCAGATCGCGAACGCCGCCGTGCCGAGGCCGAAGCCAAGGAACGCGAAGAACGCGAGCGCGAGGAACGTGCCAAGCAGAAGGCAGAGGAAGAGGCCCGCGCCGAACGCGCCGCCGCCGAAGCCAAAGCTGCCGCAGCAGCGCCTGCGCCCGCCGCCGCCGCACCGGTCGCCGCGGCGCCGCGTGGCGCCGGCGCGCCCAAGCCTGCTGCAACCGCGCGCAAGCCTGAACGCGACAATCGCGACAAACAGAACCGCAACAAGGGCCACGACGATGGCCGCCGGTCCGGCAAGCTGACGCTGAACCAGGCGACCTCGGGTCGCGAAGGTGGACGCCAACGCTCGCTCGCCGCGATGAAGCGGAAACAGGAACGTGCGCGGCAAAAGGCCATGGGTGGCCCGGTCGAGCGGGAGAAGGTTGTTCGCGAGGTCAAGCTGCCCGAAGCGATCGTGGTCAGCGAACTGGCCAACCGTATGGCTGAACGTGTGGCCGATATCGTCAAGTCCCTGATGACAAACGGTATCATGGTAACGCAGAACCAAACGATTGATGCCGATACCGCCGAACTGATCATCGAGGAATTCGGGCACAAGGTCGTCCGCGTCAGCGATTCCGACGTGGAAGATGTTATTGCGCCTGTCGAAGATGAAGTGGGTGATCTCAAGCCACGGCCCCCCGTCATCACGGTGATGGGCCATGTCGACCATGGCAAAACCTCGCTTCTGGACGCAATTCGCAAGGCCAAGGTTGTGTCGGGCGAAGCGGGTGGCATCACCCAGCATATCGGCGCCTATCAGGTGGAAACCGATGATGGGGCCAAGCTGTCCTTTCTCGATACCCCCGGCCACGCGGCGTTCACATCGATGCGGGCCCGAGGTGCACAGGTGACGGATATCGTCGTGCTGGTGGTCGCTGCCGATGATGCGGTGATGCCGCAAACGGTAGAGGCCATCAACCACGCCAAGGCCGCCGAAGTGCCGATGATCGTTGCGATCAACAAGATCGACCGGCCCGAAGCAAACGCAGACAAGGTGCGCACCGACCTGTTGCAACACGAAGTAATCGTGGAACAGATGTCCGGCGAAGTGCAGGATGTCGAAGTGTCGGCCATCAAAGGCACCGGTCTGGAACAGCTGCTGGAAGCGATTGCGCTACAAGCAGAATTGTTGGAGCTGAAGGCCAACCCGGATCGCGCCGCCCAAGGCGCTGTGATCGAGGCGCAGCTTGATGTCGGCCGGGGCCCCGTAGCTACCGTGCTTGTCCAGAACGGCACCCTGCGCCAGGGCGATATCTTTGTCGTCGGCGAACAGTGGGGCCGCGTCCGTGCGATGGAAAACGACAAGGGCGAGCGCGTCAAAGAAGCCGGTCCTTCGGTGCCCGTCGAGGTGCTGGGCCTGAACGGCACCCCCGAAGCGGGTGACGTGCTTAACGTGGTCGAGACCGAAGCTCAGGCACGCGAGATCGCCGAATACCGCGAAAAGGCCGCAAAGGAAAAGCGGGCGGCCGCGGGTGCGGCGACGACGCTGGAACAGATGATGGCCAAGGCCAAGGCGGACGAGAATGTGGCCGAGATGCCGATCCTCGTGAAAGCCGACGTGCAGGGATCCGCCGAGGCGATCGTGCAGGCGATGGAAAAGATCGGCAACGACGAGGTGCGCGTGCGCGTGCTGCATTCGGGCGTGGGCGCGATCACCGAAAGCGATGTGGGCCTGGCCGAAGCCTCCGGTGCGCCGGTCTTTGGCTTCAACGTGCGGGCCAATGCCACGGCTAGGAACACGGCCAACCAGAAGGGCGTAGAGATCCGCTACTACTCGGTGATCTACGATCTGGTGGATGACGTGAAAGCCGCGGCCAGTGGCCTGTTGTCCGCCGAAGTGCGCGAGAACTTCATCGGCTATGCCCAGATCAAAGAGGTCTTCAAGGTCTCGAACGTGGGCAAAGTGGCCGGGTGTCTGGTGACCGAAGGCGTTGCACGCCGGTCCGCCGGTGTGCGCCTGTTGCGCGACAACGTGGTGATCCACGAAGGCACGCTGAAAACTCTGAAGCGCTTCAAGGATGAAGTGGCCGAGGTGCAGTCCGGTCAGGAATGCGGGATGGCGTTCGAGAACTACGAAGACATCCGCCCCGATGACGTGATCGAGATCTTCGAACGTGAAGAGGTTGAGCGGACGCTGGCCTGATCCATTGGTGAACGGCCCAAGACGCGGCCGTTCACCTCACCCCGTACCGGTCAAGCAGGCGCTGCTTTACCTGTTCTTCACAGAAGACGTAGTTGTCGCCCGCAGACTGATGCGCGCCACTCAGCAGATCATCCCAGGAGACATCTGCTGCTCCATTTTCGGTTGCCAAAACACTGTACCCCGCTGAGTGGAACAGGTTTAGCGTGTCGGCAAAATTCGGATTGGTCTGAATGCCCTGCGGCTGATGGACCGTATGCGAAATCTCAACCATCCAGATCGGCTTTGGATCAGCGTTGATCAGTGTTCCGGCACCTTTCAAGGCAGCCAACTCGAACCCTTCGACATCCATCAAGATGAACATCTGTTCGTCTTTCACCGGCACCGGCACAACGGTTGCCAGACGCACAACCGGAACCGTCTTTCCCGCGACCGTGGGATTGCCTGCCCATCCCGGCACGACGGACGCCCCGGTGCCTTCGCCAAAAAGCGTGATAAACCCGGATCGATCCCCCACAGCGACGGGCAAAACGGCAATGTCTTTATCCCACCCGTTCAGTTGCATGTTGCGCTGCAATAGGGCGACCGTGGTCGGGTTGGGTTCAACCGCGAGTGTCGGAATGCCTTTGGTCTGGGCAATCGCACAGTAATAGCCTGCGTTGGCACCCACGTTCACGAAGCGGTCGCTTGACCAGATCAGATGCGACGTCAGTTCAGCGCTGGCTTGCTCGAATATTCCCGATTGCATGACCTGGGGTCCGACGAACCGAAAGCCCCATTGCGTCTCTACGGCGGCACGACGTGAGATACGGGCCTGTTTCCGTCGGCGATTCAGTGCTCTTACCCAGGATCTAATGGAACTTGCCCCTACAACCAGTCGCGCAAAATC
This sequence comes from Pseudomonadota bacterium, assembly GCA_039820585.1. Classification (GTDB taxonomy): domain Bacteria; phylum Pseudomonadota; class Alphaproteobacteria; order Rhodobacterales; family Rhodobacteraceae; genus JBCBGF01. Next base: position 17,822 of record JBCBPV010000034.1, read on the forward strand.
GGGACCAGCGGGATATCCGCGGGCGGCATGGGATAGTCGCGCAGATCGCGCCCCTGCACCCATTTCAGCGTTTGCCCTTCCTGCGAGCTTGGGATCCCCTCCCACTTGCGACAGGCGAACAAGGGCATCAACAGGTGGAAATCCTCGTAACTGTGGCTGGCAAAGGTCAGCGGCGCGAGGCAGCTTTGCCAGGTGTCTATGTCCAGCTCTTCCTTTAGCTCGCGGATCAGCGCGGCTTCGGGCGTCTCGGACGGCTCAACCTTGCCGCCCGGAAACTCCCACAGGCCTGCCATTGACTTGCCCTCGGGCCGCTGCGCCAACAGCACCCTGCCATCGCGGTCGATCAGGGCCACGGCGCTGACAAGGATGATCTTCATGATCGGTAGTCGGCGTTGATCTCGATATACCGGGCGGTCAGATCGCAGGTCCAGATCGTGGCCGTGCCGTCGCCCAGGCCCAGATCGACCGCAATCTCGATCTCTTCGCCTTTCATATGGGCTGCCGCATCCTCTTCCCGGTATTCGGGCGAGACCCAGCCCTTGTCGGCCACCAGAACATCGCCGAACCGGATCGACAGCCGGTCGCGATCCGCCGCAGCGCCGGATTTGCCGACAGCCATGACAACGCGGCCCCAGTTGGGATCCTCACCCGCGATTGCGGTTTTCACCAGCGGAGAGTTTGCAATGGCCAGCCCGGCCTTGCGCGCATCTGCGGTGTCCCGCGCGCCGGTGATGTCGACCGTCACGAATTTTGAGGCACCTTCCCCGTCGCGCACAACCAGATGGGCCAGATCGCGCATGACGGCGTGCAGTGCGTTTTCAAATGGCGTGGAGCCGTTGACATCGACACCGGACTGGCCCGTGGCAGCGACCAGAAGCGTGTCCGAGGTTGAGGTGTCGCCATCGACGGTGATGCAGTTGAAGGTGCGCGCGTTCAGTCGCGACACCATTGCTTGCAGGTCTGTTTGGGCGATCTTGGCATCGGTGAAGATGAAGACCAGCATCGTCGCCATATCCGGTGCGATCATGCCAGAGCCTTTGGCGATGCCCGCAATCGCCACTGCCTGGCCGTCCACCTCTGCGACACGCGACGCGCCCTTGGCGAAAGTGTCGGTGGTCATGATCGCATCGGCTGCGCCCGCGATGCCACCCGGGGAGAGTTGATCATTTAGGTCGCCCAGCTTTTCCGTGATCCGGTCGGCGGGCATTGGTTCGCCGATCACGCCCGTTGAGGCGGTGAAGACGCGCTGTTCGGGGATGCCTGTTGTGCGCGCGACCTGCCGGGTGATCGCCGTGACCGCCGCGACCCCGCGTGTGCCCGTAAACGCATTTGCATTGCCCGAATTCACCAGGATTGCCGCACCGTCCGGTGCATCCGTCCCGATCTTGGCCTCGCAATCCAGCACCGGGGCTGCGCGCGTGGCCGATTGGGTAAACACCCCCGCAACCACAGTGCCGGGGTCCATCACAGCCAGCATCACATCTTTCCGCCCGGTGTACCGAACGCCTGCCTCGATACTGGCAAAGCGCACGCCTGCAATCGGCGGGAGGTCGGGAAAGCCCCCCGGCGGCGCCAGGGGTGAGACGGGGCCAGCCAAAGCGGTTACTCGGCGACCAGGGACATCTCGCGCAGGACCGCAGGATCAATGCCGGTGATATCGGCGCGGGTCACGTCCGCGGCTTCGGTCAACTCGGCCACGCGGGCATCCACCGCCTGGCGCTGCACCTGGGCGGCCAGCTCATCGCGCACGGCCTCAAGCGCGGGCGCATCCTTCAGCCGGGTCTCGTTCAGGATCAGAACGTGCCAGCCGAACTGCGTTTGCACCGGATCCTGCGAAAATGATCCGGGCTCCAGCTCGACCACCGCGGCCTCGAACGGGGGCACCATCATGCCCATGCCGAACCACCCCAGCGACCCGCCATTGGGGCCTGAGGGACCGGTCGAATGCTCTTGCGCCAGGGCGGCAAAATCAGCCCCGCCGTCCAGCTCTTCAATCAGGGCGCGGGCCTCTTCCTCGGTCTCGACCAGGATGTGCGAGGCATTGAATTCTGTCTCGGGCTCAACGCTCCCATAGGTCTCGTCATAGGCGGCTTGCAGCGCTTCATCGGTCAGCGCCTCGGTCGCCACATCGTCGATCAGTTGCGAGGCCAGAAGCGCGCGTTCTTCGTTTTCAATCGCCAGCGCATTCTCGCGGCTCAACTCACCCACCGAAGCGCCCACAACGGCCTGTTGAATGATCTGGTCAAGGATCCCTTCAAACAGCACGTCGTCAGGCAATTGCTGGTACTGTTCGGGCAGACGCGAGCGCAGAACAATCATGTGACCCAGCGTGAGCTCGGTGCCGCCAACGGTGGCCACGACCGTATCGGCGGTGGGCGCATCGTCCTGTGCGTGCAGGGGGGCCGCCAGCGCCATGGACAACACGGCTGCGGCAAGAACGGGGGTGCGAAGGTGCATCGGGAAAATCCTTGTGGTGGCCGCGCCGGTCCGCGACGTTGACACGTTCTATGTTGGCCCTTACATCGCGTTAGTCCTTTGAGGGGCCGCTTTCTGTTGTCTTCTATGGCGGGCCAGAGGCGCGGGCAAGCGCATCCCCTCACACGATCCTGTCAAATGCGCCCAAAGGCTGAATGAATATGCTCGGAATCGGAACCCTCTCGAAAAAGGTTTTCGGCACGCCCAATGACCGCAAGGTCAAACAGACCCTCCCCCAAGTCACCGCAATCAACGCGCTGGAGGATCAGTTTGCGGCATTGACCGATGAGGGGATCATCGAAAAGACGGCCGAACTACGGGCGCGTGCGGAACAAGGCGAAGACCTCGACAGCTTGCTGCCCGAGGCGTTTGCCAACTGTCGCGAGGCCGCCAAGCGGGCACTGGGATTGCGGGCGTTTGATGTGCAGCTCATGGGCGGGATCTTCCTGCACAAGGGCAATATCGCCGAGATGAAGACAGGTGAAGGCAAGACGCTGGTCGCCACCTTTCCGGCCTATCTGAACGCGCTGTCGGGCAAGGGTGTGCATATCGTCACCGTGAACGACTATCTCGCGAAGCGGGATGCCGAGTGGATGGGCAAGGTCTATGGCGCTTTGGGCCTGACCACCGGGGTGGTTTACCCCCGCCAGCCCGAGGAAGAAAAGAAAGCCGCCTACGCCGCAGATATCACCTATGCGACGAACAACGAGCTTGGGTTTGACTACCTGCGCGACAACATGAAGTCCGAGCTGAAGGATATGAACCAACGCGGGCATAACTTCGCCATTGTGGACGAGGTGGACTCCATCCTGATCGACGAGGCGCGGACGCCGTTGATTATCTCAGGGCCAAGCCAGGACCGTTCGGAGCTGTACCAGACCGTTGACAAGATCATCCCCGAGGTCAGCGAAAACCATTACGAGTTGGATGAAAAGACGCGGAACGTGACCTTCACGGATGAAGGCAACGAGTTTCTGGAAGAGCGGCTCTTGGAAACCGGGATCCTGCCCGAAGGCCAATCGCTGTATGATCCTGAATCCACCACCATCGTTCACCACATCAACCAGGGCCTCCGCGCGCATATCCTGTTCCAGAAAGACAAGGAATACATCGTTCGCGATGGCGAAGTGATCCTGATTGACGAATTCACCGGCCGGATGATGCCGGGCCGGCGTCTGTCGGACGGCTTGCATCAGGCGATCGAGGCCAAGGAAGGCGTGCCGATCCAGCCAGAGAACGTCACGCTGGCCAGTGTGACATTTCAAAACTACTTTCGCCTCTACAACAAGCTGGGCGGCATGACAGGGACGGCGGCGACCGAAGCCGAGGAATTTCAACAGATCTATGGGCTGGGCGTCATCGAAGTGCCCACCAACATGCCCATAGCGCGGGTGGATGAACACGATCAGGTCTATCGCACGACGGCCGAGAAATACGACGCGATCGTCAACAAGATCAAAAAGGCCAATGAAAAGGGTCAGCCGGTCCTTGTGGGCACGACGTCGATTGAGAAGTCGGAAATCCTGTCGAACCTCTTGGAAAAGGCGGGGGTCAAACACAACGTCCTGAACGCCCGCCAGCACGAACAAGAGGCCCAGATCGTCGCCGACGCGGGCAAGCTGGGTGCGGTGACGATTGCCACCAACATGGCCGGTCGAGGGACCGACATCAAACTGGGCGGCAATGTCGAGTTCAAAGTGATGGAAGCCATCGCCGCCGATCCAGATGCCCATCCCGACGAGGTGCGCGCCCGGATCGAGGCAGAACATGCCAGCGATGAAGAGGCGGTGAAAGCCGCGGGTGGCCTGTTCGTTCTGGCCACCGAACGCCATGAAAGCCGGCGGATCGACAACCAGCTGCGCGGCCGGTCAGGCCGTCAGGGCGACCCGGGGCGGTCGGTGTTCTATCTGTCGCTGGAAGACGACCTGATGCGGATCTTCGGGTCTGAACGGCTGGACAAGGTGCTGTCGTCGCTGGGCATGAAGGAAGGCGAGGCGATTGTGCACCCATGGGTGAACAAGTCGCTGGAAAAGGCGCAGGCGAAGGTTGAAGGGCGCAACTTCGACATCCGCAAACAGCTTCTCAAATTTGACGACGTGATGAACGAGCAGCGGAAGGTTATCTTTTCGCAGCGCCTGGAAATCATGGAAGCCGAAGAGATTTCCGAGATCGCCGAAGATATGCGCCACCAGGTAATCGACGATCTGGTCGATACCTGCATGCCCGCCAAAAGCTATGCCGATCAATGGGAAACCGAGCGTCTGAAAGAGATGCTGATTGAGAAGGTGGGCCTCGACGTGCCGGTGGTCGAGTGGGCCGATGAAGAAGGCGTCGATGACGCCGACGTGCGTGAGCGGCTGTATAAGGCCTCGAACGAGGCGATGGCTGCGAAGGCCGCGCAGTTCGGGCCAGAGGCGATGCGCTCGATCGAAAAGCAGATCCTGTTGCAGACGATTGATGCGAAATGGCGGGAACACCTGCTGACACTTGAACACCTGCGCTCGGTCGTGGGCTTCCGGGGTTATGCCCAGCGCGACCCGCTAAACGAGTACAAGACCGAAGGGTTCCAGCTTTTTGAAAGCTTGCTCGACGGGCTGCGCGAAGAAGTGACGCAAAAGCTTGCCCAGATCCGGCCGATGACGCCGGAAGAGCAGGAAGAGATGCGCAAGCAGATAGAAGCGCAGCAGGCAGAGTTCCAGAAAGCGGCCGCGGCCGCTGCTGGCGCTGCGACTGGTGCGACCGCAGGCACAGCAGCCGGACCAGCGATTGAAGGCTTTGACGAGAATGACCGCTCGACCTGGGGCAATCCCGGCCGCAACGACCCCTGCCCTTGCGGATCAGGCAAGAAGTTCAAGCATTGCCATGGGCGCCTCGCCTGAATTGCGGCAGAATTACGGTTAAGGCCACGTTGAGCCCGTAAAACCTCGGGCGATTGGGGCAGAACTGTGGCGCAGGCTTGTGTGCCCGCCTTCCCTCGCCTCAAGATATTGCGCCGCGCTGACGATTTTGCGGCGCTCCGGTGCGCCAATCAACACCCAAAATTCCTGCGCTACGCCCAATCATCGTCCCATTTCCCGGCCAATCTCAGCCCACATCTGGCGGGACAGACGATGAAGAAATTTGAGAAACGGCAGATCATTACTGCCGCCGTGACCTTCGTTGCTGCAATTGGCGCGGGTCATTTTATGCAATACGGCATCGCCGGGGCAACGCGCAGCGCGCCGCCCGAGGTCGCGGCTGTGCATCAGGCCATGCCTGTGACCTATATTGAAACCTCGACGCTTATGTCCGCGATGCAGCGGTTTGAGCCGATCCCAAGCGCACACAATGCGCCCGGCAGTTCCATGGTGCCGCGCGCTCCTGAGGCCGCGCTGATGCCCGCGGCCCTGCCTGATCTGTCTGGCACCCGCCCACACCTGCCCGAAGACGTCATGCGCAAACCGCAGAGCGAGGCAGAGTATGATCTGGACGCGATGGGAATGCAGTGCCGCCCCCGCTTGACCGCCCATGCCGAACCCGGCGCCCTGGTCCGACTGGAACTGAGCGCGCCGTGCAACCGTGAGGCGCGCGTGGATATCGAACATTCCGGCCTGCGGTTTGCGGTTAAGACCGACCGCACCGGGGCGATATCCCTTAAGGTCCCGGTGCTGGCCAACCCCGCAGAGTTCGCCGTAACGGTGCCGGGGTATGCCCCGGTGGAGGCGATGGTGCCGGTCCAGAACATGCACGGTCATGAACGCGTGGCCTTGCAATCCACCGCGGATGCAAACCTGTCGATCCACGCGCTGGAATTTGGCGCACGGCCGGGATCGGCGGGCCACGTCTCTGCCGCGTCGCCCCACAGCGTGGAACGCGGTGCCATGGCCTTCGGTGGCTACCTGGCGCAACTGGGCGACGATGATGCCCCCGGCGCCCCGGTGGCCGAGATCTATTCCTTCCCGACCGGCCAATTCGGCCGTTCCGGCGTTGTACGCTTGCAGATCGAGGCACGCGTGACACGCGAAACCTGCGGTGACGACCTGCACGCCCACGCGCTTCAGACCCGCGATACGGGGCATTTGCGGCGGATCGACGTGACCTTGGCGATGCCTGGGTGTGAGGCGATCGGGGACATTCTGGTATTGAAAAACGTCCTGCAAGACCTGAAGATTGCCGAGAACTAGGGATCTGGCGGCACCACAGCACGATGAAATGGCTCTACGCGGTCGGAATGGCCGCGGCTTTCCTGTTTTCCACACCCCCTTCGGCGCTGGCGCAAGAGGTTCGGCTAACTGCGCGCGACGGTGCGCTTGAGGTCTCGGGCGCACTTGTCGACTTCGATGGAGAGTTCTATCGCATCGATTCCGTCTACGGCATCCTTACCATCGACGGGGCCGGCGTCACCTGTGACGGGGCGGCCTGCCCCGATCCGGCGGCGTTCGTGTCGGACTTCATGGTATCGGGTGCATCGGAAACCGGCAGCGTGTTGGTTCCCGCCCTGCTGGAAGCCTTCGCCCAGCGCGAGGGGTACCGTGCCCGGCGCATTGTCGAGGATGACAGCCACTTCACCTACGAGCTGACCGATACCGCCACCGACACACTGACCGCCCGTGTCCGCTTCCGCGTCAGCAGTTCCGATGAAGGGTTCGCCGATCTTCTGGCCGATCAGGCCACCATTGCGATGTCGTTCCGCGAAGTGTCTGAGGCAGAGCGTGCGCGCGCCATCGACGCAGGCCTTGGCGATCTGGCCGACCCCGCGCGCAGTCGGATCGTGGCGCTGGACGGGTTGGTGCCCGTGGTGTCGCCCGAAAACCCGGTGCGGGCGATCACGCTGGGGGATCTGGCGGATGTATTTGCGGGGGAGATCGCGACGTGGTCGCGGCTTGGCGGGGCGGATGCAGAGATTGTCCTTCATATGCTGGGCGGCGGTTCGGGGCTGAGCCGAACGTTCCTGACCGCGGTGATGGGCCCGGCGCGTGCAGCCCTGGCCCAAGGCATCACCCGCCACCAGACGTCGCAGGATTTGGCCGACGCGGTCGCCGCGGATCCCCTTGCCATCGGCATCAGCACGTTTTCCGAGACGGGTAATACCCGCGCGCTGTCCCTGACCGGTTCCTGCGGCTACGAGAACAGGGCCAGCGTGACCGCGCTGAAGGCCGAAGACTATCCCCTGACCGTCCCGCATTTCCTGTACGCCCCTGCCCGCCGCCTGCCCCGAATCGCGCGAGAGCTTTTGGCATTTACCCAGACGCCAGAGGCGCAGATCGCGGTGCGTGACGCGGGCTTTGTAGACCAATCGCCCGAGACACATCCGCTATCGCAGCAAGGCGACCGGTTGGCCAAGGCGATCCTGAACAGCGGGGAAGAGATCGGGACGGGGGAGTTGCAGCGCATGATTTCCGCGATTGACGGGGCGTCGCGGCTTGCGCTGTCGTTCCGCTTTGCCGGTGGCGCGAGCGAGCTGGATGCGCAATCGCGCGCAAACATCTCGCTTTTGGCGGGCGAGATTGAGCGCGGACGCTTTGACGGGCAATCGCTTTTGTTCGCAGGCTTCAGCGATGGGCGCGGGCGCGCGTCGGATAACCGCCGCCTGTCCCTGCGCCGGGCCGAGGCGGTGCGCGATGCGGTAGCCGATTTCACCGACACCACGGCCTTGCGCGGCGTGGATCTGGTGGCGGACGGGTTTGGCGAGGCGCTGCCCATGGCCTGTGACGAGGACGCCTGGGGGCAGAAGGTGAACCGGCGGGTGGAGGTGTGGCTACGCTAACGCAAGTTCGCTTCAAGCGGATTGTGCATTGGCTTTTGCGTTCGAGACACAAGCGAGAGACAGTGAAAGCCAATTCTTGAGCTAGCGGACGTGCGCTAGAGATAGCCTTCCGACCGGAATGACAGCTCGCGCGACTGTCCGATGACCAGATGATCGTGAAGGGTGATCGACAGCACCTCAGCCGCCTGCCGGATGCGTTCGGTCATGTCGATATCGGCCTGGCTGGGCGTGGGATCACCCGAGGGGTGATTATGGACCAGGATAAGCGCCGAGGCGTTAAGCTCCAGCGCGCGTTTCACCACCTCACGGGGGTAGACCGGCACATGATCCACCGTTCCGCGCGCCTGTTCTTCATCTGCGATGACGGTGTTTCGCGTGTCGAGGTAAAGGACGCGAAACTGCTCCGTCTCGCGATGGGCCATGGTGGCCTGGCAATAATCCAAGAGGGCCTGCCAGCTTGACACCACCGGCCGCCCCATGACCCGCGCGCGGGCCAGGCGGTGAGCGGCGGCTTCCACGATCTTCAACTCTTGCACCACCGCAGGCCCGGCACCTTCGGTCTGCGCCAGCCGTTCAGGCGGGGCCGAGACGACGCGGTTGAAGTCACCGAACCTGTCCATCAGCCGCCGGGCCAGGGGTTTGACATCTTGGCGGGGGATCGCGCGGAAAAGGACGAGTTCCAACAGTTCATAATCCGGCATCGCTGCCGCACCGCCCGCCATGAACCTCTCACGCAGGCGCTTGCGGTGATCGCGCAGGTAGGATGGCGCCCGCGCAGTCGTGGCGGGCAAAACGTCGAACAACGATGGGTCGGAGGGCGCGTCGCGGGGCATGCGATTAAGCTGCCCCGCCCTTGCTTAACGTGTGGTTAAGGCCGGTGGATCAGCTCTTCATGCTGTCCCAAAAATTCTTGACGGCCGAGAAGAAGTCTGAGCTCTCAGGGTTCGTCTCGGTCTTCGAGAGTTTCTCGAACTCTTTGAGCAGCTCTTTCTGCCGCGAGGTCAGGTTCATTGGCGTCTCGACCGCCAATTCGATGAACATGTCGCCTGTTCCGCCGCCGCGCAGCATCGGCATGCCCTTGTTGCGCAGGCGCATCTGCTTGCCCGACTGGCTGCCTGCGGGCACTTTTACCCGGCTTCGCCCCCCGTCAATGGTAGGCACCTCGATCTCACCGCCCATCGCCGCCGCAGTCATGCTTACGGGCACGCGGCAAAACAGGTGCTGGCTTTCACGCTGGAAGAGCGGGTGTTCTTCGACCTCGATAAAGATGTAGAGATCGCCCGTAGGCCCGCCGCGCATCCCGGCTTCGCCTTCCCCGGCCAGCCGGATCCGCGTGCCGGTTTCCACGCCGGCTGGGATATTCACGCTGAGCGAACGTTCCTTTTGCACCCGGCCTGCGCCGCCGCAGGATTTGCAGGGGTTCTTGATGATCTGGCCCGTGCCCGAACAGGTGGGACAGGTGCGTTCGACCGTGAAGAAACCCTGCTGCGCGCGCACCTTGCCCATGCCCGAACAGGTCGGGCAGGTCGTTGGTTCCGCGCCGCCTTCCGACCCGGTGCCAGTGCAGGTATCGCACGTCACAAGCGTTGGCACGCTGATCGTCTTGGCCAGGCCTTGATACGCCTCTTCCAGCGTCACGCGCAGGTTGTAGCGCAGGTCAGACCCGCGCACCGCGCGCTGCCGCCCGCCACGGCCACCGCCGCCACCCATGAAGTCACCGAACAGGTCGTCGAACACGTCTGAGAACGCGCTGGCGAAGTCGCCATTGCCGTACTGGCCGCCGCGCGGGCCACCCATGCCGCCCTCGAATGCCGCGTGACCGAACCGGTCATAGGCGGCTTTCTTGTCGGCATCTTTCAGAACCTCGTAGGCCTCATTAGCTTCCTTGAACTGCGATTCCGCCTGCGGGTTGTCCGCGTTGCGGTCAGGGTGCAGTTCTTTCGCCTTGGTGCGGTACGCCTTCTTGATCTCGTCAGCGCCCGCGCCTTTCGAGACACCTAAAACGTCGTAGTAATCGCGCTTTGCCATCAGATTTCACCCCTCAACGCAGAGGCCGGCCCAGTGGTGCGGGCCGGCCTGCCGCGTTCGCAAAACACCGCTACGAGGCGCGCTTGTCGTCGTCGAGATCTTCGAAGTCGGCATCAACGATGTCGTCGTCGACACCGCGCGGCTCATCTTCGCCTTCCGGCTCGGCCGCGCCCGATTTCTCTTGCTCGGACTTGTAGATCGCCTCACCCAGCTTCATCGCGGCCTCGGTCACGTTCTGGATGCCGGACTTGATCTTGCCAGCATTATCGTTTTCCAGATCGTCCTTCAGCGCGGCGATGGCCAGTTCGATCGCCTCGATCGTGGTCGGGTCGACCTTGTCGGCATGCTCTTCCATCGACTTTTCGGTGCCGTGGATCAGGCTTTCGGCCTGGTTCTTGGCTTCGACAAGCTCTTTCCGCTCCTTGTCGGCCTCGGCATTGGCTTCGGCTTCCTGGACCATTTCCTCGATCTCGTCATCCGACAGACCACCCGACGCCTGGATCGTGATGTTCTGTTCCTTGCCGGTGCCTTTGTCTTTGGCGCTGACCGACACGATGCCGTTGGCGTCGATGTCGAACGTCACCTCGATCTGGGGCAGACCGCGCGGGGCGGGCGGGATGTCTTCAAGGTTGAACTGACCGAGGATCTTGTTATCGGCCGCCATCTCACGCTCACCCTGGAACACGCGGATCGTCACGGCGTTCTGGTTGTCTTCCGCAGTCGAGAAGATTTGCGACTTCTTGGTCGGGATCGTCGTGTTACGGTCAATCAGGCGGGTGAATACGCCACCCAGCGTCTCAATCCCCAACGAAAGGGGTGTGACGTCCAGCAGCACAACGTCTTTCACATCGCCCTGCAGAACACCGGCCTGGATCGCGGCGCCCATGGCCACAACCTCATCAGGGTTCACGCCCTTATGAGGTTCCTTGCCGAAGAATTTGGTTACCTCTTCCACGACCTTCGGCATCCGCGTCATACCACCGACCAGCACGACCTCGTCGATGTCATCCTTCGACAGGCCCGCATCTTTCAGCGCGGCCTGACAAGGCTTGATCGATTTCTTGATCAGCTCACCCACCAGCGATTCCAGCTTGGCCCGCGTCAGCTTCATCACCATGTGCAGCGGCTGACCGTCCGACCCCATCGAGATAAAGGGTTGGTTGATCTCGGTCTGGCTGGACGAGGAGAGTTCGATCTTGGCCTTTTCCGCTGCCTCTTTCAGGCGCTGCAGCGCCATCTTGTCAGCGGTCAGATCGACGCCGTTCTCTTTCTTGAACTCATCGGCCAGGTATTTGACGATGCGCATGTCGAAGTCTTCACCACCCAGGAACGTGTCCCCGTTGGTGGACTTCACCTCAAACAACCCGTCGTCGATTTCCAGGATGGTGATGTCGAACGTCCCGCCGCCAAGGTCGTAGACGGCAATCGTCTTCGATTCCTTTTTGTCGAGGCCATAGGCCAGCGCGGCGGCTGTCGGCTCGTTGATGATCCGCAGCACTTCCATGCCGGCGATCTTGCCCGCATCCTTGGTGGCCTGACGCTGAGCGTCGTTGAAATAGGCGGGCACGGTGATCACGGCCTGCGTGACGTCTTCACCAAGATAGCTTTCGGCGGTTTCCTTCATCTTCTGAAGGATGAACGCCGAGATCTGGCTTGGGCTGTATTTCTCGCCGCCCGCTTCAACCCAGGCATCGCCATTGCCGCCATCGACGATGGCATAGGGCACGATGTCCTTGTCTTTTGTCACTTCCGCGTCGTCCACGCGGCGACCGATCAGGCGTTTGACGGCAAACACCGTGTTTTCAGGGTTGGTGACCGCCTGGCGTTTCGCCGGCTGGCCCACAAGACGTTCGTTGTCCGTGAAGGCGACAATCGACGGTGTCGTGCGCGCGCCTTCTGCGTTCTCGATAACCCGTGGCTGCGAGCCATCCATGATCGCGACGCAGCTGTTGGTGGTTCCAAGGTCGATACCAATGACTTTGGCCATGCTCTTTACCCTCTCTTCAGGCGATGATGAGGAACCCGACCCATTTTGGCGCCGTGTCCCGATCCCAGAGTTAGGCCAAGGCACTGCCCTGGCCGCGTTCTGGGGGTATATAGGGAGGGGTGCGAAGCGCTGCAAGCACGCAAAAATCGCGAATCGGTGCGAAATTTTGGCGTTTTGGATGGGAATGCGCGGGCCATGTCAGGGTTACAGATCAACGGGGCGACGGTTTACCCGCGCTTTCTGGATGAGGCTGAGCAGGCGACGCTTGTCACCGCCGTTCGCGGGATCGTGGCCCAGGCTCCGCTGTTCCACCCTCAGACGGCACGGGGGCAGAAGATGTCTGTGCGCATGACGTCTGCAGGAACGCTTGGCTGGGTCTCGGACAGGGCGGGCTATCGCTATCAGGCGCATCACCCAAGGGGCGCGCCATGGCCCGCGATCCCCGATCCGGTGCTGAACGTCTGGCGCGATGTATCGGGCGTTGACCGCGACCCCGATTGCTGCCTTGTGAACTACTACGCCCACACCGCCCGCATGGGCCTGCACCAGGACCGCGATGAGGCAGAGTTCGATTGGCCCGTCGTCTCAATCTCGCTTGGGGATGACGGTCTGTTCCGGATCGCCACGCCCGAGGCACGCAGCCCGTCGCGCAGTGTTTGGCTGCGGTCGGGCGATGTGGTGGTTTTGGCAGGCGCGTCGCGGATGGCCTATCACGGGATCGACCGGATCAAGGCGGGCACCTCAACGCTGTTGGACAAGGACGGCAGGCTGAACCTGACCTTGCGGGTTGCCGGATCTAGTGGCGTGCGCCCCAGCTGAGCGAGGCATTCTTGCGCGTAAAGAACTCACCCATCAGACCGATCACCAACAGAACCAGCGCGACATACAGGGGGTATGTCAGCGACGAAAAATGCGGGTTGTAGTTGATGAACGTGAACCCGCGCGCCTGATCGATGGTGTGAAACAGCGGGTTCCAGTCAAAGACGGGCAGCATATAGGCGGGCAATGTGTTGGCCAGGAACATCTTGCCCGAGGCAAACATGTTGGCCCGCATATAAAGCTGGGCAATCATCGGGATCACGGTGGGAAACCAGGGCTTCAGCGCCAACAGTACAACACCCACGGCCACACCAGAAAACCAGGACAATAGCAGCATGGAGAACGCGCCAATCGGGTTGATGATCTCAATCGGACCCCATCCCAAATGATAGACGTACAGGATCAAAAAGACCGCCAGCACCTGGATATAAAGCGATCCCAACGCCTCACCCACGATCGAGACGATTGTGTTCATCGGCAGGTGCTGCATCATCGGCGATGTCGGGCTTTCCGACGTCATCACCGCGTTCATGGCCTTTACATGGACCATGAACATGAAGATCCCGCTCATCACATACAGCAGGAAATCCCCGCGCACGGCCATCTTCCGCAGGCCCAAAAGCGTGAACATATAGTAGAAGATCGCCACCATCAGACCGATCTGCAGGATGTTGATCAAGAGCGCGGCGACCGCATTGCCATGGGTCTTGCGCACCGTTCGAACGGTGTTGTGGAAGATCAGCGATAACGTGTTCCCGGCAGAGCCAAGGGTTCCGTTCAATTCGCGGCGCTGGAACATACTGCGTGCCTCATGGAAACGGTTGTACCGATTATGGTGCGGTTTTCTTGCCGTTTGCTTTCGACGGCATCATAAGACAGCCGTGATTGATTTCAATCACTCTGACAGATTTAGGCCAAGGAGCGCCCACCCGTGGATTTTGAGTTGCTGGAACGCACAATGCGCCGTCTTGCCCTGGAAGCGGGCGACCTGATCATGGAAGTCTACGCGGCCAAGGATTTCGACGTGCGCGCCAAATCCGATGACAGCCCGGTGACCGAGGCTGATGAAAAGGCCGATGCGCTGATCTCGGCGGGGTTGCGCTCGGTGTTTCCCGATGTGACGCTGATCACCGAAGAACAGGCCGCGACGCACAATACGGCGGCGACCGAGTTCCTGATCGTTGACCCGCTTGATGGGACGAAAGAGTTCGTGCAACGTCGCGGCGATTTCACCGTCAACATCGCCTATGTCAAAGATGGCGTGCCCCTGCGCGGCGTGGTGTACGCACCCGCAAAAGAGCGGATGTTCTTCACCCGCGCCGATGGGCAAACGGTGGAAGAGGCGGGGCCTTTCGCAAAAGACACGATGGGCGAAGTGCGCGAACTGCACGTGGCGGATCCCAATGGCAGCGCTTTGCGGGTTGTCGCCTCAAAATCGCACCGCGATGCGGCGACGGACGACTACATCAACCGCTACGCTATCGGCGATATGAAAAGCGCGGGCTCATCGCTGAAGTTCTGTCTGGTGGCTGCGGGCGAGGCAGATTTCTATCCCCGCCTCGGGCGCACGATGGAATGGGATACCGCCGCTGGCCAAGCCGTGTTGCAGGGCGCGGGTGGCAATGTCGTACGTTTCGATGATCACACGCCGTTGCGCTACGGCAAGCCGGGCTATGAGAACCCGTTCTTCATAGGCTACGCGCCGGGCGTCACGCTGCAACCCGCCGAGGCCTAGACCGGCGGCGCGCGGCGGATGGGGGCGCGCGAGGTCAGTGTGATCGTCGTCTCGCGCGGACGACCGCGCGAACTGACCTTGTGCCTGACGGCGCTTGGGCAACAACTGTTTCAGCCCTTCGAAGTTGTGGTCGTGGCCGATCCAGCCGGGATCGCGGCCGCCACCGCGCATCCGCTTGCCGCGCATCTGCGGCTGGTCGCGTTCAATGCCCCCAACATCGCCGCCGCGCGCAATGCCGGGCTGGCGGCCGCAGCGGGGGAAATCATTGCCTTCATAGACGACGATGCCTTTGCCGAGCCGACCTGGCTGGGCCGGTTGACGCAGCCCTTTGACGATCCGGGCGTTGCGGCCACAGGGGGCTTTGTGCGCGGGCGCAATGGGATCAGCTTTCAATGGCAGGCCCGGGCGATTGATGTCTTCGGACAGCACCATGATCTGCCCTGTGCCGGGTCCGCCGCGCGGGTTGTGACCCCGCCCAAGGGCATGGCGGTGCGAACCGAGGGCACGAACTGTGCCTATCGGCGCGAAACCCTGGCCGCGCTGGGGGGGTTCGACCCGGCCTACCGTTTTTACATGGATGATGCGGATCTCAACCTGCGCCTGTCGCGCACCGGGGCGGCGACGGCGCTGGTGCCACAGGCGCAGGTCGTGCACGTCATGGCGCCCTCGAGGATCCGCGCAGCCAAGCGGCAGCCGCTGGATCTGACAGAGATCGGCGCGAGTATTGCCCACTTTCTGACACAATTCGCCCCACGCGCGCGCTACGCAGGCGCGCTGGCCGATCTGCGCATGGCCGAGCGCAAACGGCTGTTGCGGCACCTGGTCGCCGGGAACTGTGTGCCCGGTGATATCGCGCGGTTGATGGACGGGTTCGACCGTGGCGCCGCAGACGGTGCCGCCCGCAACCTTGAAACAGGCTGGGATGGCACGCAGCACAGCAGATTTTCCCCGATCCCGACCACCGACGATCCGCCAGTGATTCTCAGCGGACGGCCTGCACAGGCAGGGCGTCTGCGGGCCGAGGCCGCCCGGCGCATCAACAATGGAGAGCGCGTCAGCCTGTTTGTTCTGAGTCGCACGACCCTCTTTCACCAAGTGCGATTTCGCGCCCCGGGCTATTGGGAGCAGACGGGTGGAATATTTGGGCGCGCTGTGCGGTCTGAACGCCTCATTTCGGTGCAGAGTTGGAACAGGCGCCTGGAAACGGAGATCGCGCGTGTTGCGAAAACACGCGGATTGGCGCATTCTTGATCATGGGTGTGGGATTGAAGCGTCGGTCATTTTTTTGACAGATTCTGTTCACATATCGTGAACTACACCCCCGGCGAATGAGCGCCGGTGGTAACTGACACGGGTAACGAGGGTAATTTTATGAATCGCAAAGTGACCAAAGCGGTATTTCCGGTTGCAGGATTGGGAACGCGGTTTTTGCCGGCGACCAAATCGGTGCCGAAAGAAATCATGACGCTGGTCGACCGCCCCCTGATTCAATACGCCATCGACGAAGCCCGTGCCGCGGGCATCGAAGAGTTTATTTTCGTCACCTCGCGCGGAAAAAGCGCGCTTGAGGATTACTTCGACAACGCGCCCGAGCTTGAGACATCCTTGCGCAACAAGGGCAAGACCAAGCTGTTGGAAGCGCTTGAAGCGACCAATATGGATTCGGGCGCGATCGCCTATATCCGCCAGAACAAACCGTTGGGTCTGGGCCACGCTGTGTGGTGCGCCCGCCGCCTGATCGGGGATGAACCCTTTGCGGTGATCCTGCCCGATGACGTAATCGCGGCAGAGCGCCCTTGCCTGCAGCAGATGATCGAGGCCTATGAAAACACCGGTGGTTCCATGGTGGCCGCGATGGAAGTGCCGCCTGCGGATACCGCATCTTACGGCGTGTTGGATGTGTCCGAGGATATGGGATCGCTCGTTCAGGTGCGCAGCATGGTTGAAAAGCCAGCGCCCGGCACCGCGCCATCGAACCTGGCGGTGATCGGTCGCTATATCCTGTCGCCCGACGTCATGCGCAATCTCAACCGCATCGGCAGCGGTGCGGGGGGTGAGATCCAGCTGACCGATGCCATCGCCCAAGAGATTGCGGCCGAGCGCCCGGTCTATGGGTTGCGCTTCAATGGCCAGCGCTTCGATTGCGGGTCAAAGTCCGGCTTCTTGCAGGCCACCGTGGCCTTTGGCCTGGCTCGTGAAGAACTGCGCGAAGACTTCCACCGCTATCTGCGCGAGATGATGGCGCTTGAAAAAGCGGCCCAGTAGGGCCCCGTTACTGACGCCGCGTTCGCCCGCATACTGTCTGGACATCACCCGTCTGGTCAGTCGCGCCGGGCGCGGCCCCTTCACCGGAATTGATCGGGTTGAGCTGGCCTATCTTGATGGGCTGCTGTCGCTTGATGTTCCGGTGTTCGGTCTGACGCGGACGGCACTGGGATACATCCTGGTAGATCGGGCGGCGCTGACGAACCTTCAGCCACAGATATATGGGCAGGTGCCCTGGGGCCCTGTCGACATGCTGGGGCGCCTGCGCCGCCGCTTGCCCGAAGCGCAGGCCCGGGCCGAGGCGGATCTGCGGCGGCATGCGGTGGGGCGCTGTGTGAAGACGCGGCTAACTGCGATGCTGCGGGCGCGGCTTCCCGCGGGCACCGCCTATCTCAACACGGGCCACAGCAATCTGTCGCGGCGCACGCTGTCCCAGGTTGCGCATGCCGGGATGGACGTGGCCGTATTGGTCCATGATGTGATCCCCCTTGATCTGCCGCATACCCAGCGCCCGGGCACGGTGGAGAGCTTTGCCAGGCGCATGGCCGCGGTCGAAGCACATGCCGACACGATCATCTGCGCGACCGAGGCGACGCAAAAGGCCATAGCCAGACACCTTGAACCCGCGAAGGCGTCGTTTGTGACAGCGCCACTGGGTGTGTCGCTGAGCGATCCACGCCCCAGCCCCAAGGCGCCCGATCCGCCCTATATGCTTGCCGTGGGCACCATTGATGCGCGCAAGAACCAGGCGCTGCTTCTGGATGTCTGGGACGATCTGCACGCCCGCATGGGCTTACATACACCGACCCTGATCCTTGCCGGGTCCCGCGGCTGGGGGGATGCGGGGTTGATGGCCAGGCTTGATACGCTGGTAGAAGGCGGCCAGCCCGTGCGCGAGGTGCCGGGCCTCAGCGACGGCGAGATCGCGCACCTGATGTCAGGGGCCACAGCCCTCTTGCACCCCAGCCTTGCCGAAGGCTTTGGCTTTCCCGTGATCGAGGCCGCCTTGCGCGGAATTCCGATCATTTGCCAGGACCTGCCCGTCTATCGGGAGACTGTGGGCGATATCCCCGTTTACGTGCCCTCAACCGGGATGTATCACTGGTGTAATGCCGTCGACGTGCTGTTGAACGGTGGGGATAAAGAGCAGGCAACGACACAGGACTGGGCCCCGCGCCCGCACCATCCGACATGGGATTCGCATCTGGAGACAGTGTTGGCGGTCGTCTAATACGCCCTGGCGTGTCCCTTCCCCGTGCCAGACAGGCATGCCCA
>JBCBPV010000035.1:0-35988 GCA_039820585.1 Pseudomonadota bacterium
ATCGCGCCAATCGAGGCCCCTACAGCGGCAATCGACGCCTGCGGATCGCGCTGTGCGCCGCCCAGCGGCTCGCCAATGATCCGGTCAATCACGCCCAGCGCCTTGAGGTCTTGCGCAGTCAACCGCAATGCCTCAGCCGCCTCGCGCATCTTCTCTGCATCCTTCCACAGGATCGACGCGCAGCCTTCAGGCGAGATCACCGAATAAATTGAATGCTCCAACATCGCGAGCCGGTTGGCCGTCGCAAACGCCACCGCGCCGCCAGAGCCACCTTCGCCAATGATTACACTGATCAAGGGCACCTTCAGCTGCAAACACCGCTCGGTCGACCGGGCAATCGCCTCGGACTGCCCGCGCTCTTCCGCGCCCTTGCCGGGATAGGCGCCGGGGGTGTCGACCAAGGTAATCACCGGTACATTGAACCGGTCCGCCAGATCCATAAGACGGATGGCCTTGCGATACCCTTCGGGCCGCGCCATTCCGAAATTCCGCTCAATCCGCGTTTTGGTATCGGTGCCTTTCTCATGCCCGATCACCATCACCGGACGATCGCCCAACCGCGCCAGCCCGCCCATGATCGCATGGTCATCGGCAAAGTTCCGGTCGCCCGCGAGGGGTGTATATTCCGTAAACAGCGCCTCGATGTAATCGCGGCAATGGGGCCGGTCGGGATGCCGCGCCACCTGGCATTTCCGCCATGGCGACAGGTCTTTGTACAGGTCCGCCAACATCGTGGCCGCCTTGGCATCCAGCGCCGCCGCCTCTTTCTCCACATCCATCTCTTCATTGGCCCGCGCCATCGCACGCAGCTCTTCCGCCTTGCCTTCGATTTCAGCCAGCGGTTTTTCGAACTCGAGATAGTTGGTCATGCCTGTCCCCTTTGCCGCCCCTATATGTCGCCGCGCGGCCCCCGTTGCAACGGGGCGGGGGATGGACAATCGGCGCGTGCCTGCCCAAAACCGCAGCCATGAGGGCAGAACCCAGGACCGATCCGCGTGCGCTATTGGCGGAGCTCTGGCAAACTGGCGTGGATGCCGTGCGGGGGGATCGGTGCGTGGCCGCTGCCCTGGCCCGGCTGGGAACGAACAGACCAGATTGCATCATCGCCGTCGGCAAGGCTGCTGGCGCCATGGCCATCGCGGCCTACAGGTGTTTCGGACCGGACATTCCCGGGCTGGTGGTCTCGAAATACGGCCATCTTGACGACATCGCGCTGCCCCCCGTGGCAGAAGTGATCGAAACCGCACATCCCATGCCCGACGCGGGCAGCCTGGCGGCGGGGCAGCGTTTGATCGAGATGGTGGAGGGGTTGACCGCAGACAGTCACCTGTTGTTCCTGGTCTCTGGCGGGGCCTCATCGCTGGCCGAAGCGCCGGTGGATGGTTTGACGCTGGACGATGTTGCCGCAGACAACGCGCGGCTCCTCTCGCAGGGTCTCGACATCCACGCGATGAACCGACACCGCATCACCCGGTCACGGATCAAGGGTGGCAAGCTGTTGGCCCGGTTCGCCGGTGCGCGGGTGACCGTCATGGCCGTGTCGGATGTCGAGGGCGATGATATCGGCATCATCGGTTCCGGGCTGGGCGCTGTGCCCGCCGCCCTCGCCGCCCGAAGCGAAACGCACATCATCGCGTCCAACGCCATCGCCCGCACGACCATCGCAGACGCGGCGAAGGACGCCGGGCTGACAGTACAGGCAAATGCCGAGGCGCTTTATGCCGATGTCGAAACCGCCGCGGACCGTATCGCCAAGGCTATCAACGCCCCCGGCCTCTACATCTTCGGCGGCGAACCCACCGTGGTCCTGCCCGATGCCCCCGGTCGCGGCGGTCGCAACCAGGCACTGGCCCTGCTTCTGGCACAGCACCTGCAGAACACCCCAGGCGTCACCGCCCTCGTCGCTGGCACCGATGGCACCGATGGCCCCACAGGCGACGCAGGCGGCTTTGCCGACCATATGCTCTGGGGCGCCGGCGCCGCCGATGCGCTCGCCCGCGCGGATGCGGGCACCTACCTTGCCGCGCACGATGCCCTCTTCACCTGCGGTCCCACAGGGACCAATGTGATGGACATAGCCCTTGTCCTTGTGGAGCCCGCGCCATGACCCTGTCCGTCGATCTGAACGCCGATATGGGCGAGGGCTTTGGCCCCTGGCCCATGGGCAATGACGCAGCACTTCTGCAAACCGTGACCTCCGCCAACATCGCCTGCGGCTTTCACGCAGGCGACCCCGACACGATGGCCCGCACCATGGCGCTGGCCGTGGAGAACGACGTGGGTATCGGCGCCCATCCCGGTTTTCCCGATCTGCAAGGGTTCGGGCGCCGTCGCATGCACATGCCCCTGCCCGCGCTGCAAAACGCCGTCCGGTATCAACTGGGGGCCGCGCAAGCGATGGCCCGCGCGGCAGGTGCCAAGCTGCGGCACCTCAAACTGCACGGCGCGCTCGCCAACATGGCGTCCGAGGATGAGGCGATGGCCCGCGCCTGTTACGAGGCCGCGCTGGATGTGGCGCCCGAGATCATCATCATGGTGCTGGCCGCCACGCCCATGGAACAGGCGGTGCGGGCGCTCGGCTGCAACTGGGTGGGTGAGATCTTTGCCGACCGCGCCTATAACGACGATGCCACACTGGTCGACCGCAGCCTGCCCGGCGCCGTCATCCATGACGCCACCCAAGCCGCACAGCGGATCGTCGCCATGGTGCAGGCGGGCGCCATCATCACCGAAAGCGGCGCGCAGATCCCGACGCAGATCGACACGATCTGCCTGCATGGTGACACGGCCGAGGCCGTCGGCATCGCGCGCGCCGTCCGCCAGCACCTGACAGGGGCCGGGATCACGGTGGAGAAGTTCTAGCCCGGTTTCGTCGACAGCGATTCCAGGATCGGACAGTCGGGACGGTCATCGCCCGCGCAGGACGTCACCAGATCGGACAGCGTTTGCCGCATCTCGCTCAGATCGGCGATCTTCTGTTCGATCTGATCCAGATGATCCTGCGCAATCCGCTTCACCTCGGCACTGGTCCGGCTGTCATCCTCATAAAGCTGCAGCAAGGTGCGGCAATCCTCGATCCGAAAGCCCAGCGCCCGTGCGCGGCCCAGAAACGCCAGCTTATGCAGATCACTTTCGCGAAACGCACGGTATCCGTTGGCATCGCGCAGCGGTTTGATCAGGCCGATATCCTCATAGTAACGGATGGTCTTCGGCGGCAGGCCAGAGCGTTCTGCAACCTCTCCGATGTTCATGCCGTCACCTCCGCCACCAAGGGCGCCTGCTCCGGTGCGGCGCGCGGCGCATCAGGCGCAAACCGCCGCAACCGCAGCGCATTGACCACCACGAACACCGATGACAACGCCATCGCCCCCGCCGCCAGCATTGGCGACAAAAGCGTGCCCGTCAGGGGATAAAGCACCCCCGCCGCCACCGGGATAAGCGCGGTGTTGTAGGCAAACGCCCAAAACAGGTTCTGGCGAATGTTGCGCATCACTGCCCCGCTGATCCCACGCGCGCGGGTCACGCCGCGCATATCGCCCGACATCAGCACCACATCGGCGGCCTCTATCGCCACATCCGTGCCCGTGCCCAGCGCAATGCCCACATCCGCCTCGGCCAGCGCGGGCGCGTCGTTGATCCCATCGCCCACAAAGGCCACCGTGCCATGTGCATCGCGCAACGCCTGCAACGCCGCCTGCTTGCCATCGGGGCGCAGCTCGGCCATCACCGCGTCTATGCCCATTTGCGCGGCAATCGCCTCCGCCGTGGCCCGCGCATCGCCGGTCAACATGACGACATGCAGCCCTTGCGCCTTGAGACCCGCGATGACCCCGGCCGCCTCAGGCTTAGCCGGGTCTGCGACCGCCAAGGACGCCACAACCGCCCCATCCACCGCCACCAAAAACGCGGTCTCGCCCCGCGCCGCGCCGGCCTCCATATCGCTTTGCAACGCGCCCGCGCCCCCCAACCAGCGTGCCGTACCAACCTGTACGAAACGCCCGTCAACCGACGCCTCGGCCCCCTGCCCAACCTGTGCGGCAAATGCAGTGACCTCCGGTATTGCAATCCCCCGCGCCTGCGCGCCCTGCACAACAGCAAACGCCACCGGGTGCTCAGACCGCGCCTCAACCGCCGCCGCCAGACGCAAAACCAAGGCCTCTGACCACCCATCTACCGTCGCCACGCGGGTCAGAACCGGGGCGCCGCGCGTCAAGGTGCCGGTCTTGTCAAACGCCACCACCCGCGCCGCGCGCAGCTGTTGCAAGGCCTCGCCCTTGCGAAACAAAACGCCCAGCTCCGCCGCGCGCCCGGTGCCGACCATGATCGACATCGGCGTTGCCAGACCCATCGCGCAAGGGCAGGCAACGATCAAAACCGAAACCGCGGCGACCAACCCCAGATCCAGCGCTGATGCTGATCCGACGAGCAGCCACACCGCAACGGTCAGCACCGAAACCGCGATCACCACGGGCACGAACACCCCCGTCACGCGGTCCACCAAGGCCTGGATCGGCAGTTTGCCAGTTTGCGCCGCGTTCACCATGCCAACGATCCGCGCCAGCACCGTGTCTTCGCCCACCGCCGTTGCCGTGAACCGAAATGCGCCCGTCCCATTGACCGTGCCACCGGTGACCATGTCGCCGGCTGCTTTTTCCACCGCTACAGGCTCTCCCGTGATCATGCTTTCGTCGATGAAACTGTGCCCGTCCAGGATACGGCCATCCACTGCAATCCGTTCGCCCGGCCGCACATGCACGATGTCGCCGGTCACAACTTCGGCCACTGCCCGCCGCTCAACGGCGCCCCCGCGCTCCACCTCCACATGATCGGGGCGCAGGCGCATCAGGCTTCCGATCGCCTCCCCCGCGCGGCCCCGGGCACGCGCCTCAAGATAGCGGCCGATAAGGATCAGCGTCGCGATGACCGCTGCTGCCTCAAAATACACCGCCCGCGTGCCATCCGGCAGAAGGCCGGGCAGAAACAGCGCGACGATGGAGAAAAGCCACGCCGCCGACGTGCCCAGCGCGACAAGCGCATTCATATCAGGCGCCCCGCGCAGCAGGGCCGGAACGCCACGCGCAAAGAACATGCGCCCCGGTCCCGCCAGAACCAGCGTTGTCAGCACGGCCTGGATCACCCAGCTTGTGCGATGCCCGAGCGTTTCCATGACCCACAGGTGAAACCCGGGGATCAGGTGCCCACCCATCTCAAGCGCGAAAACCGGCGCCGTCAGAACAGCGGCAAGCAGCGCCTGTTGTCGGAGCCGCGCAAGGTCTTCCCCCTCCTCCGGCACGGTGTCTGCGTGCGCGACCTGCGCGGGGTATCCCGCAGCAGTCAAAGCGGCTGCAATGGCAGACACATCCGCGGCACCACGTATGGTGTCCACCCGCGCCTTTCCGGTGGCCAGGTTGACGCTTGCACCGAAAACGCCGTCTTGCGCCATCAACAGCGCCTCGACCCGCCCCACGCATGAGGCGCAGGTCATGGCAGAAATCGCCAGATCAACCGATCCCCGCGCGGGGGCATAGCCTGCCTGATCCAGCGCTTTGGCCACCTCTGTAGCCAAGACACCCTCGTTTGACGCAATATGCACCTCGCGGGTGGCCAGATTGGCCGACACACCGGTTATGCCGTCCAAGCCGTCGATCGCGGTCTCGATCCGGCGCACACAACCTGCGCAGGACATGCCTGGAACATGAAGGGTCAGATCGGTTTGGGCGTGGCATTCTTTTGTCATAGGCATTGATATAGGCCTTCCAGTTACTGGAAGGTCAAGTCATCAATGCCCTGCGCCCCTGGCCATCCCGCGACTATCTGATCACGCCGCAGCCCCCGTCAGCATTCCAGCGAGGCCACCAAGGTCCGCAACCGGTACCACGCGGCGATCAGCGCCCTCTTTCAACTCAACCAGATCCTCATCGCCGTGCTGCGACGTCTCATGGGCCCGCCAGGCCGAGTTCAGCACCCCAAAGATCCGCTCGACCGCGACCCCAATCTGTTGTCCCGGCGGGCCCACCAACAGGACAAACTCGCAAGCCTTATGCCCAGGCCCCGTGCCCCCCAATCGAACCAGCGGAACCGAGCGTTTGTCAACCTCAAACAGCCCCTCCACCATGGCATGCGCCGCCGTGCCCGTCGGCACCAAACGGTCCGGGGCGGGGAGGATCCGGGCGATCTGGGATGTGGGCACAGACAGGGTGCGCCCGGCGCGAAACAGCAGATATTTCTGGGCCTCCATCCGCACGGTGTGATGCTCCCGCGTCGCGCGGGGCGGGGCGGATGGCGAGCTCTTCCGCATGGCCAGTTTCGAAAGCTCGTCCAGCTCTGGCATCTGGCTCAGCGCATCCATATCCACGATATGGGTCTGACGCCCGTTCGCATCGACGAAGGCCGACATCAACACGCCACCGGCGCGGATGACCGCGCTGCTCTGTGCGATATCAGTGGCGGGGATCAGGGCGATCTGTTCCATCGTGTCGACCGCCAGGCCCAACAGCTGATCTTCGGCCATGCGCAGAACCACGATCGGGGCGTTCGTGCGCGTGTCGGGCGTGCCAAGACCCAGCGCCGTGGCCGCATCGACCACCGGGGTCTTCCAGCCCTGGTGCTCTATGAAGCCAAGGCAAAAGGATGAGCTGAGTTCCGAGGTGTTCACCGCACGCCGCGGCACCGTGGCGTGGATCCGGATCGCATCAATGGCCAGTGACGCCCCACCGCAAGACACGATCAACAGTTTCGATATGCGGGCCGCGCCATCGCGCGCTTTGGCAGGCTGTTCGGCAGTAGTGGTCACAATGTCCGGGCGCCCGAACAGGGCCCCGACATCCAGGCAAGACACCATATCGGTTCCGTGCAGGAACCCGCTGCGGATCATCGCCGGGTCGGTGGCGGAGGGCGTGTTTGCGTGCGACACATCTCGCGGCGCGGCCTTGGCCAGGGCCACGATCTCATCCACGGCCATGGCCGCGATGCGCCCGCCATACCGCAGGATCGCCGCCTTGGCCGGCGCCTCTGTTCGCGGGGGCAGACCCAAACTATGGGGCACATCCAAAAGCGGGACCAGCATGTTGCGCAGGCCGATCACCCCCAACAAACCGGGGTTCGGGTCCATCATGGGTGACACCTTCGAGACGACGCAGACCTCGCCCAGATGTTCCAGCGGCACCCCCACCATCCGGTCCGCAACACCGAAAATCCCGTGATGATCCGTCGCCTGCATGCCAGCCGCCCGCGTCAGGAGGTCAGCACCGCGACCAGGTCGCGGATCTTGTCCCCAGTCGCCACATGCGTTTCAGCATCCTCCCCCAGGGCTTGAGCGTCCTCCAACGCCCCACCCAGATTGTCGCTGATGCTTTCAAGACACGCGATGCTGGCCTCGGCCTTTTGTGCGCTGGTTTCCATGTCGCGATGGGCCTGTTCCACAAGGCGGCTGATATCGGTCGCGGCTTCGGCGTTTTTCTCCGCCAGTTTGCGCACCTCATCGGCCACGATGGAAAACCCGACCCCGTGCTCACCTGCCCGCGCTGCTTCGATCGCGGCGTTGAAGGCCAATAGGTTCGTCTGTCCGGCGATATCACCAATGATTGTCACCACCTGTCCGATCTTGTCGGAACACGCCCGCGCAGTTTCCATCGCTTGCTTGCCGTCCCGCACATGCGCCGCGCCCTCACTCGCGCTTTTGCGCGAGCTTCCGGTCTGGCGCGCAAGACCTTCGACGCCGGTATACAATTTCTCGCGCATCATCATCAGCTGCTGCAACTCATCCAGCACATCGTTGGAGTTGTCGCGCGCCAGCCCCTCAAACTGGACGTGTTTGCTGATGTCGATGGCAAAGGCGATGATCCGTGTCACATCCCCATGCTCATCCCGCACCGGGCTGTATATCGATTGCAGATGCACATCGCCGTTGTACCGCCCGACATGGTGGGCGCGGCCCTTCCATGTGGTACCGCCCGCCAGGCCCAGCCAGAATTCGCGATACTGATCGGATTGCACGAAATCCGGCGCACATATCGCGCTGTGATGTTGTCCGATCAGCTCACGCCCGGTGTAGCCAATTAGTTTGAGGAAGTTTTCATTTGCCGATGTGATTTTGCCATCCACATCGAACTCCATCAACGCAAGCCCCGCATCCGTAGCGGTCCATCGGGCATCGTGGTGCAGCTTGGCCGCCCGTTCTTCGGTCACATCGGTGCCAAACAACAGCACACGTTCCAGATCACCATCTGCGTCCCGGATACCGCAATAGGTGGCGCTCAACCAAATGTCTGACCCTGTGGCATTGCGACGCCGGAACGTGCCCGAGACCACATCCCCCCGCAGGACGTTTTGCCATTCTGCCTGCGCCGCCTTGGCCAGATCGTCCGCTTCGGGGCACAGCTCGCCATGGGTTTTGCGGCGGATCTGTTGGATCGAATACCCAAACGCTGCCAGAAACTGTGGCGACGCCTCAAGAACCTCGCCCTTGGGCGAAAACTCGGCAACCAGGCTGCTGTCTTGCAGGCATTGCAACGTCTGCTCGATCCGGAAGACGCCCACACGCTCTTCCGTGACATCGGTTCCGACCATCAAGATCTTTTCGATCCGGCCATTGGCCTCGATCACAGGGGAATACACCGACCGCAGCCAGACCGTCTTGCCCGCGGGCGTGACGCGGCGAAACACGCCCTTTTGCACCTGCCCCGCCACGAGCTTGTCCCAGAAATCGGCGTGCTTGCGACTGGACCCGAACTCGGGGTCGCACAATGAGGCATGGCTCACCCCCATAATCTCATCCGGGATCACCTCGAACACTTCGCACATGGCTTTGTTGATGGCGGTCACATCGCCGTAAAGGTTAAACTCAAACAGCGCCTTGGCGCGATCAATCGCGGCGTTCTGCGCCACAAGATCATCGGCGCGCAGCTTGGCATCCGTAATGTCCCGCGCAATCTGCAGAACGCGGTCCACCGGACCATCCGCGGGCCCAATGGGCACCAGCACCACATCCATCCAGCGTTTGGCCGCCTCCCCGTCGACATGGCGCACATCAAGCCGGGTCGACTTGCCGGACAACGCGGCGCTCCACGCCTCTTCGAAGCTCTCTCCCTTCTGGAACTCCGGATCGCAGAACGCATCGAACCGCTTGCCGATAACCTCCTTCTCGGCCAACCCATAGGTCGCAACCATCGAGGGGTTCACAATGCGCACATGGCCGTCGCCATCCAACTCGGCGATGGCGAAACAGTCCCGCCATGCCTCGGCTTCCATGCGGTCGCGGGCCGCACTGTGCGCGCTGTCGGACACATCCATCAGGCATTGCACCACCCGGGTCACAAAGCCCGAACTGTCGCGCATCGGCACAAAAGTGCATTGCAGCCAAACAGTGGTCTCGGTGCTGGTCACATGGGCGTATTGCCCTTCAATAATTCGTCCAGAGCGCAGCTTTTCCCAGAAATCAACGTAGTCCGGCGTCTGAACAACCGCCGGGGGCCACAGTGTGTCGTGATGCCGCCCGCCCAGATCCTCACCAAAAGCCTCCAGCGCCATGGTCGCACGGTCATTGGCGCGCTCGATCACACCATCGGCATTGTATTCGATGATCCCGATCGCCCCAAGGATCGCCTCGGTCTGTTCCGACTGCCCCGGCGCGCCATGATCGCCGGCACTGCCTTTGATCACCACCACATCAAAATACGGCGCATCGTCCGGGCGGTGCGCGCGAAATGACATCGATATCTTTGTACCCTCAGGGGTTTGGCACACACCCTCGCCCACCTGCACAGATCCCATAATCACATCTGCCATCAACTCTTCTGGTGAACCGGTGCCAGGGGCAATCACCGACGCGAAATCCATCCCGTCATAGGTGTCGCTGAACAGATCAAAGGCCAAGCGGCCCGTTTCATTCATATCGACCAAGGCCCCGCTTTCCGCATCAAAGCGCATCAGGATGTCCGCGGCGAACAGCGCACTGGGAAAGGCGTCTGGAAGCATTGGCATCGCCTCCGCGCCCGCCATCGGCGCGTCATCAAGAGCGGTCTCAATTGGATCGTTGGGCATATGGGGCACTCGGGCTTGTTTCGATCCGCCTAACAGGAGTTCTTTAAGCAAGTCTTTCGCTAAGCCCGATCGGCACGCCACCAATGCCCCTGACAGCGGTTAATCGAAAAGTAACCAAGGCCCCCTAGGCGAACAGGGGTCACACCCGATTAAGGCCTTCATGTCGCTCGCCATCGCTTCTGCGCCCCCGATCACACTTGACCGAAACCTCCCCCTGCGCGCGGTCGAACAGATCGCAACCGGACAGGCCACAATGCACCTCAGCCCGGCCGCACAGGCCCGTTGCGCGGCTGCGATGGCACGGCTGGATCACGCGATTTCCGATCGGCGCCATATCTACGGGGTCACGACAGGCTTCGGCCCGCTGGCGAACCGGCTCGTGGGGTCCGGCGATGCGGCGCGGCTGCAGCAAAACCTTGTGAACCACCTGGCCACCGGTGTGGGACCACCGCTGCGCTGGGATCAGGCGCGGGCCACTGTTCTGGCGCGTGTGATGGCGTTGGTGCAGGGCGCGTCTGGCGTGCGGGCGGGCACCTTGTCCCGGCTGGTGGCGCTGTTGAACTCTGACCTCGCCCCGGTTCTGCCCGCGCGCGGGACCGTCGGTGCCTCAGGGGATCTGACACCGCTCGCCCATCTCGTGTTGTGCCTTCAGGGCTGCGGTGACTTCCTGCGGCGCGATGGACACCGGCTAGACGGGCGCGCGGGGCTTGCCGCCCTTGGGCTCGACCCCCTCGATCTCAGCCATCGCGACGGGCTCGCCCTGGTCAATGGCACTTCGGCCATGACGGGGCTGGCCGCGTTGAACGCCGTGGCCGCCGAACGCGCAATCCAATGGGCGCTGACGCTGACCGCCGGCATGGGCGAATGCCTGTCGGCGCGCACCGAAGCCTGGGATCCGGCCTTTGCCGACCTGCGCCCCCACCCCGGCCAGCGCCGCGCCGCGTCGATGCTGCGCGACCTGACCCGTGGCAGCACGCGATTGGAACGCACGCCCATCGCCGAACACACACTGGACGCCCGCTTGGGCCCGCGAACGGAAACCTATCCAGGACAGGACGCCTACACATTTCGCTGCGCGCCCCAGGTGATCGGGGCCGCGTGGGATACCGCCGACTGGCACCGCGCGGTTGTGCGGGTTGAGCTTGCCTCGGTCACCGACAACCCCATTCTGCCGCCCGCCTCTGACGCGCCCGCGCTGCATGGCGGGAACTTCATGGGCTCCCACGTGGCGCTCGCCTCTGACGCGTTGTCAAACGCGGTCGCCACGCTCGCGGGTCTCGCCGAACGCCAGATCGCGCGGATTACCGACGAAACGCTGAACCGTGGCCTGCCTGCGTTTCTTGCAGGGGGTGAGATCGGGATGAATTCGGGCCTCATGGGCGCACAGGTCACCGCCACCGCGCTTTTGGCCGAACTGCGCGCCATCGGCCCCGCATCGGTTCAGTCGCTCTCAACCAATGCTGCCAATCAAGACGTGGTGTCCCAAGGAACCATCGCGGCACGTTTCACCGACGAAAAGCTCGGCCACCTCTTCCACCTCCTCGCCATCGGGGCCCTCGCGGCAGCGCAAGCAATGGATTTGCGCGAGGATGCCGATGCCCAGATAGCATTTTCGCCGGCAGCGCAAAGGCACCGCCGGTGCGTGCGCGCGCTGAGCCCCCGGATCTTCGAAGACAGGCCGCTTGCACC
Organism: Pseudomonadota bacterium; assembly: GCA_039820585.1. GTDB lineage: Bacteria > Pseudomonadota > Alphaproteobacteria > Rhodobacterales > Rhodobacteraceae > JBCBGF01. Next base: position 11,731 of record JBCBPV010000035.1, read on the forward strand.
GGACATAGCGCGCGTATCGGCGTGGCTCAGGCAGACCGACCCGCCCGATGCGGTTGCGCGGGGCGATCTATGACAGATCCAAGCCGCGAAAGTCGAGCGCTGCGCCTTGCAGCAACCTCTTCGCACTAGGCGGCGATAGCGCCGCTGGCGCTCGTCTCGTCGATCGAAACGGCGTTTGCGGTCGTCAGCTAATTGTATCTCCAAAGCGCTGCGCGGCGCCAAGGACACCGAACGTATGCAACAGCAGTCCGCAGAGACATGCACGCAAACAATGCAGGGCAATCGAAGCGGCATGTTCACGCTTTGCATGCACTCGGCCCGAAGCATAACGTTTGACCGAAGTAACACTTAAACCAACCGCTCTGCCCTCGCCTCTATGTACGCCGCCACCCACCAGAACTGCGATGATGCATCTGACACGCGTGGTTCACCGTGCGCTGCCAGCTTAGAGAGCCGCCGAAATCAGCGACGATACGGGCCGGCATAAAACCCACCTGAACTGCACGTCCTACCATCTTCAACCGGGTCCGTGGCTGCTTTGCGCCCGCGTATCCTGAACTCAGCCGCTTCAAGATTGCGATCGCGTACCTGACGCCCGTGCATGACCGTGCGCGCCCAACCCTGAAGGCCACAGTCGCAGGCCACCGTTTGTCCCGGCACACAGACGACCTGAACCGCACGTTCTACCAACTACGACCGGATCAATGGCTGCCTTGCGCGCGTGGATCCCAACCTCAGCTGCTGCAAGACTGCGATGGCAAATCTAAAACGCTTGGTTTAACGTGCGCCGCCACCCTTCAGAGCCACCGAAATCATCGACCATACGGGCCGGCACAAAGACCACCTGAACCGCACGTCCTACCATCTACGACCGGGTCCGTGGCTGCTTTGCGCGCGCGTATCCCGAACTCAGCCGCTTCAAGATAAAGGACGCCTGACCGGCGGAACCGCAACAACATATCGGTGGTCAGCGCACGCACAGCACGCTCAACGTCTCAAACCCCGGCGCCTCTGAGCCGCCATAAGAGCAATGGGCGCTCGGATATAGCGCTCCACCTTCACGCCAAAACACGCAGGCACATCGCGCCCGCGTGTCACTTATTCTGCATAGGAGCCTATACCGTGGAGGGTTCAATGCGCTGCACCGCAACCAGCTAAACCTGCGACCCTCGCAGGTTGAGTCAAGATTGCTCCGGAGGCAATAACCTATGCCGCTGACGGATCGACTGTCAGGCCCACGGCTTCCGCATACTTGAGCCACGTCTCAACAGAGGCAACGACAGCCCGAACTTCGATTGCGATCAGTTCGATGCCGACGAGCGAGACCCGAACGAAGGCGTCCACGACGACACCCTTGTCCAAAATGCGATCCACGACTTCGGCGATGGAGGCCGATGCAACACTTTTCTCAATAGCCATTCTCAATCCCCAATACTGGTTCTAGGTACCCGGTCACCCGGCTGATGCCCCGACATAACCGCCAAGGCGCTAACATGTTGTGAAGACGGCTCGATCTTTTGCGCCATACCCTGCGACACGCGTCAGGAAGCGAGCGCTGTCCGCTTCTGCTCCGCGATCAACTCGGCGATGGTGTGCCGCAGATCCGTGAGAAATTCGCTCATCGCAAGGTCATGGCCCACTGGGCGCGCATCCAGAATGGTGGCCGTCTGGCGCACAAGAACCTCTTGCAACGCGATCATGCGGTCCAGATCGGGCGATATCGCTTGTCCCGAACCCTCGGCCACGTCTTCCGCAACAACCGACACCCTGGCTCCAAGCGCCTCAAGCGCTTCTACAATCGCGGTATCCTGTTGTGGGTCTTGCAGCGTTTCCAGGCGAGTAGAGGCCGCCTCCAACCGCTCCAACGCCCGGGCAAAAGCGGTCGCAAAGCGCGCCATATGCCCGTTTGCCTCGCTCATATCGGGTCGTGGCACGGGCCGATCCGCCAGCGCGGCCAGTTGCGCACCCAACGCTGTGATTTCCCGTTCCTGCCCTGCGATGGCTTTGGTCAACTCCTCTATCTGCGCCGCCATGGCATTGACGGCTTCGTCTGCGTCATGCCCAGTCAAAGGCTGTGCGACTTCCTCTGCCGCACACTCGGCCGAAAGCGTCGGAGCCTCATCGCTTGGTTCTGTCGCCTGCGAAGAAGGTAAAAACGGCAGTTCTGTAGCCGCCTCCTCGGACGATAGGGGATCAGTGTTCGCGTCTGCAGTGGTTCCTGGATCGGAGGAGCCAAATGGATCGCTCGACTCACTAGAATCAGCCCGCTCTTCAATGATCGGTGGCTCGATAGATCCTGATTGTTCCCCAAGATCTTTCTCTTCTGTTACGACTATTGCGTCTGATGGCCCGGACGCATCCGCATCTTCTTCCACCAGATCGCCCGAAGGGTGCAGAATGAGCGGGTCAGTTACCACCTCCAGCGAAGCCGCCGTGTCCGACAACTCACCGGATGTCGCGTCGCCGACGTTTTCGTCTGCAACCGCTAAGTCTACGGCCTCCGTCGTGCTGCTGTCAGCCTCGGTGATCTCGTCCTCCGCCTCAGCATAAGGCGCTGGCCCAGCCCGCACGAACCGCAAATCTCCGTTGATGCGCCCCTCTAACTCGCGCAACGCTGAATCGATGGCGACCAGACGATCGGCATCGCTTGCCCGGTTGCCTGACCCACCCGTCGACGCGGGGGCGATGGCCATCACTGTCATCTGCAAGGCCTCAAGTGTGGATGGCGGACCGTCGGGGGCGTAGACGGCGACCGTCCCGTCTGGCAATGGCACGGGATTGTCCAGCCCGGCGGACAGGCATCGTTGCACCAGCGCGGTGCCGGAGCTTGGCACATCGCCGGTGGAAGACACGATATGGGTGATACGGCCCTGGGATTTGAGCAGGCGGATATGTTCCTGAGTTTCGTCCGTAGCTGACATCGGCGAAGGTCCTCAATCTTGGGGCGGGACGGGCCGCTCAGGCCCGGCGAATATGGAAATACGCGCGGCATTTTAGATGCTCTCCGTCTAGGGCACCGGCCTTAACGGTGCCCTAAGTCGCCTCAAATTGTCCGGCCCAAAGGGCCAAGATCCAGAGACAGATCCTTTGGCTCAAGGTCGAATTTCGCCGCCATGTCATGAATCGCGGCCTCCGCTCGCATCAAGGTTGTGCCCAGCGCGTCTTCCTGTGCGGCCGTCAGGGTGCCAGCATCCATGCGCCGGATCGCCTGCAACTCCATCACTTGGCGCAAAAGCTCCATCAGACCCAGAAGCAGACGTGCCAGATCCTGTTCGACCGTCTCGGGATCGATCGCGACGCGCTGCGCCGATGGCGGCAAGGCGGACAGCGCATCCGCCAAAGACAGATGAACCGGATCAGACACGACCAGATCCCTCGGCCCAAACCGCTGCTGATGCGGGCCACGGTCCGGTGACAACGGCCTGTCCTCGACCTGAACAAGACGGATGTGTTCGCAGCATTTGCACAAGGTCGGACCGAATGTGATCAGCTTCGGACCGTCGGACCAAGTAATGGGCGTGGACGTCCGTCGGAAAGGACAACACGCGGCGGTCCGTCACCTGATCACGCATTACGGTGCTGAGCGTTTCGACCATCTGCGCACACATGGCCTGATGTTGGCGCTGGGCCGCCTGCCGCGCACGAAGATAGGCGCGCCCATTTCCCGGCTGTCCAGGCTTGGCCCCTTGTGCAACACGCAGACCAATCGAGAGCTGCGCATGCCCCTGCATGCGACGCACCAACGCCTCCCGCCGCTGTGGATCGAGCGCCAGAGCCGAATCGGAGGCTGGCAGAAACGCATCCAGCACCGCGAACGCGCGACCAAACAGACGCAACCGCGCCCGCGCGTCCGGGGGTGGATCAGACCACAACACGCGCGCGACCCCGCCGTCAGTTTCAGTGGTAAACGGTTCCGCGGCACTGGTTTGATCCAGCAAAGTCCATCCGATCAATGCGGTCACGCCTCCTCCTTTGCGATCACACGGTCGGGCGTGGTCAGCACCGCATTGAGCCCCAAAAACACCAGGTCCACATCCGCAACGCTCAGCCAGATCTCACCACTTATCACCACGCCGTGTTCCAATAGCCCGTCAATCAAGTCCACCAGACGGTCATTGCCGGGCTGTTCAAGGTCATCGGGAGAAACCAGCGTGACGTCGAACGCAGGCTGCGTCATGCGCACACCTCTGGTTCTACCCACGCAGCCGGATCGACAAAGCTGTAACACGGCCCGGGTCCGACCAGTCGCAAGGCGAGGTCCAGTGTGTCAGCGCTCGTTTCATAGGAAGACATCAGGTCCGCGAAGGCCACTATCCGCTCGCGCGGCACCAGAACGGCCTTTCGCATCAGGGGCCTGTCCACAGCTTTGGTCGACAGGTGCAGGGTCCTGGTCGCCCGATCCTCAAGCCCGTTGGCAAGCTCAGCCGCTAACGCCCGGCGGCGCGCAGTGCGGGTGCGGCGGTCATCGCGCTGATGGCGTTTTGAAGAGAGAAAGGCACGGCCCTCGACCGCAATCGGATCCATCGGCTGACGTGGCGCTGTCGCCGTCAGGCTGACGACATACTCAACACAGCCAGCGATACGCCCAAGCGCTTCGTGCATCTGACGCTGCGTGACCATCACCTCTTGTGTCAGCGCCGTCTCCGACGAAAACGCCGTGCCAAAGCGAACCGGCAACACGTCGGCTGATTGGCAATAGGCCGTAAGCACCTGATGGTGAACGAGCGCTGCGGAAACCGTATCGGCGGCCTCACCAGCTGGCGTTGGACCACGCGCATCAGACACAAGGGCGCGCAGATCCCCAACACCAACCTTCCGATGGGGCGGCGCATCAGATGGGGTTGGCGCGTCCCCAGCCAACACGCCGTGAAGGATCAGGGCGCTCATGCGATGGCCACCTGTTGAGTTGCGGGCCGTGCAGCCTCAGAGTGTAGTTCCAGCAAATACACGTGGTCCGGCGCAGTGCGCAGCCGGGCCTGTGCGGTTAGCACCTCAGCCGCCGTGCGGATACCTTCCACCGACGCATCTGCCTGACGCAAACAGGTCCGGCGCGCATGCGCGATATCTTGCGCTGTACATCCCGGTGCAACATCCAACGCACGGCGTGCCCGTGCGAGAGACCGGGGCCCGTAGCGCCTGACCCGGAACGCACAGAAGGATGTGGCCGGGGCGGGACCGATCTGTTGTATCCGAAACCCCTCTGGCCAGATCGCGTCCACCGCTTCAACGGCGGTCTCAAGCGCGGGGATCCGGCCCGCATCTATCAACAGGACAAGATTGCACACCATCCCATCCTCCGTGGGCAGTTCGACGATCTCTGCTCCGATCGGCTCCAATTCAGACAGAATCCGCAGAGACAGACGCGTTGCCAAACGCGTGACAGCGCGCGCCATCGCTTCGGCCGTCACCACCGATCCCGCGAAGAGAGGCGCAATCTCGGCAGTGTCGCGAAACCGGTCAAGCACATCTGCCGCTGTCCAGGACACGGTAATTTGATACTGCACCTTCCCGGTGGCGCGGGCACACAGACGTTGCAGCGTGATCGCATTCGCCGCACAGAGATCGCCCAATATTTCGACAGGCACGCTCGCGCCCGGAATAGCGGGAAGGACCGGACCCAAAGCCATCAGGTCCTCTAATTGCCGCAGGCGACGCGGGGCCTCTTGAACCCGTTGGCGCCGCAAGGCCTGACCGAAACGCGCAGGTATTCGAGAGGTCGAAACAACGACGGACCAATCCTCAAAGTGATGGGCCAAAGTTCTTTCGGGAAGGATGCTCCCCTCAGGCAAGCGCGGCAGGATTGCGACGATCTCACGCTTCATCGCATGCCTCCCCAGATGCAATGAAATCAGTTCGAGAGGCCGCTGCGGTGCACTGCAAAAGTTCCAACGCACTGTCGAAATCCGCAGGCGTTATCTCGATACCGGCCTGCCCGGTTTTGGATGTGGCCAAAGCCCGGCGCAACGCCGCGCGCGCAGCCTCTTCCACCAACGCCGCCAGATCAGCGCCGCTCAATCCCGAAGAGGACGCGGCCACCTGATCCAAATCGACCGACTCGCGTAGCGGGCGACCGTTCGTATGGATTTCTAGGATCGCACGACGCGCCACAGCGTCGGGCAACGGCACCTCGATCACCCGATCGATACGCCCCGGTCGCATCAGCGCGGGATCAATCGCTGCAGCCCGGTTTGTGGCCGCCAACACGGTCACGCCTGCGTTCGGGGTCAGGCCATCAAGCTCAACCAGCAACTGCGCCACGATCCGGTCATGCACCGCATCACGACCGCCACGGCGACCGGCAAGGCTGTCGAACTCGTCGAAAAACAGGATCGCGGGCTCGGCCTGGCGGGCCTTGACGAACAGATCGGCCACCGCGCGCTCGGCCTCGCCCAGAAACTGCGACAAGATGCGGGTCGGCCGCACCCCTATGAAATTGACACCACTTTCCCCCGCAATGGCGCGCGCCAGAAGTGTTTTACCGCTGCCCGGCGGGCCGGCCAGCAAAAGCCCACGCGATGGCGAAAGGCGCAGTCTTTGACACATCTGGCGATGCCCCAACGGCCAGATCACCGCTTCTTGCAAAGCTGACTTCACATCTTCCAGCCCGCCGATATCGGCCCAACCAAGGACCGGGCTGTCGACGACTGTATCGCGCAGAACGCTGGGGCGGGTGACAGCTACACCATGTTCGAGGTCATCTTGCGTCACGAAAAGATCCGCAGCCTGTACCTGCGCTTCACCTCCAGCGCTTGTCACGCTGCGCGACAAAGCGGACAACGCCGCCTCGCGCGCAACCGCCGCCAGATCCGCACCGACATAGCCGTGTGATGCGGCGGCAATCGCGTCCAAATCCACTCCAGGATCAAGCGGAGCCGCGTCCAGATGAACGCCCAAGATCGCACGCCGATCCGCGTGGGATGGCGGGCGAAACGTCACTTCGCGATCGAAACGGCCCGGGCGCCGAAGGGCGGGGTCCAGGGCATCGGGCATGTTCGTGGCCGCCATAACAACGATACGCCCCCGGTCCGACAGCCCGTCAAGCAGTGTCAGCAACTGCGCGACAACGCGCCGTTCCACTTGCTTTTCGCCCGATAGACCGTCCCGGCGCGGCGCAATTGCATCGATCTCGTCAATGAAAACCACCGCCGGGGCCTGCCGAGCCGCCGCATCAAACACCTTTCGCAGCGCAGCTTCACTGTCGCCGTAGTGTTTAGATAGAATTTCAGGCGCATTGATATGAAAAAACGCGGCCTCGGTGCGCGCCGCAACAGCGCGCGCCAGAAGCGTTTTGCCAGTGCCCGGCGGGCCAGTAAACAGGATCCCGCGCGGCGCGGAAATGCCAAGCCGATCAAAGAGATCAGGTCGCTCAAGCGGTGTCGCAACCATCTCATGGACCCGGGCGATTTGGTCATCCAGGCCACCGATCCCTTCGTACCGCAGAGCGGTGGGGCGACCGGCAATCGAAATCACGGTTTTGTCGGTGAACAGGCCAGCCGGCTGGGGGTCGGTTGCGGTCACCATGACATCGGCCATGCGCCCCAGCGGTAAGCGCAGCGCGAGGCGATCCCCCTCTGTCAATGGCAGATCATAGAGGGCCTCGGCAATATGTTCCGGCTTCGGCGGCACGGGTGCCTGGACATCCACGATCACTGCGTCAAGCAATGGCAAAGGCGCCGGGCCAAGCCGCGCGGAGGCGCCCCAAGCCAGGCCAACCCGCTCAGCCACGCGGGCATCCACTTCCACCGCGGCCGCGTCCGAAGGACCAGGCACCACCCGACAATGGGTGCGTGCTGTCCCTTCGATCGAGATCGGATCGCCGGGATCCACACCCATTTCGCGAATTATCTCCATGGGAAGTCGGGCGAGCGCGCGGCCACGATGGGCCGCAGGTGCTTCGCGGATCGGCAGGCTGATCGCTGTCATGCCAAGGCACCGCCCGCGCACAGCAGCCAAGTGTTGCAAGACGCGCCAAAAGTCTTAAGGTCACGCGGCATTGAACTCGGCATCACGCTTGGGCCTCTTTCAGGCGCATCAGCAGTGTCAACTCCGCTGCATCATACGTCTCTTCCGAGATCTCACCTGACAACAGCTGCGCTTCTAACCGCGACAGCTCGGCCTTGATTGCAGCGGGGTCGTTCAGTTCCTGCGCTGCGGCCTCATGGATCTTGCGCGCCAACCACAGACTTCCGGTCACAGGGGCGCTGACGGGCAGCGTCAAAAGGCGCGAGACCAGCCCCATCAAGCCGCCTCTTTGCCGGGCGCGCACCCAAGCGCGAGGGTCACGAAGTGATAGGCCGGTCCCGGCCCGACGATATGGGCATTTGCGGGCCGAGGCCCAGCGAAATCGAGCGTCTCGCAAACCGCGGCCAACCGGTCAGAGAATGCCGAAACACGCGCCTCAGGCACCAGAAACTCGGCACGCAACGCTTCAAAATCGCTCTCGGGCGCGCGCAGAACGTGGTCATCAGCACATTGCGACAGCTCTTTCAGAAGGCTTTTTTGCGCGCGCGCCCGCTGCCGCGCCGCCGCCTCTCCCAATTGCCGCCCGAACTCGGCCTTCGCGAAGTGGCCTGAGCGCCCGGCACCGGCCAAATCATCGCGCAATCGCGCAAGGTCAGGCGTGTCGCGCAGGACCTGCTCAAGCGCATCTACCTCGCGCACGGTGACGCGCACGCCCAATTCCACCCGGCCTCGAACGCGGTCGAAAGCCGCTTCTGTCGCCGGCTTCTGGGTCGCAAGACGGTCTTCGACCTCAGAAATCGAGGCCGCCAGCATGCCAAAACGCATGGGCAGCAACGCCCCATGGCCCATCGCCGCCTCTAGAACCGCGGCATGGCGCAATAGGTATCGTCGCCGGGGCATCACCTCTTCGCCCTCGTACCCGCCATAGATGACGGTCCAGCCTCCACAACGGGTCGCGTGCACAGGGCCCGAGATACCGTCAACGCCATCGAAGGCATTTGGCGAAACCGCAGCATCGAGAAGCCCGTAGAGATATATCACGCTACAACCCCTCCCCGGCGGACTGGCTTAGGACGAGGATCCCGTTTTTGAGATGCACATCCAGATCCGCCGATCGGACGAACGCGGGCACAGGCACCTGATCGCGGTACCGACGAGCGCCAGTCGCCTCTATGACCAGCTGTCCGTCTCCATCCGACAAGACGAGATCATCTGTACCAACGCCGGGCAAGTCCGCGGTAAGGCGCCACTCCGATGCAGTCTCGAACACGTCATACTCAAAAGGCCTGCTGACGCTTTCGGTATCGACCTGTTCCTGTGTCGCGTTTGCCTGGCCGGTTGGGCGGTTTATCGGACGCACCTGGCCCCGGTCACCGCCAGGCGACCCGCCGGCAAATCGTACGCGCACTCCGGCCTCGGCGCGGACTGGCCCCTTGCCGGTATCGACCTCATAGCTGCGGTGCAGGACGCTGATCTGGCCATCTTCCAACTGCCGCGTCACTTCAGCAACGGCGTCGCCCAGCGCCTCAAACAATCCGCCCAAGCCCAGGTCGGCACCATCCCGGGATCCTCTTCTTGATCCGTGATCGCTCATCTTTGCGCCTCCACTGCAGATCCAAGAGAGGCAAGCCGCGCTTCCAACGCTGCCAGCCGTTCAGTGAGGTCCCGGTTCTCGGCATCAAGCTCAGCTGCACGCGACGACAACTTCGGGTCGCGTTCCCACCAGTCGATACCCAACTCCTTCGCCTTATCCACTGTCGCGATCAGCAGACGGAGCCGGATGGTCAAAAGCTCAATCCCAACCAGTGACACCGACACATCGCCCGCGATGACAATTCCCTTGTCCAGGATCCGCTCCAACACATCGGCCAACCCGTCGGAGTTGATCGCACTTTGCATATCAAGGCTCATGATGCCTCCCCTGTTTCACGGCGATAGCGGCGCGTGCGTGAGCACATCAGAACCTCGCCGCGTTGATCGAGACGCACCTCGAAGGCAGCGACCAGATCGTTGTCACCCAGTCGTGCAGGGCTTTCGATGACATCCACGACGATGGTCCATGTGCCATCATCCTGGCGCTGGCAGTGGGAAACAGCGTCGATTGGCAGGTCGGCAATGCCGGCCACCGTTCGGCGGGCAATCACAACTGCTTCTGCCATGCCAGGCGGCCCACGATCGCGATCGGAGGAGAATGCGGCGGCATCACTATGTTGCATGGCGCGGACGCTTTTGGAGGTTGGGAGACGGGCGCCCGACAATGTCGATCAGGGTATGACGTTGAGCGATCGCAAGCTGCAGGGCGTGACGCGCTCTGGCGGCGCGGCTGTCAGCGATATCTATTTCGCGTTCGAGCCGCGATATGTCGAACTCCAACCGAGACAGTCGGCTTGCAGCCGCTTGCGAGGTCAGTACGCCAGCGGTATGCGAAACATGCGCACGCGCGGGGCAAAAGGGCTTCTGTCGGCGCATCAGGTCGGCAGCCTGGTGGTATGGAAACTCGCCGCAACAATCCGCGCGACTTCGGTTGTATCAAGTTCGGGCGCCCGGCCCAAAGCAACATCAGTGACGATCTTTGCAAGGGCGCCCTCGCCTGGTCCGGTTGCACCGCCGGCATGGGTCGCAATACGGGCGATGATCAGCGACGTCCGCATAGAGGGAAGCAGTTTGGCCGAAGCCGCCTGGCGCAAGCCGCGGACAATCCCTACGATCTGACCGGCAGCCACTCGATCGAGGCCGGTACTGGCGGCCACGATCTCGGCCTCGGTCTGCGTGCTGTAGCCGGTCAGGTTGAACGTCACCAACCGATCAAGCAGCGCATCGGGTGCGGCATTCACCGCGACGTAATCGGCTGGATTGGATGTGAGGATAACCCGAAACTCGGGATGGGCCCTGATATAGGTCCGCCCACTTGCCCCATTTGCACAAACCAGGATTCCCTCCTCCAAAACAGATAGGAGGGCCACGTTTGCTTCGGGGGACGCTCGGGTGAATTCATCGTAGATCAGGGTATGCCCCCGCTCCATCGCGTCCGCGAGCGCGGCATCGCGCCAATCGATGCGGGACTGGGTTTCTTTGCGGCGCACGCTTTGGATGTAGGTGTCGACCACCACCGATTCGCTATGTCCCACCTGCCGACCTATGAAGTCTTCGAGCGATAGACCGTCATGTCCTGTCATCAGCGAAACCGGCCGACCAACCATGGCTGCGATTCGAAGAGCCAAGGCGGTCTTGCCGATCCCGGCCGGGCCGGAAAAGTGAATGGGCACGTCCGCTTCAAGGTACTGCGTCCCCCGTCGCACAAGATCGCGCACCTCTTCGGTTTCGCAAAAGGTGCGACCGGCCCGCTGCGCCAGTGGCGCGGCGTGAACCGAAGGCGGGGACGCGGTGGGAGGGTCCGCGGGGGCCGGGGTGATCACAGGCGCTTCCTTTGTTGGTTGCCTCTTGGTGTCACGATTCCGGTTTCCAGTGGGTTAATCGCTGCCGGTGTTTCGCCTAATCGCCGGCATCTGACGCGACAGATCCTTGCACCACCCAATCTGTGGGTTTGCCCATGGCATTTCGCGGCAAAACCGGGCCGACCGTGTAGTGTGCGGGTCGCGCCGGAGGTGGTAGCAGATCGCGTGCACAGTTTGAGACATATTCGATAAGCGCGCTGGGGCACATATTTGGATCCACTGGAACCAGGAACGCCTTCAGGCGGCTACCGTCCAACCGGACCGCCATGTCCGCAACACCGTAGGTCACACTCAGTTCACTTCGCACCCGTTGAAGAGAGACGTTAACACCCGCAACCTGAACGGCCTTGTCACACCTACCTTGCAGCGTGAAACGTTGATCGCCCTCCCACGCGAGGCAATCCTGAGGCTTTCGAACATCGCCCGCACAACGCCCAGTGATGCCGCCGCCAACACGTTCCAGGTGTGGAAGCAATCTGTATGGATCAAACGGGGAGACGCGCCAACCGATCCCACCTGTCTCAGTCGCGCCGTACACCTCGACCAATCGATCAAGACCAGCGCTGCGCGCGTTGTCCCAAAGGTCTGCGGGGACCGGGCCCGCCGAGACCACGCCAAACACGCCCGCTGGGATGGAGGTGTCGTCGCTGAGCAGCGACGCCCAGTTTTGCGGCGTGCCGACGATCAGATCCCCCGGGCGCAGCAACCGTTGCACCGCGCCTGGCGGACGGCGGGTCACATCCTCGACCGCGCACGGAACAATCTCTGGGTAGAGGCAGGTGAACAGGAACCCATAAATATGATGTGGGGGGACCATCCCAACGATCCGCGTGGGCGCTGGATCAAACAAGGTGGGCGAAAAAATCACTACCTCATCGAGCAGATGTTCAAGCCGGTGAGTGACGGATTTTGGATGATCGACGCTGCCCGATGTCTGAAACACAAACTCCGCCAAGACACCCTTTTCACTCAGGTGGTCTGTCACCAAGTCGGCCCAATCGCCCAAACAATCGGACATCAATAGGTAATCGTCCCGACCAGTGGTGCCGAGGCCAAAGAACCGGGACACCCCGGCCGCCGCATCAATCAGCGCGAGGCTGTCTACACCAAGGCCCTCATCACCCATCGCGAGATCCGCGAGTTCTAGCACCGAAACGCCCGGATCAAATAATTGCCGGGTCAAACCCGGAGGCGCGACCGAACCAGGCGTCGTTAAGGATGCGTGGATCAGACTGCGCAAAATGCGCAGGATCGCATCGCGCGATAGGCCCGAGAAAGCCGCAGCTTTATCCATGCCGCCCTCCGACACCGACTCTGTTTCCGAAGTGTCAGGCAACATCCAACTCGGACAAAAGCTCGCCAACCAAGCCCTGATAGTGCCGCCGCGCCGCCGAGATCCGCCATTGCAAGTCGAGCGCGCGTGCCGCCAGCTCAGAAGCGGGTGTATCGCCGAACTCCGATGGGACAAAGAACTTCACATCATGGGCCGGATCATAAGTTTCTACCACTTCAAGGGCTTGTTCAAGCGACGGAAACCTCCACGCTTCGACCGTGTCGGTCTGCTCTTCGCTTTGATGGAACAGGCGAATTGCGACGACGAATTCCGCGTCGGACGTACGGTAGAGGTTAACTTCGTACCAATACGGCAGTTCCGGCGTGTAACTCATCGCCATAGCCAGCTCGGACCCTTTGAAATGCAACGGCCGGGCCCCATTGCGTGAGATCCGGTATGTCATGGGCATCCCGATCGACGCGGCCCCAAGTCCGCTATCGCCGGGCATGGTTGGCATCGGGTCCACGGGCTGATCTTCCATCGGATAGGACATGGTTTTTCCCTTTTCAGGCTGCGTTTCGAATGAGAACGGCCGCTGCCGCGGCCAGTTGATCGCTTTGCGCGCACAGACGCTCCAACGCGGCGGCCTGTGAACCCTTGGACCCTGCACCGGCGGTATCCAACAGCACCGCATCAGGCCCCGCCTGCCGGATCAGCGTGCGTGCATCATCGCCGTTGCGCAGGACGCTGGCCCGGTACACCGGGCGCGCGGGCAAGTGTGCGGGGGGCAAGACAGTGAGATGACCGATGCATGCATCGGGCTCGGAAAAAAACGCGGCAAAGCTTTGGTAGCCATCCCGCCCGTCCGCGTCTGCCCGAACGGGGGTCGTACCTCCGATCGACACACGGAATACTTCCAAGCCAACGAACCGCAAGGGCCTGGCCCCATCCCTCCGCAAGCACATAGGCTGCCAAGCTGGCGTAACCTCACCCAATGCACCGCGAGCCGTGGGGACATGCGCCGCCTCTGCACCGGGGCTCGCACCCTCGACGCGGCGCCCATAGCATGTCCGCACCCGACGCAGGATCAAGTGTCGCAGTTCGTCGGACACGGAAACCTCATAGCGCGCCGGCGGTTCCATATCGGGCTTTGGCTGTGGTGTCCCCCAATGCCTAGACACGCTTGACAAACATCCAGCAGTGCTGGCCATCTGGCTGCGACTTGAGGTGGATCTTCACCCCGACATTCGCGCCCTTGTAGGCAAACTTGTAGTCGAAGATGACATTCACCTGCCCTGTCCGATGAAAGTTCAGAAACTCGCCGTGAAAGCGCTTTCCCTTCGCACAAGGGGCAACTTCATTGAAGAAATCCTTGCCGATCATCTCGTCCGGCGTGCGGTTGGCAATCATGCCTTCGGCTTTGTTGTATTTTACGATCTTGCCATTGCGGTCGAGCATGACCGCGCCAAACGGCAGATACTCTGCGCGTTGCGGTTCGCGGGCCAGAATATTGTCGAGGTCCTGGCTTCCGAAAGGAATGATTTCCATCGTCGTATCCTTGTCTGAGACAGTTGGATTAGTCTTGCATTTCCACACCTTCCTCATTGTCGAGGAAGGTGTCGTTGAAGGTCAGAGACATGTCATGGATCCGCCGGATGAGGTGCCCGTCGTATTCCGACATCAGTTTCTTGCGGCCATCGGGTGTGGCCCATTTGTAGTCAATCTTGCCCAGGCTCACGATGCATTGCGGGATCTTCTCGAACCGCTGTTTGAAGGCGTACTGGGCAGAATCCACTTCGATTCCGCTGGCCTCTTCGAACTCTGCCAAGGCAACCAAGCTTTCAACCTCTGACTCGGCCTCGATCTTGGCGGTATTTGAAATAATCTCGGAGGCGGCCATCAGAACCCATTCCGGGTGATCTCCGCGGACCACCAGCCCGAGTGCGTCATGGCGGAACTCGAACCGACCGTCGACCTCCTTCAATTGACCAATTTCGTCCATTCGCTGAATGCTCCTTTCGGCGGCATTTGATCTTCCACGCTCACTTGGGGTGGATGCCCCCTCTTACGCGACCGGGCCTAAATGAAAGGTTGAAGCGGACGGCCCCGCGCGAAATAATTGTGGTGGGTAAGTTCAGGGGTGTGACATGTACAATCAGGCAGGGGCCCGACAGGTCGAATTGCGGGTACAGGAAGACGGGGCAGACGTTCTGGTCTATGCGTTTCGCGGTCTGGATGAAGCGGCAGAGATGTTTGCTTTCCTGCGCGACTTCTTTCCGAACGCACGGTTTGTGATCCAACCGCTGCATCACTGATCCCAGTTCACGAAACGCTAAGGGTGCCGGTGATAGGGCAGTCGGCAGATGACTGGCTCGGCTCATATAACGCAGGCCTGCCTGCCGGATGCGCAGGACCCAACCGCGCAGTGGGACAGCGTGGTGTGTCGGCGTCAGAATGGGCCGCCATTGCGGTTCAAGGGTATTCATCTGACACGCCATGCCCGCGCGCTGCCGGGTGGCGAGGTATCGATTGATCTGTGGCGACGCAAGACACCGGGTTTCGTCGTCACGGTGACGGACCAGACCGGGCCTGATGCATCGTCACACACGACCATAGACGCCGTCATGCAGTGGCTGGAAGACAGGTGTGCCTTGCGGCATGGCGCAACCGATGCCACCACCCTGGCCGCCATTCTGGATCACACACCACGCCAGATCGCGGCCCATAACGCGCTGCGCGAGTTGGCGGGTGCGGCGATGGATGCCTGGGATCGGCTTTTGGTCCGCCCATCATGACACTGGAAGGGGACACCCAATGACCACCGATCAGAGCTACCGGGAAAAGGCGTGGTCCACCCGCCGCGCCGCGCGCGCCCACTTGCTGGAACTGCGCGCTGCCCGACGTGCCCGCCGTGGCGTGGTGGCGCACCAGAGACCTGATCTGCCGTCAGACAGCGACAGCCAGTTCGTGGTCGATCCCGGTTTGCTGTTTGCACCAGAGGCTGCGGCGGGCGCGGAGCCCGAAACTGCGGTTGCATCCGGAATTGTTGAGTACGATGAGACAGATAGCGCGGAGCTGCAGGAACAACGGGTGGATGACACTGAACCGCCGCCACAGGTGGAAGAGGCCTCGGCGACCTCAAACGAAACGCCAACGCTGGATGAGGCGGAAAACCCCTCCCCGCCGCCTGACAGCTCAACCTGCGATCTCCCCCCGTCAGAGCTGGTCAGCGATCTCTCCTCCCTGCCGGGGGCCGGAGAGGGGATGATTTGGCTGTTTCACCAATGCGGGATCAGGACGCTTGGCGATTTGGCCATGGCCGACGCTGACGATCTGTCACGACAGCTGGGTGTCGTGGGCCATATCCTCGACATCACACCGTGGATTGAGTTCGCCCGCGGCGCGCCTGAACAAGGGTGAGGCGCCCTAACCGAGGGGATGAGCAGCGCAGAAATCGAATAGTCGGACGTGAGGTTTGTTTGCGAAGGCCCGCGCCTCACAATTTCCCCGGTTGCCTCAACCAAAGTGATTGGCGCGTCTGACAATAGCGAACAGGCCTCATTTTTCGGTTGGTCACCCCAAATGACACAGTTGCATCATGGCGCAGGGTCGCCAACCGCCCCACGAACAAAGGACAAAAGCACTTTTTGATCTGGGCAGATATGATGTCCCAGCAAATTGGCTTACACACGCAGTCGAGCAATGGAGATTGCAGTGACTGAGGCTACGACCATCGCAACGGCGGGCGAGATACTAGTAGAGTTCGTTTCACACAAAAAGAACTGTGGCCTGTCCGAAATCTCCCCCTATTCCGGGCCCTACCCCAGCGGTGCCCCTGCGATTTTCCTCGATCAGGCGGCGCGCATGGGCGCCCGCACCGAACTGTTCGGCGGCGTTGGAAACGACGGTTTCGGGCGCTCGGTTCTGGCCCGGCTCAAGCGGGACGGTGTTGGCACCAAGGGCGTTACCGTATCGGATCAGGGCAGCACGGGCGTGGCGTTCGTCACCTACTATGACAACGGGCAACGCGACTTTATCTTTCATCTTGCCAATACGCCCGCAGACAGTTTTGCCGTCGAACCCCACCATCTCGACCTCGCGCACACATGGCTTCACGTGTCGGCGGCCTCGCTGGGCAATGCACGCCTGCGCGACGCGATCATGGGCCTCGCGGCGCGCGTCGAGCAGGCGGGCGGAAAGATCACCTGCGATCCCAACGCACGACCGGAACTGATGCGCGACGCATCGGCGTCTCGCGCGCTTGCCGATGTCGTCGCGCGCAGCCACATCCTGATGCCCAGCACCAGTGACCTGGAATTCATGTTCCCCGGCATTCCAGAGGAAGAATCGCTTGAACGGTTGTCGCATACAAAAGTCGAGACTCTAGTCCTAAAACGCGGCGCCGCCGGTGCAACGATCATCCAGGGCACTGAACGCCGCGATCTTGAGCCGCACCCGGTCGACGAACTTGATCCAACCGGAGCGGGCGATTGCTTCTGCGGTACCTTCGTGGCGCTTGTCGCGGCGGGCATGGATGCGTTTGAGGCGGGCAGGCTCGCAAATGCAGCGGGTGCCATCGCGGTCACCCGGCGCGGTCCAATGGAAGGCAATTCTGATCCCGATGAGATCGCGGCTTTCCTTGAACAACACAGGAGCCAACGCACGCCATGAGCCCGATGCACGACCTCATCGCCCGAAACCGCGCAGGCGAGCCGGTCGGCCTGCCCTGCTTTTGCGCCAGCAACGCGCATGTACTGCGCGCGGTTCTCGCGTTTGCGGCCCGCAACGGCCTGCCTGCGGTGATTGAGGCGACATGCAACCAGGTCAACCAGGACGGCGGCTATACCGGGATGACGCCCGCGGACTTCATGGGCTGGCTAAAAGACATGGCCAAGGATGCCGGCCTGCCGCCCGAGCAGTTGGTCGTCGGCGGTGACCATTTGGGCCCAAACCCTTGGCGCGGCGAACCGCTCGAAGTGGCAATGGCCAAAGCGCGTGAACTGGTCAGGCTATATGTCGAAGCTGGCTTCACAAAGATCCACCTTGACGCCAGCATGGCCTGCGGCGGCGAACCCGACCCCTCCGTCGCGACAATCGCCAACCGCGCGGCAGAGCTGTGCGCAATAGCCGAGGCGCATGCCCCCGACCCAACAAAGCTGGTCTATGTCATCGGCACCGAAGTCCCGATCCCGGGCGGCGAAACCGATGAACCCGATGCGCTGGACGTCACCTCTGTCGCGCGCTTTCACGAAACGCTTGCCACCCATCGCACCGCATGGGCCGCGCAAGGGCTGACCGCGGCCTGGGGCCGGATCGTATCGGTCGTCACCCAGCCCGGCGTCGATTTCGGCCATTCATCGATCTATCCGTTCGTGCCCGATCTCGCCCATCCGCTCAGCGCGGCAATCCTGGCCGAGGACGGGTTGACGTTTGAGGCACATTCAACGGACTACCAAACGGACGCGGCACTGTCCGACCTGGTCAAACAGCATTTCTTTTTCCTCAAAGTCGGCCCGGAACTGACCTTTCGATTCCGCGAAGCGGTTTTCGCGCTGGCAGAACTGGCCAAACACAGCGACCACGCCCCGGACACCGATATACGTGCGGTGATCGAAGCGCGCATGCTGGCAAATCCCACGCATTGGCAAAGCTACTACACCGGCACAGAGGCCGAACAGAAACGGCACCGGGTGTTCAGCTATAGCGACCGCATTCGCTACTACTGGACCGACCCCGAAGTTGCGGCCTCTCTCAACGCGCTGACAACGGCCCTGGCGCAAGAACCTGTGCCGGAAACGCTGATCTCGGGGGCTTTTATGGGGTTGGACTTCGGGGCGATCCCAGCGGACCCAAACACACTGATCGAACAGCATGTCCAGCGCTGCATCGAGCGCTATTTCACGGCCGCCGGGCATCTGGCCGACAACTAAAGCGTCGCCCCCATCATCATCCGCACAATCTCTTCGTCATTCGTGTCTTCCGGCCGTGTGTTGCCCGCAATCACACCCCGTGCCAGCACAACGATCCGGTCCGCAGCAGCAAAGATATCGGGCAGATTGTGGGAAATCAGGATGATCCCAACACCCTTCGCCTTCAGCCGCTCGATCAACGCCATAACCTCGCGCTGTTCGGGGACGCCCAAAGCAGCGGTGGGTTCGTCCATGATCACAAGCTTCGCTTGCCAGTGGATCGCACGGGCAATGGCAATCGCCTGACGCTGTCCGCCCGACATCTCGCGCACCGAAGCCGAGGCATCCGGCACCACAATGCCCAGGCCCTTCAGCACCTCAACCGCATCTTCACGCATCGCCTTGCGGTCAAGCACCGGCAAACCCAGGACCTTCTTTGTTTTCTCGCGCCCGAGATAAAGGTTCAGCCCGGGGTCAAGGTTGTCGGCCAAAGCCAGGTCTTGATAAATCGTCTCAATCCCGGCGCTCCGCACGGCCTCGGCGGTCTTGCCCGTGATGTCGGTGCCGTTGAACGAAACCTGTCCCGCAGTCGGTTGATAGACGCCCGAGATCATCTTGATGACGGTCGATTTGCCCGCCCCATTGTCCCCGGCCAGAACAACGCATTCACCGGGGTGGACGTCAAAGCTCACATCCTTGACCGCCTCGTTGCCGCCGAACCGCTTGTTCAGCCCCGTGGCCGTGAGAAGCGCACTCATCCGCTGCCCCCCGTGATCCGCCCCTTCGATTGATCGACAAGAACCGCCACGATGATCACCAGACCGACCGCGACGAATTGCCAATAGGGCGGTAGGCCCGAGAAGACGAGGCCGAACTGGATCACGGCAATGATGAACGCCCCAATAACCGTGCCAGAGATCGTCCCCTGCCCCCCGGTCAATGAAGCGCCCCCGATAAAGACCGCGGCCACTGCATATAGCAGGATTGGCTCACCCGCATTGGCAGCCCCTGCCGAAAAGCGGCTGGTATAGATCAGCCCACCGATCCCGGCCGTGACGGCAGAGATAATGAAAAGAAGCATAAGATGGCGTTTCACATCGACCCCGGCGCGCTCGACCGCCGCCCGGTTGGCCCCCAGGGCATAGGTGTGCACCCCGAACCGCGTGTGCGCCAGAATGTAGTGACAGATCAACGCCAAGGCCCCGGCCACCACGACCGGCACCGGAAACCCAAGAATATCGCCGTTGCCAATGGCCCGCGCCTCGGTCGAGCGTATGGAAACCGTCGCCCCACCCGCCACAATCAGCGCCGCACCCCGGGCGATCCCGTAGGTGCCCAGCGTTCCGATGAAGCTTGGCACATCAAGATGGGCCACAAGCCACCCGTTTACGATCCCCACCAATATCGCCGCCAAAAGCCCCACGAACATGGCCGCAAACACCACAAGCCAACCCGCCTCGGGCCCGGCCCAGCGCACCACCAGCGCCATGACCACCGCCGCGAACCCGGTGGAAAACGCGATCGACAGGTCAATATGACCAGCCACCACCACCAGCGTCAGACCAAGGGCCAAAAGCAGGATCTGCGAGGCTGCGACAGCGATGGATTGAAGGTTGAAGACGCGGAACAGGAAGGTATTGCCTGTCTCTATCTGCGCGTAAGTCTCGAAAAATGCCAGGATCAGGATCAGGAACAACCATGACCAAGCGTTGAGCAGGGACTTCAACAAAGAAGCCCCTGCCCGCGGGTTAGCCTGTGTCGCGCTCATTCAGAGTAGATGAACTTGGCGATGTCTGGGTCATTGACGTTGTCGGCATTGATCACGGTAAAGCCAGTACCGATGGATACCGGAACCGAGTTGCCCGTCAGGATCGCATAGGCCGCCATCACACCGAAATAGCCGATCTCGGCCGGGTGCTGGGCGATGGCCGCATCGACCAGACCGCTTTCAATATTGTTGACGATGCTGCCCGGTGCGTCGAACGCGATGACCGTGACCTGATCGGCCATGTCAGCACCTTCCACGCCGTTGCCAGCGCCCAGGGCCGAAAACAGGTTGGCGCCAAACACGCCGCCGATATCTGGGTGTCTTGCCAGAACTGCCTGGAACTGCGATGCCGCCAGCGACGCGTCGTTTTCGTTGTACTGTGTTTCAAGCACTTCGATATCGGGGAAGTTCTCGGCCATTTCCGCCTTAAAGCCTTCCTCGCGCTGGTCGGTGGTCGAGATGCCAGGGCGCACGTTGGACACATAGACCTTGCCGGACCCACCCATATCGGCCGCCATAAAGCGCGCCGCCATACGGCCCCCGCCAACATTGTCAGACGCGATATAGGCCATCGGGAAATCGCCGTCGCCCGACCCGTCCTGATACTGACCATCATCGATGAACGTATCCACCGTGACCACGGTAATTCCGGCCTCATGGGCCCGGCGCAGCGGTTCGATCATCTGCGTGGTATCGGTCGGTGCGATCAGAATGGCATCCGGCCCGCGTGCAATAACCGCGTCGAGCACGGGCGTCTGCAACACCGGGTCAAACTCTTCCGCGCCCTGAAACTCAACAGTGATCCCAAGCGCCTCTGCGGCCGCCTGGGCGCCGCGGTTCATCGTGATATAGAATGCATCGGTCGTCAGGCCGGGCACCAACGTAATGTTGATATCGTCCTGCGCCTTCACCGCACCGGCCATGGCAATGGTTGCCGCGGCCACGGCTGTCATAAGATTTCTCATTGAAGTCCTCCCTTTCGTCACGGTCGGTTACCAGACCGCTCTTTTTGTCGCCGCGCAATCAACCCGACGAATCAAAAACAACTTTGACAATAACGAACTTGCCCATCAGAAATTCAATTATCAAGAATTATGTATCTGAAATTACTTTCAGGGATTGACTCCCATGCACGGCGAAAAGCGCGCAACACTGTTGAACCGAACCCTGATGCACACCGCCGCCCGCATGTATTACATCGACGGCATTCCACAGGTTGAAGTCGCCCGGCGGATGCAGGTGTCGACGGCAACTGTGTCGCGGCTTCTGGCAGGCGCGCGTGACGAAGGCATTGTGCGCTTCCAGGTGCCCGACCTCGACGAAGCCAACGAAATGGGCGGCGCGCTGGCAGACGCTCTGGGCCTAAAATCCGTTCGTGTGCTTGACAGCAGCCAGCCCGCCGCACTGGCCACACAGGTGTCCATCTTGTTGCAAGAGGCCGGGCTTGGCAACGGATCCGTTCTGGCCATCGGCTGGGGGCGCACGGTGCAAAGCGTGATCAACGCGGGCCTGCCGGTTCTGCCTGATATCACAGTCATTCCCACCATGGGCGGGACGCATCAGACCGCCAAGCATTTTCAGATCAACGAATTCGTGCGCAGCGCCGCCGAGCAAACGCGCGGGAACCCCTGTTTCCTGTTCGCGCCCTCGATCGTTTCGCCGGAACTGCGGGCTGAACTGATGAACGACGCGGCCACGGCACGGGTCGTCTCGCTGTGGAACAGCGTCGATGCCGCGGTGCTTGGCATCGGCAATTTCCAGCACGCCCGAACAATGCACGACATCGACCTCGTCTCAGGTTCAGTCGAACTGGTCGCGGGCGATGTCGCGCGTCACTACTTCGACGCGGGCGGCAACGTTCAAACCTGGTCGGGCTGCGAAAACCTTATGGCGATCAGCCCCGCCCAATTGCAGCGCGTGCCCCTGTCGATCGGCGTGGCCCTGGGCAAGGACAAGGTGCACGCGATCATCGGGGCCGCCCGGTCGGGAATGATCAGCGCGCTGGTCACCGACATTCGCACTGCCGAGTGTGTGCACGAGGCGCTGGAAGAAACTGAAGATCAGAAATAAATTTCAGCAAAATTTTGTTGAATCCAGTCAAGTGATCGTTAAATCTCGCCCCTGCCCGGATCGGTGACATCCACTCGCGTCGCTACCCCTGGACGCGCGCCTGCCTGGAAGGACCCTTGATGACGTCTCGAATGACAACCGCCGAACGCCGCCAATACCAGCAGATCTGCCTTCCCAACGGTCTCATGATGGTTGTCGCTGCCGATCAGCGCGGGGGCATGCGCAAGGTGCTGGCCGACACCAAAGAGGCACAGGTCGCCATCGACGAGGCGACCCTTGGCGTCGTAAAGGCCGGGATCACACGGCACCTGGCCAACTCGAAAGCCTCCTGCATCCTGCTCGACGCGGTCTGTGCGGTGCCCGATGTGGTCGATGATGGCGTGCTGGCGCGGGACACCGGGCTGTTGATCGGGCTGGATGCCTCAGGTTGGGACACCGATGAAAACGGCTTTCGCAGGTCAATCTTGGTGCCCGGCATCGATGCGCGCAAAACCCGCGAACTGGGGGCCACCGGGGCAAAGCTGATGGTGTACTTGCGCCCCGACCAGCCGGGGGCGGATGACTACAATATCCAGATCATCCGCGATTGCATTGCCGATTTCGGGGCCGAAGACCTGCTGTTGGTGGTCGAATTTCTGACCTACCAGCTGGATGGCGAAAGCGACGAAGCCTATCGCGCCGCCTTCCCCGGCCTCATCGTCGAAAGCGCCCGCATCTCGCTCGACCTCGGCAGCAAGGTGCTCAAACTCCCCTACCCCGGCACGCCAGAGGCCTGCCGCGACATCAGCGATCTGTGCGGTGACGTGCCCTGGGCCGTGCTCTCGGCGGGCGTCGATCATGAAACCTTCATCGGGCAGGTGGAGACAGCCATGGAAAACGGCGCCTCGGGCGTAATCGCGGGCCGGTCGCTTTGGAAAGACTGCATCTCGCTCGACACGGACACCCAGCGCGAGCGGCTCGAAACCATCGCCAGCGCGCGGCTGCGCGACATTTCGGCGATCCTCGACCGCTATGCCCCCCACGGCTGAAACGGCAATCGGCATTGACGCCGGCGGGTCGCGCCTGCGCGCGGCGCGTGTGGCGCGCGACGGCACAGTCAGCGCGCATGTGGCCGAGCCGGTCATGCGCGACCGCGCCGGGTTCCCCGAACAACTTCTCAAGCTCGTCGACGCGGTGCGCGACGACAGCAGCCGCGCAGTGGGGATCGGCATTCCGGGCCGGGTCGACGGCGCCACCGGTGAGATCAAGTCGGCAGGCTACCTGGAGGTGGCAGGCCTCGATCTGCCGGCGCTCTTTCAGCGTCAAGGTCCTACGCCTGTGGCCTTAGAAAATGACGCGACTATGGCCCTCGTGGCCGAGGCCCGGCTGCGCGGCGAAAAGGGGCAAGGTCTTGTCGCAATGATGACAATCGGCACCGGGATCGGCGGCGCGTTGGTATACAATGCGACACCCTGGCCTGGCGGCGGCCTCTCGGGTCAGTTCGGCCATTTCATCGTCAATAAGGGTGGTCCGCTGTGCAAATGCGGTGCGAAGGGGTGCGTCGAAACCTTCAGCTCCGGCACAGCGCTCAACCAGTTGACCCAAGATGCCGGGCTGGCCAGCGATACCAAGGCCGAGAATCTTCTGGAACGCTCCGCAAGCGGCGACGCCCAAAGCCGCGCCATCCTGTTGGATTGGGCCTGGCCGATGCGGCGCGCCCTGCAATCCCTTGTCGCGGCGGTCGACCCCAGGCTGATCATCCTCGGCGGCGGGCTCGGCGCCGCGATGGCCCAGGCGCTCACCCTGATCGAGGCCGAGGATAAATGGTTCGCACGCCCGGTC
>JBCBPV010000036.1:0-34342 GCA_039820585.1 Pseudomonadota bacterium
CCCCAGCGAACAGGGTCGCCCAATTTCTGTCAACGGGTATCTGTAGACTTTGCTACAAAGAATCATCACCCTGACGAAATCCGGTCAGAAGGGATCAAGAATTGCGCACCGACCTGCCCATCGTCAAAGACCGCCTGACCGCGTTGACAGGCACGCTCACCCCATCTGAACAAGTGCTGGCCGACATCCTGCTCAAGGACTACCCCGTCGCAGGCCTGCAATCGATCACCCGCCTGGCTGAGGCCGCCAGCGTCTCCACCCCCACGGTCATCCGCATGGCCCGCAAACTGGGCTTCGAAGGCTTCCCCGCAATGCAAGAGGCGCTGCGCGTTGAGGCCTCCGAACAGATCCGCCGCCCCGCAACCAAGCGCGACGCGTGGCTGGCCGGTGCCCCCGACGAACACATCCTCGCGCAATTCGCCGAAGCGGTGACCGACAACCTGCGCCACACGCTCGACCGGCTGGACAGCGCCAGCTTCGATGCTGTCGCCGCTCTGCTCGCCGACCCCAAACGCCCACTCTACATCGTCGGCGGCCGGATCACGCGGTCGAACGCGGACTACCTGTTCAACCATATGCAGATCATCCGCCCCGGCGTGACCCATCTCAGCCATTCCGCGAATGTCTGGCCGCAATACCTGCTTGATATCGACGACCGCGCAATCCTGATCGTCTTCGACATTCGCCGGTATGAAAGCGATCTGATGAAACTGGCCACACTGGCGCAAGAGCGCGAGGCGACCATCGTACTGTTCACCGACCAATGGGGCTCTCCCATCGGCAAAACCGCGGCGCACACGTTCCACGCCATGGTCGAAGCGCCGTCGAGTTGGGATTCGACGCTGGCGATCATGCTCATCGTTGAGGCCCTGATCGCCCGCGCCCAAGCGGGCCGCGAAGAGGCCAGCCGCGACCGGTTGGAGGAGTTGGAGTCGATGTTTTCCACGACCCGGCTGTTTCGGGATTTCAGCTAGGCCCCGTGACATCACCACAGATTGCACGCCCCCGCCCCCACGCCTATAGCTCTCCCCGACCAACCCGCAGGAGAGCGCACCCATGTCCCAGACCCGCACGGAAACCGACAGTTTCGGCCCGCTAGAGGTTCCCACCGACAAATACTGGGGCGCGCAAACCCAACGCTCGATCCTGAACTTCCCCATCGGGTGGGAGAAACAGCCCGTGGCCGTCGTCCGCGCCCTGGGCGTCATCAAACAAGCCTGCGCCGAGGCCAACAAAGACCGCGGCGCGCTTGACGCCAAACTGGCCGACGCCATCATCCAGGCCGCCTCCGAAGTCGTGGCTGGCAAGCTCGATGACAACTTCCCGCTCGTCGTCTGGCAAACCGGCTCGGGCACCCAATCCAACATGAACGCCAACGAGGTCATCGCCAACCGCGCGATCGAAATGCTGGGCGGCACCATAGGATCAAAAGACCCCGTCCACCCCAACGACCATTGCAACATGGCGCAATCGTCCAACGACACCTTCCCCACCGCCATGCACATCGCCACGGCCACCACGGCGCACGACGTCCTCCTTCCCGGTCTCGCCCACCTGCACGCCGCCCTCGCGGCCAAGGCGCAGGCCTTCGACGCCATCATCAAGATCGGCCGCACCCACACGATGGACGCGACGCCCATGACCCTGGGCCAGGAATTTTCCGGCTACGCCCATCAGGTCGCCATGGGATCGAGCGTGTCAAAGCCGCCCTGCCCCGCATTTACGAACTGGCCCAGGGCGGCATGGCGGTCGGCACCGGTCTCAATTCGCCGAAAGGCTGGGGCGAAACGGTCGCCGCCAACATGGCCCGCATCACCGGCCTGCCCTTCGTCACTGCCCCCAACAAGTTCGAGGCGCTCGCCGCCCATGACGCCATGGTCGAGATGTCGGGCGCGGTGAAAACCGTTGCCGCGAGCCTGTTCAAAATCGCCAACGACATCCGCCTCCTCGGCTCAGGCCCCCGCTGCGGGTTGGGCGAATTGATGCTGCCCGAAAACGAACCCGGATCGTCGATCATGCCCGGCAAGGTCAACCCGACCCAGTGCGAGGCAATGACCCAGGTCTGCGCCCACGTCTTCGGCAACGACGCCGCCGTGGGGTTTGCGGGCAGCCAGGGGCATTTTGAGCTGAACGTCTACAAGCCGATGATGGCCTATAATGTCCTGCAATCCATGCAGCTTCTGGGCGACGCGGCGATGGCCTTCACCGACAACTGCGTGGCAGGGATCGAGGCCAATACCGACCGGATCGACAAGCTGATGCGGGAATCTCTGATGTTGGTGACCGCGCTCGCCCCGCAGATCGGGTACGACAACGCGACGACCGTGGCCAAGACCGCGCACAAGAACGGCACCACCCTGAAAGAAGAGGCCATCGCCCTTGGTTTCGTCGATGAGGCCACGTTCGACAAAGTCGTCCGCCCCGAGAAGATGATCGGCCCCAAGGACGGATGAGCCAGCCCATCAACCTCAACCGCGCCCGCAAGGACAAGGCCCGCGCCGACAAACGCGCGCAGGCCGACGCGAACGCGGTCAAACACGGGCGCACCAAGGCGGAAAGGCAGGCCGAGGCCACCCGAGAAGCAAAAGCCAAACGCGACCATGACGCCCACCGCCGCGAGCCATGAACGCGCGGCCCGTCAAACGCTCGCTCACGCTCAAGGGCCACCGCACCTCGGTCTCGCTGGAAGACGCGTTCTGGCGCGCCTTCCGCGATATCGCGACACGGCGCGGCATGGCAATTAACGCTCTGGCGGCAGAGATCGACGCCACCCGCGACCTGGAAACCGGTCTCGCCTCGGCCATCAGGCTCTATGTACTGGCCGATCTCCAGGCCCAGATCACCGCCGCGCGACATCCAACATAATCCCGTCCCGCGACCGCAACGTCAAATGCGCCACCGGGCGCGGCACCGGATGATCCCCTGCCGCAAAGGACCACCGCGCAAGCAACACCGCCAAGATCACCACCCCTTCGGCCATCGCAAACCCCGCCCCCGGACAAACCCGCCGCCCGGCTGAGAACGGCAAGTAGGCATCGCGTTGGCTCGCCTTCGTCGCCTCGCGCTCCCACCGATCGGGATCGAACCCGTCAGGATCGTCCCACCACGCCGTATGCCGATGCAAATGCCAAGGCGAGATCACGATCTGCGCCCCCCGCCGCAAGGCGCGCTTGCGAAACGTCTCAGGCTGCACCGCCTCACGCACCATCATCGGCACCGGGGGGTACAACCGCAACGCCTCGCGAAACACGTTCCGCGTCACCGGCAACCCGGCCAACCCCGCCATAGACGGCGCCTCAGCAAACCTCGCCGCCTCAACCGCCACCCGCTCCTGCACCTCCGGATGCGTCGCCAAGAGATACAGCGCCCAGGCCAGCACACTCGCGCTCGTCTCATGCCCCGCCAGAAAGAAGATCGCCACCTGATCGACCATCTCATCGGTGCTGAACGCCTCCCCCGTCTCGGGATCACGCGTCGTCATGATCTTCGTGGCCAGATCCTCTGGCGCCGTGCCGCCCGCAATCTCCGCATGCCGCCCCGCACACATCCCGCCAATCAACGCCCGGATCTCCGCCGTCGCCGCCCGTGCCCCGCGCGGATACCCCCGCGGCACCCAAGCGGGCAACGGCACAAATGCCCCAAGGTTCACCAAAGGCTGACACCGCTGATACCGCCGGAACGCCGCGAACACCTCCGCCGCCACCCGATCCTCGATCGGAACCGAAAACAACGCCCGAAAGATCACATCCGCCGCCGCATGGGCACAGATCGCCTCAACCTCATGCGCACCGGGGCCAAGCCGCTCCGCCGCCCCCTCGGCCGCTGCCAGGATCGCCGGAAAGCTCTCCTTCACCCGCCCCCGCTCAAACGCCGGATCAATGATCCGCCGCTGCCGCGCCCAGGTCTCGCCATTGGTCAGAAACACCGATTGCCCCAGCAAAGGCCGCAACCCCTCACCCACACGCTCAGATTTCGGAAAATCGCCCGGTCGCCCGTTCAACACCGTGCGCACCAGTTCCGGCTCATTCACCAGATACGACCGGAAAAACGGCGTCCGAAACTCCGCCATCTTCGCCCCGAACAGATGCGCAGGCTGCGCCGACAGGATGTCTTGCCGAAACAGCCGCAGATACCGCCATAACGAGACCCGCCCCTCCCGCGCGGGCGGTTTCGGCGGCCTCATGCGGCGATATCGGTATAGCGCGAGGCGGGCACGTCGATGCGGTTCATCGACGGTTTGCGGTCAGAAAACCGCTCCCACAGGGTGATCGGCCCCGCCGTGATCTGGAAATAGTCATAGCCCTCAGGCTGGTCAAAGGCACACAGGTACTGAAAATGCAGCCGGAAATACCGCCACCGCAGCGTGCGCCGCTTGGCCTTGCTCAAGGTCTGCGTAAACGCCGCCGACAGCACCAAGGGCCACCGCTGCGCGTCCGTCGCAACGCCCGTCACCGCCACCGGATCGCACAAAGCAAACGAACACCCATCCCCCGGCGCCGACACATCGACCCAGGCCAACGCATTCGTCTCGCTGAGATACTGTAAATCCGCCCGCAGCCGCGCCGCTTTCGGCAGGAACGACACCATCGGGATCGCCTGGCCCAGCGTCAAAAGCGACAGCGCCGCACCACCCCGTGGCACCCGCCCCGCGCGGATCAGATCAGCCAGCACCGAAACCGCCAGCTGCGCGCCCGACGAATGCCCCACCACCAGAACCTCGTCCACTTCCTCGGCCAAAGCTTCGGCAATCCGGTCGCCAAAGGCGCTCAACCGCTCTTCCAGCGCATCGGGATAGGCCCCGCGCTGCCCCGCCGCATAGGCAAAGTCATGCATCAGATACCACGCAAACAGCTTGCCATCGCGCGCCCGGAACCAGCGCAGCACGTACCACGCCAACCCCAGCGTCACCGCCCACCCAACGCCCCAGCCAATCCAGCCAGCAACCCCCACCGTGGCCTCAACACCCACCAGCCCCAGAAGCCACGCATAACCCGCCAAAAGCGCCCGCGCGACGGCCGCGCCAATCACCAGCCCGACCAACAACTGCAACAGCAGAACGATCACCGGATAGAACGCCGCCAATATCGGCCCCTTGCGCAGCCACATCAGCCGCCGCAGCGCCCCCGACGCGGTGTAGGTCCACACCACTCGCAACAACTGCCAATAGGTCGCCGGAACCGATGCCCCCATCGATGCCTTCACCAGATCCGCCCAGACCAGAACCTCAAACCGGGCCGAGGCCGTGGTGCCATCCATCTGGCTGTCCACCTGCCACCCGTTCGCCGGCATCCCCTCGGTCCGCACCCGCAGGCCATAGTCTGAGATCACGGCCTGCGCGGCCCCTTCCGTCCGATACAACTCGCGGTACCGGCGGGGCGGATTGGGATCAAAGCCGGGGAGGTAGAACACCAGCCGCCGCTTGACCGTTTGTTCAGGGGTGTCCGTCATGGCCCGGGCCTATGCCGCATTCCTTGAAAATCCGTGCCCGCCATCGAGTTCCAAATTGGCCGAGCACGGGCCCAAAGACAAGGGGTTCAGCCGAACGCCTGAAGCGCCGGGAATTGCTCATTCAGCCACCAGGCAAAATCGGTGAACTTGCCGGTCAGCATCAACAGACCCACAGTCCACAACAGCAGGCCCATCACCCGCTCAATCCGCTCCATATGCCGTTTCATCCAGGCCATCAGGCCTTGCATGCGCGGAAAGTACGCGGCCACCAGTAGGAACGGAATGCCCAGCCCCGCGGCATAGGCGGCCAGCAGCGTCGTGCCCCGCGCCACGTCCGCCTCGTTCGCGGCAATCGACAGGATTGCGCCCAGGATCGGGCCGATACACGGCGTCCAACCAAACGCAAAGGCCAGCCCCAGCACATAGGCCCCAAAGGCCGACCCACCCCGGTCACCCGCATCCACCCGCACCTCGCGGTCCATAAACCCGATCCGGTAGACCCCCAGGAAATGCGCGCCAAACACCATGATAACCAGGCCCGCCGCCATCACGAACCAGTCCTGGTTCATCAGGAAGAACCGGCCAAAGGCCGACGCGGTGAAGCCCAGGAACAAAAAGACGGTCGACAGGCCCAGAACAAAGAACACCGCCGACAGCATCACCCGGCGGCGCGCGGCGCGATCCTGGCTCTCGCCCATCTCGGTCATGGAAATCCCGCCCATATAGGCGAGGTAGGGCGGCACGATGGGCAACACGCAGGGGCTTAGAAACGACAAGACACCCGCAAAGACGGCAATCGCCATCGCGGGCAGCAAACTCGCGTCAATGATCTCGAAACCGAACATCGCCTACCTTTGGCCTTGCTCTTCCACATATGCCAGCGACGACGGCGCGTCACGCCACGCTTTGTCACATCTGTGTAGACAAACTGAAACATCCGCCCTACCCCATCGCCCCATGAAGTATGACGACGATCTGGACGCACGCGGGCTCTTGTGCCCGTTGCCGGTGCTGAAGCTGGCCAAACGCATGCGCGCCACGGCACCTGGCCGGGTGATGCGCCTGCAAGCCGACGACCCGGCGGCGATCGTCGACGTGCCGCATTACTGCACCGAAAGCGGGAACGCCTATCTCGGCTTGACCGAGGCCGAAGGCGTGCAGCTTCACTTCGTGAAGAAAACCTAGCTTTCCGCGATATAATCCCGCAAAATTCCTGCTATTGTCGCCTGCGCGGCAACAAACCCCAGCCCGTCGGCCAGCGCCGTATCAAACCGTGATGGCCAGCCCGCCACGATCGCCTCGATCGCCGGATCGGGATCCAGCGTCACCAGATCCCGCGCCTCGATACCGCCCGCCTCTTGCAAGGCTTCCAGCATCTCGCCCACCGTGACGGTCAGCCCGGGTATATTCAGCGCACTGAACCCCGGCCAATCGTCCAGCGGCACCCGCATCGCATGGATCATCGCCCGCACCGCCGTCTCGGGCGAGGCGACCCACATCGGTAGGCCGGTATCGACAGGACAGCGCGCAGGCTGGCCGGCCAATGGCTCCCGAAAGATCGACGACGCGAAAGACGACGCAGCCGCATTCGGCGCACCCGGCCGCACAATGATCGTGGGCAGACGCAAAACGCGCGCCTCGGCATAGCCCTTCCGGCGATAGTCGCTCATCAACAGCTCCGCCATCGCCTTGGCCGCACCATAGCTGGATGTGGGTTGCGTCGCCGTGGCCTCGCTCAGCGGCTCAGCCGCCGACACCCCGAACACCGCCAGCGATGATGTCCCCACCACCGGCACCACACGCCCCGTCGCCCGCACGGCCTCCAGCACATTGCGCGTACCATCGAAGTTGACGGCATATCCCAGATCGAACTCGGCCTCTGCCTGACCACTCACCACGGCGGCCAGATGGAACACCGCCTGCGCATCGGCCAATGCCGCGCGCGTGGCGGCGCCATCGGTGATGTCGAGCGCAATCAGATCGACCTTGCCCCCCAAGTCACCGGGCAGTGATGCGCCCGGCCGGTCCGCCAATACAATCCGGGGATGCAGCAATTCGGTCTCATCCGGCAGGGCCAAGTGCCCCGCCTTCAGGATCCGTCTGGCGAGGCGCTGGCCCAAAAAGCCAGCGCCGCCCGTGATAACAAGGCTCAACGCTTAGCGCCCAAGCGACCACCAGCCCTTGCGCCGCGGCTTGTCGGGATCATCCCCGCCCTCGGCAATGGCGGGCTCCGGCTCTGGGTCAGATGCCGGTTCCGGCGTGGGTTCAGGCGCAGGGTCAGGGGCGGCCTCGACCACGGCCTCCGGTTCCGGTGCCTCTGCCACGGCCACCTCAGCCACCGGTTCGGCCTTCTTCCGCGTCCGGGTCCGGCGCTTGGGCTTTTCTTCCGCCGGCGCCTCTTCAGCCACAGGCGCGGCCTCTTCCGCTACAGGCTCGGCCGCAGGCTCGGACACCTTTTCAACAGGCGCATCGCCCTCAGCCGCCTCAGCCTCAACCGCAGGCTTCTTGCGCCGCGACCGCCGCCGCTTGGGCTTCTCGGTCACGTCGCCATCCGCCTCGGCCTGAGGTGCCGCCTCAACCTCAACAGCACCCTCTGCCTCAGCGGCAACCGGCGTCTCAGCCTCGGTACCGTCCTGCGCCGGGCTCTCGCCCTGCGCCTCACCATTGGCCTCGCCGTTGGCGTCACCGCCGCCGCCGCCACGCCGCCGCCGACGCCGACGCCGCCGCTTCTTGGGCTGCGCCTCATCGTCCGACGCCACCGCATCGGGGGCCTCTGGCGCTTCCGCCTCGTCCACTTCCGCCTCGGCTGCATCCTCATCGATATCCGCCATCAGCGACGCATCGACCGACACCACCGGGGCCACCGCCTTGACCAAACGTGTCGCCGTCTTGAACTTCTCCAGCGTGAAATCGGGGCTGATCAGGAACGGATCGGCCTCAATCCGCACCGCCATCCCGTACCGCGTCTCAAGCCCGGCAATATGCTCGCGCTTGTGGTTCATCAGGAAGTTCACGATGGACACCGGCGCCTTGATCAGCACCTCGCGCGACCGCCGCCGCGTGCCCTCTTCTTCCAACTGGCGCAGAATGGTCAGGCCAAGACTGTCATCGGACCGCACCAGCCCCGTGCCATGACAGGCCGGACAGGGCTGCGTCGTCGCCTCCAACATGCCGGGGCGCAGCCGCTGACGGCTCATCTCCAACAGGCCAAAGCCCGAGATCCGACCCACCTGAATACGCGCCCGATCCGTCTTCAGCCGGTCCTTGAATCGCTTCTCAACCGACGCGTTGTTCTTGCGCTCTTCCATGTCGATGAAGTCGATCACGATCAGCCCGGCCAGATCCCGCAACCGCAACTGCCGCGCAATCTCTTCGGCGGCCTCCAGGTTCGTCTCCAACGCCGTTTCCTCGATCGACCCCTTCTTGGTCGCCCGACCAGAGTTCACATCAATCGCCACCAGCGCCTCGGTGATCCCGATCACGATATACCCGCCCGAACGAAGCTGCACCGTCGGGTTGAACATCCCCGCCAGATAGCTTTCCACCTGGAACCGCGCGAATAACGGCATCGTTTCGGTATAGGGTTTCACGTTCTTGGCGTGGGACGGCATGATCATCTTCATGAAGTCCTTGGCGACGCGGTACCCCTCATCGCCCTCAACCCAAACCTCATCAATCTCGCGATTGTACAAATCGCGGATCGACCGCTTGATCAGGTTGCCTTCCTCATAGATCTGCGCCGGCGCAATCGACTTCAGCGTCAACTCGCGGATCTGTTCCCACATCCGCTGCAGGTACTCATAGTCGCGCTTGATCTCGGTCTTGGTGCGCTTGGCCCCGGCGGTCCGCACGATCAGACCCGCCCCTTTGGGCACTTCAATTTCGGTCGCGATCTCTTTGAGTTTCTTGCGATCCGCCGCGTTGGTGATCTTGCGGCTGATCCCACCGCCCCGCGCCGTGTTGGGCATCAAAACACAGTAGCGACCGGCCAGCGACAGATACGTGGTCAGCGCGGCACCCTTGTTCCCACGCTCTTCCTTGACGACCTGCACCAGCAGGATCTGACGGACCTTGATAACCTCTTGGATCTTGTACTTGCGCGGCCGCGGCTTGCGCGGCTGACGGATTTCCTCGACCACATCGTCATCTGCCACCGACTCGATGTCTGCGTCACGCTCGGCGGCGTCATCCATCGCGACATAGGGCTCGTCTGCATCCTCGGACGCACCCTCTGCCTCGGCGCCATCCTCGGCCCCCTCTTCCCCGGCCTCAGGCGTCTCCACCGGCGTCTCGGCGACGCGGTCTACGGGTGAGCTGCCTTCGTCGCTGTCGGCCAAGGGCGCGTCATCACCTTCCGGCTCGACCACATCCATACCCGGAATGCCGCCCTCGACCTCCTTGGTCTCAACCGCATCATCCGATTGCGTGGCCTCCGCCTTCGCCTTGGGTTTGCGGCGCCGACGACTGCGCTTGGGCTTGTCTTCCTCATCCTCAGCCGCGGCGGCCGCCTCGGCATAGGCCATTTCCTCGGCCAGCAGCGCCTCACGGTCGGCCACCGGGATCTGATAGTAATCGGGGTGAATTTCCGAGAACGCCAGGAACCCGTGCCGGTTCCCACCATAATCGACAAAGGCCGCCTGAAGCGATGGCTCCACACGCGTGACCTTGGCGAGATAGATATTTCCGGCTAGCTGGCGCTTGTTCTCTGATTCAAAGTCGAACTCCTCGACCTTGTTTCCGTCCACCACCACGACGCGGGTTTCCTCCGCGTGGGTGGCATCGATAAGCATCTTCTTTGGCATGTTAACTTTCGGCACAAACGCAGAGGCGGCCCGCCTGGCGGCGCTCCGGTCAGTCGTCTGTGGCTTGTTTGGGCGAAGCGGCACGGCATAGCTGTCGTGCGGGCGGCCTTTGCGGCCACGGCCCTACGGTCAACTGCTCTCGCTCGCGCCATCGCGTTTCTTCTCCGGCACCACTGCGGGCACCTGTTCATTCGCCGGGTCGCAGGGGGTGCGTTCCAGCAATCTCTGGCCCAAAGGCCGTCGCATCTGCGTGTCTCCGGGGCCCGGTCAATCGCCGGTCGCCCACAAAACTACGCGAAACCATCGCGGACGACCGATCCGTAGCCGTGGATCAGTGCCCGTTCCTTCAGCATAGAGCGAACCTGTTGACGCTGGCAATCACCAAATTTTCAGACGCTCCGAAAGGCACGCGGGCGCCCTTCATCTTGGCAACAATACGCGCCGCGCAGGCCCGCTTTCACAGATAATCCGACCGCTGCAGCCCGTATTTCGCCATCTTCTCGTTCAGCGTCCGGCGCGGCAGGCGCAGCTCGTCCATCACATTGGTGATCGACCCGCGATGCCGCCGCATGGTGTTGTCGATCAGCATCCGCTCGAACGCCTCGACATATTCTTTCAAGGGCTTGCCCTCGGTCGTCATCGTGGGTTCAACCATCTCGTTGTCGGCCATCAGAAGCGACGCAATCGTCCCGGACCCGCGCCGGTTCTGCAACACCGCGCGCTCGGCGATATTGATCAACTGCCGCACATTGCCGGGCCAGGGCGCCTGCAACAGCTGAGCGGCCTCCTGCGCGCCGATCTCGGGCGTCTCGCAGCCATATTCATCGGCAAAGCTTTCCGACAGGCTGGTGAACAGCATCAGAATATCCTCACCCCGCGCCCTGAGCGGCGGCAAAGTGATCTTCATCGCGGCAAGGCGGTAATACAGATCGGGGCGCAGCACATCCTCGCAACTCTTCCCCTGTTCCTGCAGGTTCGAGATCGCGAACACCCGCGTCTCCGCCGGCACGCCCTGATCGTTGATCCAGCTCAGAAGCCGCCCCTGAAGCCCAGGTGACAGCGCATCCACGTCTTCGAGAACCAGCGTCCCGCCCCGCGCCTCTTCCACCAGCGGCGGATGGCCGCCCTCTTCCATCGGGCCAAACAGACGCCGGCCCAACGCCTCTTCATCATGGCTGGCGCAGGAAAAGATAACGAATTTGCGCCCCGGATTTGCCCCCACCGCGTGCAGCGCATGGGCCACCAACGTCTTGCCGGTCCCGGTTTCCCCGTCGATCAGCACATGCCCATCGGCCTGGCCCAGATCGAGAATATCCTCACGCAATCGCTCCATCACCGGCGACGCGCCAATAAGCTTCGACATGATGCCAGAGCCATCGGACAACTCCCGCCGCAACGCCCGGTTATCCAGCGTCAGCCGCCGGGTCGAGGTGGCCTTCTTGGCCAGCTCGGTCATCCGGTCGGGGTTGAATGGTTTTTCCAGGAAGTCATACGCGCCCACCCGCATCGCCTCGACCGCCATGGGCACATCGCCGTGTCCGGTGATCATGATCACAGGCAGGCCGCTATCCACGCTCATCAACCGCTTGAGGAACTGCATCCCATCCATGCCGGGCATGCGGATGTCGCTGACAACGACGCCGGGGTAATCCTGGCCCACCGACTTCAACGCCTCTTCGGCGCTGGCATAGGTTTCGGTGTCGAAACCTGACAGGGCCAGCCATTGGCTGATCGACTGGCGCATGTCTTGTTCGTCATCAACGATGGCAATCTTCATGGACTGGGTCATGGTGTCCTCATTCTGCCGCTTGTGTCTCAGTTTTGTGGATCGGAAGCCGGATTTCAAACACCGCTCCCCCCGACCGACCATTCCGCGCGGTCAAGCGCCCGCCGAGGTCGTTCACGATCCCCGATGAAATAGCAAGCCCCAGCCCAACCCCGTCGCCCGGCGCCTTGGTGGTATAAAACGGTTCAAACAGCGCCTCCAGATCCTCGATCCCCGGGCCATTGTCGCGCACCGTGAACAGCGCGGTCTCCCCGCCGGTCAACAGGATATGGATCTGCGGAACCTCCGCCGTCTTGGTCGCATCCAAAGCGTTGCGCAACAGGTTGATCAGCACCTGTTCCAGACGGATCCTGTCGGCCAGAACGATCACCGGTTCGCGCGGCAAGGTGCGGGTGATCTCGATATTGCCGCGCTTGAGCTGCGGCTCCATCATCTCCAACGCCGAGGACACCGAAGCCCTTGCATCTATTGGCTCAAACTCTTCGCCACCCTTGCGGGCATAGCTTTTCAATTGCCGCGTGATCGCGCCCATCCGCTCGATCAGATCGTCGATCCGCTGGAAGGAACTCAGCGCCTCATCCGGCCGATTGCGGTGCAGCAAAAGCTTCGCCCCGGCCAGATAGGTCTTCATCGCGGCCAGCGGCTGATTCAACTCATGACTGACGCCCGCCGACATCTCGCCCAGGATCGCCAATTTGGAGCTTTGCTGCAGCGTTTGCTCGGCCACTTCGAGGCTCTTTTCAGCCTTCTCACGCTCGGCAATTTCCCGCTGTAGCGCTTCGTTAAGCTGGCGAAGCTCTGCCGATTCCTGCTGATAGACCACCGATCGCGTCTGGGCCCGGCGGCTCACAATGTAGAACGCCGCTGCAAGAAGAATCGAGAACCCCATGATTTCCAAGGCAATCACGGTGTTCACCCGCTCGCGCACACTGGCGTAGGTGGTGAACGACGTCATGCGCCAGCCCTGGAACCCCACCAGCGCCTCTTGCCGCAGAACCGCATCGGCGCGCAGGAAGCTGTCCACCGGCAGAGCGGTCCAATCCGCCGTCACCTCCACCGCGCGCTGAATGGCCGTGGGCGCAGACCGGGCCGAAAGCGCCTCATCCTCGGTCCGGCCCCGCCAGCGGCTTTCGGTGGACAGGATGATCTGGCCCGCGGAATTCGTCACCATCACCGCATCTGAAAACCCGGTCCATGCCCGCTCCAGCTTGGCCAGATCCACGCGCACAACGATCACGCCGATCACATCGCCGTTGATCTCGATCTTGCGCGAGAAGGAAAAATCGAAGCGTCCACTATCGGCCTGCGTCGTCGTAAACACTGTATCATTGGACCGTAAGGCACTGACAAAAAACGGTGTATTGCGCTGCGCACTGCCCAACTGGTTGCGCTCTGTCGCCGCCACGGTGCGCCCTTCGGAATCCAGAAGCACAATCTCAGCCGCCCCAATCTCATCCCGGTAATCGATCAACCGGGTCGAGGACTGCGAAAAATCATCAGAGGTCAGGGCCCCGATCAATGTCGGATCACGGGCCAGCAACAACGGCACAACTGCATTCCGCTGCAATTCGGTCAACAGATTCCCGGTATACAGCGCCACCCGCACCTCGGCCTCGTTGCGCGTGGTCTCGGTGAATCTGGCGGTCAGAAAGAAGTTCGTGACCCACACCACCGACACCGCAATTGCGATGAAAACGATGAAGACAATCCGGATGCGCCAGATTGCGCCGGGCTGTACATCGCCCTTGGCTGGGGTCGCCACTGTCATGACCACAAGATACTGTGCAACGCCGCGCCGCTCAAGCAGGCGCAAGCGCCCCTACGAGGCTGTGAAACATCTGCGCGCCATCAGTCGACGGATGCACCGGGTCACACGCCCGCTCCGGATGCGGCATCAGCCCCAGCACCCGCCGGTTCGCCGACAGGATCCCGGCAATATTATCCTGCGCCCCGTTCACCGGCGCGCCGTAGCGCAGCGCAATCCGATCCTCGGCCTTCAGCGCGGCCAGCGTATCGGCGTCGGCCACATAGTTCCCGTCATGATGCGCCACAGGGATCGCAATCTCCTGTCCCGCCTCGTACCCGGCGGTAAAGGCGCTATCGGTCGTCTCAACCGTCAGCGGCACGGTCCGGCACACGAATTTCAACGCCGCGTTCCGCATCAACGCCCCCGGCAACAACCCGGTCTCGGTCAGTACCTGAAACCCGTTGCACACGCCCAGAACGAAGCCACCCCGCTCTGCATGGTGCTTCAGCGCCCCAATGATCGGCGACTGTGCCGCAATCGCGCCGCAGCGCAGGTAATCACCATAGGAAAACCCGCCCGGCACGCCCACCACGTCCACGCCATCGGGCAGCTGCGTGTCCTTGTGCCAGACCATCGACACATCCATGCCAGCCGCGGCAAACGCCACGGCCAGGTCACGGTCACAGTTCGATCCGGGGAAGACGAGAACAGCGGCTTTCATGGGCTGTGGTATGCCCAAAGCCTGGGCCAAAGGCCAGCGGAAACCGCGCCCTCACGCGCAGCAGGCGACGCGCACCTGCCCCGAACCACAACAACTGCTGACCCCTGTCGCGGCACCCCGCAGCGCCGGCTTGCACACCGCCGTCTCGGGCACCAGCGCGATGGTCACTGCGCTATCCCCCGCTTCAACACCACCGACCGAAAACATCCCAAGCCCCGCATTGGCATGGCCAAACTCCACCCGCAGGGGCGCCGCCGCCAGCCCATCCAGCCGCTCCAGCGACATCGCCAGGATCCCGCGGAATTTGCCAACGGTCATATGGTGCCCCCCCGCCCCATCGAGCAGCTGCAAAACCGCCTCGCGCCATGCGCCAGTGACGCCCCAGCAATCAATCCCCGTGGCCTCAACGCGCCGCAACTCGGTCACATGATAGCCCGGCGCGATCGGCCCATCGCCAGTCGCAAAGACAACGGGCATGCTGCCCGGTAAGCCTGCTAGATCGTCCAACAGATCAGAAAGCGTCATCAAGATCCCTTTCATTTCAAGTTCACTTGAAATATCAATACAGCCGACACAGCTTCATTTCAAGAGAAATTGAAATATGAAAGACCCCGAAGCCCTCGCCACCCTGTCGGCCCTCGCCAACCCCGCGCGGCTTGCCACGATCCGCGCCCTCGTGCGCGCCGGGCCCAGCGGGTTGGCTGCGGGCGCCATCGCGCGCGACATCGGGGCCAGCCCCTCGCAAGCCTCCTTCCACCTGGCCGCCCTGTCAGAGGCCGGTCTCGTGACCTCCACCCGCCACGCCCGCGAAATCCGCTATCGCATCGCGTATCAGCGCATCGGCGCACTGATCGACTACCTGATGAATGATTGCTGCGCGGGCGATCCGGCCCTGCGCGCCTGCTGTGGGATTGACCTGCGCGGCTAAGCCCGAAACTCCGTCACCACCGCCACACCCGGCGGGGTCGGCCCATTGAACGCCCGCAACTCATCCGACACACCCGACAACCCGATCTCCCGCGCGATCATCGGCGTCATATCCAACCGCCCGCTCTCGATCAGGCCCAAGAGCGAGGGATACTTCCACGACGGCATCCCCCGCGTTCCAAACAGCGCCAGGTTTCCCTGATACACCGCGCTCATATTGATCTCCATCCGCGCGGTATGGCCCACCGGCATCCCCACCTGCACATGCCGCCCCAGGGGCCGCAAACACTCGATCGAGGCATTGGTCGTCTCCGGTATCCCCAGCGCCCCAATGCTCACATGCGCCCCGCCACCGGTGATCTCGCGGATTTGCGCGGCGGTCTCCCCCTCCCGCGCATTCACCGCAGCTTCCGCGCCCAAGCCCATGGCATAGCGCAACTTCTCATCAACCACATCCACCACAACCACCCGCGCACCCATCGCGCGACCCAGGATCAGACAGGCCAGACCAATGCCCCCCGTCCCATGCACCGCCATCCACTCCCCCGGCTGCAACGCCGCCCGCCCGGTCAACGCATGCCACGCCGTGGTCACCCGACACCCCAGCCCGGCCGCAACCGTCGGCGACAGGCTCTCAGGCAGGCGCGCAAGGTTATGGTCAAACGGCACCGCGACATATTCCGCAAACGCCCCCGGCTCGACAAATCCCGGCAACCGCTGGTTCGGGCAGGTATTCCCATGCCCCGACTGACACGACGGACAGGCCCCGCAGGCCAGGATAAACGGCGCCACCAGCACGTCACCCATCGCATAGGTGGCCCGCGCCCCCGCCTCGATCACCTCGCCGCAATACTCATGCCCGCCGATCTGGCCGGGCTTCACCCGCGGATGCTCTCCGACCCAGCCATGCCAATCCGACCGACACACACCACAGGCCAGCACCCGCAAAACCACCCCGTCTTCGGGGCAGTTCGGCTCATCCACATCCTCCAACGACAGGTCTTCGTTATACGCCCGCAGCACCGCCGCACGCATCACAGCATCTCCACCCGGTAGCTCTCGATCACCGTATTGGCGAGCAGCTTTTCACACATCTCCGCCACGACCGCCTCACTGGTGCCCTCGGCCAGATCCAGCTCGATCACCTTGCCCTGACGCACCCCGTTGACCCCCTCAAACCCAAGCGTGCCCAGCGCATGGCGCACCGCTTCCCCCTGAGGATCAAGAACCCCGTTCTTCAGCATTACATGCACCCGTGCCTTCAAGCGCTCATCCCCCGCTTCTTCTTGTCAAAAATACGCGAATCCCAACGCCACGGCCAGGCGACCTCAGTTGATCAACGTGGGCTTCGTCGTATGCGTCACATTCGACGGCAACACCCCCAGCCGCCGCGCGACCTCGGTATAGGCGTCGTTCAGGGATCCCAGATCGCGCCGGAATACATCCTTGTCCAGCTTCTGACCGGTCTCGATATCCCACAACCGGCAGGAATCAGGACTGATCTCATCGGCGATGATCAAACGCTGATAGTCGCCATCCCAGATCCGCCCGATCTCGATCTTGAAATCCACCAGCTTGATGCCCACGGCCAGCATACAGCCCGACAAAAAGTCATTCACCCGCAAAGCCAGCGCCACCATGTCATCCAGATCCTGCTGACTGGCCCAGCCAAAAGCGATGACATGCTCTTCACTGACAAGCGGATCGCCCAAGGCATCGTCCTTCAGGCAAAACTCCACAATCGGGCGCGGCAGGGCGGTGCCCTCGGCAATCCCCAACCGCTCGGTCATCGACCCGGCGGCATAGTTGCGCACGATCACTTCCAGCGGAATGATCTCCACCGATCGGATCAGCTGTTCGCGCATGTTGATGCGCTTGATGAAATGGGTGGGCACACCGATCTGGCCCAGACCCTTCATGAAAAACTCGCTCAAGCGGTTGTTCAGCACCCCCTTGCCGTCGATCACGTCCTTTTTCTGGGCGTTATAGGCGGTGGCATCGTCCTTGAAATACTGCACCAGCGTGCCGGGCTCGGGGCCTTCATACAGGATTTTTGCCTTGCCCTCGTAAACCTTCTTGCGCCGTGCCATGAACTCTCCAATGGACCATGCGCGCCGGGACGGAGGTCTGGCGCGCGACCACCGTCTCTTAGGCCATCTCCCCCGCCCCGACAAGCACGGAGCCATGGGCCCACAGCCCTTTGGCCCGCCTCCCGCACTTGCAGCTTTGGGCGCGTGCCGCCATATATCGAAAAACGCCAGTCCAACGCCGGGAGACCCATAGCGTGAGCACCTTTGACGAACGCGAAAGCGCCTTTGAGAACAAGTTCGCCCATGATGCCGAGATGCAGTTCAAGGCCGAAGCCCGCACCAACAAACTGCTGGGGCTTTGGGCGGCAGAGCTTCTGAACCTCGATGGCGCGGCCGCCGACAGCTACGCCAAGGATGTGGTGAAGGCCGATTTCGAAGAGGCGGGCCACGAAGACGTGGTCCGCAAGGTCGCTGGCGATCTGGGCGACAAGTCCAACCCCGATGAGATCCGCGCCAAACGGGCCGAGCTTGTGGCCGTCGCCAAGGCTCAGATCATGAGCGAGGCAGGCAGCTAGGCCTGAAGCCTTTTCATCATCTTGATGATGATCCTGCATTTGCACCCCGGCGCCTGCTATGGCATCTGGTGACACAGACTGGGCCGCAGCGATTGCAGTGGCCCGTTTTTGATTGAACAGGACACCCATGCCCGACGCGCTGTCATCCCTGCTTGCTGAACGAGACTGGATTTTGGCCGATGGGGCCACGGGCACCAATCTGTTCAACATGGGGCTCGCCTCTGGCGACGCGCCCGAGTTCTGGAATGTCGACCGCCCGGATGACATCCGCGCGCTCTATGGCGGCGCGATTGATGCCGGGTCGGACCTGTTTCTGACCAACACGTTCGGCGGCAACGCCTCCCGCCTCGCACTCCATGACGGCCAGTCCCGCGTGCGCGAGTTGAACCGCGCAGGTGCCGAGATCGGGCGCGAGCTCGCCGATGCCGCCGATCATCCGGTAATCGTGGCGGGCTCAGTCGGCCCAACGGGGGAGATCATGGCCCCCATGGGCGCGCTGACCCATGAGCTGGCGGTTGAGATGTTCCACGAACAGGCCGAGGGTCTGAAAGAAGGCGGCGCCGACGTCCTGTGGGTCGAAACCATCAGCGCGCCCGAGGAATACAAGGCCGCCGCCGAGGCTGCGGCCCTTGCAGGCATGCCCTGGTGCGGCACGATGAGCTTTGACACCGCTGGCCGCACGATGATGGGCATGACCTCTGCCGCGATGGCCACGATGGTCGAAAAGCTCGACCATGCGCCGCTGGCCTTTGGCGCCAATTGCGGGGTCGGCGCGTCGGACCTGTTGCGCACCGTGCTGGGCTTTGCCGCGCAGGGCACTGAACGCCCCGTTGTCGCCAAGGGCAACGCGGGCATCCCGAAATACCACGATGGTCATATCCACTATGACGGCACGCCCGAGCTGATGGCCGATTACGCGGTCCTGGCCCGCGATTGCGGGGCGAAGATCATCGGCGGGTGCTGTGGCACGACGCCCGCGCATCTCGCAAAGATGCGCGCCGCGCTGGAAACCCGGCCCACCGGGCCGCGGCCGACGCTGGATGCGATCACCACGGCGCTTGGCGCGTTCTCATCCACCTCCGATGGCACAGACGGCGCCACCCCGGCCCCGCGCCCAAGGCGCCGCCGCACGCGGGGGTGAGGCGTTAGGCGGCTGTTAACCGTGCCTGCGCCAGTTTCACCGCATGACCCGCCTGCCCGCCACGATCCACCCCGATATATGGATGGACCACATCTTTGCGGCCCGCGCCGCCGTCGCCGGCGGCGCGGGCCGCAAATCAGCCGACATAGACCGCATCATCGGACGCGACCGCTTCATTGCAGAGCTTAACCGACGCGGCTTTCGCGCGGTCGAGAACGCCGGTCAAACCGTCATCTTCTGCAACCGCGAACCCGTCCTCATGCTCCGCTAACAAATGCCGTCGAAGGCATTTGCAAGTCCTTTCGAAAGGACTTGGCTAAAACAACTCCAACTGATCCCCCGCCCTCGGCGGCACCCGAAACAAATCCGTGCGCAGCGCCGGCAACTCCTCCACCAGCCCCAACCGCCGCACCGCAATCTTGAACCGATGCGCCACGATCTGCGCAAAGGCCCCCTCCCCGCGCATCCGCTTGCCCCATTCGGGGTCATAATCCCGCCCGCCATGCATCTCGCGCACCCGGTTCATCACCCGTGCCGCGCGGTTGGGAAACGCCTCGACCAGCCACTCACGAAACAGCGGCGCCACCTCCAGCGGCAGCCGCAGCATCACCCAACTGGCCGCAACCGCCCCGGCCTCGCCCCCCGCCTCCAGGATCCGCTCCAGCTCATGGTCGGTCAGCCCCGGCACCACGGGCGATGGCATCACCCGCACCGGAACCCCCGCCTCCGTCAACCGCCGGATCGTCTGCAACCGCCGGGCGGGATGCGGCACCCGCGGCTCCATCGCGCGCGACACCGCCGGGTCCAGCGTTGTGACCGAGATGCCGACGCGGGCCAGCCCCTGCCCCGCCATCTCGCCCAGAATATCCAGATCCCGCTCGATCAGCGTGCCCTTGGTGACAATCGCCACCGGATGCCGATGCGCCCACAACACCTCCAGTATCCGCCGCATGATGCCATAGCGCGCCTCAATCGGCTGATAGGGATCGGTGTTGGTGCCAATCGCGATCACATCCGGGCGGTAGCTGGCCTTGCGCAACTCGCGCGCCAAGACCTCTGGCGCTTCGGGCCGGGCCACCAGCTTGGTCTCGAAATCAAGGCCCGGCGATAATCCTAACCACGCATGGCTCGGCCGGGCAAAACAGTAAACGCACCCGT
The DNA here is from genome assembly GCA_039820585.1 of Pseudomonadota bacterium. Taxonomy (GTDB): domain Bacteria; phylum Pseudomonadota; class Alphaproteobacteria; order Rhodobacterales; family Rhodobacteraceae; genus JBCBGF01. The sequence continues at coordinate 20,336 of JBCBPV010000036.1, forward strand.
GCTCACATCCCCGATAGGGATTGATCGAGCGATCAAAGCTCAGATCCGGCGAGGTGTTGCGCGTGATGACCGTGCGCGGACGTTCCACCGTCACCTCGGTGCGCAGGGGCGGCGGCGTGTCCTCTGCCGGCCAGCCATCATCCACCGGCGCGCGCGTCTGCCCCTCATACCGGCCCACACGATTGCTCAGCGCCCCGCGCCCGCGCCGCGCCTCCGGCGGCGTAAACCCATCTTCCTGCAGCATGCGGCGAGTTTAGAACAAAAAAGGAACATTTGCCAAGCCCCCATGGTCCCAGATCGCGGTTTTTCCCGCCACATCACGGCATTATCCACCAATCGGTCGGTTGCGACATGCTCTTTGTCGCAATCGGCCAACTCCCCTTGCGACATTCTATCCATCAACATACCAACAAGGTCCCGTGCCACCGGCAGGAGCGCAGAGATGTCCGACGACGCAGACGATATCATCCTTTCTGATCTGCCCGACGATGAACTCGTCCAGCAGATGTTCGACGACCTCTACGATGGTCTGAAGGAAGAGATCGAGGAAGGCGTCAACATCCTCTTGGAACGCGGATGGGCCCCCTACAAAATTCTGACCGAGGCGCTGGTGGGCGGCATGAAGATCGTCGGCGACGACTTTCGCGACGGCATCCTGTTCGTGCCCGAAGTGCTGTTGGCCGCAAACGCGATGAAGGGCGGGATGTTCATCCTAAAGCCCCTGCTCGCTGAAACCGGCGCCCCACGCGTCGGAAAAATGGTGATCGGCACCGTCAAAGGCGACATCCACGATATCGGCAAGAACCTCGTGTCGATGATGATGGAAGGCGCCGGGTTTGAAGTGGTCGATCTGGGCATCAACAACCCGGTTGAGAAATACCTCGAAGCGCTGGAAACAGAACAGCCCGACATCCTGGGCATGTCCGCGCTTTTGACCACCACGATGCCCTATATGAAGGTCGTCATCGACACGATGGTCGAAAAGGGCATTCGCGACGACTACACCGTGCTGGTGGGCGGCGCGCCCCTGAACGAAGAGTTTGGCAAGGCCATCGGCGCCGACGCCTATTGCCGCGATGCCGCCGTCGCCGTCGAGACCGCGAAAGAGTTCATGGCCCGCAAGCACAATCAGCTCGCAGCAGGCTGATCTTCCACCAAAACGGCGATTTCGCGCCGCCTGATTTGCAGCACCCTGCCCGCTGCTTTAGTGTGCTTCGACGCACCTAGAGGCGGCTATGCGGATATATGTGCGCGGCGAAACGCCGCTTCGTTACATACAGATATACGGTGAGCGTAACAGCGCCACGACCTATCTCGCCAAGATCCTGCAAGACAACATGGTGGCGCCCGATCACCTGATGGGCCTGCGCGAAAGCGAAACGACGCCGCTTGGCACCGGTGTCTTCGGCTACAAGCACTGGTTCCTGAACTGGGACAAGTTCCAGGACGGTCGCCAACCCCAAACCCTGTTCGTCGTCATCTACCGCAACCCCTACACCTGGATCCGCGCGATGATGGACCGGCCCTATGCGCTGGAACGCTCGCTGGCCGGATGCACGGTGGCCGACCTGCCCAGCACGCTTCTGGCGGGCCACATCAACGGCAAGGACACCAAGAACGAATTCGATCCAGACACCGGCGAGCAGATGACCCTGTTTGAACTGCGCCGAAAGAAAATCGAACACTTCGAGGCGCTCAAGGACCGGGTCGACAACGTGGCCTATGTCTCGCTGGAAGAGCTGGTGGGCGACCCCCAGGGAACGATCACCCGTCTTGCCGTGGCCTATGGCTCGGCCTTCAACAAGGACCTCAACCTTGACCGCGCGCCCTACAAACACCTGATCCGCGAGCTGAACCGCCCCAAGCGCTTTGCCGATGATGCGCAAGCCGTGCTGGACAACACCCTCGACTGGCCGACCGAAAAAGCCATCGGCTATCGCCCCGGCGACTATGCCCGCCCCGACCCGCGAGAGACGCGGGCGTTTATCCTGCACGGCGGGTCGTGCACCGGAAAATCCTCGGTCATGCGGCGCCTGTCGGAAACCGGAATCGCCATCGACGGGATCGAGATGGACGATTGCGCCTATTGGGATGACCGGCCCGTCGCGCTTGACCTCACCCACCTGCAACAGGCGATCCCCGGCGCCACCCAGCGTGATCTGGACAGCCTGACCACGCTCACCCACAAACTGTCCCGCAAGGCCCAACTCTGCGTCGACCACCTGATCCAGCAACTGGCCACGCGCACCGGCCCGATCCCGGAACACGGGGCCAGCCCGCGCATCCTCGTGGCCACCGGCGGCGCCCTGCCCACACCCCCGCCAAAGGGCAAGCCATCCATCTACCAATGGTTCGCCGACCGCCTGTCGATGGGGTTTCACCACCTGCTGATCGACATCCCCAACGACGCCCATATCGAACAGATCGAAAAGCGCGGGCGCACCCACCTCACCGATGACATCCTCGAGCTCCACCAGAAAAAGCGCGACCAGTGCAAACAGTTCGACGCGGTAAAAACCGGCTTTGACGATATCGCGGCCTACGTCGCCCGCCATGCCGGGCGCCGCATCCTCTACCCCGAGGTCGTCCCCCGTACACCCCAGTTGCGCCTGGCCAATGGCGGGCTCAAATTCATCCAGATCTACGGCGAGCGCAGCAGCGGCACCAAGCATCTCAAGGCGCTGGTGTCCCAGATCGCGCGCGACCCCGACAAGATCCTGGGCGCCTATTCCAGCCGGGCCGATCCCACCAACAAGACCCGCAAGATCGGCTACAAGCACTATTACCCCAAGCTCGACCGCATCGCCCGCGTCCAGCACCAGACGCTGTTTCTGGTGATCTACAAAAACCCCTACACCTGGATCCGCTCGATGCTGGCCAAACCCTATCACTTCCGCGCCGATCTTGAGGGCAAGACCATTGCCGATCTGCCCGACATCCGGCTGCACGGGCGCGACATCCACGGCAACGACATCCCCGATGTCCACCCGCAAACCGGTGAGCGTCTGACGCTGTTTGAGCTGCGCAAACACAAGATCCAGCAATGGGAAGCGCTCGCCCACCACGTCCACAACGTGGCTTACGTGAACTATGAAGACCTGCTTCTCTCCCCCGCCGCCACCCTCGCCCGGATCGTGAAGGCGTTTCCCGGCGCGTTCAACGATCACCCCCTCCCCGAACTGGCCCCCGATCCGGCCTATGTCGAAAAATACCTGCGGCCCGAGGCCTTTACCGAAGACGAAATGGCGATCATGGACGCCCATCTCGACTGGACGATGGAGGCGCTGGCAGGATATGCGCAAGGCAACCTCTTCGTGCCCGATGCCCCCTGAGGCGCACAATAACACGTGACATCGCGCCGGCTATCCAGACCGCCCGCCATCGGGCACAGTGCGGCTATGCCGGACCTCCTCGCCCTCGCCCTGACCCACGCCATCTGCAACGCAGTGACAGAGCTGCGCCCGCTCACCGACCGCGAGGTGAAGGTCTGCCTGCACAACTGGCACGATCTGAAATCACAGTTCGAGCCGGACCTGGGCACCGCCGAATTCGGCGACCCCGACCTGCGGCGCCTGCAATCCTCGGCCTACGCGCAATGGAAAGCGTGGGAGCGCGACAACCCCGACATCGCAGCCGAGTTGCGCGAAGAGGCAGAGCTCAGGGCGGCAGAGGCGGTGCGCCCGGGGTTTTGAGGGGTGGCGGGGCTTCTATGACCCCGCGATACCAAGAAGTGCGGATTGCGGGACTTTGCTGCCTTTCGTCATGGAAACCTTGATGTCCGGTTCCGAAAACAGGGGTTCCGCCGGAGCCGAACCTAGGCAGCAAACCCCGCGCCTGCCTTGCGATAGGCTTCGCGCGGTGGGGCGAAAACATCGAGCACCTTCGCGCCGTCCGGGCCCGCCTTGAAGCCGTGTTCGACGCCGCCCGGTGTGCGCCAGAAGTCGCCCGGGCCAACCGGCACGTCCACACCGTCCTGGATGCGGGTGCCGCTGCCCTCAAGCAGCACACCCCATTGCTCCTCGGTGTGCGCGTGGATCGATCCTTCGCTTTCGGGCTCAAAGCTGACGACGGAAAACATCGCCTGCTCGCCAGGGAAAACGCGGGTTTCAATGCCCTCCGCCAATGTGCGGGCGATGCCCTCGCTCAGGTCAGCGAAATTGAAGAAAGTGTCGGGTCTGTCCATCGTATCCTCCTGTCTTTTTTGTCGCGCCTATGGGGCGAGTTCAAAAATATCCAAAGTGGTTTCGCCAGCGTGAATGCGCGCGCGGATGGCCTCCTCGCGGGCGGCGACAGCGGCCACCTTGGTCAGCACTTCTTCAGCCGCATCGACGGGGATCACGACGACGCCATCATCGTCGCCCACAACGATATCACCGGGATGGACAGTGACCCCGCCAAGAACGACCGCGACGTCCGTGTCGCCACGGTCCGTCTTGGCGGTCGCTTCAGGATGAAAGCCCCGGCAGAACACCTGAAATCCCAGCGCCGCGATATCGGTGCTGTCGCGTATCGTGCAATCAAAGACGGCGCCGACCATGCCCTTGGCCAGGCACCCATCCGCGAGCAGGTCTCCGAACGGGCCGAACCGCTCAGAGCCGCCACCATCCACGACAAGGATGTCTCCGGCTGTGGCGTGATGGACCGCGCGATGGATCGCGCCATTCTGGCCAGGTGTGATCCGCGCGGTACGGGCACGACCAGCGATACGTTTGCCGGGGATCAACGGCTTGATCGCGGGCGCGATCGCACGCACGCGCGGATCGGCGTTGCAGAGATTGCCCGTTGGAAAAGCTGCGAACTCATTAGGGGTCATGGGCGGGGATCAAGCCTTTCAAGAAAATCCGCCATCGCGCCCCAAAGCGCGGGCGGGTTGGAATACATCGGAAAATGCCCGGAATGCGGGATCTCGATCACCTCGACGCCCGTCGCGGGCAGGTCCCCGAGATAGGAAAGATGGCGGTTTTGTTCGCCATAAATGAAGGCGCGCGGACAGGGCAGACCGGTGAACATCTCCATCAATGGCGCATCGTCGGACAGGCCCACCATGGAGGTGAAGATGGGCTCAAACGACGTGTCGCGCACCTTGACGGGCAAACCCGCCGCATAAAGGCCAGAGCCATATTCCGCGCGACGCCGCACTCGGTCGATAAACCCTTTGGCAAAGCCTGCGGGCGTGTCGGCAGCGTGTTCGACGATCTGGCGCGACAGGAAACAATCCTCTGGCGCGATATTGCCTTCGATGTTCATGAAGCTCCGGATCCGATCCGGCTGTTCATGCGCCAGAAGAAGCGCAGTGAGGCCCCCCATCGAATGCCCGGACATGTGGAAGCGGTCGATACCAAGGGCATCGCAGGCGGCCAGCGCGACCTTCACCAGAAACGGGATCGACAACGCGTGAGGCGTGCTGAGCTGCGACGCGCCGCAGCCGGGGGCATCCCAAAAGACAAGACTGCGATCTCGAAATTCGGGGCGCATCGACAGATCGGCGTAGTCTTCCTTTGTCGAACCAAAGCCATGCAGGCACACCAAGGGTGGCCGCGTGCCTGCGCGATGCAGATACGCCAAACGGACCGTGCCCTCTGCAAAGGTCAGATCAAGGGTCCCGGCTTGCATTTGCGGTCTCCAACAGGCTTTTCGTATCCAATAAGCCTAAATCGTAGACGATTCTATTGCGTTTTGATACAACGACCGCATGATCGACGCAAAAGATAAACAGATTCTGTCGCTTCTTCTGGAAGACGCTGCGATTTCCAAAGCAGATATCGCCCGACAGGTGGGGTTGGCCCCCTCGGCCATTTCAGAGCGTGTGCGCAGGCTGGAAGCACATGGCGTGATTCACGGTTACGAAGTGCGGTTGAACCCCCATGCGCTTGGGAAACCACTTTTGGCTTTTGTCTTTGTCACCGACGCCAAGCCGAGCCTCGGTTTTGACACCGCCGCCGCCTTGTCGGGCGTGACCGGGTTGGAGGAGCTGCACAAGATCGCGGGCGACGACTGCTACCTGCTGAAGATCCGCGCCTCTGGGACTGATGAGCTTAACGAAATCATCGAAACCCAGATCAACCCGGTCCAATCGGTCACCCGCGTTCGCACGACGATCGTCCTGAGCGCTGTCGCAGAGCGCCCTTGCATGGCGGGTCATTCAATTTATTGACGTGACATCGTCCTCAGGAATGACAGACCTCAGCCTTGGCAAACCGAACATTCGCGGCACCGCAACAATGATGTAGGTCTGGGCTCAAACCCGCCACTCAACACCTCTCCCAACACCCCCCCACAAAAAAGGGCCCCGCCTCCGCGGGACCCTTCTCCAAACGCCATCACGCTGCTCAGTTCAACGCCGCATCCGTAATTGCATGCGTCCACGCCCCCTCGGGCACTTCCGTGATCACAGGGTCCGACCCGCCGGCAAGCAGCGTCGCCACCGTCCGCTCAAAATCCGCCGGATCCAGCATCCCCGTCGAGCCCGCGGTCAATTTGGCAATCTCGCCCATCATCCGCTTCTGATGCTCTTCGGTCTGCGCGCCGGTGTCGTCATATTCCAGCACGATCATCGCCGCCTCTTCGGGGTTCTCCTCGGCCCATTTCCACCCACGCATCGAGGCGCGCACAAACCGCTCCATCTTGTCGACGAACGCGGGATCTTCCAGGTTCTCTTCCAGCACATACATGCCGTCTTCCAGCGTCGCGACGCCCATATCCTCATACTTGAACGTGATCAGCTCATCGGGGCTGACGCCCGCATCGATCACCTGCCAGTATTCGTTATAGGTCATGGTCGAAATGCAATCGGCCTGCCGCTGGAGCAGCGGATCAACGTTGAAGCCCTGCTTCAGGATCGTCACGCCATCCTCACCCCCATCGGTGGAAATGCCCTCCTGGCTCATCCAGCTCAGGAACGGATACTCGTTGCCAAAGAACCAGACCCCAATCGTGCGGCCCTTGAAGTCCTGCGGCCCGGTGATCCCGGTGTCTTTCCAGCAGGTCAGCATCAGACCCGAGGATTTGAACGGCTGCGCGATGTTCACCACCGGCAAGCCCCGCTCGCGCGCGGCCAGGGCCGACGGCATCCAGTTCAGCATCACATCGGCCCCGCCCCCGGCCAGAACCTGCGGCGGCGCGATATCCGGGCCACCGGCGTTGATCGTCACGTCCAGGTCTTCTTCGGTATAGAACCCCTGATCGAGCGCCACATAATAGCCCGCGAACTGCGCCTGGGTGACCCACTGCAACTGCAGCGTCACCTCATCAGCCGCCTGGGCCACGCCCACACTCAATCCCAGCGCCGCAGCGCCTGCCAATAGATGTTTCATAGTCTTTCTCCCCGTCTGGTTTTGTCCCTAGCGTTGCGACGGATGCCAGAACGTCATCCACCGTTCGATCAGGGCCACAGCCCCGTAAAACAAACTTCCCGCCAACGCAGCGACGGTAATCTCGGCCCAAACCATGTCGAGTGCAAGCTGCCCCACCGAGGTCGATATGCGAAAGCCCATCCCAACGACGGGTGAGCCGAAAAACTCGGCAACAATCGCCCCGATCAGCGCCAGCGTTGACGCAATTTTCAGCCCGTTGAAAACAAAGGGCAGCGCTGCGGGCAGGCGCAGCTTGATCAGCGTCTGCCAATAGCCCGCCGCATAGGTGCGCATCAGGTCCTTCTGCATGGCCGACGCCTCGGCCAGGCCCTGCACCGTGTTCACCAGAACCGGGAAAAACACCATCACCACGACCACAGCAGCCTTCGATTGCCAGTCGAACCCGAACCACATCACCAGGATGGGCGCCGTGCCCACAATCGGCAGCGCCGCGATGAAATTGCCCACCGGCAAAAGGCCCTGCCGCAAGAACGGCGTGCGGTCGATGACGATCGCCGTGGCAAAGGCGGCAGCGCAGCCGATCGCATAGCCCGACAACGCCCCCTTCACGAAGGTCTGCACGAAATCGGCCCAAAGGATATCGGTCGACACCGCAAACCGCGCGGCGATATCGGTGGGCGCGGGCAGGATCACCCCCGGCACATCATAAAGACGCACCGTGATCTGCCACAGGGCCAACAACGTGGCCCCAAAGACCGCAGGCACCAGATAGCGTGTGCCGGGCGTGGCAAAGCGGGCCAAAGCGGTATTGGCCCGCCACGCCAGCAACCAGATCGCCAGGATCACCCCAAGGCGCCAGTCCACGACAAACCCCAACGCGATCAGAGCCGCGCCCAGAAGGTCCAGCGGGTAGCGCGCAAAAAACCCGCTCATCCCTCCGCCATCCCCATGCGCTTCAACGTGACCCGCTGCAACACACCGATGATCCCCACCAGAGCCGCCGCCACGATCGCCGCCCCAAACAGCGCCGACCAGATCTGGATCGTCTGCCCGTAATAGCTGCCGGCCAACAATCGCGCGCCCAGGCCCCCCGCGGCCCCGGTCGGCAACTCACCCACAATCGCGCCCACCAGTGACGCGGCAATGCCGATCTTCAGCGAGGTAAACAGATACGGCATCGAAGCCGGCAACCGCAGCTTCCAAAACGCCTGCCCGCCACTGGCCGAATAGGTGCGCAACAGGTCAAGTTGCATCGCATCAGGCGACCGCAACCCCTTGACCATCCCCACCACCACCGGGAAAAACGACAGATACGCCGAAATCATCGCCTTCGGCAGCAGCCCCTGCACCCCCACCGAGTTCAGCACCACGATAATCATCGGCGCAATCGCCAGGATCGGAATGGTTTGCGAGGCAATCGCCCAGGGCATCACGCTCATATCCATCGCCCGGTTGTGGACGATCCCCACCGCCAGCACGATCCCCATCACCGAACCGATGGCAAAGCCCAAAAGCGTCGCCGACAGCGTGATCCAGCCGTGATAGATCAGACTGCGTTTTGAGGTGACCCGCTTCATCGCGGTCGTATCCCACAACTCCGCCGCCACCTGATGCGGCGCGGGCAGTTGCGGACGATCCAGATTATAGGTCAGCGGCACCGCACCGGTGTTTTGCACCAGTAACGCCCAGCCCCCCATGGACCGCCGCTCCGCCGGTTCCTCGGGCGTCACCGCCATGCCGCCCCGCGCGGCGATGTCCACCGCCCCATGGATGTTCATGGGCGCCACCGCCGCATACCAAAGCGCCACCAGCAGAGTGACAACTGTCAGCACCGGCACCACCCTACGCATGCGCCACCCCCGTCTTTGGTCGGGAAATATCCCCGCCGGAGGCATAAAAACCTCTTCTGGCGCACCAGAGAGTTTTGTGCCTCCGGCGGGGATATTTTAAGACCAAAGAAACACTTTTCGACAAATTGTCAGGATGCGGCACAGGCTGGGAAGCCGATGGCCGTGACCGAAGACGGTGGCCTGCCCCGGAGACGGGGTGGGTCGCTGCGGCGCTCACGCCCGCCACTCCATCCGGATATCGGGCAGGCGTTCTTCGTTGTCGCCTTCGGTGCGCTCCGCGTGCACGAACCCTTCACGTCGGTAGAAACTCCGCGCACCGGTATTTGCAACAAAGGTCCAAAGGGTGAGAACTGATGCTTTTGCTTTCGCTTGATCGATCAGCGTCTTCCCGATACCTGCGCCAGGGGTTGCGACGTAGAGCGCGGTGATCACGGCGCTTTCAGGGTCAAACGCCAGAAACCCAACCACCGGTGTGCCCGCGACCCAGACTGTCCGGCGGGGAAACACATCCTCGCGGTAATGACGCTCCACATCTTCGGTCGGGTGGATACGCGGCATCCAGGGCGTTGCATCAATCCACCGGTTGAGAATTGCCGCACAGGCGGCGGCATCCTCGGGGCGGCCCTTCCGGATGACCAGAATATCGCTCATGTGTACACCGCTTGGTGTACCGGTTGTGTACGGCTTGTGTACAGGTTGTGCAGGCCCTCAAACCACATCGCCATGCCCCGCTCGCAACCCTTCGCGCACCCTGTGGGCGATCTCGATGAACTCTGGCGTATCGCGAATATCCAGGGGGCGTTCCCGTGGCAACGGGCTGTCGATCACATCGGTAATCCGGCCCGGTCGCGGGCTCATCACCACGATCTTGGTCGACAGATACACCGCCTCGGGGATCGAGTGCGTCACGAACCCGATGGTCTTTTGCGTCCGCGCCCAAAGGCCCAAAAGCTCCTCGTTCAGCCGGTCGCGCACAATCTCATCCAGCGCGCCAAACGGTTCATCCATCAACAAGATATCGGCATCGAACGCCAAGGCCCGGGCGATACTGGCGCGTTGCTGCATGCCACCGGACAACTGCCAGGGGAATTTCTTCTCAAATCCTGCAAGATCAACAAGTTCGAGAACAGAGTTCACGCGGTTTTCCTGGTCGGATTTCGAATACCCCATGATCTCCAGCGGCAGCCGGATATTGCCGCCAATCGTGCGCCACGGATACAGCCCCGCCGCCTGGAACACATAGCCATAGGCGCGCTTTTGCCGGGCCTCATCGGGGGTCATGCCATTGACCGTGATCGTGCCCCCCGTCGGATGTTCCAGCGCCGCCACGACCCGCAGGAACGTGGTCTTGCCGCAGCCCGAAGGCCCGATAAAGCTGACAAAATCGCCCTTGGCGACCGAGAGGTTCACATCCCGCAGCGCCTGCACCGGGCCATCGCCTGTCTGGAACGTCAAGTCGAGCCCCTTGGCGTCTATGACCGCCCCCCCGCTCATACCGCGCGCGTGATCCCGCCGTCGACGCGGATGTTCTGCCCAGTGATATACCCGCCCCCTTCACCCGCAAGAAAGGCAATGGTAGCAGAGACTTCCGCGACATTGCCATAGCGTTCCATTGGGATGCGGGCGCGAAATTCCTCTTTCTCGGGTCTGCTATCGATGAAGCCGGGCAGCACGTTGTTCATGCGCACGTTCTTGTCGGCATAGGCGTCTGAGAACAGCTTGCAAAACGCCGCCAGCCCCGCCCGCAGCACGCCCGAGGTCGGGAACACCGGATCAGGCTCAAACGCAGCGAAGGTCGAGATGTTGATGATCGCACCGCCGCCTTGCGCCACCATGATCGGGGCGACCAGCCGTGTGGGGCGCACGGCACCCAGGAAGTAGACCTCCATCCCCTCATGCCAGTCGTCATCCGTCAGATCGAGGATCGGCGCGCGCGGCCCGTGGCCCGCGGAATTGACCAGAACGTCAATCCGGCCCCACCGCGCCATCGCGCCGTCCACCAGGCGTTGCAGATCCTCGGTCGACCGGTTCGACCCGGTCACCCCCAGCCCGCCCAGGTCGTCTGCCAAGGCTTCGCCCTTGCCCGAGGAGGACAGGATGCCCACCTCAAACCCATCTTCGGCAAGCTTGCGCGCGGCGTCGGCGCCCATGCCGGATCCGCCGGCGGTGATAAGGGCCACTTTCGTCATTTTCTCGTTCTCTTTCATAACTATGCGGGTTCACCCTGCATCAGACCGGCATGGTCCAGCGCCGCCGCCACCTGCAGGCGGACCGGTTCCGGCAGCGGGCGCAATGGCCTCGGCAGCGCGACTGGCCCAAGACCCAACAGGCCAGCCACCTCGTGCACCACCCGAATGCTGCCATGGGCGTTGAAAAGCGCCCAAAGCGGGGCAAGACGCCCCTCAAGCGCGGCCAATTCAGCCGCGTCGGAACGGGCGGCCCACACCTGCCCGCAGATTCCGGGGCACGTGCCCGCAAGCACCGAATACCAGGCGTCCGCCCCGGCAGACAGCGCGCCTGCGATGGCCGCATCGCCGGAGTATCCGACCGAAAACCCCGCTGGCAGACGGGCGCGCAGGCGGGTGATCTGCGCCGCGAACGCTCCGTCCTGAGGGGGTGGGTTCTTCACCGCGGCAACCGTCGGGATCCGGGCCAGACGGGTCAGCAAGTCTTCGGAGATGTCAAAATGCGTGGTGGCGGGATTGTTGTAGATACAGATCGGCAGGCCAGTCGCCCCGGCCACCTCCCGCGCCAACCCCACCACCTCGTCATCGGTCAGCGGCAGATAGGACACCGGCGCCAAGAGCACCCCCGCTGCGCCCGCCGCCTCTGCCGTGCGGGCGTGGTGGAGCACGTCCGACGTGCACAGCGCCCCGATCCCGGCGAGCACGGGGACCGGGCCTGCCGCCTCAACGACTGCGGCCACCGCACGGTCCCGCTCGGCGTTCGACAGGTACACGTAGCCTCCGGTGGACCCCATCGCCCCGATCGAGGCCACATCCGCCGCGCAAAGCCGCGCCACGAGGCGTTGCAGGTGATCCACATCGACCCGGCCGTCCGCATCCGCAGGGGTCACGGGAAAGGCAGATAGCCCAGAAAACAGCGTCATGCCGCGTCAGACCCCGCTGACCGGGATGCCGGTCCGCTCCACCGGGCGGGGGGCTGTCAGCTCCTTCCAGGTCGACAGTGCCTTGTTCACCGGCGTGTTGGGCTGGCGGCGCACAAACTTGCCGTGGCCCTCCTGTGTGCGGATCTCACCGTCATGCACGGCCACATGGCCCCGGGTTAGGGTAAAGCGCGGCAGGCCCTTGACGTGCTTGCCTTCGAACACGTTGTAGTCGATGGCCGATTGCTGCGCGCTTGCGGTTATGGTCTTTTCCTTCTCGGGGTCCCAGACCACGATGTCGGCATCTGCGCCCACCAGGATCGCGCCCTTTTTCGGATAGCAATTCAATATCTTGGCGATGTTTGTCGATGTCACCGCGACAAACTCATTCGGCGTCAACCGCCCGGTGCCCACCCCATTGGTCCAAAGCATTGGCATCCGATCCTCCAGCCCGCCGGTCCCGTTCGGGATCTTGGTGAAGTCGCCCACGCCGGTCCGCTTCTGCTCGGTCGTGAAGGCACAGTGATCGGTCGCCACCACCGACAGCGAGCCCGACATCAAACCGTTCCACAGGCTGTCCTGATGCACCTTGTCGCGGAACGGCGGCGACATCACGCGGCGGGCGGCGTGGTCCCAATCCTTGTCGAAGTATTCGCTTTCATCGAGCGTCAGGTGCTGGATCAACGGCTCCCCCCAGACGCGCTTACCCAGCTGTTTCGCTCGCCGGATCGCCTCATGCGCTTCCTCGCAGGACACATGCACCACGTAAAGCGGCACGCCAGCCATATCGGCGATCATGATCGCGCGGTTCGTGGCCTCGCCCTCAACCTGGCTGGGCCGCGAATAGGCATGCGCTTCGGGCCCGGTATTGCCCTCGGCCATCAGCTTGGCCTGCAATTCGGCCACCACATCGCCATTCTCGGCATGGACCAGCGCGGTACCGCCAAGCTCTGCCAGGCGTTTGAACGAAGCAAACATCTCATCATCGTTCACCATCAGCGCGCCCTTGTAGGCCATGAAGTGCTTGAAGGTGGTGATACCCTCTTTCTCGATGACGCTCGCCATGTCGTTGAACACCTGCTCTCCCCACCACGTCACCGCCATGTGGTAGGAGTAATCGCAATTCGCCCGGGTCGATTTGTTGTGCCACATCGCCAGCGCATCGTGCAGACCCTGCCCGGGGCTCGGCAGGGCGAAATCGACGACCATCGTGGTCCCCCCAGACAGGGCCGCGCGCGTCCCGCTTTCAAAATCGTCCGAGGAGTAGGTGCCCATGAACGGCATCTCAAGATGGGTATGCGGGTCGATCCCGCCCGGCATGACAAAACAGCCGGTGGCATCGAGTTCCTCGTTCCCGGTCAAGCCCTGGCCGATCTGTGTGATCTGGCCGCCCTCAACCAGCACATCGGCCTCATAGGTCAGGTCCGCGGTGACGACGGTGCCGTTCTTGATGACTGTGGTCATGTCTCTGTTCTCCCTTAAGCGGCTGCCCCAGCAAACCGGTGGCCGCCTTTCATCTTGGTTGCAATGCTCCAGGGGTCCAAGGGCAGCGCCCCCGGCCTCGCCCTAGTCGACAATCTCCGCCGTCTCCACCACCGCGTGGAACAGCACATCCGCCCCGGCGCGCGCCCATTCCGGGCTGATCTCTTCCGCCTCGTTATGGGATAGCCCATCCACGCACGGGCACATCACCATCGCCGTCGGCGCCACATCGTTGATCCAGCACGCATCATGCCCG
>JBCBPV010000037.1:0-33698 GCA_039820585.1 Pseudomonadota bacterium
CGGATGACAGGTGCAGATATCGCGGTCGGCGAAGGGTCCATGGGGCTCTATGACGGGGTCGCCACGAAAGGGCGCACCGGCTTTGGGTCCAGTGCGGAGACGGCGGCCCAAATGGGCTGGCCCGTGGTTCTGGTCGTTGATGTGGGCGGTCAGGCGCAATCGGCGGCGGCGACGGCGCTTGGATTTCAGACCTATATGCCCGACCTGCCCTTTGCCGGTGTGATCCTGAACCGCGTCGCCAGCGCCCGACATGAGCGTTTGACACGGTTGGGGATGGAACGCGCAGGCCTGACCGTACTGGGCGCCCTGCCCCGGCGCGGCGACCTAACCCTGCCCGAGCGGCATCTGGGCCTGATCCAAGCGGTAGAGCACCCCGATCTGGAAGCGGCGATCGCGGGATATGCCGCGTTCCTGACCGAACATGTGAACGTGGACGATATCCGCACCGCGGCCTTGGGGCGTGCGGTCACGGGCTCAGGCACGCTGCCACAGCCACCCGCACAACGGATCGGATTGGCCCGCGATGCCGCGTTCTCATTCACCTACCCGCACCTTCTGGCGGGTTGGCGCGCAGCGGGGGCGGAAATACTCCCATTCTCACCCCTGGCCGATGAAGCGCCGGACCCAAGCGCTGATCTCGTCTGGTTGCCTGGCGGCTACCCCGAGTTGCACGCTGGAACCCTCGCAGCGGCACAGACCTTCCGCGCTGGCCTGACCGCCCACGCCCAGACCAAACCCGTCCACGGCGAATGCGGGGGCTACATGGCGCTGGGCGAAGCGCTGATCGACAAAGAGGGCGTGCGTCACCAGATGGCTGGTCTCCTTGGCCTCGTCACAAGCTACGAAAAACGCAAGTTTCACCTGGGCTACCGCCGTGCTGTGCTGAAGGCATCGATACCCGGCTTTGCCGCAGGGGCCGCACTCCGCGGGCATGAATTCCACTACTCCACCATCCTCGATCAACCCGACGCCCCCCTTGCCGCAGTCTATGACGCCGATGGCGGCCCGGTGGCCGAGACCGGATCGCAGCGAGGCCATGTCACCGGCACCTTCTTCCACCTGATTGCGGGCGAAGACCGATGAGCGGGTTTGTCAGCTTCGTGGGCTCTGGCCCCGGCGACCCCGAGTTGTTGACGTTGAAGGCCGTCGATCGTTTGAAGCGGGCCGATGCGGTGCTCTTCGACGATCTCTCCTCTGGTCCGATCCTGGCCCACGCGCGGGCCGGTGCGGACCTTGTGGGTGTTGGCAAGCGGGCGGGTCGCCCGTCGCCCCGGCAAGATCACGTAAGCCGGTTGCTGGTGGAGTACGCAGAAACCGGGCAGCGGATCGTGCGCCTGAAATCCGGTGATGCCGGCCTGTTTGGGCGTCTAGAGGAAGAGCTGACGGCCCTGCGCGCGCACGACATCCCGTTTGAGATTGTGCCCGGCGTTCCATCCGCCTGCGCGGCAGCGGCGGCGGCGGGAATTCCGCTAACCCGGCGCCTGACCGCGCGGCGCGTGCAATTCGTGACCGGCCATGACGTGACCGGCGCGCTGCCAGGCGATATCGACCTGACGGCGCTTGCCGATCCCACTGCAAGCACCGTTGTGTTCATGGGGAAACGCACCTTTCCCGCGCTCGCCGAAGCCCTGTTTGCGCGGGGCTTACCCCAGGCCACACCCGCGATCCTGGCCGAAGCGGTGTCGACACCCGAGCAGACGCTCCACCGGATGACTGTGTCCGATCTTGCGGCGCACCTCGCCACAGGCATTGGCACCCAGGCCGCTCTGATCCTTTACGGTCCGCTGGCTGATGGACCAGCGCAGTGACCGACGTGCTGCTGATCGGGGTCGGCACTGGCAACCCCGCCCATGTCACGCGCGAAGCACAAGACGCCCTGCGCAGCGCCGCCTTGATCCTCGTTCCCCGCAAAGGCCCCGATAAATCCGATCTTGCCGAGTTGCGCCACCAGATCATCGCGGAGGCCGGCGCCACCGCCCCAATCGTCGCGTTCGACTACCCCGAACGCGACCCCGCCCTTCCCTATCTTGAGCGTGTCGAGGCCTGGCACGATGAGATCGCCCATCGTTGGACCACGGCCATCGCAAAGGCTCCGAAAGGCTCTATTGCACTGCTCGTTTGGGGCGATCCGTCACTTTACGACAGCACCCTTCGCATCGCCCGCCGCCTGAACCCCAAGCCCACCATCCGCATGATCCCTGGCATCACGTCGCTTCAGGTCCTGACCGCAGCCCACGCCATCCCGTTCAATACGCTCGGCGGGGCGGTGACAGTCTCAACCGGGCGGCGGTTGCGGGAGGAAGGCTGGCCAGACGGCGCTGAGACCATGGTGGTCCTGCTGGATGGGGACTGCAGTTTTCAGACCCTGCCCGGCGACCAGTTCGATATCTGGTGGGGCGCGTTTCTAGGCATGCCAGAGCAGGTGTTGTGCGCGGGGCGGCTGGCAGATGTATCAGACCGTATCGTTGCCCTGAGAACTGAAGCGCGCGCGGATCATGGATGGATCATGGACACGTACCTGCTGCGGCACCGGTCGAACTGAAACGTGAGCTTGGCGCACCCGAGAGGATTCGAACCTCTGGCCTCTGCCTTCGGAGGGCAGCGCTCTATCCAGCTGAGCTACGGGTGCGTGCTGCTCGTATAGCGACGGGTGTGTGCCCCCGCAAGGGCGGTTTGCCTAGCCGAAAAGCTCGTGGCACAGCTCCAGCGCGTCGACCAGCACATCAACCTCGTCGGTGGTGTTGTAAAGGCCAAAGGACGCCCGGCAGGTGGCGCTGACGCCCAGGTGATCCATCAGCGGTCCGGCGCAATGGTGGCCTGCGCGCACCGCGACCCCCTTCTTGTCGAGCACGGTCGAGATGTCATGGGCATGCGCCGCGCCGTCCAGCGTAAACGAAAAAATCGCGGCCTTCGTTGCCGAAGTCCCCTGCACGTTCAACCAGTTCAAGCCATCCAGGCGCGTGCGGGCGTAGTCGCGCAAGGTTTCCTCATGTGCCGCGATGTCGTCCATCCCCAGCGCCATCATGTAGTCAAGCGCTGCCCCCAGGCCGATTTGCTGAACGATCCCGGGCGTTCCCGCCTCGAACTTCATGGGCGGGTCGGCATAGGTGATCTCGTCCTTATGCACCTCACGGATCATGTCGCCGCCGCCGATGAACGGGCGCATCTCGGCCATCCGATCCTGGCGAATGTAGATCGCGCCAGAGCCGGAGGGACCGTAGAGCTTGTGCCCCGTGATCGCGTAGAAGTCGCAGCCCAGATCCTGGACATCCACCGGCATATGCACCGCCGCCTGGCTGCCATCGACCATCACCGCAACGCCCCGCTCATGCGCGGCCGCGCAGATTGCCTTGATATCGATCTTGGTGCCCAGCACGTTCGACAGATGGGTGATGGCGATCAATTTGGTCTTCGGCCCGATCGCATCGATGATCTTTTGCGCATCCAGATCGCCTCGGGCATCCACGTCTACCCACTTCAGCACCGCCCCCTGCCGTTCGCGCAGGAAGTGCCAGGGAACGATGTTGGCGTGATGCTCCATCACGCTGAGCACGATCTCATCGCCGGGTTCAAACCGTGGCATGGCCCAGCCATAGGCGATCAGGTTGATCCCCTCGGTCGTGCCGGAATTCATCACGATCTCGTTTTCGGACGCCGCGTTCAGGAACCGCGCGATGGTGCCGCGCACAGCTTCGTACTTGTCGGTCGCGAGGTTCGACAGGTAGTGTAGGCCCCGATGGACGTTGGCGTATTCCATCGAATAGGCCTGCGTCACCGCATCGATAACAGCCTGAGGCTTCTGCGCGGACGCCCCATTGTCAAGATAGACCAACGGCTTTCCGTTCACCTCGCGCGAAAGGATCGGAAAGTCGTGGCGGATGGCTTGAACGTCGTACATCAGATGCCTCCGTTTGGCGTGGGCATGGTTACGCCCAGAATCGTCAAGACCAGAGAGAACAGAAACGCAATGGCAAAGCCCGAGACCAGCACCATGATAAACACCTGCGCGAGCGAACCAAAGCCATGCAGTACAGCGATAAAGTTGGTCAGAAGCCAGAAAAACAGAACGAGCGCGGCAATCCCGATCAGTCCGGCGAAGGGTGGCAGGATCAGGATCGACAGCGTCTGCAGCGCCTGAAGGCAAACCATAATGAACTGCAGCCACGACATCAGCAGCATCGATTCCTCGAAACTGCCGCGTCCGCCCAAAGCGCGGCCGATCCAGTGGACCGCCACAATCATCACGACCAACAGGCCCATCTGGATGAACCCGGTGATCAGCGGGTTCTGCAGGAATCCCCCCATCAGATCGTTGGTCGACGGCCCGGCAAACAGCACGGTAATCTGTGCCAGTACGATCGACAGAACGACGACAATCGCAAGGATCAGCCACAGCGCCTCGCGCGGCACACCCAGGGCCAGCACCTCTTCCGCGCCCTCGCGCGGGTTCGTGACGGACCGGCCAACCATGGCCAGCAACTGGTTGAAAGAAAGCGTCATGCGCTGGTTCCGTTCCTGCTCTGTACTTCCCAGAGACCTGCCAACCAAATCCCCAAGAATGCAACCCCCGCCACCAGCCCGGTGAGGTCTAAGGCAATTCCCGGCCCAATGAAACCGCCCACAAGACCCGCCAGCAACCACAAGGGGCTTGCCGCCAACAGCGCCCAGAACAGGGCCATACGCGTTGCGTACCCGCTGCCTTTGCCACCGAACGCCCTGGCTATCAAATGGGTCACTGCCGCGATCAGGTAAAGCGCCAGGGGTGCGATAAAGAGCCACCCCATCAACGCGCCGCCAAGCCGCGCCTCTAGCGGGATCGAAGGATCTTCGAACGCAGCGCGCGACAGGTGCGGCCATTGCGACACGAACATGATGAGGCACCCCGCCAGCAGGATCGCCAGCGCACGGTCTTCACGCACACCGCCAGCGACCCGGCGGCGCAGCACAGACCGCGGCCGGGTATAGCTGCGGGCGATGTCGGTGGTAACGCTCATGGCCTACTTGCGATGACGCGCCAGCCAGCCTTCAAGTCGGGACCGGATGTCTTCGGCGATCGTCTCATCCTCGATCTCGTCGATTGCCTCGGCGAGGAAGGCCAGAACCAACAGATCCTGCGCATCGCCCAGCGGCATCCCGCGAGAGCGCAGGTAGAACAGCGCCGTCTCATCAATCGCGCCCGAGGTAGAGCCATGGGAGCAGGCCACATCATCGGCGTAGATTTCCAGCTCTGGCTTGGCCAGGAACTGGCTGTCCTCGTCCAGAAGCAGTGACTGGCTGATCTGATATCCATCCGTTTTCTGAGCGTCGGGTTTGACCAGAATCTTGCCCTGGAACACGCCTGTTGCACCGTTGCGCAGCACTTTCTTGAAGACCTGACGGCTTTCGCAACTCACTGCATCATGCGTAACGAAAACCGTGTCGTCGTGATGGAAATCCCCATCACCCAATGCCGCACCCGCGACATGGGCCACCGCGTTATCGCCTGTGATCTCAATCACTTGCTCATTGCGCGTCATCACACCGTTGGCGGTAAGGGTAAAGCTCTTGTAGGTGCTTTCCTCGCCGAGGCGCGTAAACATATGGGTCACGGCGCGGCGTTCGTGGTCGCGGCCCTGCGCACGGACATGATGCAGGGTGCCGCCGTCGGCGATATCGATCTCCATGCACTTGTTGAACCGTGCCGCCGCTGGTCCGTTTTCCAGGATCGTCACATCGCCGCCAGTCTCGATCTTTACCACATGGTGCAGGGTTGCGTCCGAGCGGACGTCCTGGTGCAGATAAATGAACGCGATAGGCCGCGGCGCTGTGCCTGTCACGCGGATCAGCACGCCATCCGTGGCCGTCGCTGTATTCAACGCGGCAAGCGGGCGGTGCACCGGATCCTGACCTGCGCTCTCCAACACGCCGTAGACGTCGCGCGCCCAGTGGATGTCGAGCTGCGCTGCATCGGCCAAACGCTCAATCTCCACCCCGTCCATCGAAAGATCATCTGAGGCGTCCGGATCGAACACGCCGTCCACAAATACGATGCGCAGACGGTCAATTTCACCAAACAACGGCTTTTCTTCCGCGTCGAACAGCGCGGCCTCTGGCGCCACAGGGGCCACCAGATCGGCGGGATTGGTGAACTTCCAATACTCATCGCGCCGAACCGGCAGGCCCATCGACCGCACCCGTGCAATCGCGTCGTCCCGGGCCGCGGTCGCCCAGGCCGCGCCCGAAGGCACGCTCAGCGTGGCCAGCCTTGCCTCGGTCGCGTCGAGTTTTGCCTTTGGCAGCCCCATTACGCCACCTCCGCCAGGATGTCGGAATAGCCGTTGTTTTCAACCTCAAGTGCCAGCTCAGGCCCGCCTGTCTTCACGATGCGCCCATCGGCCATGATGTGCACGAAATCGGGTTTGATGTGGTCGAGCAGACGCTGATAGTGGGTGATCACTAGGAACCCCCGGCCCGCATCGCGCAGGGCATTCACGCCCTCAGACACCAGCTTAATCGCGTCCACGTCAAGCCCGCTATCGGTCTCGTCCAGAATGCACATCTTGGGTTCAAGCATCGCCATCTGCAGGATCTCATTGCGCTTCTTCTCACCGCCCGAGAAGCCCACGTTAACGGGGCGCTTCAGCATATCGGCGTCAATCTTCAACGCCTTTGCCTTCTCGCGGATCAGCTTGAGGAAATCGGCTGCGCTCACCTCCTCCTCGCCGCGCGCTTTGCGCTGCGCGTTCAGCGCCGTGCGCAGAAACGTCATGTTGCCCACACCGGGAATTTCAACGGGGTACTGGAACGCTAGGAACAAGCCCGCTGCCGCACGCTCTTCAGGCTCCATCTCCAGGATGTCATCGCCTTCGAGAGACGCCTCACCCGCGGTTACTTTATAACCATCACGGCCCGACAATACGTAAGACAACGTCGACTTACCCGACCCGTTCGGCCCCATGATCGCGTGGACCTTGCCCGCTTCGACCGTCAAATCGACGCCCTTCAGGATTTCCTTGTCTTCTTCTTCAAGTGAGACGTGCAGGTTCTTGATTTCCAGCATTATTCTTCCTCATGTCATGCACAGCAAAACAGGGCCCACGCATCGCTGCGGGGCCCGGCTTTTGCGGGGGTTATCGGATTGGGGGTTAGACGCCCGCGAACGGGCTGGGCGCGGCGAGCATGCCGGCCACATACTCTGGCGAGAACAGCGCCTCGAACACCGTCGGCGCCTGTGCGATCAGCAAAGCCTCGCCCAACATCACCGACAAGAAGCCGACCACCAGCGCGATCCTGCGCATCCCCGTGCCCAGCCGGAACGACCAGGCGAGGATCAGCATCAGCACCGCGGCGATCCCAAAGTCGGCAAACAGCGCCATCGAGGACGAGGTGATCACAGGCTCGGCGCCCGTGGAGGTCAGGTGAAACGCGGCCACGCGCCCCGTCAGCATCGACAGGAAGCCAACGCCCGCGGCAAAGGCGATCATCAGCGTATTTGCCACCGGCCCCGATCCCGCCTGTGCGCGGCGCTGTTCGGCCACCGTTTCCGGCGTTGTGGGCCCAACCATCATACGGCCCACGGTGTTCCCGCCACCGCTTTCGATCCGCTTCAAGCGCTCGGTAAAGATGTCGCGCTGGCCTTCGGCGATTGTTCCGCCCATGTCCCGTCTCCACATTTGGTGTCGGGCTCAGTGGTGCAAAGCCAGTGTGACCAAAACATGACCCGGTATGGGAGAATTTGAAGCAATTCAGCGCCTCCCCCTGTGGGTGGAAACGCGCTGTCTTTTCAGTGGAAACAGCGGATATTATCGAGATGGCATGCATCGCTCAGACCACCGTCACAGCGGTGCCGGACGCCGAGACCATCAGCATGTTGTTGATGACTTCATAGTCGAGATCGACGCCCACAACCGCATTGGCACCTTTCTGGCTCGCCCGCTCTTCCAACTCGCCCAAAGCGATATCCCGCGCCTTGGCCAGCTCTTCTTCGTAAGCGCCCGAGCGTCCCCCCACGATATCGGTGATCGAGGCAAAGATATCGCGAAACACGTTGGCCCCCAGGATCGCCTCACCCACGACGACGCCGTGGTAGCCGGTGATGGACTTGCCTTCGATGGACGGTGTGGTCGTCACGATCATCTCAGTGCTTCCCCAAGGGTTCATTTGTTGCGTCTCCAACCGCCGAGAACGGTTTGGGCGAATAGGCTGCCCAGAAAACCGCTCGCAAAGCTGACTCCGACCACCTGATTGCGCTCAAGCATGTCGGTCAGATAGTCGATCCCGACGGCGAAGGCCGCGCAGAAGGCGCCTGTGAGGGCCGCGGACATGAGGATGGGGCGTATCATCTGCAGAACCAGTCCGTTGGGCAGGGTTCAAGGCTGTGATCGTGGTCCACACCCCAAAGCCAGGTGAAATCCAGCGGCGAGCCCCCTGCCAACGCAGCCATTGCAGGCACGTCCATGGCCCCAACACCAGCAACGAATGCCAGCACCACGGCGCTAAAAACAATCCACCGCAGCCACGGGGACGTCATTAGCCAACAGACCCCTCAAGCGAGATCGCCACCAACTGCTGCGCTTCCATCGCGAACTCCATCGGCAGCGCCTGCAGCACTTCCTTGCAGAACCCGTTCACAACCAGCGCCACGGCCTCTTCCTCGTCCATCCCGCGGCTCCGGCAATAGAACATCTGGTCGTCATCCACCTTCGAGGTCGTCGCCTCATGCTCCACCCGCGAGGAATTGTTGCGCACCTCGATGTAGGGAACGGTATGCGCCCCGCACTTGTCGCCGATCAGCAGGCTGTCGCACTGCGTATAGTTCCGACTCTCCTTGGCCTTGGGGTGCATCGAGACAAGGCCCCGGTAGGTGTTCTGAGCCCGGCCCGCACTGATGCCCTTGGACACGATCCGCGACTTGGTGTTCTTCCCCAAATGCACCATCTTCGTGCCGGTATCGGCCTGCTGCATGTTGTTGGCGATCGCGATGGAATAGAACTCGCCCTGGCTCTCATCACCACGCAGGATGCAGGACGGGTACTTCCAGGTGATCGCCGACCCGGTCTCCACCTGCGTCCACATCACCTTCGACCGGTCACCCCGGCAATCGGCGCGCTTGGTCACGAAATTGTAGATCCCGCCCACGCCATTCTCATCGCCCGGATACCAGTTCTGCACCGTCGAATACTTGATCTCGGCATCTTCCAGCGCGACCAGTTCTACCACAGCGGCGTGCAGCTGATGCGTATCGCGCATCGGCGCAGTGCAGCCCTCAAGGTAGCTGACGTATGAACCCTTGTCGGCGATGATCAGCGTGCGCTCGAACTGGCCGGTATTCTCGGCATTGATCCGGAAATAGGTCGACAGCTCCATCGGGCATCGCACGCCCGGCGGCACGTATACAAAGGACCCATCCGAGAACACTGCCGAATTGAGCGTCGCAAAGAAGTTGTCCGACTGCGGCACGACCGAACCCAGGTACTTCTTCACCAGTTCCGGATGGTCCTTGATCGCCTCGGAGATCGAGCAAAATATCACGCCCGCCTTCTTCAGTTCCGCCTGGAACGTCGTCCCGACGCTCACGCTGTCGAACACGGCGTCCACGGCCACCTTGCGGCCCTCGGCAGGCGCATCCTCGGCCCCTTCAACACCTGCAAGGATCATCTGCTCTTTCAGCGGAATGCCCAGCTTGGAATAGGTCTCGAGCAGCTTGGGATCTACCTCATCCAAAGACTTCGGCTTCTCATCCATGCTCTTCGGGCGGGCATAGTAATACTGATCCTGATAGTCGATCTTGGGATAGTCGACCATCGCCCACTCGGGCTCTTCCATCTGCTGCCAACGCTCAAAAGCCTGCAAACGCCACTCAAGCATCCACTCGGGCTCTTCGTTCTTCTGAGAGATCAGGCGAACGATATCCTCGTTCACGCCCTTGGGCGCATAATCCATCTCAATCTCGGTTTCCCAGCCATACTTGTACTTGCCGGAAAGCGATTTGACCGCATCGACCGTTTCCTGATCGACGCCGTCTTTTACCGTGGTCGTGTCCAGTGCAGCCATCCTGTCCGCTCCCTTTGTCGCCTCATGCCGCCCGCTGGCGGAATTTCTCGTAGTGATGCAGCCAGGCTTCCGCAAAGCGCATCACATCCTCTTCGGTCGTCTCAGGCCCCAATGAGACCCGCAAAGCACCCGCGGCCTCTGCAGCGCTCAGACCCATCGCTTGCAACACGCGGCCCGATTTGACCTTACCGCTGGAACAGGCCGATCCGCTTGAAACAGCAAACCCCGCCAGATCCATTTGCATCACCTGCGTCTCGCCCTTCCACCCCGGCGTGGCAAAACATGCCGTGTTGGGAAGCCGCGCTATATCTTTCCCGACAAAAATAGTCTCTATTGCCCGGGAAGCCAGACTTGTTTCTAGAATATTTCTAAGTTTTTCCACCGCGACCCAGCGACCGCCTTCGAGATCGGCCATCGCCGCCTCTGCCGCCGCGCCGAATCCGGCGATTCCGATCACGTTTTCGGTGCCCGAGCGACGGCCCATCTCCTGCCCGCCGCCCTCGGCAATCGGGCTGATGTCCAACCCATCGCGCACGATCAACGCACCTACGCCTTTCGGCCCGCCCAGTTTATGCGCACTCAGGACCGCGAAATCCGCACCGCTCCACGCAAAGGAAAACGGGATCCGCCCCACCGCCTGCGTCACATCCAGCAACAGCCAATCTGCCCGCGCGCGGCCAAAAGGCCATTGCCCATCAATCTTTGCAGGCGGCTCAGAAATCACCCCGGTCTCGGAATTCGCAAGCCCCATGGCCAGCGTATGCCCCGGTCCCAGCGGTCGCTCCGGCCAGTCCGACATCTTTACATGCGCCCAAAGCGCGTCATGGGCAGTCTCCTGGACCAGCACATCACACCCCGTACCAGGATGCGCCAAAACGCCCGCAGCCTCGGTCGCGCCCGACGTTAAGATCACCTCCGCAGGCTTGCACCCCACAGCCGCAGCGACCTGCGCCCGTGCCTTTTCCACCAGTCCCCGCGCCGACCGCCCTTCGGCATGCACCGCTGATGGGTTGCCAACGACATCCATCGCCGCCACCATCGCGTCCCGCGCCTCCGCACGCAGCGGCGCTGTCGCATTCCAGTCCAGGTACACGCGGTGGCTCACGCCCATAGCCCCTTCTTTGGTCTATAAGTATCCTGGGGGTTTGGGGGCAACGCCCCCAGTTGGCCCCCGGCCATCAGTCGTCCACCAGCGTGAACAGCGTCGGCACCGCAGGGCACGGCGTCAGCTCATTGCCCACGACATCCGACAGCCGCGTCTGGTGCAAAAACACATAGACATGCGCAGACAACCCCTCCCACAACCGATTGTTCAGCGACTGCGCCCGCGTTCCCGACACACCACCCGACGCGCCCATGCCGGTATGCATCGCACTGACCGTTTCGTCGACCGCGCCCAAGACATCCGACACCCGGATCTCTGTCGCCGGCCGCGCCAACCGGTAGCCGCCGCCCGGTCCCCGCACGCTTTCCACCAACCCAGCGCGCCGCAGTTTCACGAACAACTGCTCGAGGTAGGGCAAAGAGATATCCTGCCGCTTGCTCAGCTCTGCCAGCGACACCAGCGCCTCGGGGTCTTTCACCATGGCCAGGTCCGATAGCGCTACCATCGCGTAGCGCCCCTTGGTGCTCAGTTTCACTGACGGCTCCCCCGGTAGTCATTGACGTTGCGCGACGGGCAGCATAGGTGCTTTCCAGCCCAAAGCCCGGAACCACAACCGGGTTTAGAATAATTCTAAAGACCCCGCCCATATTCGTCAAGAATAGTCGGAGCCGGGCAATACGAAGGAACGCCACGCCCATGCCCGAGGTCATCTTTCCTGGCCCCGAAGGTCGGCTCGAAGGCCGCTACCATCCCCAGAAAATCAAAGACGCCCCGATCGCCATCATCCTGCACCCGCACCCGCAATTTGGCGGGACGATGAACAACCGTGTCGTCTATAACCTGCACTACGCGTTCTTTGAGATGGGCTTTACCGTCCTGCGCTTCAACTTCCGCGGCGTTGGGCGCAGCCAGGGGGAGTACGACCAGGGCATTGGCGAATTGTCAGATGCCGCCTCGGCCCTCGACTACCTGCAATC
Organism: Pseudomonadota bacterium; assembly: GCA_039820585.1. GTDB lineage: Bacteria > Pseudomonadota > Alphaproteobacteria > Rhodobacterales > Rhodobacteraceae > JBCBGF01. The sequence continues at coordinate 12,115 of JBCBPV010000037.1, forward strand.
GATGAACCAGAACGCCAAACATTGCTGGGTCGCCGGGTTTTCCTTCGGCGCCTGGATCGGCATGCAGCTTTTGATGCGCCGCCCCGAGATTACAGGGTTCATCAGCGTCTCACCGCCTGCGAACATGTACGATTTCTCGTTCCTGGCCCCCTGCCCGTCCTCGGGCCTGATCATAAACGGCGCCGCTGACCGCGTGGCCCCGCCACGCGACACGCACTCGTTGGTGGACAAGCTGCACGAACAAAAGGGCATTACGATCACCCACCAAGAGCTTGAGGGCGCGGGCCACTTCTTCGAGGACCCGCATATGGAGCAGATGATCAGCCAGGTCACCGAATACGTCGAACGCCGCCTGACCGAGACGACCCGGTAGCGCGCTTGTCAGATCGCCTAAGCGCCCAGTTTTCTTTCCTGAACGAAGCGGACCGTCTGAAATCCGTCCTGCGCGGAACACCACTCAACGACGGCTCGCGGCGGGAAAACTCGGCCGAGCATTCCTGGCACATCATGCTCTATGCGCTGACCCTGGCCGAACATGCCAAGCGTCCCGTCAACATCGACCGCGTGCTGAAGATGCTGCTTTTGCATGACATCGTCGAGATTGACGCAGGCGACAACCCCATCCACGGCACCCACGACGCCGCCGCGATGGAGGCCGCTGAACAAGCAGCTGCTGATCGGCTGTTCGGGCTTTTGCCCGCTGACCAACGCGACGCCTACCGCGCGCTCTGGGAAGAGTTCGAGGCCGCGGAAACCGACGACGCGATCTTTGCCAAATCTGTCGACCGGGTGCAGCCCGTCGTCTCCAACCTCGAAAGCGGCGGCGGGACGTGGGAAGAATACAACGTGACCATCGACCAGCTTGAGACGCGCGTGGGCACCAAGGTCCGGCGCGGCGCTCCGGTGCTTTGGGCGCACCTCAAGGCGCGGATTGATGCCTGGTTCAGCACCCACACAGCGTAACCTGCGACAAATCGGTATGCCGTTGCATACCGTACTTCCCCGAGTCCACGCGATCCGCTAACACGCTGGCAACACCCCATTGGCGGAGACACCCCCATGTCGAAGATCAAAGTCGAAAACCCCATCGTCGAAATGGACGGCGACGAGATGACCCGCATCATGTGGGATTTCATCAAGCAAAAGCTGATCCTGCCCTATTTGGATATCGACCTGCTGTACTATGACCTCGGGATTGAAGAGCGGGACAGGACAGAAGACCAAATTACCATCGACGCGGCTGAGAAGACCAAAGAGGTGGGCGTTGCCGTCAAATGCGCCACGATCACCCCGGATGAAGCCCGCGTCGAGGAATTCGGTCTGAAACAGATGTGGCGCTCGCCCAATGGCACGATCCGCAACATCCTGGGCGGCGTGGTGTTCCGCGCCCCGATCATCTGCAAGAACGTCCCCCGTCTCGTCCCCGGCTGGACCCAGCCCATTGTCATTGGGCGCCACGCGTTCGGAGATCAGTACAAAGCCACCGACATCAAATTCCCCGGCCCCGGCAAGCTGACGCTTAAGTTCGAGGGCGAAGATGGCGAGGTGATAGAGCGTGAGGTTTATGATGCCCCCTCCTCCGGGGTCTACATGGGCATGTACAACCTCGACGACTCGATTGAGGATTTTGCGCGCGCCTCGTTCAACTATGGCCTGAACCTGGGCTGGTCGGTGTACCTGTCCACCAAAAACACAATCCTCAAGCAGTATGACGGCCAGTTCATGCTGATCTTCCAGCGGATCTATGAAGCCGAGTTCAAGGACAGGTTTGACGCCAAGGGCATCGAATACCAGCACCGCCTGATCGACGACATGGTCGCCAGCGCGATGAAATGGTCGGGCGGGTTTGTCTGGGCCTGCAAGAACTACGATGGCGACGTGCAATCCGACACCGTGGCACAAGGGTTTGGCTCACTGGGGCTGATGACATCGCTTCTGATGACGCCCGACGGCAAGATCGTGGAAAGCGAGGCGGCGCACGGCACCGTCACCCGCCACTACCGCGCGCATCAGGAGGGGAAGGCGACATCCACAAACTCCATCGCGTCGATCTATGCCTGGACCGGTGGGTTGAAGCATCGCGCGAAACTGGACGAGAACGCCGCGCTCATGACCTTCGCCGAGACGTTGGAACGGGTGATCGTGGACACGGTGGAAAGCGGGTTCATGACGAAGGATCTGGCGCTTCTGGTGGGGCCGGATCAGTCGTGGCTCACGACCATCGGATTCCTTGAGAAGATTGATGACAACCTCAACAAGGCACTTGCAGGCTAACCCAAAACGCCAAGCACAGCCCGCGCCGCGCGCAGGCCCGGTGCTTCACCGCCCTTCCCCAACCGGTCCATTGTGACCCGCAAGGCCTCGGCCTGCGCGTCCGGCGTGGTCAAAAGACTGGTCACCGCAGGCGCGATCCGGTTGGGTTTGCAATCAGCGCCAAGGTATTCCGGCACCGCGCGGGTCTCGGCCACAAGGTTGACCAGGGTCACCGTGTCGATCCGCAACATGGATTTGATGATCTGGCGCGAAATCCACGCCATGTCGTAGGCGATCACCATCGGCGTGCCCGCTGCGGCCAGTTCCAGCGAAACCGTGCCAGACGCCGCCAAAGCAACGTCAGCGGCCTTGAAGGCAGCGCGTTTGGTCGCCTCGGCCTGATCCACGGTCTGGTCGCGCGGATCGACGACAACCGGCGCGCCGGGCCAGCGGGCCGTCAGGTCGCGCACCATAGACGCGACCGGGCCCGCGGCGACGACCACAACCCGCGCGTCGGGCTGGGCCGCGATGACCGGGCGCAGCGCTTCACCAAAGATCGGGGCCAAGCGGCCCACCTCGCCCCGCCGGGAGCCGGGCAGCGCCAGGATCAGCGGCGCATCGCCCAGCCCGTGGGCCTCACGGAAAGCGCGCGCCTCTGCTTCGCTGGCCTGCGGCTCTGCCACCACCGGGTGTCCGACAAAAGTTGCCGCAATTCCGGCCTCTTCCATGTAGGGCGGCTCAAACGGCAACAGCGTCAGCACGTGATCCACCAGACCCGCCATCTTCTGCGCCCGGTGCGGACGCCAGGCCCAGACGGTGGGGGCCACGTAATGCACAGTCGGGATCTGCGGGGCCGAGGCGCGGACGCGACGCAAGACGCGCAGGCAGAAATCGGGGCTGTCGATGGTGACCACCGCATCGGGCTTCACGGCAATGATCGCATCGGCGGTTTCGCGGATGCGCTGGGTCAGCTGCCGATAGCGTGGCAGAACCTCGGCAATACCCATGACGCTCAGCTCATCCATCGGAAAGCGGCTGGTCAGACCTTCGGCGATCATCATCGCGCCGCCAATCCCGTCAAACCGCAAATCGGGGTTGAGCGTCTTCAGACCCGCCATCAACGCCCCGCCCAGCCGATCGCCGGACGGCTCACCCGCGATCAGAAAGACCTTCATGCCGCGCGGACCCACAGGAACAGCCCCGCATCGTCCGCCGCACGCACTGTGGCGTCGCGGTCAAGCACCATCACGCCGCCAGCCTCGATCACAATACCCGACAATCCTGCCGCCGCCGCGCCGGCAATTGTCTCGGGCCCGATGACTGGCAGATCCACACGCCTGTCCTGTCCCTCCTTGGGCGCCTTGTACAGAAGCCCGCCGGAAGGCCCCTCTGGCCGCCGGTCTCCGCCAAGCGTGCGCAACATCCAATCAGTGCCACCAGCAGCCTCAAGCGCCAACACCTGCCCCGCCGCAACGACCAAAGCCTGGCCCACATCAGCCACTGCCATCACGCGCGCCACATCTGTCGCACGCTCCGCATCACGCTCATCCCGCGCACCAGGGTGCGCAGCGGTCAAGACACCCTCAACAGGCAAAAGATCCGGTAACACGTCATGCGCCGCGCGCACCGTCAGCCCGGCCTCTTCGAAAAACGCAATGACCATCCGCAACGCCGCATCATCACCCGATTGCAGCGCCTGCATCATCCGCGGCACCAGTGGCATCGTCGCCGCATCCACCTGCGCCGGGTCCAAGGGCGGGCGCCGTATCGCCCCGGCAAAGCACACCTCGGTGACACCGCGTCCGGTCAGATCCGCAAGAAAATTGCCCAACTGCTCAATCCGGAAAACAAGTGGCGCATTGCTGACCCCGCTGGGAAACCCGTCCAGCTCGCAGATCAGCGGCGGTGTTTCCTGCGACGCGGCCAGCAGCGCAGGTAACCGTCCCTCACCGGCGATCAACGCAAGCATCGCCCCTCACCGCGGCGTCAGGAAGTGACGGTCCGACGCGCCCAGAATGAAATCGACAATCTCGCGCACGAAATCGCTTTCCGTCTCATCCCCCAGCCGTCGCGCGCGCTCTTGAAAAGCTCCCTCGCCCTGGGCCAGCATCTGGTACGCGGCCCGAAGCGCGGTGATATCCGATCGGCTGACCCCGCGCCGTTTCAAGCCCACAAGGTTCAAACCGTCCAGTTCCCCCCGCGGAGCTTGCACCAGACCATGGGGGATTACGTCATTGGTGACCATCGTCACCGCGCCGATGATCGCACCCCGACCAACACGTACCCATTGGTGGATGCCCGACAAACCGCCGATGATCACGTCGTCTTCGATCACGCAATGCCCGGCAATAGCGCCCTGGTTCGCCACGATCACACGGTCGCCGACAACCGCGTCATGGGCCACATGCGCCCCGGTCATGAACAGGCAGTCATCGCCCACCTTGGTTAGGCCCCCGCCACCCTCGGTCCCGGTGTTCATCGTCACGCCTTCGCGGATCCGGTTGCGGGCCCCAACCTCCAACCGCGACGGCTCGCCCTTGAACTTCAGGTCCTGGGGGATCTCACCGATGGAGGCGAAGGGAAAGATCTCGCTTTCTGCGCCGATGGTCGTCCGTCCGGTGATCACCGCATGCGATTTCACGACGACGCCGGGGCCCAGCACCACGTCGGGCCCAATCACGCTGAACGGGCCGACGGTTGCGCCCGCACCAATCGTGGCGCCTGGCTCAATCACCGCAGAGGGGTGCAGGGTGGCGGAGGCATCAATGCTCATCACTCAGCCCTCGGGCAGGTCCATCATCGCCGTGAACTCGCAACTGCACGCAAGTTCACCATCCACCTCGGCCCGGCCGGTGAACTTCCAGACCTTGCCGCCACCGCGCTGCGTCTCAACATGCAGCTTCAGCACATCGCCGGGAATGACCTTGCGCCGGAACTTGGCCTTGTCGACCGTCATGAAATACACAAGGAACGCCTTATCTGCATAACCCAGCGACACCCCCACCATCACCGCCGCCGTCTGTGCCAGCGCCTCGATCAGCGTCACGCCGGGCATTATCGGCGCGCCGGGGAAATGGCCCTGAAAGTGCGGCTCATTGAAGGTGACGTTTTTGATGCCCACCGCGCTGGACGTCCCGTCAATCTCTTCCACCCGATCGACCAACAAGAACGGATAGCGATGCGGAATGATCCGCTGGATCAGGGTGATGTCGGCGGTGGCGAGGTCTGTCATTGTTGGGGTATTCCTTCAGTTTGCCGTGCCTAGCAACCCGCGCTGTCTGTGACAAGCGGGCCCGTCAGTCCGCCAGCGGCGGCAGGTCGGCGCCATCTCCAAGCTCTGCATCGATGATGCGGATGGCCTCATCCGTGATGTCAACGCGCGACGCCGACAAAAAGACCGAGCGGCGATCCACCACGATGGACGCGCCGCGTTCGGTGATGAGCGCGGACAGGATTGGCACGATCTCGCCCAGAAAACGCTGCTGCTCGGTCTCGCGCAGGCCCTGGATTTCGCGGGTCTTTGCGTCTTGTTCTTCGCGCAACCGCTGCACCTTTTCGTCGAAGGCATCCGCCAATGCGCGAAACTCGGCCACTGACAATGACGCCCGTTGCTCTGTCAGGGCGCGTTCTTCGGCGATCAATTCCGCCTCGATCCGCCGGTTTTCGCGGGCAAGCACGGTGCTCCGCTCTTCGATAAAGCGTAGCACGCGTTCGCCGAAGGCTGTTTCGGCAAACAGCCGGTCGGGGTCAATCGTCAGGATCGGGTCAGGCGCGGCCTGGCCTGTGACCGCCGCAGGCCAAAGGGCCGCCGCCAGCCCCGCCACCACAGCGCGGCGGTCCATGGTCAGAACCGCGCCGTTATGGTGATGTCGAAGTTCCGCTCAAGATCGAAGTCTTCTTTCTCAAGCGGCTGCGAGAAGTTGAAGGTCAGCGGGCCAATGGGTGTATCCCAAAAGATCGAAAAGCCGATGGACGAACGCAGCGAGAAATCATCATCCACCGAGTCCGGGCCACCGGCCCCGTCGGTGTTGTCCAGCCCCCAGACAGAGGCCATGTCCAAAAACACCCCGCCACTGATCCCCAAATCCTCGGCAAAGCCAATGGGGAAATCGACTTCGAACTTGGCAGAAACGAAGTTGTTGCCGCCAAGCGCGTCTTCGTTCACCGCGTCCAGATCGCGCGGGCCGGTGCCCCGGAACTCAAACCCGCGCAACTGACGCGAGGTCAGAAAGAACCGGTCGGTCAGGCGGCTGTTCTCATCATTGAGGGTCGTGATCGTCCCACCCTCGAACGAGGCCCGCAGCGTGACCTCTTCGTTCAGCACCCGCGTCTGGGCAATCGCGCGCGCGGTGGTGCGCAGATACTCGCTGTCTCCCCCCAGCCCGGCCAGGTCCTGACCGAAGGACAAGAGCACGCCCGCATTGGGGTTCAGGCCCGAGCGGCGGCTGTCATAGGTGAAGGTGTACCCGATCTCACTGGTCGTCCGCTCGCCCTCATCGGCGATCAGGATCGGCGAACTGTCGGGATCGACGTTCGAGACCTCGTTATTCGACAGCTCATAGCGCAGCGACAAGCGCCGATTTTCACCGACCGGGAATGCCAGCGCGATGCGCCCACCAAGGCTTTCGGTGCTGAAAAATGAATTGTCCCGGTCGCTGGTGGTCTGGAAGGCCGACAGTGACAGCGCCAGATCGCGCGTCAGGAAGGATGGTTCGGTGAACGAGATCTGAGTGCTGCCGGTATCGTCGGTGGTGTTAAGATCAAAGGACAGGGATTGACCCCGCCCCAGGAAATTTGATTCCGAGAACGACAAGACCACGCCCGCACCGCTGTCTGACGAGAACGAGGCACCAAAACCCAACGATCCCGTCGGCTGCTCTTCCACATCCACATCAATCACCACCTGATCGGGGGCCGACCCTTCACGCGAGTTCACGGCAACATCCGCAAAGAACCCAAGCGCGCGAATCCGTTCAGAGGCCTGCCGGATCTCGCGCGGGTTGAAGGCGTCGCCCTCGACCACCCGGAACTGTCGCCGGATCACCCGGTCCAGCGTGGTTTGGTTGCCCTCGATATCAATGCGCTCCACCAGAACCCGTGGTCCGCGCGTAATCGCAAATTCGATGTCCAGTGTCAGGTTGCGGTCGTTGCGGACAACGCGGGGTTCCACGCGGATGAAATCGCGCCCTTCGCGTTGGGCCAGACCCTCCATCCGTGTGATCGACAGGTCCACGGCCACAGGTGTGTAGAACCGCCCTTCCCGAATGCGCGCCACATCCAGGTAGGCATCGGTATCGAGATCGGCGATGTCCGACGTCACCGTCACCTCGCCAAAGCGGAACCGCTGGCCCTCGCGCAGGTTGAAGGTGATGAAGGTGGCATTGCGTTCGCGTGACAGCTCGGTCGTGACGTCCAGCACCTGAAAATCCACAAACCCGCGCGAGAGGTAGAAATCGCTAAGCACCTGACGATCGAAATCGATACGGTCGGCCACAAAGCTGTCGCGCCGGATGAATGTGCGCAAAAGCCCGGTTTGTTTGGTCTCAAGCACGCGGCGCAGGCGGCGTTCGGAATAGCTGCGGTTGCCAACAAATGCCACACGCTCATTCTCGACCACGCGGCCTTCAGTTACCTCGAACACCAGGTCCACGCGGTTGTCCGAACGGCGGATGATCTTGGGCTCGACCGTCGCGGCAAAGAACCCCTGAGTTTCATAAGCGGTTAGGATCGCATCGGCATCGGCTTCGGCGATGGTGGGCGAGTAGACGCGCCGCGGACTGGAGCTGAGCAGAAGGCTCAGCGCGTCATCATCGATGCGCCGGTTCCCTTCTATCGAGATCCGGTTGATGGTGGGCCATTCGGTGACGCTGATCACCAGCGTACTGCCTTGCGGGCGCAGATCGACCGTCTCAAAGAGGCCAGAGGCCAGGATATCCTGGAACGCGGTGTTCAGATCGCCCGATGACACCGGCACACCGCGCTCAAGCTCAGCGTAGCTCAGCACCGTGGCGGCATCGACGCGTTGGTTGCCCTGCACAACGAAGTTATTGAACTGAAACTCTTGGGCTTGGGCCTGCGGCGGTGCCAGCACAACCGTCACACAAACGGTCCAAAACGCGAGGCTGCGCAAGACTGTGACTGCCCCTATCGCGCCCTGCCTCAGACCAGCGCCACCCCGGTGCAAAATGCCCATCTCTGCCCGTCCACCTTAACTATTTTTAAGGTGACTACCGGCTGTCGCACACCTTGTCAAAAGAACCTCACCGCAAAGACAAACGGCGTCCGGTGGGGGGGACCGGACGCCGCTGCGCTGGGGATGTGTGTGTGGGGGGTCGTCTATGAGTAAAGGTAGGTCCCGGCAAGAAGGGCCGCCCCGATCAGGGTGCCGTAAACAAAACGGTCAAGGTACAGATCGGCGAGTATTGCCAGACCAGGATATCTCAGAGCTGCACGCTTCATCGTCTCCTCCGTTTAGAACCTTAGGTCGATTAGACCCAATGGTTGATTGGATATGAGCCGATTGTGGCGGGATTACGGCCCGCCCATGCCGGTTTAGGGGCACAGAATATCGTTTGAAAGAGCGAAGAGCATGAAAGACAAAACGACGGTCAAGCCCACGATCATCATAACCTTCAGCGCGCGATCACTGGGCGGTTTTCCCGACACCGCTTCCCAAGCATGAAAGACCAGGTGCCCGCCATCCAGAACAGGGATCGGAAACAGATTGATCAGGCCCACAGCCGTCGAAAGCACGGCGATAAACCAGATGAAATCGACCAAGCCCTGGCTCGCCACGTCCCCCGACGTCTCGGCAATACCAATCGGCCCGCTCAGATTGCACGACGAAATCGCGCCCACCGCAACGTTATAAAGCGCCGAGAGTGAGCTTTGGATGATGAACACCGTCTGATCGGCGCCATAGCCCAAAGCGCGCCACAGACCCGGTGTCTCGGTCTCGGGCGTAAAGTATGTGCCGCCTGAAATACCAATCAGCCACCGCGTCTCAAACCCGCCTTCTGGCAGCGGTAGGTCCACGCGTTTGGGTGTCAGCGTGACATCGCGCATCTCGCCCGCGTTCCAGACGTCAAGCGCGAGGGGCTCACCGTCCGAATTGCCGACGCTGGTACGCAGCGTTTCAAACAGGATCGTGGGCGCGCCATCAATCGCGGTGATGACATCGCCAACCTCCAGCCCCGCATCCATCGCGGCGGATCGCGGTTGCAGGCTGACGACAAGCGTAGTCAGCGGATGGGGCGCTGTCACAGTCCGGGTCGTCTCCCCGCGCCGTACGACGTAGTTCAACAGTGGTTCTTCCGGCAATTCCGCGGTGACGTCACTGAAGCTTTCCACATCGGTGATCTCAAGGCCCGCAATGGACAAGATCTCATCCCCAGCTTCCAGCCCGATCTCGTCAAACGGCAGTGGGGTCAGCTCTGCCACCGTCAACGGGTCACTGGTGACACCGCGCGACATGATGAGGACCGAGAAGACGACGACCGACAAGACAAAGTTGAAGATCGGCCCAGCCGCAACGGTGGCCGCCCGCGCCCACAAAGGCGCGCCCTGCATCGTCATCCGCCGCTCATCAGGGGTCAGGCCCGACACAAGCTCGGAATCCGAGGTCGCACTGGCCGCGTCCGCATCACCTTTGAATTTCACGTATCCACCGAACGGCAGGGCCGCAAATTGCCAAACCGTTCCGCGTTTGTCGGTGCGAGAATACAGGACCGGTCCGAAACCAATGGAAAACACTTCGGCATGGATGCCGGACCAGCGGCCGACGATGTAGTGACCGTATTCATGGATCGCGACAATCACCGAAAGGGCGATGACAAAGGCCGCCAAGGTAAACAGCAAGCCGCCAAATGACGGGATCAGCCCCAGAATGTCCATGAATCCCCTAGCCCTAAAGCGTTTCTATAATGTCGGCCGCAGTCTCACGCGCCATACGATCCGATTCCATCACGTTGTCGAGCGTGATTCCGGCAGACATATGGCTATCGGATGACAGGTTTGTAAGTGTCGCCTCGACGACACGCGCCATGTCCAAAAAGCCGATGTGCCCGCCGATAAAAGCATCAAGCGCTCGTTCCTTAGCCCCATTGAACACCGCACCCGCCATGCCGCCCGCTTCCATGACCTCGCGCGCCAGCCGCAACGCCGGATGGCGAGATGGGTCTGGCGGGCGAAAGGTCAACTGCCCAACGGCTGCCAGATCCAGCCGCTCAACCGGAAGCGCCCGCCGCTCTGGCCAATTCAGGGCGAACCCGATGGCGTGGCGCATGTCCGGCGGGCCGATATGGGCCATCAGCCCGCCGTCATTGAAGCCCACCAGCGCATGGACCAGCGACTCTGGATGGATCACCGCCTCAATCTGCGATGGCGTTACGCCGAAATATTCATGCGTTTCAATCAACTCCAGCGCCTTATTGAACAAAGTCGCGCTATCGATTGTAATGCGTTGCCCCATTGCCCAGTTGGGATGGGCGCTTGCTTCAGCCAGCGTGGCGTTGGCCAGCTTGTCCTGTGGCCAGTCCCGGAACGCACCACCTGAGGCGGTGATGATGATCCGTTCCACCGCCGCGATATCTTCGCCGACGAGCGCTTGGAAGATCGCCGAATGCTCGCTATCCACGGGTAGAACCGTCGCCCCATGCGCCCGCGCCGTGTCCATCACCAGGGGCCCGGCGGTCACAAGGCTTTCCTTATTGGCCAGCGCCAATGTGCCCCCCTGCTCCAGTGCTTTCAGCCCCGGTGGCAAACCCGCGGCCCCCACAATCGACGACATGACCCAATCGGCAGGCCGCTCCGCGGCGTCACAGATCGCCTGCGCGCCTGCTGCAACCTCGATCCCCGACCCTGCCAGCAGCGCCTTCAGCTTCGCGTAACCCGCTTCATGCGCCGTCACCGCCAGATCAGCCTTCAGCGCACGCGCCTGTTTGGCCAGGACCTCGACATTGCGGCCGCCCGTCAGGGCAACGACATTATACGCCTCGGGCGCCGCCGCGATCAGCTCGACCGTGTTGCACCCGATGGATCCCGTAGATCCGAATATGCTGACCGCCCGCATGACGGCTACAGTATCGGTGGTGGGGGAAAATCGACAAGCTGTTCCACGAGAAGCAGGAACACCGACGCCCCCAGCATCGCATCGAACCGGTCAAACAGCCCGCCATGGCCCGGGATCAGTGATGAGCTGTCCTTGACCGCGCATTTCCGTTTCACCGCGCTTTCGGCGATGTCGCCGAGCTGACCTGCCATGGCCAAAGCGATAGAGATCCCAATGAGCTCAATGCCCACGCCTGTCTGCGCGATGAACACCCAAGCGACCAGCGCCGCCCCGACCCAACCGGCAACCGTGCCCGACCAGGTTTTCTTGGGGCTGACCTTGGGCCAGAACTTCGGCCCCCCGATCGCGCGGCCCGCAAAATAGCCCGCGACATCGGCCACCATCACCACGCATACGAGCCACAGCATCCAGGTAAAGCCGAAATCATCGCGCAGGATCATCAGGCCATAACCCGCCAGCAGGATCATCACCGCATAAATCGCATAAATCGTGCGGTTCTTCTCAAGCCGCCCCAAGCCAAACAGGGCCGGGCCCACCACCAGAGGCAGGGCAAAGCCCGGTGGCACTTCCGCCGCGATCATCAAAAGCCCGCCAGAGACACCGGCGAGAAGCAGCGCCTCATCCTCCCCGCCCAGCATGCGGGCAAGCTCCCAGATCATGATCCCGCAGACCAAACAGACAAAGATGTGAAACCAGATCCCACCAAGCCAAACCGCCCCCATCCCGATACCGCCCAATGCAGCGGCAGAGATCAGACGGGTGGCCAGATCATCCCATTGCCCGGAGGCCGCGCTCATCCGGGCACGGCACCGAACCGTCTGTCGCGTGCGGTGTACCCATCGACGACGCGGGCGAACTCTTCCCGCCCGAAATCGGGCCACAGCGTGTCGATGAACTCATACTCCGCATAGGCAGACTGCCAGAGCAGGAAGTTGGAAATCCGTGCTTCGCCAGACGTGCGGATCACCAGATCGGGATCGGGCAACACGTAGGTATCCAGGAACCGTGCCAGCGTTTCGGCGTCCACCGTTTCAGGATCGATTCGGCCAGCAAAAACCTCTCGCGCAAGCCGTTTGGTGGCCCGCGCCACCTCATCCCGCCCGCCATAGTTCAGCGCGATGGTCAGGTGCACGGTGTCGTTGTCTGCCGTCAGCAGCTCCAGCTCATCCATCAGGCGCACCAGCGTCTCATCCAGCCGCATCCGGTCGCCGATAAAACGCACGCGCACCCCGTTTTCCAACAGGTTCTGCGCTTCCCGGGTGATGTAACGCCGAAACAGCGCCATCAGGCCAGACACCTCTGCCTGCGTCCGCTTCCAGTTCTCGGTCGAAAAGGCGAAAACGGTCAGATACTTCACGCCCAGATCCGGGCAGGCCTCGACAATCTCACGCACGCGGCGGCCACCGGCATGGTGACCATAAAGCCGGGGACGGCCGCGTTTCTGGGCCCAGCGACCATTGCCGTCCATGATGATGGCAACGTGCTTGGGGCCGGTGTCTCCGGGGTTAACGTCTGGCACGGGATACTCCTGACCGCAGGTCAGACCTGCATGATCTCTTCCTGTTTTGTCTCTAAGGCTTTGTCTATTCCCGCAATTGCGGCATCAGTAAGGTCTTGCACCTCGTCAGCCCAGACTTTGTGGTCGTCTTCACTCATACCGTCGGACTTCATTTTCTTCAGCTGATCCATCCCGTCGCGGCGGACGTTGCGGATCGCCACGCGGGCGTGCTCGGCATATTGCGCCGCGACCTTGGTCAACTCGCGCCGCCGCTCTTCGTTCAACTCGGGGATCGGCAGGCGAATAATTGTGCCGTCGATCACCGGATTGATGCCAAGCCCGCTTTCGCGGATGGCCTTCTCGGCCTTCCCGACCAGGCCCTTATCCCAGATGTTGATCGTCACCATGCGGGGTTCTGGCACGTTTACCGTTCCCACCTGATTAATCGGTGTCATGGCTCCGTAGGCATCCACCATTACCGGCTCGACCATGGTGGCCGAGGCACGGCCTGTGCGCAGGGACGCAAATTCCCCCCGCAGCGACGACATTGCGCCGTCCATGCGGCGTTGCAGATCGTCCAGATCCAATTCGAATTCCGCGTCTGCCATATCCTTGCCCCTCTCGCGCGCGTTCTCTGACGCGTGCCACCGCTATACCCATCCACAAGCCGTGAATAAAGGTCCGCCGGTCAAATGGAAAGCACGTGCCCGACCGCCGCGCGTCTAGTCGCGCACAATGGTATAAGTGCCCCGCCCGGCCAGGATCCCGCAGAACCCGCCCGGCTCATCCAGCGAGAACACGATAATGGGCAAGTTGTTGTCGCGGGCCAGCGCAATGGCCGAGGCATCCATGACGCCCAGATGTTGTTGCAGCACATCGTCATAGGTGATGGTGTCGAAGCGTTTGGCGTCACTATGCTTGTTGGGGTCTTTGTCATAGACGCCGTCCACCTTGGTCCCTTTGAAGATCGCCTCGCAGCTCATTTCATTGGCCCGCAGGGTCGCTGCGGTATCTGTTGTGAAATACGGGTTCCCGGTTCCCGCGGCAAAGATCACCACGCGGTCCTTTTCCAGGTGGCGCACGGCACGGCGACGGATATACGGCTCTGCCACTTCATTCATGGTAATCGCGCTGATCACCCGGGTGTGGATGCCCAGACCCTCAAGCGCGGATTGTACCGCCAACGCGTTCATCACGGTCGCCAACATACCCATGTAGTCCGCCGTCGTCCGCTCCATCCCCTGGGCGCTCCCTTGCAGCCCGCGGAATATGTTGCCACCCCCGATGACCATGCAAATCTGTACACCCAGGTCGTGGACCGATTTGACCTCGCGCGCGATCCGCTCAACCGTTGGCGGGTGCAGGCCAAAGCCCTGGTCGCCCATCAACGCCTCGCCCGAGATCTTCAAAAGAACCCGGCCGTAAGTGGTGTCCGAGTTCGGATCGGTTGCGGTGCTCATGTGGTTTGCCCCTCGCTTCGTCCGGTGGGTCCGGCGCGATTTTGCGTTGCGAGGCAAAATGTCGGAAAACGGGCGCGGGTTCAATCGGCAAGGACAGCGCAATGGCATCGCTCCACGGCATTCTGCGTGGTATCAGCCGCGAGGCGCCGATCCTGATCGCTGGACCTACCGCCAGCGGGAAGAGCGCGCTGGCGATGGCAGTGGCCGAACGCCACGACGCGCAGATCATCAACGCCGACGCGCTGCAGGTCTATCGCGACTGGCGCATTCTGACGGCACGGCCCGATGCCGCGGATGAGGAACGCGTGCCCCACATGCTGTATGGACATGTCCCTGGCGACCAGCCGTACTCCGTAGGCGACTGGCTGCGAGAGATCGCCCCCCTGCTGGATGGCCCGCAACCTGTGATCGTGGGCGGCACGGGGCTCTATTTCACGGCGCTCACAGAAGGGCTGGCCGACATCCCCGCGACCCCAGACACGGTGCGCGCCACTGCCGACGCACGCCTGCGCGCGGAAGGCCATCGCGGGTTGCTGGCAGAACTGGACGCGCCCACCGCGGCCCGTATCGACACCAATAACCCCGCACGCATTCAGCGCGCGTGGGAGGTGCTGACCACCACGGGCCGCGGCCTCGCCGCGTGGCAGGAAGAGACGGCGCCACCGCTCCTCCCCCCCGCAGATGCTCAGCCCATCGTCCTGAACGCCCCGCCTGACTGGCTGAACCCGCGCATTGAAGAGCGGGTGACGGCAATGCTGGCAGGTGGTGTGATCGCCGAGGCACAAGCCAACCGCGACGGCTGGCACCCAACCCTCCCGTCAGCCAAGGCAATCGGCGCCGCCGCCCTGATGGATCACCTCGATGGAAAACTGGACCTCGACGCCGTTGCCCAACAAATGGTCACGCTCACAAGACAATATGCCAAAAGGCAACGGAGTTGGTTCCGCGCACGCATGTCTAAGTGGAATTGGCACGACGCCCATTGACGGTGATGCCCATTTGAGGACAATCCAACACATCTGCCCCGCGGTGGGGATCGCGTGGCGGATTGGGTGCCAGCTCTAAGGTCTGTGGGGGGCCAATTCATGTTGCAACTGACCGATCCCGATTCCGGGTTTCGTGTGCTATCGCTCCAACGCATGGCGCAGGGGGAGCGCTGGCGCACCGAGGCGATGCGCAGCTACGGCCGCCCCGTCCTTTTGTGGTTCACCCGTGGTCAGGGCAGCGTCACCGTCTCTGGGACCACGCGCGGCTATGGCCCGCACAATGCGATTTTCCTGCCAGCGGGCACCATGCACGGGTTTGCAATGATGGGCAGCGTATTTGGCTTCGCCGTCCACTTCCCCGCCGACATGCACAGCGCGTTTCCCGAAACCCCGATGCACCTGCGCCTGCGCGACGGGCAGTCACAGGCTGAACTGACCGCGATGATCGATGCCATCGATCGTGAAGGGCGCACCGATGCGCCCGGCGCGGACCGGGCGATGCGCCACCATGCCGGGCTTCTGTCGATCTGGCTGGAACGTCATGGCGAACAGGCCAGCGATATCTCAACAGGCAGCGCCACCGAGCATCTGGTCGAGGCGTTTACCGCGTTGATTGAGCGTGATTTCCGCTCTGGCGCCGGTGTGTCGGCCTACGCGGCGCGGCTTGGCGTCACACCCACGCATCTCAGCCGGGTCTGTCGCACTGCCTGCGGACGCTCGGCCTCACGCCTCTTGGCGGACCGCGTTCACTATGAAGCGCGGTCGATGCTGCACAGCACCGATCTGCCCGTTTCCGAGATTTCGCGGCGCCTTGGCTTCCGCTCAGCGGCTTATTTTACGCGCGCTTTTCAGAACAAGACCGGTTTTACGCCGACAGCCTTCAGGCGCGCCCAATAACCCGGCGTCACCAGCAGCTTGTTTGGTGCTTTTTGGGCTGGCTTTGCCATTTGGTCGTTTTTGTTATAGGACCATGTCGCTTTTGTTACAGGTTTACGCTCTGCTAGACATTGACCTTGTGCCAGAAAAGGGGCGCAATGGACGTTAAGGGGCGCGACCAGCAAGGCTTAGGCAATCAGCACCGCTACGTTGCGTGCCCGTCGTGATGCGTCACGGCCCGAAATGAAAAAAAGGTCTAACAGGGAGAACAGGCCAAAATGTCAATCGAAACCAAACTCAAACAGCCGGTCCACTGGGCCGCCGAGATGTACGCGGACGAACACCGCGAAGGCAAACTCAGCCGTCGTGAATTTCTGACCCGTGCCTCGGCGCTGGGTGTCTCGACCGCAGCCGCCTATTCGCTGATCGGAGCAAATGCTCCGGCCAAGGCCGCGGGCCATGCACAGCAAGGCGGGACGATCCGCGTTCAAATGGAAGTCCGCGCGCTGAAGGACACGCGCACTTACGACTGGTCGCAGATGGGCAACCTGTCTCGGGGCACCCTGGAGTATCTTGTTGAATACAACAACGATGGTACCTTCAGCGGGATGCTTCTCGAAAGCTGGGAAGTGAACGAGGATGCGACCGAATACACGCTCAACGTCCGCCCCGGTGTCACCTGGCAGAACGGCGATCCGTTCACCGCCGACGACGTTGCGCGCAACATTGCGCGCTGGTGCGAGCGCGATGTAGAGGGCAACTCAATGGCGGCCCGCATGGCCACGCTTGTGGACGATGCCACCGGTATGGCCCGCGAAGACGCGATTGAAGTGATGGATGAGACGACGGTTATCCTGCGCCCGTCTTCACCGGACATCACCTTGATCCCCGGCATGGCGGACTACCCGGCTGCAATCGTGCATTCCAGCTACAATCCGGCAACGCCAGATCAGTTCATCGGGACCGGTCCTTATGTCCTTTCTGAACTGGAAGTCGGTGTCAAAGCCGTACTCACCCGCGCCGAAGATCATACCTGGTGGGGCACAGACGTTTTCGGCGGGCCGTTCCTCGACACGATCGAATACATCGACTACGGCACCGACCCAGCTGCGTGGCTCGCAGCGATTGAATCTGAAGAGGTTGATACTCTCTATGAATCGGTGGGTGAATTCATCGAGATCATGGATGCCATCGGCCTCGTCAAGTCCGAGGTCGTCACAGCTGCGACCATCGTCATCCGCCCCAACCAGGTGGCGGAAGTCGACGGGATGCGCCCCTACGAAGACGCGCGTGTGCGCAAGGCGCTGACCATGGCCGTCGACAATGCGATCTGTCTGGAACTTGGCTATTCGAACCTGGGCGTGCCCGCCGAAAACCACCACGTGGCTCCGGTGCATCCCGAATACGCGGAACTCCCGCCGCCGGTATACGATCCCGCAGCCGCCAAGGCGCTGATGGACGAAGCAGGCATGGGTGATTTCGAGCACGAGATCATCTCGATCGACGACGACTGGCGCCGGAACACAACCGATGCCGTCGCAGCCCAGCTGCGCGACGCAGGCATAAACGTGCGCCGGACGATCCTGCCGGGCTCAACCTTCTGGAACGACTGGACGAAATACCCGTTCAGCTCGACCAACTGGAACCACCGTCCCCTGGGCGTCCAGATCTGGGCCCTGGCCTATCGGTCTGGCGAGGCGTGGAACGAATTCGGCTGGTCCAATGAAGAGTTTGACAGCATCCTTACCGAAGCGCTGTCCATCGCCGATGCCGACAAACGCCGCGAGCTGATGGCCCGCGGTCAGAAACTGATCCAGGATGAAGGCGTCACGGTACAACCCTACTGGCGCTCGCTTTATCGCCACTCGCGCGAGGGGTTCGTCGGCCTCGACATGCACATCTCGTTCGAGCACCATCACTACAAGTGGGGCGTAGCGGCCTGACGCGAGACTGACCAGGGGCCGCACGGGAAACTGTGCGGCCCTTTTTAATTGAAAGAGCCAAGGCTGTTCTGGCCCACCCGAACAGCATCAGACGCCGCAAAGGCGCAGCTTGGCTAAACACAACAGGGGATCCCATGGGCCTTTTCATACTGCGCCGTGCAGGGGTAATGTTGCTGACGGCCTTGTGCCTGACTTTTATCGTTTTCTTTCTCACCAATCTGTTCCCGAACCTCGAAAAGCTCGCCAAGACCCAAGGCGATATGCGGATGAGCGACGAACAGGTTGTCTCGTGGCTGGAAAAGAACGGCTACTTGCAACCCACGCCGGTCAAGTACGGCCAGTGGCTGGGCGTCCTGCCCGGCTGGACGCTTGAGGCTGAGGACGGCACCATAACCGGCCGATGTGTGGTGCCAGGCACCGATCCCGCAGACGCGCCCAGCTATTGCGGGGTGTTGCAGGGGGATTGGGGCCAATCGTCGGTCTTCAAGGACGATGTCTCCTCAATCATCGGGACGCGGCTTGGCTTGACGGGCAAGCTGATGTTCTGGGTGATGTTGTTGATGGTCCCCGCCGCGCTTCTGGTGGGTGTGCTGGCCGGCATGCGCGAGGGGTCAAAGCTCGATCGCAGCCTGTCGACCTTTTCGATCGCCTCAACCGCGACACCGGAATACGTCTCGGGCGTGATCTTCATCACGATCTTCGCCTCCTCGGCGACAGGGCTGAAGTGGTTCAAGGGAACCGCGACCAGCGCCGCCGAGAATGCGACGTTTGAAAACTTCTTCCTTCCGGTCCTCACTATCGCGCTCTACGGCATGGGCTATATCGCGCGGATGACGCGCGCCTCGATGACCGAGGTGATGACGGCGCAGTACATTCGAACGGCGCGATTGAAAGGCGTGAGCTTCCGCAACATCGTTCTGAAACACGCGCTTCGAAACGCGCTTATCGCCCCCTTCACGGTGATCATGTTGCAGTTCCCCTGGCTTCTGAACGGCGTCGTCATCGTCGAGACACTGTTCAACTACAAAGGCTTTGGCTGGACGCTGGTTCAAGCCGCCGGGAACAACGACATTGAACTGCTGTTGGCCTGTTCGGTCGTGGCGGTGTTTGTCGTTCTCATCACGCAGCTGATATCTGACATCGGCTACGTCTTTCTCAATCCACGCATTCGCATCGCTTAGGGGGCAGGTCACATGGAACCATTAACCTGGACTGGCGTCCTTGGCGGCGTACTGAACCCGATCTTCCTCACTGCTTGCGCAGTCTTTCTGATCGCAGCCGTGGCGCAGATCGTTTTGTCACTCTTCACCAGCGCCGAAGCGCAGGGCGACATGTTCGTCGCCACGCGCGGCCCCGCCGACTATGCGGGCCTGGGCGTGAAGTGGAGCTTTGGCGTCATCGTGGCGACAATCCTCGCTTACCTGATCGGCGGCATCCTGGTGCCGGGGATCGAGCAAAAGGGGATCATCGGTGGTATCTCAACCCGGCTTCTGCCGGTCTGGGTCGCGCTGATCGCGGTGTTCGCCCTATCGATCGCCTTCAAACGAAAGCTTGGCCTCTATGGCAAGCTATTTGACAGTGTCATCGGCATGATCGGCTTCGGTATGGTGATGTTCTGGGTCTTCACCGGCGTTTTCGCCGCGATGGACCTGATCATCACCCACGACCCGCTGACGCAAGTGTCGGGCATGAAGAACAAGGTGCCGGGCACACCACTGTCGGGTGCCGAAGACGGGGATTATCCCTATTACCTTCTGGGCGGTGACAACCTGGCGCGCGATGTGTTCAGCCGGATGATCGCCGGCGCGTGGGAGGTGCTGAAGATCGCGCCTTTCGCGACGGTGTTCGCCTTCATGGTCGGCATCACACTGGGCCTGCCCGCGGGCTACTATGGCGGGCGGCTCGACACATTCCTGTCGTTCCTGGCCAACCTCGTCCTCGCCTTCCCGGTCATCCTGCTATTCTACCTGCTTGTGACGCCAGAGATCGTGCTGACCGGCATCCCGACCTACATGGCTGCAGTGCTGTTCCTGTTCCCGATCATCTTCCTGGTGGTGCTGTTCAATTCACGGTTCTACACCCAGCCGCCAAAGCGGAATGTCTATGTGGCGATCACGCTGGTGATTGGCCTCTGGATCTACCTCGGCATCGCCTGGGATGCGGACCCGCTTGGGATCATCTCACTGCCCGGCAACATCCTTGTGGTGTTCGTCTCGGTCGTCTTCGTGAACTCGCCCACCGTGTTCCGGATCGTGCGGGGCCTCGTACTCGACATCCGCACGCGCGACTACGTCGCCGCGGGGCAAACCCGGGGCGAAGGCGCGTGGTACATCATGCTGTGGGAGATCCTGCCAAACGCACGCGGGCCGCTGATCGTCGATTTCTGTCTGCGCATCGGCTACACGATCATCCTTCTGGGAACTCTGGGCTTCTTCGGCTTGGGTGTCAGCCCCGAAAGCCCGGACTGGGGCTCGACCATCAACGATGGCCGCCGCCTCTTGGCAATCTTCCCGCATCCGGCCCTGGCGCCCGCGATTGCGCTTATGAGCCTGGTGCTCGGGCTCAATCTGCTGGCCGATGGCCTGCGCGAAGAAAGCCTCAAGGACTGATCATGTGAGAATGGCCGGGGGGCCCGCCCCCCCGGTCCCCAGCGACATCAAAAAAGAGAAGAACAACATGGCCAAGTGGGACTACGACGGACCAATCCTTGAGATCGACCAGCTGTCGATCAGCTTTTTCACCCGCCTGCGAGAGATCCCGGCGGTAATGGATTTTTCCTGCACGGTACAACCCGGTGAGGCGATGGGCCTCGTGGGGGAATCCGGTTGTGGGAAATCGACCGTGGCGCTGGGGGTGATGCAGGACCTGGGCGTGAACGGGCGGATCGTCGGTGGCTCGATCAAGTTTAAGGGCCGCGATCTGGGTGAGATGACGATGGATGAGCTGCGCGATATCCGCGGCAGCGAAATCGCGATGATCTATCAAGAGCCCATGGCCTCGCTCAACCCGGCGATGAAGATCGGCAAGCAGCTGATGGAAGTGCCGATGATCCATGAGGGCGTGGGCGAGAAGGACGCCTATCAGCGCGCGCTGGAAGTGGTCACGGATGTGAAGTTGCCCGACCCCAAGCGGATGCTGGAAAGCTATCCCCACCAATTGTCGGGCGGGCAGCAGCAGCGGATTGTGATCGCGATGGCGCTGATGTCGAAGCCCAGCTTGCTGATCCTGGATGAACCCACCACCGCGCTGGACGTGACGGTGGAGGCCGCCGTGGTCGAACTGGTGAAAGACCTCGGCAAGAAATACGGCACCTCGATGCTGTTTATCTCCCACAACCTGGGGCTGGTGCTGGAAACCTGCGACCGCATCTGCGTGATGTATTCCGGCGAAGCGGTGGAGACGGGGTCGATCAAGGATGTCTTCGACAAAATGCGCCACCCCTATACTCAGGCGCTCTTCCGCTCCATCCCCCTCCCCGGTGCCGACAAAAACGCGCGA
>JBCBPV010000038.1:0-31587 GCA_039820585.1 Pseudomonadota bacterium
AAGTCCTGCACCGCATCCATGGCTTCCAGGAAGTCACCGGCAAACGGCTGGCTGTCGACAAAACCCGGTTCGCCGACCCCGCGGTTCAGGCCAAGTGGTGGGAACTGGGTGGCTATTCGGCACATAACGCGGTGCTGGGCGACCCGGGTTTTGTCGACAGCCAGCCGTTTGCCGGTGACTTCCTGGAAGCCATGGATGCGGTGCAGGACTTCTGGCAGGAGCCGGCCTATGCCGAACTGCTGCTCGCGATGCAAAAGCGGGTGCATGACTATGTGGTGGCCGATCAGGGCACCGCGCAGGAAGCGCTCGACAAGCTGATCGAGGACTGGACCGAGGTCTTCGAAGACGAAGGTAAACTCTAACGGGTTCTCCCTGACGGGTCCCCTCCCGGGGCCCGCCAACCTGACGCGCGGAGCAAGATGGCTCTTGCTCCGCGCCGACCCAACCAGACCAGATGAGGCGCCCATGTCGGACGGCACCATAACCCGCGTTGCCCAGGCGACGCCGCCCAGAGTTGCACGCAAAATCAAGGGCCTGTCGGACCGGGCCATTGCGTGGATCTTCGTGGCGCCGACGATTTTCCTGCTTCTGGCGATCAACATCTTTCCGTTGATCTGGACGATCCAGCTAAGTTTTACGAACTACCGGGCCAACCGTCTGAACCGTGAGCCAGAGTTCATTGGCCTGCGCAACTATGAACGCATCCTGACCGATAGCGATATCTGGCTGAACATGCAGGCCACGGCGCATTTCCTGATATGGACGATCACCCTACAAGTGCTGATCGGCTTCATGCTGGCCTACCTGATCCACAAGAACTTCAGGGGATCAAACTTCTGGACCACCGTGATCGTGCTGCCGATGATGCTGTCGCCCGCGGTGGTGGGCAACTTCTGGAAGTTTTTGTACCAGCCGCAGATCGGGCTGTTCAATTACATCGTCAGTTTCTTCACCGGCAAGGATCCCTCAAGCTTCGAGATGCTGGGAAGCGTGGACCTGGCGCCCTGGTCCATCGTCATCGTGGACACTTGGATGTGGACCCCGTTCGTCATGCTTATCTGCCTGGCGGGGCTGCGATCTATCCCCGACTATATCTACGAAGCGGCCGAGGTCGACCGCGCCTCAAAACTGCGGCAATTCTTCACGATTACCATTCCCATGGTGCTGCCGTTTCTGATGCTTGCGGTGCTGTTCCGCGGGATCGAGAATTTCAAGATGTTCGATCTGGTGGTGCAACTGACCGGCGGCGGGCCGGGGTCGGTGACGGAGCTTACCTCCATCAACCTCAAGCGCGAGGCGTTTGAGAAATGGCGGACAGGCTATGCCTCGGCCTATGCGATTATTCTATTCGTGACGGTGTTCGGGTTGGCCAGCATCTACGTCAAAGCACTGAACAAGGTGAAAGAGAGATGAGCAGCTTTTCCGTCACCGAACCCTCAAAGGGCACCAAATGGTTCGCGGGCACCCTGGTCATCGTCTATGCGTTGATCACCATGATCCCGCTCGTTTGGATCGGTATCACGGGCTTCAAAAGCCCGTCCGACGCCATCAGCTATCCGCCCAAGTACCTGCCCGGCTGCGACGGCCCGCAATGCTTTGAGCCGACGCTCGAAGGCTACGTAAACCTCTTCACGACGCGCACCCGGCAGACGCAGGAGTTTCTTGACGCCAACCCGCCGGAAAACTGGGCCGACGACATCGTGCGCCAATACGACATGGTGATTGTCGGGCCATCGAAGTTTGGCGAGCGGTTCATGAACTCGGTCATCATCGGGTTCGGCTCAACCTTCTTGTCGATCTTCCTTGGCACGCTCGCGGCCTATGCGTTCAGTCGCTTCAAGATCCCGCTGGCCGATGACTTGCTGTTCTTCATCCTCAGCACGCGGATGATGCCGCCCATCGCTGTCGCGATCCCGATCTTCCTGATGTACCGAAATCTCGGGCTCAGCGATACGCATCTGGGGATGATCCTGCTTTACACGGCGGTGAACATCAGCCTCGCGGTCTGGCTGTTGAAAGGCTTCATCGACGAGATCCCGCGCGAGTATGAAGAGGCCGCGCTGATCGACGGCTACACGCGGTTCCAGGCGTTCTACAAGGTCGTACTGCCACAGGCCGCAACAGGCATCGCCTCAACCGCGATCTTCTGTCTGATCTTTGCGTGGAACGAATACGCCTTTGCCGTGCTGTTGACCTCGGCCACGGCGCAAACGGCGCCACCGTTCATCCCCACAATCATCGGGATCGGAGGCCTCGATTGGCCGGCGGTCGCGGCGGGGGCCACGATCTTCCTGATCCCGGTGATGATCTTCACCATTCTTCTGCGCAAACACCTGCTGCGCGGGATCACATTCGGGGCGGTGCGCAAATGACCAAGTTTTGGGATGGCCTGATCCGGTTCCGCCGTGGCCCGTGGGAGATGCTCGCCACCATCATCATCGCGGTGGGTGTCTTCATGCTGATGCAGCCCTTCGTGATCTGGGCCTTCACGTATTCGTTCATCACCACGCTTGTGGGAACGGTCATGTTCATAATCGTGAGCCATTTCCCGGAATGAGTGTGCCCGCGATTTCCCAGCCCGTGCATGCGGCAATGTCTGACTGGCCCGCAGACCTGCGCGCCCAGGCAGAGCGGGTGCGCGCGATGATCTATGAAGTGGCCGCCGAGACCGGATCGGCCCCGGTTGAGGAAACGCTCAAATGGGGCCAACCATCGTTTTCCAACGGGAAGGCGGGAACCCCACTGCGCCTTGGGTATGTGCCGGGCGATACCCTGCCATTGCGGCTTTTGGTGCATTGTTCGACCACACTGATTGACCAGTGCCGCACACGCTTTGGTGAGCTGACCTATGAGACGAACCGCGCGATCTGCCTGTCGGACACCGCGCCGCTTCCGGAAACCGAACTGAAGGCCTGCATTGCGCTCGCCCAAGACTATCATGCAAAGGCGGGGCGGGATGCTTAAGTCGCACCATGGCTGAGATTGTTATCAAAAACGTCCGCAAGGAGTTCGGCGATTTCGTCGCCGTCAAGGAATCGAGCTTCACCATTGAAGATGGTGAGTTCTTTATGCTGCTGGGGCCATCGGGCTGCGGCAAGACCACGACCCTGAGAATGATTGCGGGGCTGGAATTGCCTACGTCGGGTGAGATTTACCTGGACGGTAAAGAGATTTCTCAACTTCCCCCATCCCAGCGTGACATCGCCTTTGTGTTCCAGATGTTCGCGCTCTACCCGCATATGAATGTGCGCGGGAACATAAGCTATCCCTTGAAAAGCCAGGGAATGCCCCGGGCTGCGATCAAGGAAAAAGTGGCCGAAGTGTCAAAGATCCTTGGGATCGAAGGCATTCTTGACCGGCCCGTCGGTGGCTTGTCAGGCGGCGACCGTCAAAGGGTCGCGCTGGGCAGGGCGATCGTGCGCGAACCCAAGGCCTTCATGATGGACGAACCCCTGGGCGCGCTGGATGCCGAATTCCGCGAGCATATGGCCGAGGAACTGCGCGCACTGCATGACCGGATGGGGGCCACGACCGTCTACGTGACCCATGACCAGCTGGAAGCCATGCAGATGGGCGACAAGATCGTGGTGATGAACAACGCGGTGGTGGAACAGTTCGGCACCCCGCAGGAAATCTATGACAAACCCGCGACGATGTTTGTGGCGGACTTCATCGGCTCCCCCTCGATGAACTTTCTGCCCTTCCACGGCCAGGTGGCCCGGGACGCCACCGAAGTGTCGCTGCACGGCGCGCATTTCCATATCCCCCACACGCGCGAGCCGTTTGAGGGCGATATGGCGCTGGGCGTGCGGCCCGAGCATATTCAGCTGTCGGACAGCGCGCCGTACCGGGCCAAGGTCCTAGCGGCGGAGTACCTGGGGACCACCCAGATCGTGACGCTGAAGACAGCCGATGGTGAGGTAAAAGCCCGCATCCCATCCCATAAAACCGTCACCGCGGGTGAGACGCTGGGGCTGGAGTTCGACGCCGCCACCATCACGCTGTTTGATCGCCAAACGGGCCGCGCGCTGAAATCGGAACTGAATGAGGGCGTGCTTCATGGCTGATGTGTCGCTTGAAAATGTCTCGAAATCCTTCGGTAAAACCGTCGCGGTCGATGACATCACAATGGACATCTCGGATGGCTCTTTCGTAGTCCTGCTTGGCCCGACCGGGGCGGGCAAGACCACCACGCTGCGCCTGATCTCGGGTCTGGAAAAGCTTGATGGCGGGCGTATCCATATCGCGGGTCGTGATGTCGGGGTCGAGACCCCGGCCCAGCGCGATGTGGCGATGGTGTTCCAGCAATACTCACTCTACCCGCACCTGACCGTGCGCGACAACCTGGCGTTCCCGCTGCGCTCGCCAATCCTGAAGACGCCCGAGGATCAGATCGCCAAGCGGGTGAAACAGATCGCCGAGGTTCTGCAAATCCCCCACAAGCTGGACAACAAGGCGACCGAACTGTCGGGGGGTGAGATGCAACGGGTGTCGATCGGGCGGGCGCTGGTGCGGGATCCCGCGATCTACCTGATGGACGAACCGCTCAGCTCGCTTGATGCGAAACTGCGCGCCGATTTGCGGGTGGAACTGAAACGCATCCATGCTGATCTTGGCTCAACCCTGCTTTACGTCACGCACGACCAGATCGAAGCGATGACCATGGCAAGCCATGTGGGCGTGTTGGAAGAGGGGCGGCTGGTACAATACGGCACGCCCAAAGAGATCTACGAAGACCCAAGCAGCGTCTATGTCGCCAGCCGTTTGGGTCTGCCGCGCATCAACATCCTGCCCGCATCGCTGTTTCCGGGCAGCCATAAAGCCCCGCAGATCGGTCTGCGGCCCGAGAATATCCGGCAGGGTGACGGCATCGACGCCACGGTCGTGCGGGCCGAACATCTGGGCGATCAGACCCGGCTGCATCTTGAATTGCAGGGGCACGCAATCACGACGCTGACCGATCCGCATACCGAGTATGAGCCCAATGAGACCATAAAAATCACACCGGAAAATCCGCTTTACTTCGACGCCTCAGGCGCGCGGATCGTCTAAGGGAGGACAGACATGGCCCAGTTCATCAATGCCAAAGAAGACCTTGTGACCGAGGCCATCGACGGGCTGCTTGCCGCCTCGGGGGGCGCGCTGTCGCGGCTGGACGGGTACCCGCATATCAAGGTCGTGTTCCGGTCGGACTGGGACAAATCAAAGGTCGCTTTGGTCTCGGGCGGTGGCTCGGGACATGAGCCTGCGCATGCGGGGTTTGTGGGCGCGGGGATGCTGACGGCGGCCGTGTGTGGCGAGGTGTTTGCCTCGCCGTCGGTTGAGGCGGTGCTGGCCGGCATTCTCGCAGTTACGGGCGAGGCCGGGTGCCTTCTGATCGTCAAGAACTACACTGGCGACCGGTTGAACTTTGGCCTGGCGGCGGAACGCGCGCGGGCGCTTGGCCGCAAGGTTGAGATGGTGGTGGTCGATGATGACGTGGCGCTTCCCGATCTGCCACAACCGCGCGGAGTGGCGGGGACGCTCTTTGTCCACAAGATCGCAGGGGCCCTGTCCGAAGGCGGTGCGGATCTGGCCACGGTGACGGCGGCGGCGCGCAGCATCATCGGCAAGGTCGCCTCTATCGGGATGAGCCTGGATACCTGCACCATCCCCGGATCGACCAAGGAAAACCGCATCGGCGCGGGCATGGCCGAACTGGGCCTCGGCATCCACGGTGAGCCCGGGGTTGAACAGGTGGATTTCTCCACCGCGATGACCGCGATGACCACGGTAGTCGACAAGCTGCGCGGGCATCTGGGCGCCGGCAACTATGTGGCGCTGGTCAACAACCTAGGGTCCACGACCCCCTTGGAAATGTCGGTCCTGACCCACGCGCTGACCGAATCCGGGATCGCATCGCACATCATCGGACCGGCACCCCTGATGACCTCGCTCGATATGCACGGTTTCTCGGTCTCGGTGCTACAGGCAACCGCAGAGGAACTGCAGGCTCTCGCCGCCCCAGTGGCTATGCCGGCATGGCCGGGTATGCACGCGGTGGTGGCCCCGCCGGTCGTTGCCCTTCCCGACGGGCTGACCCCGATTGAGCCGATTGCATCGAAGAACGACACCACCCGCGAGATCATCGAAAACGTGGCCGATCTGTTGATCGCGTCCGAAGCGGACCTCAACGCGCTGGATGCGAAATCCGGCGATGGCGACACTGGCAGCACGCTTGCCACTGCCGCGCGGGCGCTGAAGGGCAGCCTTGACCGGATGCCTCTGGCCGACCTGACGCAGCTGTTCCCCGCACTCGGCAATGAGCTGAGCCAGACCATGGGCGGCTCGTCGGGGGTGATCCTCGCGATCTATTTCAACGCGGCGGGCGATGCCTGCGCCAATGGCGCGTCGGTGCAAAAAGCGCTGGTTGATGGGCTCAAACGCGTCAGCCAGGTGGGCGGCGCGCAGGTGGGCGACCGCACGATGATCGACGCTTTGGAACCCGCACTCGCGGCCCTGCCCGATGGCATCGACGCCGCCGCCCGCGCCGCGCGCAAGGGCGCCGACAGCACGGCCGCGATCCACCGGGCCAAGGCCGGGCGGGCGGCCTATGTGCCAGAGGAAAACCTCAAGGGCCACAACGACCCCGGCGCCGAAGCGGTGGCGCGGTTGTTCGATGCGTTGGCCAAGGAAATGGTGAGCTAAGCTGAACACACCGGGCCTGAAAATCGTCGCAAAACCAACGGTCAACGACATCGCGCGGGTGGCGGGCGTCAGCCTTGCGACCGTTGACCGGGTGCTGAACGAACGCCCCGGCGTACGGTCGGTGACGATTGAAAAGGTGCAGGCCGCGATTACAGAGCTTGGATATGTCCGCGATACCGCGGCCGCGAACCTCGCGCGCAAACGTGTCTACCGGTTACTCTTCATCCTGCCCGATACGCAGAATGAGTTCGTCCTTGCCGTGCGCCAACAAATTCGCGATCAGGCCGAAAAGCTCGCCGATGATCGGACTGAAGTATCGGTTGCGCTGGCCGCACCCTTTGACGCGCAGGATATAGTGGCGGTGCTGGACCGGCTTGACCCGGGCCAGACCGATGGTGTCGCGATCTTCAGCCCGGAAACCCCATCGGTCCGCGACGCGGTCAAACGCGTGCGTGACAAGGGGATTGCCGTTGTCACCCTGGTTTCTGACCTGCCCACGTCGGACCGCGATCATTTCGTGGGTATCGACAACGTGTCCGCCGGGCGCACCGCGGCGCAACTGATGGGCCGCTTCATCCGCAAGCCCGGCAAGGTTCTGTTCATCACCGGTTCGCGCTTTGCCCGCGACCACCTAGAGCGGCGGCAGGGCTTTGATGTGGTCATGGCCGAAGAGTTCCCCGAGTTGGACGTGGTCGCCTCGGTCGAGGGACGCGATGACCCCGATCTGATCTATGCGCTCTTGCCGCAGGTCTTTCGCAACCACCCCAACATCCGCGGCATCTATTCCAGCGCGGCGGGAAATGAGGGGCTGGTGCGCTTTCTGGAGGAAGGCCCGAAAGAGGATCTGGTGGTCATCGGGCATGAGCTGACCCCGCTTAGCCGCCGCGCATTGGCCGCGGGCCTGTTTGATGCGGTGATCAGCCAGGATTGCGGGCACCTCGTGCGGTCTTGCGCCCGGCTATTGCGGGCCACGGCCGATAGTGCGCCTTACAACCCGGCGCAGGAACGAATCCGGATCGATATCTATTTGAACGAAAACATACCGCCGTAAGCGCGGGGATCTTAGGGAGGGATCACATGAAAACCATCAACGGCCCGGCCTTGTTTCTGGCCCAGTTCGCAGGCGATGACGCCCCGTTCAACTCGTGGGACGCGATCACCAAATGGGCGGCGGAGTGTGGCTACAAGGGTGTGCAGGTGCCCAGTTGGGATGGCCGCCTATTCGATCTGGACAAGGCGGCGGAAAGCGTGGGCTACTGCGATGACTTCAAAGGTCAGGCGCAGGCCAATGGCGTGGAGGTGACTGAACTGTCGACGCACCTTCAGGGCCAGTTGGTCGCCGTCCACCCTGCCTATGACACCGCGTTTGACGGGTTCGCAGCCGAACACGTGCGCGGCAATACCAAGGCGCGGCAGGAATGGGCCGTGGATCAGGTGAAAAAGGCGCTGTCGGCCTCAAAGAACCTTGGTATCGGTGCGCATGCCACCTTTTCCGGAGCGCTTGCCTGGCCGTATATCTACCCTTGGCCGCAACGCCCCGCAGGTCTGATCGAAACCGCGTTTGACGAACTGGCCGCCCGCTGGAAGCCCATCCTCGACCATGCCGAGGACTGTGGTGTGGATGTCTGTTACGAGATTCATCCAGGCGAAGACCTGCATGACGGGATCACCTATGAGATGTTTCTTGAGCGCACCGGCAACCATGCGCGGGCCTGCATGCTCTACGATCCCTCACACTACGTGCTGCAATGCCTCGATTACCTCGACAATATCGACATCTACCGCGACCGGATCCGCATGTTCCACGTCAAGGATGCCGAGTTCAATCCGACCGGGCGGCAGGGCGTCTATTCAGGCTATCAGTCGTGGACAGACCGCGCGGGCCGGTTCCGATCGCTGGGCGACGGACAGGTCGATTTCGGGGCGGTGTTCTCAAAGATGGCGGCCAATGACTTTGACGGCTGGGCCGTGGTGGAGTGGGAGTGCTGTCTGAAACACCCCGAAGACGGCGCGCGCGAGGGGGCGCAATTTGTGTCCGACCACATCATTCGGGTGACTGAGAAGGCGTTCGATGACTTCGCCGATGGCGGCACGGATGAGGCCGCGAACCGCAAGATGCTGGGGATCGACTGATGGCCGACCGGATCAGACTGGGCATGGTGGGCGGCGGCAACGATGCTTTCATCGGCGGCGTCCACCGCATCGCATCGCGCATCGACGACCACTTTGAACTTGTCGCGGGGGCGTTGTCCTCGACCCCTGAGAAGTCTCGCGAAAGCGGCGCCGCGCTGGGCCTGCCGCGGGTCTATGACGACTTCAAATCGATGGCGATCCGTGAGGCCAGGCGGAAGGACGGGATTGAGGCGGTGTCAATCGTCACTCCCAATCACGTCCACTACGCCGCGGCGCGTGAGTTCCTCAAACGCGGGATCCACGTGATCTGCGACAAGCCACTGACCTCGACGCTGGCGGATGCCAAGAAGATGGTGAAGGCGGTGGAAGACGCCGATGCGCTGTTCGTGCTGACCCACAATTACACCGGCTATCCCATGGTCCGCCACGCGCGTGAAATGGTGGCGGCGGGTGCCATTGGCAAGATCCGCGTGGTGCAGGTGGAATACCCGCAGGACTGGCTGACGATCCAGCAGGATTTCAAACAGGCCGAATGGCGCACCGATCCCGCGCGGTCCGGGGCAGGCGGGTCCACCGGCGATATCGGCACCCATGCCTATAACCTGGCGTGTTTCGTCACAGGGCTGGAGGGCGCGGAACTGGCCGCTGACCTACAGGCCTTCGTGCCGGGGCGGCAGGTGGACGACAACGCCCACGTGATGCTGCGCTTCAAGGGCGGCGCGCGCGGGATGCTGTGGTCGAGCCAGGTCGCGCCCGGCAATGAAAACGCCCTGCGCCTGCGGGTGTACGGAGAGACGGGTGGCCTGGAATGGGCGCAGGAGGATCCCAACTACCTGTGGCACACGCCCTTCGGCGAGCCCAAGCGCCTGATCACCCGCAACGGCGCCGGGGCCGGCGACGCCGCCGCCCGTGTCAGCCGCATCCCGCCGGGCCACCCAGAGGGGTATCTCGAAGGGTTCGCCACGATCTACAGCGAGGCAGCCCAGGCGATCCGCGCGCATCAGGGTGGTCAGGCAGCAGCGCCCGAGGTGGTGTTCCCGACCGTGACGGATGGACTGAAGGGGGTGCAGTTCGTTGACGCGTGTGTGCGCAGCTCGAAGCGCAATGCGGCCTGGGTGACCCTGCATAGCTGAGTGCGGGGGTTGTGCTGCTTGTCGCCTTTTGGGGCGTCAGGTTTGCAGGCAAACCACCATTGCGCTGCGGTTGTTCGAACAACCGCAATGACCTCCGCCGGAACGGGCCCGGCACCAAAGGTATTGTAGGCCGCCGCAGCACAGTTGATGTTGGCAGCATGGCAGCTGAAGTAGAGTTTTCTTTCGCCGCACTGACCAACTCGGCACGACGGCACATCCGCGTGTTCCAGATACACCAGTTCCTTGACCGTTTTGCGATGGGTTTGACGGTTTCTGTTGTTGCTCTGGCGTTGACCGACCGAGGCATGGACCTCTTCCAAATATCGCTCCTCTTTGGGGTCTACTCGCTCACGACGATGGTGATGGAGTTGCCGTTCGGCGGCCTGGCCGACAGCATTGGCCGCAAACCGGTCTTTCTGACGGCGGTTGTCGCCAGCTTGATTTCCCTCGCGCTCTTTCTCTCGACACGTGACTTCTATGTTCTGGCGCTTTCATTTGCATTCATCGGTTTTGGGCGCGCGCTTCGCTCGGGCACTCTTGATGCTTGGTTCGTCGAAACGTTCAAGGCCGCCGCACCAAATGTGGATGTCCAGCCCGCCCTGGCCAAAGCGCAATGGGCCAATGCCGTGGGGTTGGCCACTGGGGCCGTCTTGGGGGGTCTTCTGCCCGACATTCTGGGCCCGATCGCGGAACGGCTGGGTTTCAGCATCTACGATGTGTCCTACGCGGCGAGTTTTGGTGTGATGCTGGGCGTGTTTGTCTTTACGATGGTGGCCATTGTCGAAAAACCGCGTCCGATGAATGTCACTGCTCTCAGGCACGGCTTCGCGACTGTCCCAACGGTGATAAAGGATGCGAGCCTTTTGGCCCTGAAACATCCCGCACTATCGATACTTCTGGCTGCGCTGGCGTTCTTTCTGATGGCCACCAACCCTGTCGAGGTGATCTGGCCGACCCATGCAAAACCAATGTTGGATGAGGGGTACGCAAACACCGTTATCGGTGTCGTGACGGCGACCTATTTCTTCTCTATCGCTCTGGGCGCATCTTTGTCCGCTTCCATCAGTCGCGTTTTCAAGCGGCAGCATGCCATGACGCTGGCGGCGACGTTTGCTTGCTTGGCAGGTGCTCAGATCGCATTGGCGGTGCAAGGCGACATCATCGGCTTTGTGGCAGTGTTCGTCCTGTTTTCCGTCATCCTTGGTATCAGCGAAACACCGGCGAGCAGCATTCTGCATCGTTGCGTGGACGATCATCAGCGGTCGACGATGCTGTCGCTGAGATCGCTGATACAGCAGTTGGGTGGCGCGTTGGGTTTGGTTTTGACCGGAGCTATTGCCGAAATCTACTCTACACCTGTCGCGTGGAGCGTCGGGGCCGGGTTCCTTTTGATCGCGGTGATACTGGCTTTGATTTTGGTCAGGCGGCTCGCCGTAGATGCTGATAGTTGACTTGCGTGCTCGCTGCGACGTCGACTGTTCTGGCCTGGGGGCGACCCTTCACTGCAACCCTTCCTCCACCGCCCAACGCAAGGGCAACGCCGAACCCCACCAAACCCGGCAACACTCCAGCTCCAAACACGCCCTTTGTTGCGTCATTATGCGCCGCGAATTCACAGACTGTTGAAGATTTTGGACGCCGTTTGCGCGCATGCTACGTCACGTTAGGTCGCTATCCCGCGGCCTTGGGGGCACAACGCTTGCTGACGGAACCGACACCAGATTTAGATGACATCCGCATAACCTATGGCGCGATTGACCTGACCCTTGGTCCAGGCCCCGACGGCTGGCGCGACGCCTGGACCCGGTGCGGCGAGGTGGGGCTTTTCGGCATGATCACCCCGCGTCGCTATGGCGGGCAGGGCACCAGCATCACCGCGACCATCGCCGCGTTGGAAGCGGTGGGGCGCGCCTGCCCCGACAACGGCTTTACGCTCGCGATCAACGGTCAGATCTGGGCCGTGCAGGAGCCGATCCTGACCTACGGGTCCGAGGCGCAGAAGGACACCTACTTGCGCGCGCTGTCGACCGGCGACCTGGTGGGCGCGCATGGGATGACCGAGGTCGCCTCAGGCTCGGACGCGGCAAGCCTGGCCACCACGGCGGAAAAGCGCGACGGTGGCTACGTCCTGAACGGGCACAAGCTTTACGTGGGCATGGCCAGCGTCTGCGACGTGGCGATCGTGTTTGCCAAAACGGCACCGGACGCGGGCGCCTGGGGCATCTCTGCGTTCATAGTCGAAAAGGGTGACGCCGGGTTCCAGCGGGGGCCGGATCAGGACAAGATGGGCCTGAATTCTGTTCCCATGGGCGAGTTGCATCTGAAAGACTGCTGGATCCCCGAGGACCGGCTGGTGGGCCGCGAAGGGGCAGGGGCGGCAATCTTCCAGTCGACAATGGATTGGGAACGCAGCTTTATCTTCGCCAGTCACGTGGGTTCCATGGCAAGGCAGCTGGACGAGTGCACCGACTTTGCGCGGGGCCGCGTGGTTTTCGGCAAACCGATTATCGAGCATCAATCGGTCTCGAACCGCCTGGCTGACATGGCTGTTCGTTTGGAAACCAGTCGCCTGATGCTGTACCGCGCGGCCGCGCTGAAGGATGCCGGCGAGAAAGCTGTGCGCCATGCCGCGATGACCAAGCTGCACATCTCCGAGGCGTTTGCTGCCAACAGCCTGGACGCGATCCGCATCCATGGCGGCGCGGGCTATCTGGCAGGCAGCGCGCCCGAGAGCGACCTGCGCGATGCGCTGGGCGGCGTGATCTATTCCGGCACATCTGACGTACAACGCCAGATCATCGCACGACTGTTGGGAACCCCTGGATCATAGCCGAAATACGCGTTGCGCGGGCCAACCCGGCCCGTATGTGTCGATGATGAAAGAGTATTTGGGCCGTTTCGCCCGGTGAGAGGTAACAGACCATGACCGCACTTCAATCGCTGCGATTGGTATGCCTCTCTGTCATTATGGTGATGACTGCGGGTATTGCGACGGCACACCGGATTGATGAGAGTTATGTTTATTTCCAGGTCACCGAAGACGCCCTGACCGGCCGGATCGAGGTCACCTCAAAAGACCTGGCCCAGGCGTTCACCTTCGATGGTGACAGCCGCCTGCCCACCAATGACCAGATCGAAGCGCGCGCGGACGAGATCTTTGACCACTTTGCCGACCGTCTGTTGATCCTGGCCGAGGGGCAGCGTTATCCGGTCACCTTCACGGGTCTCGATTTCCTTGACACCGATATCGCAACATTTGCGCTGTTCAGCTTTGACATTCCGGGCCTAGCCCCCGCGCCCGACGCGATCGAGATGTCCTATGAGTTTCTGTTCAACGACGTCGACCCTGGGCATCTGGGCTTTGCGCTGATTGAATCGAACACTCGAACCGGCGTGCGCAAGAATGAAAGCCACATCTCGCTGACCTTCGGCCCCGGCGGGGGTGTGCAGACCCTGGGCCTGACCGCCGATCCGCCGGGCAAGGTGTTCGTCGATTTCGTTGTGCACGGCATCTGGCACATCTGGCACGGGATCGATCACCTCATGTTCCTGGCCGCTTTGCTTCTGGCCGCGACGATGACGCGCCGGGACGGACACTGGGCCCCGACCGAGAACCTAGGCCGCAGCATGGGCGTTATGGTCGGGCTGGTAACGGCGTTTACCCTTGGCCACGCGCTCGCGATCAGCCTGTCGGCCTTCGGGGTGATCCGGTTCCCGTCCACCTGGGTGGAGGGGGCGATTGCGCTGTCGATCATCCTGGTGGCGCTGGCCAATCTGATGCCAGGTCTGCAAACGCGATCCGGGCTGGCTTTGTTTGCCTTCGGCTTGTTCCACGGGTTTGGCTTTGTCAGCGTTCTGCCGCTCTTGGGGGCCGATCCGATGCTGAAGACCGTCGGTCTGATCGGCTTCACCATCGGTATCGAACTGGCGCAACTGGCCATCGTGCTGGTAGCCTTCCCGGTGCTGTACCTGGTCTGCAACTGGCGGATCTATCCCATGCTGGCTTTGCGTCTGGGATCGGTCGGTGTGATCGCCATCGCCGCGGTCTGGTTTGCCGAACGCAGCTATAATTTCCTCGGGCCGGTGCGGCAGACGCTGGCAGGTTTGGCGGGTTGATGGACGGCGTGCAATTTATCGACGACATCCCCGCATTCCAAGCGGGCGACATCCCCGATGCGGTCGCGTTCCGCTTTGGCGATGCCGACCTGACCTATACCGCCCTCGCCAGTGCCGCCGACCGGCTTGCCACCACACTTCGCGATGCGGGCGTGCAGCCGGGCGACCGGGTGGGCGTCTATGTCGACAAATCGCTCGACAGTGCGATTGCGATCTATGGCGTGATGCGCGCGGGCGCGGCCTATGTGCCGATGGATCCGGGCGCGCCGCTGGCCCGGCTGACACACATCGCCGAAGCGTGTGGGCTGCGGATCATCGTCTCGCAAGAGCGTAAGGCAGCGGGTTACGAAGGCGTGGCAAAGGCCGTGCGGATGATGGACCGGGTCTTTGCCGCGGACGGCGCGGTGCTGTGGTCTTCTGACCGGTCGACCCCAGTTGCGACCCCCCGCGCGCGGCGGCCAGATGATCCGGCTTATGTCATCTTCACCTCGGGCAGCACCGGCACGCCGAAGGGCATCACCCACACGCACGCCAGCGCGCTGGCCTATGTGCGCATGTCGGCGGACCTCTATGGCGTGACGGCCGAGGACCGGCTGAGCAATCACTCAGCGCTCCATTTCGACATGTCGACCTTTGACATGTTCACGGGGCCTTATGTCGGGGCGACGACCATCATCATCTCTGAGATGCACATGAAACTGCCCGCGAGCCTGTCGGCCCTGATCGAGGCCGAGGCGATGACAATCTGGTATTCGGTCCCCCATGCGCTGATCCAGTTGTTGGAACGCGGCGGGCTCGACAAGCGCGATCTGTCGGCCTTGCGATGGGTGATCTTCGGGGGCGAGCCGATGTTGCCCGATGCGCTGCGGGCCTTTGCCGGGCATACGCCTGGGGCGTGGTTCAGCAACTCCTATGGGCCCGCAGAGGTGAACCAGTGCAGCTTCAAACACCTCAGCGCCAATGCGCTGGACGGCAGCCCGATTTCCATCGGTCGCCCCTGTGCGCACGCCGATCTGCTGATTGTCGACGGCGACGAAACTGCTGCGGAGGGTGAGCTTCTGGTGGCCACGCCTGCAATGATGACCGGTTACTGGAACGACCCCGCGCGCAATGCCGCGGCGTTTCACACGGTCAAAGGCAAACGCTACTACCGCACCGGCGATCTGGTGCGCCGCGATCCCGATGGCGAACTGCACTTCCTCGGTCGTATGGATCGCCAGGTCAAACTGCGCGGGTTCCGGGTAGAGCTGGATGAGATCGAGCTCGCCATATCGCGCCACGCGGATGTGTCCGAGGCCGCTGCCGTGATCTCTGGCGCGCCGGCCCGCATCAGCGTCTACATCACCGCGCGCCCCGACACCGCACCCACTGCGGACGACCTGCGCGCCTTCGCAGCGCAATCGTTGCCGCCGCAGGCAGTGCCCTCAACAATTACGATCCTGCCCGCGTTCAAACGGACGGCAACGGGCAAGATCGACCGCAAACACCTCAGCGAGGCTTCGTAATGACCGACCCAACCACCATAGACCGCAAATCCCGGATCCGCGATTTCATCGTGGCGAAACTGTTGAACGGGCGGGCGGTCGGCGATGATGAAAACCTGCTGCTGAGTGGCCTGATCGACTCGCTGGGGGTGTTTGAGCTGATCGCGTTTCTGGAAAAGAGCTTTGGTCTGACGATCCCGCTGGATGAGGTGGTATTGGAAAACTTCACCTCCATCGACACGATCGACGCTTATGTCGCAACCAAGCAGGCCTGAATGCACGACGTCGACGATTACAGCACGCCCACGCCGCTGACCCGCGCGCAAGAGGTTTTGTGGACGGGCCAGCAACTGGCCCCGGATGCCGCGCTGTACAACATGGGCTGGCGGTTCGATCTGTTGCAAGTGATTGACCCGGACCGGTTTGTCGCCGCGTTTGAGGCGATAGTCGCCCGCCATGACGCACTGCGGCTGGTCTTCGCGGCCGGTCCCGACGGGGCGCATCAACAGGCCGGGGGCGCGGTCATCCTGCCCGAGGTGATCGAGATGTCGGGGTCGGCAGACCCTGACGCTGCG
Organism: Pseudomonadota bacterium; assembly: GCA_039820585.1. Classification (GTDB taxonomy): domain Bacteria; phylum Pseudomonadota; class Alphaproteobacteria; order Rhodobacterales; family Rhodobacteraceae; genus JBCBGF01. The sequence continues at coordinate 16,129 of JBCBPV010000038.1, forward strand.
GCAACCGCGTGGGTCGATGCGCGCGTGCGCCAGCCCTTCGATCTGGCGCGCTGTGCTTACGATACAGCGCTCCTGAAACTGGGGCCCGCGCATTGGGTTTGGTATTTCAGCCAGCATCACCTGGCCACCGATGCGGCCGCGGCGGCGCTGGTGTTTGCCGGTGTATCAAAGGCCTATGCGGGTGAGACGGTGGAACTTGCGCCGTCCTTCCTGGCCCATGCCCGCGCTGCAGAAGCCGATGACCTCGCCATCGCCCGCGCCCATTGGCAAGGCGCCCCGGGTGCGGCGACGCCCACGCCGCTCTACGGTGGTGCGGCGGCGACCAGCCCGGCTTCAACCCGCGTGGACGTGCCGCTGTCGGCCAGTGTGCAGGCCGCCCTGGCCAAGGCCTGTGCAGACCCCGCCATCCGCGTCTTCAGCCCGCAACTGACCGAGGTGGCGCTTCTCCTCACCGCGTTTGCCGCCTTCGTCCACCGCGTCACCGGGGATGAGCGGGTGAGCATCGGCGCCCCGGCCCACAATCGCCTGACACCCCAGGCGCGCCAGACGGTTGGCCTGTTTGTCGAGACCTTTCCGCTAGATATCGACGTCGCCCCCGACGACACGTTCATCACGCTCTTCGGCAAGGTGAAGACGGCCCTTGCAGGCTATTTGCGCCACGCACGCCCCGGGGCCGGGTCGGCGGCAGCGGCCAAGCGCATCTCGGCGGTATTCAACTATATCACCGCCAGCTTCGGTGATTTCGCAGGCGGGCCAGCGCGTGTAACCTGGTTGCATCCCGGCGCGCACGATCCCCGCCACGGCGTGCGCCTGCACGCGATGCGGTTCGACGGCGCGGGATTGGCCTTGGCGATGGATATCAATGACGGTCTTGGCGGTAAGACAGAGACAGCACAGATCCCGCAGCACTTCACCCGGGTGCTAGAGACGCTGTTGACCGCGCCCGAGACGCGGCTTGGCCACGTCCCGCTCTGCGCAGAGTCCGAGGCGATGATCGCCCATGGCACCGGCTCTGATGAGGATGCGATAGCGCTGATCCTCGATCGTATCGCTACCCAGCCTGCCGAAGCCATCGCCGTGCGCGAGGGGGCAATGCACCTGACCTATGCTGGCATGCGAACCCGCGCGGCCGCCTACAACGCCCGCCTCGCCGCACAGGGTGTCACGCCCGGCGACCGGGTACTGGTCCATTGCCACCGCGCGCTTGACTTGATCCCAGCGCTCCTTGGCATCCTGTCGCGCGGCGCGGTCTTCGTGCCCGTGGCCGCCAATACACCGGAGGCACGGGTGCGCGAGATCGCCGGTCTTGCCAATGTTGTGGCCATCATCTCAGACGCGCGGTGCAACCGCACGACCGAACCCCTTGGCAAACCCACGCTGACCCTGGGCGACGATACCCCAATCGACCCGACCCAAGCCGCCGAACCCGCCGCCGGCGACACGGCTTACGCCATCTTCACCTCCGGCTCTACAGGCACACCCAAGGGAGTTGAGGTCACCCATGACGGCCTCGCCCGCTACATCGCCTGGGCCGCGCATGCGTTTGGCGGCACAGAGCCTGCCGACTACGCGCTATTCTCTTCCCTCTCGTTCGACCTGACGCTCACCTCGATCTTCGCGCCGCTGACCACCGGCGGCACGGTCGTCGTCTACCCCGAGACCGGCGCGTCGGACCTCGCTATTCTCGATGTCTTCGCCGATGATGCGGTTGACGTTGTCAAGCTCACCCCCTCGCACCTGTCGCTGGTCTGTGCCCAAGGCACCTCAGTCACCCGCATCCGCACGCTGGTGCTGGGCGGCGAGAACCTGACCACCGCTCTTTGCCATCAGGCGCACAAGACGCTGTCGCCAAGCCTCACCATCGCCAACGAATACGGGCCGACCGAAGGTGTCGTGGGCTGCATGATCCACCGCTTCGATCCTACAGCCGACACCGGTATTTCGGTGCCTATCGGGCGACCCGCGGACGGCGTGCAGATCACCCTGCGCGACGCGGGGCTGTCGCCCGTGCCGTTCGGTATCGTGGGCGAGATCTGCATCGGCGGGCGGCTGGCCCGTGGCTATCTGGACCGTCCCGACCTTACGGCGGGTCGGTTCGTGGATGACCCGCACGCCCCGGGCCGGATTTACCGCAGCGGCGATCTGGGGCGCCTTTTGCCCAATGGCGAGTTCGAATATCTAGGCCGCGCCGATGACCAGCTCAAGGTCGGCGGCGTGCGCATCGAACCGGCCGAGATCGACGCCGCCTTGCGCCAGGTGCCCGGCACCCGCGCGGTCCACATCCACGCAGCCACGCCCAAAGCCGCGACCAAAGCCTGCATCCGCTGCGGTCTGCCCGACAGCTATCCGGGCGTCAGCTTCCGCGACGATGGGGTGTGCGAGATCTGTGCGTCCTATGATAGCTACAAGGACCGGGCGCAGTCCTATTTCCAGACCCCGCAAATCCTGACCGACAAGATCGAAGCGGCGGCGGGCAAAAGCACCGGCGCCTACGATTTGATCATGCTTCTGAGCGGCGGCAAGGACAGCACCTATGCGGCCTACAGGGTGGCTGAAAATGGCAAGCGCGTGCTCGCCCTGACGCTCGACAATGGCTATATTTCCGAAGGAGCGATGGGCAATATCCGGCGCGTGGCCGATGATCTGGGCTGGGATCATCGTTTCATGCAGACCGAGGCGATGAACGCGATCTTCGTGGAAAGCCTGAAGGCGCATTCCAATGTCTGCCAGGGCTGTTTCAAAACGATCTACACCCTCGCCCTGCGCGTCGCACGTGACGAAGGGGTGGCCGCAATCGTCACCGGCCTGTCGCGTGGGCAGTTCTTTGAAACCCGCCTCACGCCAGAGCTGTTCAATGCCCGTGACCCCGGCGTGCAGGAGATTGAGTATCTGGTCGATACCGCCCGCCGTCAGTACCATGCACAGGACGATGCGGTGTCGCGCCTGCTTTGTGCTGATGATCTGCGCGATGGGGCGGTTCTGGATCAGGTCAGCTTCATCGACATCTACCGGTATATCGACGTGCCGGTGTCCGAGATCTATCGCTTCCTCGGCGAACGCGCCCGCTGGATCCGGCCCGAGGATACCGGGCGCTCGACCAACTGCCTGATCAATGACGTGGGCATTTACGTCCACAACACGCGCGAGGGTTTTCACAACTATGCGCTGCCCTACAGCTGGGATGTGCGGCTGGGCCACAAGACGCGCGACGAGGCGGTGGATGAGCTGAACGATGAGATCGACGTGGATCGCGTGACTGCGATCCTGGGTGAGATCGGGTTTGATGAGGCTGTCGCAGGCAAGGGCCGGCTGGTTGCCTATGTTGTGGCCGATGACGGGGTGGATCTGGGCCGGTTGTGGGACGCGCTGCGCGCCCGTGTGGTGCCAGAGGCGCTGCCCACCGACATTGTTCTGATCGACGAAATCCCCCTCACACCCAACGGCAAGGTCGACGCCGCCCGCCTTCCATCGCCCACGCGCGACCGATCCGAGGCGCGCGCCGCCTACCGCGCAGCCACGACGCCTGACGAGGAGGTGCTGACTGGGATATTTGCCGAGGTGCTGGGCCTACCGCGCGTTGGGGTGGATGACAATTTCTATGACATCGGGGGGGATTCGCTCGCCGCCATCCAGATCGCAATTCTGGCGAATGAGGCGGGGCTGGGCGTGCCTGCCACCGCGGTGTTTGAGCATCCGACCATTGCCCGTCTGGCGCGGGCCGCCTCTGAGGCCACGCCCGCATCCAAGACCCCATCCACGTCCCTGATCGACCTTGACGAGGACGACCTTGCTGGGATCAGCCGGGTCCTGTCGTGACCACAGGCCTGCCTGAGACTGTCGATGCGGTTCTGCCGCTGTCCCCGGCCCAGTCGGGCATCTTGTTCCATAGCTTGGGCCCCAAGGCGGCGGGCAGCTATGTGGGCGTTGTCTGCGTCGATCTGCACGGCGATCTGGATACGGATCGCCTGAGGGCGGCCTTCACCGACGCGGTCAACGCCACGGATGCGTTGCGTGCGGCGTTCGTGTGGGAAGCCGTGAAGCGCCCGTTGCAGGTGGTGCAAAAGCGCGTTGACGTGCCGTGGGACGATGTGGATTGGCAAGGTGAGCGCGACATCGCCGACCGCACCGCCGATCTGACAACGCGCTACCGACAAACCGGGTTCGACCTGACCAAGGCGCCGCTGATGCACGTCACCCTCGCGCGTCTGGGCCCTGACCAGGCGCGGCTCATATGGGCGGTGCATCACATCGTATCCGACGGCTGGTCAACACGCTGCGTGTTGACCGCGGTTCTCGCACGCTACAACGGCATGGCGGTGGCTGAGGGCGCGCAGTTTCGCGACTATCTGGGCTGGCTGAAGGCGCGGGACGGGGCAGGGGACCGCGCATTTTGGCAGCGCTACCTGTCGGGGGTCAGCGCGCCCACACGCATAGAGTCGAGGGAGGCCCCTGATGGTGAGGTGCATCAGCATGCGCAGCGCATGGTCCCTGCGACCATCGCGGACCGGATCGACGCGCAGGCGAGAAGCTTGCGTATCACCCAAAGCACGCTGTTATCCACCGTCTGGGCGCTTGTCCTGCGCCGCTACGCACGCTCTGACGATATCGTCTTTGGCGCGACCAATGCGGGCCGGCCGGCCGATCTGCCCGGTGCGGATCGCGCGGCTGGGGCGTTTCTGAATACGCTGCCTTTGCGTGTGCAGTTCGATCCGCAGGCGACAGTGGCCGCAACGCTGCAAACTGCCGAGGCCGAGACCCGCAAGCGCCGCGCGTTTGAGGCGACGGCCCTTGCCGATGTCCAGGCCTGGTCCGACCTGCCTGCAGGCACGCCCATCTTCGACTATGTCTTCGCTTATGAGCGGTTGCCGGATCCGGCGGAAACAGCCGGGCCCCTGCGTCTGGGTCACTTGGAGACGGTGCAATCCAGCAATTACTCCCTGACCTGCCTCGCCACACCGGGCGACGGGCTCCGGTTGGAGATCTATTTCGACGCGGGGCTGTTTTCCGCATCTGCCATCGCGACGATGTTGGAGGATTTCGAACGCCTCCTGACCGCGCTACTCGACCGCCCGCAGGCGACCATCGCCGACCTGGGCACCGCGCTGCCCGCATTGCAAGCGCCCGATCCGGTGGTAGCCACACCGATCCTGGCCGCCCTCGCACAGGCCGACCCGGAGGCCCCTGCGCTCTCCGACAGCCATGAGACGCTCGCCTACGCTGCCCTGACCGACCGCGTTACGCGGCTGGGCAAGGCGCTGGTAGCTGCCGGCGTGCGCCCGGGCGACGTGATCCCCGTGGCGCTGCCCCGTGGGGTGGGCGCGGTGGTGGCGATGCTCGCGGTGGTGCGCGCGGGCGCGGCCTATGTCCCTCTCGACATCGCGTACCCTCGCATGCGGATCGAACAGGTGCTGGAAGCGGTGCAGCCCAGGCTGGTGGTCACGGCGTCGGACGTGCCCACCTTTGGAACTGCGCCCCGCTTCTTCGTGGACGGCACGCATTCCCAAGCCATGCTGCCCCCGCCGCCGGGTGCAGAAGATCTGGCCTACGTCATCTTTACCTCCGGCTCCCAGGGTCGGCCCAAGGGCGTGCCGATCACGCATGCCGCGCTGGCGCAGTCGACGGCAGTGCGCGACACGGTCTATGGCCGGGCGCCGGGGGTGTTTCTGCTGCTGTCCTCACTGGCCTTCGACAGCTCGGTCGTGGGGCTCTACTGGACGCTGACCACCGGCGGTCACCTGGTGATCGGCGATGGCGGGATCGAACAGGATCCCCCCCGCCTTGCCGGGGTCATCGCAGCGCACCAGATCCGCACCACGCTGTGCCTGCCGCGCCTGTATGAAACCCTGATCGCCACCGGCACCGCCGACTTGCGCAGCTTGGACACCGTGATTGTGGCGGGGGAACCCGTGCCCGTCTCACTGATCGACGCACATCGAAAGCGTGGCGGCGCGGCGCGGCTCTTCAATGAATACGGGCCGACCGAGGCGACAGTGTGGTGCAGCGCAGTGGAGTTGACGGAACACACTGGCGACGACGTGCCCATTGGCCGCCCGATCCCCGGCGTGACGCTGGCAATCTGTGACCGCGATGGCCGCCCACTGCCGGACGGCGTGGTGGGCGAGATCGTCGTGGCCGGGCCGACAGTGGCGGCGGGGTATCTTGGGCCAGGAGTCGCTGCGTCGCCGTTTCGGACGGATGGCCAAGGTCTGCGCAGCTACGCCACCGGCGATCTGGGGTTGCGGCGGCCCGATGGGCAGTTTCTGTTTCTGGAGCGGGAAGATCAGCAGGTGAAGATCCGCGGCCACCGGGTGGATCTGAGCGAGGTTAATGCTGTAGCCCGCGCAGTGTCCGGGGCCCCCGATGTCGCTGGCGTCGTGGTCGACACCGGCGGGCGTCCGGCCATTGCCCTATGCCTCGCCCAAACCCATGACGCTGCTCTGGCCGCGCGTCTGACTGAGGCGTTTGAGGTCAATCTGCCCGCCTACGCCCGGCCCGCGCGCCTGCACTGGATGCCCGCCTTTCCGCACCTGCCCAACGGCAAGGTGGACGTCAAAGCGCTGGCCCGGGCCGCAGAAGCCGCGCCCGCGTCCCCGACCGATCACATGTTACCGCAGGGCGATACCGAGGAACGCCTGGCCGCGATCTGGGGTGCGGTACTGGGAAACCCGCGCGTCAGCCGCGAAGCGGATTTCTTCGATCTGGGCGGCGACAGCCTTCTCTCAATCGGCCTGTTCGTGAAGGCCGAGCAAGAGGGGCTGCCGATCCAGCCCACCGATGTTTTTGAGCATCCGACCCTGCGCGATCTGGCGGCAACGCTGGTGCGGCGCAGCGCGCGGAATGACAGCTCTGGCCCCGCGACGACCCCGCTGAGCGTTCAGAATGCCGATGGTCCCCGACCGCCGGTGTTCCTGTTGCACGGAAATATGTGGATCTATCGCCAGCTTGGGCGTGGGCTGGGCGCCGACTGGCCCGTGGCGCTCCAATTTTCGCACCATTTCCATGGCTCGCACATCCGTCTGGGCGCCGGGATCGAACGTTTCGCGCGTGAAGCGCAGGCTGCCCTGCAATCGGTGCGCCCGGGCGGGCCCTATGTGTTGTGCGGATATTCGGCGGGGGCGATGATCACGCTGGACCTGGCGCGTCAGCTGACGGCACAGAGGCATGAGGTGCCGCTCGTCTGTCTGATCGACCCGCCCTATGACGGCCGCGCGGCGGGTGAGGCGGCGATGACGGGGCTGCCCATGCAAGGGCTGGCGCTGTCGCGCGGGCTGGCGGGCCGCGCGATGGAACGGATCGGTCGCGACCCCGAACGCCACCGCCGCAACGTCGTCAGCCAGGCTTATGTGCTGGCGATGCGCCGCTACCGTCTGGCGCGCTATGACGGCGCGGTCCATGTGCTGCAGACCGCAGGCAACCCCGCGATGGCGCCTGGCGGCACGCTGGCCACCGCACTGCCCATGGCGGAGGTTGAGACGCTGCCCTTCGGCCATGACGCGCTTTTGTCGGACAACGAAGCACGGCTATCGCTGACCTCGCGCTTGGTGCGACGGATCAGACAACTATAGAGCGTTTCAGGCAACTTCTGAATTGCCTTTCGCCGCCACTCGCCTTCGGCTCGAACGCGAAAGGCAAAGCCTTGTTTCAGCTGAGCCTGAAACGCACTAAGGGGTCAGGGCGCGCTCAACGGCCTTTTCCGCAAGCCGGTCATCGACAATCTGCTGCGCATGGGCCTGATGGGCCTTCATGTTGGCGCGGATCGTCTCTGACCCCAGCACTGCCTTCAAGTCCGCCTCGATCCGGTCCGCGTCGTCGGAATAGCCCCCGACCGTCCCCAGACCGTGATGCACCACCCGCGCCCCATTGCCTTTGCCGTCCAGCGCATTGGGGTAGATCAGCATCGGCGTAGAGGTAACGAGGCACTCATTCAGCGTCCCTGCACCGCCATGGAAGATCGCGGCATCGGCCACCTCAAGCGCGGCAAGCTGCGGCGCCCATGGCACGCAGGTGACGGTGTCGGGCTTGGGTGCGTCTGCGTCCATCCCGCCTACCAGGAAGCGCAGGTCGGGGTTGCGGCGAGCAACCTCCATCAGTGCGGTGATGAACGGCGCGGGTGGTTTGCGGATGGATCCGAAGGCCACGTAGACGCGCCTTGTCCCGGGGACATCGGCGAGGAAGGCTTGCACCTGTGCATCCTGCGCAGCCGCGACCCGGGTACGCAGGATCATAGGGCCCGCATAGGACTGAAATGGTGCAAGCGGGCCGGGAAGGTCCGCTTTGTCTGACAGCACAAACAACGTGGGCAACCGGTAGCTCCAGGGCATCTGAAATCCCGCTGGCGTGGTGATTGCGCCGAGGTCAAGCGACAGCCGCTTGGCCAGTGCCCGGTGCGCAGCGGCGAGATCGGCGCCCCAATGCGCCCAGCCCGCGCGCGCCAGAGCCACGCGCTTCCTGAACGCAAGCGCCGCCCACGCCGCCCGCACGCCCAATGCCGACCCTGCGATCCCCCGGCCTGGCAGGATCGCACTGTTCAGCGGCGGGCGCCGCGGCCCGGGCGCGGTTTGGTAGATAAAGGACAACAGCAAAATCGCATGTCGGGCCATAATGCTGCGCTGGATCGCGCTGTGATGTTCGCAATCGAGGATTACCAGATCGGGCCGGACGTCGGCCAGCACCGTGTCGAACCCATCGTTCAGGATGTGACCCGCCGCCTGTGCCGCGCGCAGCGTTCGCTCGGCCAGGCTGCGGCGCTTCGGGGCGGGCAGGTATCCGGTCAATGCCCCCAGACGTGGGGCCGCGATCTGGTGCGCGTCAAACCCAACCGCTGCGATATGAGGTTGCGACACTTCCGGTGCCGCGAAAACCACCCCGTGCCCTGCATCGCGCAGCCGTTCCGCCAGGGCGAGGCTGGAGAACAGATTGCTCGTCAGCCCTGTGCAGGCAATCAGGATCGTCGCGATGACCTCAGGCCTCCGTCGCGGCGGTTTGCGCGATCCTGTTCAAGTCGCTTCGCCCGGTGTCGCCCACGATTACGAAATTCGCGTCCTCCCCGCCCCAGGTCACCATGTCGAACGCTCCGATCTGGCGGTTGGCAAAGCCGTCCTGCGGCGTGTCGGTCTGGATCAGGCACAGCGCCACAACCCGGCTATCGGCGTCAGTGTACATCAGTTGCGCCACGGGCTTGCCCGCCGCGACCAGAAGGCGCCCACCCTGGAAGGTCAGGCCATGTTGGCTCAGGTCGGGGATACGAACATCCGCGCCCACCGTCGCGGTCAGCCAAGTCTCGATATGATCCGCCTCATCGGCGGCCACCTCAACCAGGTGCCGCGTCTGCCCGGCATAGACCCGGTGGTAATCGGCGATATCGGCAAGCCATCCCGGCGCGGCGGCGACCCGCGTGCTTTGCGAGACACCGGTGAAGTATCCGCCCGTTCCCCCGATCGCCAAGGCCACGACAGCGGCGGCTACCGCCAGCCACCCGCGCCGCGAGGGGGCAGGGGCGGCATTTGCAGGTTCAGACATAGGCGCCGACTGGATCGCGGCGGCCATACCAAACGGCACCGGGTCCTTCAGCATCTCATCAAACGCCTCGGCCACCGCGCCATCGACGGCCATCAACGCCTCCAACTCGGCCTGCAATGCGGGATCGCCCTCAAGCGCGCGCTCGATCTCTTGCACCTCGGCCTCGGGCAACTCGCCATCGAGGAACGCGCTCAACTTGTCGGAATACTGGGTCATGGGCCCACCCCCTCGGGCGCGGCCAGATCGCGGGCCAGCGCCTTTCGCGCCCGGTGGATCCGGCTCATGACCGTGCCCACGGGGATGTCAAAAAGCTTTGCCGCCTCGGCATAGCTGTATCCTTCCACCGATACCGTCAGCAAAACCGCCCCCAGCTCTTCAGGTAGGGCCGCGATCCGGGCCTGCAACTGGGCTGCGGCAAGGCTTGCTTCGCCCGTCTCTACGCTCACAAGCTCTTGGCTTTCATCGGCCGGCACCTGACCCTGGCCGATCCGCACTGTGCGTTTGCGGATCTCGCTGATCCACAGATTGCGGGTGATGCGAAACATCCAGCGGTCGAGCGGTTGGCTGCGATCCCACTGATCGGCGCGGGTCAGTGCGCGCAGGCACGCCTCTTGCACGAGATCATCCGCCTCGGGGACCGAGCGCGTCAGCGTGCGGGCAAATCGCCGGAGCCGGGGAAGGAGCGCGATCAGATCACGCTTGAGATCGGTCGACACAATAACCTCATGCGCATGTGGGGCGGGTCTGGAAATCACGCGCTCCTGTAGTGCATCGCCAGGGGGGGCGATGCAACGGGCAGGGCCGGGTTCCACAGAGTTTTGTACCAAAGCCAGCGCCATCGCGGCCTCCTGAATTCCTTGTTTCAAAGGGCTTACGCGCAGGGCAGCAAAAAAATTCCAACTTTTTTTGCAGGGCCGTGAATAACCTGGAGGGCTGAGGCGTAGGGACTGACAGCAAGGCAGACTTGCTCACACCAACCGAACCAGACTTTGAGAAAAGGACCCCGACCATGAAACGCACTCTGATCACTGCCGTCGCCATCATCGCCACGCTGGGCACGCAGGCCAACGCTGAAACACTTGTCGCCATCAACACCGATATCGGCCAGGTCGTCGCCGCGGGTAAAACCGGTATGACGCTCTATACCTTCCGCAATGACGCGGCGAACCAGTCAAACTGCTACAACGATTGCGCGCAAGCCTGGCCGCCGTTCACCGCCGGTCAATCGGCCAAGGCCGACGGCGCGCTGGGCATCATCGACCGCACAGATGGCACACGCCAATGGGCGCTGAACGGTCAACCTTTGTATTTCTGGGCGGGCGACAGCGCGCGCGGTGACGCAACTGGCGATGGCGTCGGTGGCGTATGGGATGTGGTTCGGAACGGCTCGTGAGGACCATGATCATGACCCGTATCGCATTCGCTCTGATCGCTGTTTTCGCCCTTGCCGCCTGTGACGGCGGATCCCTCTACGCAACTTCACCGGGCTCGAACTTCGAGTCTTCCTCTTACGACTACTGAAGGAAAGCCATCGTCTACCCCGTGTTTGTTAACGAGTGTTCGGCGGCTGCGGAGAAATCCGTGGCCGCCTGTTCGTTTGGAAAGACCCCGCTAACCATGCCCGCATCCGGCATATTGTTTCCAAGCCCCGAACAATTTTTTGCCCAGATCTGCCCGCAGGCTTCGCGCCATGCGACAGGCATACGCATATCTCATGGGCGCCATCGCGGGCGCGATGATGGTGCCGACCGCGTCGGCGGGATCGGATCTGGTGCACGCCTTCGCTGTGTGCACGGGCCGCCTGTCTGCCGAAATGGAACACAGCTGGCTCGTCTACAGCGACCGCGCCGATCAGGCCGAGGCGCAGCGTAATGCGATGGCCGATTTGCTGCTGGCGGTCACCGACGGCGACAACGCGGTGCAGGTTCTATCGCTGCGGATCAATGCCAAGGCCGCCCATGGCGCACTTCTGGCGCGCGCGGCGTTTGCCGAAGACCCCGCACAGGCGGACCGGGCCCGACATCTGGCTGCACGCCACGTTGCAGGATGCACCGCGTTCCTGCTGGCCTGAGTCGCACAGAACAGAGAGGGCGCCTCCGGCCCAAGACTGGCAGTGCCCAAATTCCACCCACTCATGCAAGCGTCGCCCAAAATTTCCGCAAAGTGAAATTTGCCCGCGCCAATTCCCTGGGTGGGTCTTTCATCGGCACGCGCTGGACCGCAGCCTGCGCACGCTGGGGCGCACGCCTTGGCGTGAACGTGCGGTGGGACCGGGCTGACATCCAGAACACCACCGCACTCCGCAACTGTATTGCGTGGGCTGCATCTGGGTGCGCGGGGACGTTTCTGCAAGGCCCGCCACGCGTCTCGTATAAAAAGGGGCATTTTGATGTCTAAATCTCTCTTCTCATCCGTGGCCGCTGTCACGCTCTTGGCGACAGCCGTGCCGGCGCTGGCGCAGGACTGTCCGATCAAGGTCGGCGTGCTGCATTCGCTGTCGGGCACGATGGCGATTTCGGAAACGACGCTGAAAGACACGATGGAAATGTTGGTCGAACAGCAAAACGAAGCCGGTGGGCTTCTGGGCTGTGAGATTGAGGCCGTGGTCGTCGACCCTGCATCCGACTGGCCGCTCTTCGCAGAAAAAGCGCGTGAGCTGCTGACCGTTCAGGAAGTCGATGTGATCTTCGGCAGCTGGACAAGCGTAAGCCGGAAATCCGCCCTTCCCGTGCTGGAAGAGCTGAATGGCCTGATGTTCTATCCCGTTCAGTACGAGGGCGAGGAAAGCTCCAAGAACGTGTTCTACACTGGCGCTGCGCCCAACCAACAGGCGATCCCGGCGACGGATTACTTTCTGGAGGAGCTTGAGGTTGAGAAATTTGCGTTGCTGGGCACCGACTATGTGTACCCGCGCACGACCAACAACATCCTGGAAGCCTATCTGCAGGACAAGGGGATCGCGGCCGAAGATATCTTTGTGAACTACACGCCGTTCGGTCACTCCGACTGGTCGTCGATCGTGGCCGATGTGGTCGCGCTGGGCGCGGACGGCAAGAAGGTGGGCGTGATCTCCACAATCAACGGTGACGCGAACGTAGGCTTCTACAAAGAACTCGCAGCCGCCGGTATCTCGGCCGATGACATTCCGGTCGTGGCCTTCTCGGTAGGGGAAGAGGAGCTGTCGGGTCTCGACACCTCTGACCTTGTCGGTCACCTGGCTGCCTGGAACTACTTTCAGTCGGCAGACACCGAAGCCAATGAAGCCTGGGTCGCCGCGTGGAAAGAGCGCATGGGCGAAGACCGCGTGACCAATGACCCGATGGAGGCCCATTACATCGGCTTCAACATGTGGGTGAACGCAGTGACGGAAGCTGGCACCACGGATGTCGATGCGGTGCGTGACGCGATGTATGGCCAAGAGTTCCCGAACCTGACCGGCGGTACGGCGGTGATGTTGCCCAACCACCACCTGGCCAAGCCGGTTCTGATCGGTGAAATCCAGGCGGACGGTCAGTTCGACATCATCAGCCAGACCGAAGAAGTGCCGGGCGACGCTTGGACCGACTTCCTGCCGGAATCGGCGGTGCTGGTCTCCAACTGGCAAGAGCTGGGGTGTGGGATGTACAATACCGCGACCGAGACCTGCGTGCAGATCGAGTCGAACTACTAAGACTGGGATATGATGCTGCTGGCGGGCCTTCGGGCCCTCCAGTGCCTCCGGCGGGAGTATTTTTGCCAAGATGAAGGGGCGGGGGATGATCCTTCGAGCGGTGCTGGCCTTGGCGATGCTGGTCGCGGCCACGGGCCTTCGGGCGCAGACGGCGGATGCGCCGATCCAGCAGCTTTTGCAGGAACATGGTGAGATCATCGCCCAAAGCTCTCGCCGGACGATTGGCCCGGCGGTAGAGGCTTTGGCGTCCAGTGGATTGGCCGAGGCGCAAGAGGTGCTGGAGCGCTGGCAAGCCAAAGAGATGTGGTTCAATGAAGAGACGGGGCTCTTTGTCTACGCCGAAGAGGTGGACCGCGATACGCTCCGGATCTTTGACTTCGCAGATGGCGCCGAGATCGGAGAGGTCGCGGATGACGATTTCAAACAGCTGAAACCGAACTCTGGCATCCGCGGGATGATCGGGGCGGCGTTGGTGCAGTTTCAACTGAGCGACCCTAACCCGCGCAACCGGGTACGGGCGCTGCGGTCGATCGAGCGCGATCCCGAGGAGTCGCACCTGTTTGCGCTCCGGGCGTCTATCGATGGCGAAGACAACACCAATTTGCGCGCCCGTAAAGAACGGCTGGAACGGTTGCTGACAATCCAGTTCGGTGTGAGCGATGAAGAACGCATTGCCGCCATCGAAGGGTTTGATGGCGATCTGGGCGTCGATCTGCGAGCTGTGCTGAACCGGTTGACGGCCACCCGACTGGAGGTCGCCGAAGAGGCGCCTGAGGGTGAGGATATCGCGCGCGTCCTGCGGGTCGGATCAGAGGCGTTGTCGGAAGATGCCGCCTACGCTGTGCTTGTGCGCGCCGATCTTGCCGCCCCTCGGATCACGCGCGATGCCAAGCGCGATGCCCTGGTGACGCATATCGAAGATGGCACAGTGGCCGGCATTCAGGTGGCAACACTGAATACCGAAGGCGCGCGCGATCTGGCCTATGCCGCGCTGGCCGAAACCGGCGTGGTAGAGCCTGTGGCGACCGAAGCGCAGGTGGCCGAGGCGCTGGCTGTGTTCACCTTCTTTGAGCGTTATTCCGCAGCGCCGCCGGGCGTGGCGCAGGCCGCGCAGGTGGCGCTCGATGCGATTGAGACGCGGCTGGCGCTGAACCAGGCGGCGGATCTGTTTCTGGATGGGCTGTCGCTCGCGTCGATCTATTTCCTCGCGGCGATTGGCTTGGCGATCACGTTCGGGGTGATGGGCGTGATCAACATGGCGCATGGTGAGTTCATCATGATGGGCGCCTACACGGGATATGTCGTGCAGCTGTTTGTGCCGGACTATACCCTGTCGATCCTGATTGCCTTGCCGTTGGCGTTTGCGGTGACCTTTGGGGCAGGGGTGGCGATGGAGCGGTTGGTGATCCGGTGGCTCTATCATCGGCCATTGGAGACACTGCTCGCGACCTTCGGGATCTCGATAGCGTTACAGCAACTCGCCAAGAACATCTTCGGTACGCAGGCGCGGCCCCTCACGGCGCCCGACTGGCTGAGCGGGTCGCTGGTGTTCAATGACGTGGTGTCGATCAGCTATATCCGCATCGCGATCTTCGTGTTGGCGCTGTTGTTCCTGGCGTTGTTCCTTTTCGTGATGAACCGCACCCGGCTGGGGCTGGAGGTGCGGGCGGTGACACAGAACCCGCGGATGGCGGCCTCGATGGGGATCAATCCCGACCGGATCAACATGCTGACCTTTGGGTTTGGGTCAGGCATTGCCGGGATCGCGGGCGTGGCGATTGGGCTTTATGCCAAGGTCACGTCCGAGATGGGGCAGGACTACATCGTGCAGTCGTTCATGACCGTGGTGGTCGGCGGTGTCGGCAATATCTGGGGCACGCTGTTGGGCGCCTCGGTGGTTGGATTCCTGCAGAAAGGGATCGAGTGGCTGAACCCCTCGAACACCCTTGCCGCGCAGACCTATATGATCCTCTTCATCATCCTCTTCATCCAGTTCCGGCCGCGCGGGATCATCGCGCTCAAAGGTCGGGCGGCGGAGGCGTGAGGATGGGTGTGGTCAGAGGGGGCGCTGCCCCCAGCCCTGCGGGCTTCCCCCGGCGTATTGTTCACAAGAAGAAGGGGGCGGGCGCGTGAGCGATATTGCCATCGGGTCCGTACGCCGAAAGCCCTTTGTGGCGCGGCATCCCTCTGTTCTGGTGTTCCTGGCGTTGCTCGCGGTGTTCACGCTGGGCGTCACGATCCTGGCCGAGGGGTTCGGGATCGGGGTGATT
>JBCBPV010000039.1:0-31367 GCA_039820585.1 Pseudomonadota bacterium
ATGCGAAGACCGGCTGGCGGAGGACAATTGCAGCAGGCTCATGCAGATGTTTTCATCCAGGATGGACATGACGTGGATGACCCCGGAACGAGAGGCTGCATACAAGACCGAGTGGGCCCGCCCGGGACGGCTACGGGGGATGCTGAACTGGTACCGCGCGTCACCCCTTGTCGTCGCGGATCCCGGCAAACCGGTCGAAATGCCCGACCTGCCGACCGAACGCCTGATGGTGAATTGCCCCCATCTGCTGATCTGGGGCGCGAAAGACACGGCCCTGCTGCCGGCCTCGACCGACGGGCTCGAAACCTTTGCGCCCCGCCTGACCCGGGTGGTGCTCGATGACGCCGATCACTGGCTGGTTCACCAGCAGCCCGAGGCGATTGCAGACAAGATTGTGGCGTGGATGAGGCAGGAAACGGACTTTCCCCAAAACTGACCCAATGTGGGATTTCAAAGGCTTACGATCAATCGACCCTGCGTTTCTGCACCCTGGGGTTGATGTTTCGCCCATAGGTTACATGCCTGAAATCAAACGCTATTTCGACTTGGGCGCTGCTGCGCTATGGTCGCGATACCAGGCGGATGTGTCGTAGGCGTCTGGCGGTTAATTGTAACGAGTAACTGGAATGGTCATGTTGCGTTCACAGAAATACCTTTTTGTCCTCGCCGCCGCGCTTTCATTCGTGGCAACGCTGGGATCAGCCGCCACATTTACCTATGACCTCCATGATCATCCCGGCGCATCAAAGACCGCCGAGCATGATTATGGCCTCCGCCTGGACGAATGGGGACAATTCTTTTCATTTGGCAACGGCGCGTCGGCACAGCTGGTCTATGACGATGCGGCGGGTACGGCTGTCATTTCGGGCAGCGTTCGCGAAAGCCTTGGGCTGAGTGGCGGATCAAAGACCTTCGGCGGTCTCTGGACGCTCAGCTATACCATGACAGGGCTGAGCGATCTGGGCGGGGGTTTCTTCAAGGATTTTGTCGGCGGTTCGGGCTCATTGACCGATGGGACAACGACGCGCGTGCTGGGGGCAGCCGCGAACCGGGCCGGCGAATACTTCATTTTCGATACGAACGGTCACCGGATTAGTGACCCAAACGGGATCACCGGCCACGGCTGGGTTGGCAAGAACGGGGGGTATAACGACTTCTTGCTGACCGCGACAATCGCGCCAGTGCCGCTTCCGGCTGCCGCGTGGCTGCTGATTGGCGCTGTGGCAGGGCTTTTTGGCCTGCGTCGCCGCACCTGATCCCGGATGCAGTTTGCGAAATGGGGCCCGGCCAGCGATGGCCGGGCCTTCGTCTTTCCTGCGACTTAGGTCCATACCCCCTTGCAGCATCGCCGCCCCATGCTTAGCAATTAAACTATGAACACGCCCCTCATCGACCCGTTTCAGCGCGCGATCAAATACTTGCGTGTGTCGGTCACCGACCGCTGTGACTTCCGCTGTGTCTATTGCATGTCGGAAAACATGACGTTCCTTCCGAAAAAAGACCTGCTGACGCTCGAAGAGCTGGACCGCATGTGTTCGACCTTTGTCCGCCTCGGCGTCGAAAAACTGCGGATCACCGGGGGTGAGCCACTGGTGCGGCGCAACATCCTGAGCTTTTTCAACGCAATGGGCCGCCATCTGGACAACGGCGCGCTCAAGGAACTCACGCTGACAACGAATGGCTCACAGCTCGAACGCTTTGCCACCGAATTGCATGGCGCGGGCGTGCGCCGGGTGAATGTCTCGCTCGACACGCTTGACGAAGAAAAATTTGCGCAGATTACCAGGTGGGGCCGCTTGCCCCAGGTCATGAAGGGGATCGATGCGGCGCAGGCCGCCGGACTTCGGATCAAGATTAACGCCGTGGCGCTCAAGGGCTTCAATGAAGATGAACTGCCC
Source organism: Pseudomonadota bacterium (assembly GCA_039820585.1). Lineage (GTDB taxonomy): Bacteria > Pseudomonadota > Alphaproteobacteria > Rhodobacterales > Rhodobacteraceae > JBCBGF01. The sequence goes on from JBCBPV010000039.1 coordinate 1,899, forward strand.
CGCATCAGCGAATGGTGTGCTGAACGCGGTATGGATCTGACCTGGATCGAAGTCATGCCGATGGGCGATATCGGGAACGAGGACAGATTGGGGCAGTACTGGTCCCTCAAGGACGTCCGCAAAAAGTACGAAGAACACTATACCATCACCGATCTGACCGAGCGCACGGGCGGCCCGGCCCGCTATGTTCGACTGGAGGAAACCGGCCAGAAGATCGGCTTCATCACGCCCCTCAGCCATAATTTCTGCGAAAGCTGCAACCGGGTTCGAATCACCTGCACCGGCGAGATCTATATGTGCCTCGGGCAGGAGGATATGGCCGACCTGCGTGCGCCGCTGCGCGCCCATCCCGACGACGACGCACCCCTCGAAGACGCAATCCGCGCGGCCATTGCGCTCAAGCCCAAGGGCCATGATTTCGACTATTCGCGTCAAGCGCTCGACGGCCAGATGCCCCGCCATATGAGCCACACGGGCGGCTGATGACCCCCCCGGCGCCCGGCGGGCTCTACCGCGCCTATGCCACGCTGACCGCGCTGGCCGCTCCGGCCCTCCGCCTGTTCGTCACCCGGAAATTGCGCGCCGCGGGCGTTGAGGCGGGCCGCATCGCCGAACGGTTTGGCCAGCCGACTGAGGCGCGGCCGACAGGCCCCCTGATCTGGTTCCACGCCGTCAGCGTCGGCGAATCCATGTCGATTCTTGGCCTGATCCGCGACCTGGGCGACCGCCACCCGGGCGCTCATTTCCTGATCACATCCGTCTCCGCCACCTCTGCCCGGCTCATCGCGGATCGCCGCCCTGCGCGGACCGCGCATCAGTTCGCCCCCCTCGACACACCCGGCGCTGTCGCCGCCTTCCTCGCCCACTGGCAGCCCACGCTGGCCGTCTTCGTCGAAAGCGAGCTCTGGCCCCGCCTCATCATCGAGACCCACGCAAAAGGCATCCCGCTCGCCCTGATCAATGCGCGCCTGTCGGAGCGGTCCCACCGCCGCTGGGCCAAGATGGGCGCGAGCGCCAAGATGCTCCTCACCCGCTTTGCCACTCTCATCGCACAGACCCAACCCACCGCCGACGCGCTCATCGCCCTCGGCGCCGACCCCGCCCGCATCAGCGTCAGTGGCGACCTTAAAGCCGCCTCTGACCATCTGCCCGTCGATGCGGCGGATCTGGCCCGGCTCAAGGCGCTGATCGGCGACCGACCCACCTGGATCGCCGCCTCCACCCATCCCGGCGAAGAGGAAATCGTGGCCGAGGCTCACACGACCGACGCACTCCTGATCCTTGCCCCTCGCCACCCCGAGCGCGGTGACGCCATCGCCGACCTGCTCCGCGCCCAAGGCCGCCGCATCGCCCAGCGCAGCAAAGGCGAAGACCCAGGCCCCGAAACCCAGATCTACCTCGCCGACACCCTCGGCGAATTGGGCCTTTGGTTCGCCCTGTCGCCCATCGTCTTCCTCGGCGGCTCGCTCACTCCCGTGGGCGGCCACAACCCGTTTGAACCCGCGCAATTCGGATGCGCCGTCCTGCACGGCCCCCATGTTGCCAATGCGGCCCAGACCTACGAAACCCTCACTGCCAAGGGCGCCGCCCGCGAAGTGAAAAGCGCCAAACAGCTCACAGCCGCGCTAGCCGCCCTCCGCGATCCCACCGAACTGGAAGCCATGCGCACCGCGGCCCAGGCCTTCAGCCGGGAGCGCCTCGATATCCGGAAAGATGTGGCTGACAGGCTGGACCTCCTGCTCAACGAGCCAGCTTAATGCCAGAGCTCTACGTCACCAATTTCAACCGCAATTTCACCGGCGTCTCCGCCACCGCCGCCGGTGTCGCCCGGCAACAGGCGCTCACCCACGACCTCGCCCTCGTCGGCCAACCGCTGCCCGGCTGCCCCGACCCGATCCCGTGGTCAGCGGCCCTTCGCCTCTCGCGCACCGCACCGGGAAACCGCCCCTTCGCCATCTGGCACGTCCGCCGCAACCCCGAGATGCGCACTGCGCTCTGGGCCCGCGACGTGTTGCGCCTGCCCGTGAAGATCGTCTTCACCTCCGCCGCGATCCGTCGCCACTCAGCACTCCCCCGCTGGCTGATCTCACGCATGGACGCGGTCATCGCCACCTCGGAAGAAGCCGCCAGCTTTGTTCCCAACGTCCACGCGATCGTCCCTCACGGCGTCGATACCGACCGGTTCCACCCCCCCGAAGACCGCGCCAGCGCCTGGGTCGCCACCGGCCACCCCGGAACGCGCGGAATCGCAACGGTCGGACGGATCCGACCCGAAAAAGGCACGGACATCTTCGTCGACACGATGCTGGCGCTCTTGCCCGAGATGCCTGACACAACCGCCCTCGTGATCGGCCGCGCCGCCCGCGAACACGCCAGTTTCGAGGCCGACCTAAAGGCCCGCATCGCGACCGCCGGGCTATCAGACCGCATTCTGTTTCCTGGCGAGATCGGCCCCGACGCCATGCCCGGCCTGATCCGCGCAGTGTCGCTTCTGGTCAACCTGCCCCGCTACGAGGGCTACGGCATGGCCCCGTTAGAGGCGATGGCGTCCGGCGTGCCCTTCGTGGCCAGCGATACCGGCTATTTCCAGGCCTTTTCGGCGCAGGGCGCCACGGGGAAAGTCGTGCCCCGCGACGACCCGGTGACCGCGGCAGAGGCCTGTCGGCGGCTGTTGTGCGATAGCGAGGGCCATGCGGCAGCGTCCGAACGCGGGCGCGAATTGGCGGTGGCCGAATACGGGACGGCGCGGGAAGCGGCCGCAGTGAATACGGTGTATGAAGAGGTTTGGGCAGGGGGCTAGCCGCCTCACCCTTACCCTCCGAAGCTGAAAGATAGGCCACCGCACTCTCGGGACGGGTCCCCTCTCCCCTCGGGGGAGAGGGTTAGGGTGAGGGGGCCGCTACCCCTCAATCTTCGGCAGCAGACTGTCCAACGACGCCTTCGCATCACCATAGAACATCCGCGTGTTCTCTTTATAGAACAGCGGGTTCTCGATCCCCGAATACCCGGTCCCCTGCCCGCGCTTGGACACAAACACCTGCTTGGCCTTCCAGCACTCCAGCACCGGCATCCCCGCAATGGGAGAGTTCGGATCGTCCTGCGCCGCGGGGTTTACGATGTCATTGGACCCAATGACAATCGCCACATCCGTGTCCGGGAAGTCATCATTGATCTCATCCATTTCCAGCACGATGTCGTAAGGCACCTTCGCCTCGGCCAGAAGCACATTCATATGCCCCGGCAACCGCCCGGCCACCGGGTGAATCGCAAAGCGCACGGACTTGCCCTGTGCCCGCAGCTTGCGGGTCAGCTCGCTCACCGCCTGCTGCGCCTGCGCCACGGCTATGCCATAGCCCGGGATGATGACAATCGAATCCGCCTCGTTCAACGCGACAGCCACGCCATCGGCGTCAATCGCTACCTGTTCGCCTTCCACGGCCATCTGCTCGCCCGCGGCGCCGCCAAAGCCACCCAGAATCACGCTGACAAAGGACCGGTTCATCGCCTTGCACATGATGTAGGACAGGATCGCACCGGAAGAGCCGACAAGCGCCCCCACCACGATCAGCAGATCATTGCCAAGCGAGAAGCCAATCGCCGCCGCCGCCCAGCCCGAATAGCTGTTCAACATCGACACGACGACCGGCATATCCGCCCCGCCGATGCCCATGATCAGGTGATAGCCGATGAACAGCGCTGCAATCGTCAACAGAACCAGCGTCCAGCTGCCTGCCCCGCTGAGATACATGATCAACAAAAGCACCGACAACGCCGCCGCCGCCGCGTTGAGAAGATGCCCACCCGGCAATTGCTTGGCCGAGGTGTCGATCTTGAACGGCAGCAAGCTCGAATTGCCCGACAGCTTGCCATAGGCCACGACCGAGCCAGTGAACGTCACAGCCCCTATCCAGATGCCCAGCACAAGTTCAACCCGAAGTATCCCGATCTCGACAGGCGTCTTTTTGGCGACGAGCTCACCGAAGGACGACAGGTTGTCCAGCACCGTGCTGCCCGCCGCTTGCGCGCAGGCGAGATAGCTGAGCCCCTCAGCGCAGCGGGATCCGACCTCGGAAATCAACGTGTTTTGGACGATATTGATCATGATATCGGCGTTGAAGCCCACGAACACCGCCGCAAGACCCACAAGCGAGTGCATGATCGCCACCAGTTCGGGCATCTGCGTCATCTCGACCTTGGTGGCCAGTTGATAGCCCACGACCGCGCCAATCGCGATCAGGACCAGCGACAGGGCCCAAAGCCCCTGCCCCGGTCCGATCAAGGTCGCGACCACCGCAATGAACATGCCCGCGATGCCGTACCAGACCGCGCGCTTGGCGCTTTCCTGACCGGACAAGCCGCCCAGAGACAGAATGAACAGAACCGCCGCGACGACGTAAGCTGCTGTGGTAAATCCGAATTCCATTGTACCCGCCCTCGCTTACGACTTTTGGAACATGGCGAGCATGCGCCGTGTCACGAGGAAACCCCCGAAGATGTTGACCGCCGCCATCAGGATGCCAGCCGCAGCCAATATGGTGATGAGGATCGAGGCCGAGCCCACCTGCATCAGCGCGCCCAGGATGATGATCGATGAGATCGCGTTCGTCACCGCCATGAGCGGCGTGTGCAGGCTGTGGCTGACGCCCCAAATCACCTGGAAACCCACGAAGACCGACAGAACGAAAACGATGAAGTGCTGCATGAAGCTGGCCGGCGCAATCAGGCCCACGGCCAGGATCAGCGCACCGCCCACGGCCAGCAGGCCCACCTGCATCATGGTCTGCTTGCGGAACGCCGCCGCCTCTGCCGCGCGCTTTTCCTCTGCCGTCAGTTCCTTGGGCGGCTCTTTTTTCGGTTGCGCCGCGATCGCCTGCACCTTGGGCGGTGGAGGTGGGAAGGTGATTTCCCCGGCATAGGTCGCCGTCGCCCCCCGGATCACGTCGTCTTCCATGTTGTGATTGACCACACCGTCCTTTTCGGGCGTGAGGTCGGTCATCATGTGGCGGATGTTCGTGGAATAAAGCGTCGACGACTGCGCGGCCATCCGGCTTGGGAAATCGGTATAGCCCACGATGGTCACGCCGTTATCGGTGACGATCTTCTCTTCGGGAACCGTCAACTCGCAGTTGCCGCCACGCTCGGCAGCAAGGTCCACGATCACCGAGCCCGGCTTCATCAACTCGACCATGTCCTTGGTCCAGAGCACAGGCGCATCGCGCCCGGGGATCAAAGCGGTGGTGATGACAATGTCGATCTCGGGCGCAAGCTCGCGGAATTTCTCCAACTGCTTTTCCCGGAACTCAGGGCTGGAGGGCGCCGCATAGCCACCCGTCGCCGCGCCATCCTGGGCGGCTTCTTCGAACTCCAGGAACACAAACTCCGCGCCCATGGACTCAATCTGTTCGGCCACTTCGGGCCGCACGTCGAACGCATAGGTGATCGCGCCCAGCGAGGTCGCCGTCCCGATCGCGGCAAGCCCCGCCACACCGGCGCCAACCACCAACACTTTGGCAGGCGGCACCTTACCGGCCGCAGTCACCTGCCCTGTAAAGAACCGACCAAAGTTGTTTCCTGCTTCAATAACAGCGCGGTAGCCCGCAATATTTGCCATGGATGACAGCGCATCCATCTTCTGCGCGCGACTGATCCGCGGCACCATATCCATCGCGATGACATTGGCGCCCTTGGATTTGGCCAACTCCATCAGGGCTTCATTTTGCCCGGGATAAAAGAACGAGATCAACGTCTGGCCGTCGCGCAACCGCTGCGCCTCATCCTCGCTGGGGGGGCGCACCTTGGCCACGATATCGGCGGCGGCCCACAGCGCATCGGCACCTTCCACAACTTCAACGCCCGCATCGCGGTAGGCCTGATCGGAAAAGCCCGCGGCCATCCCGGCCCCAGCCTCGATTACGCAGTCATATCCCAGCTTTTGCAGCTGTCCCGCGCTGTCGGGGGTCATCGCGACACGCGCCTCGCCCTCGAAGATTTCCTTCGGTGCACCGATCTTCACGTCTGTCACTCCCCCGGTCGGTCTGTTTGTTGTGCCTGACTATGGGTCGCTGCAGGCCGATGTCTAATATCGGGCGCAAGATTGTTGCACAAGGCGCTGTAACACCTCGCGCCCACAGGTCACACCCAACGGCGGACCTTCTGCTCATACCGCGCGAACTCGTGCCGGAACTTACGGCGCAGCCGGTTTTCTTCGGCGATGATAAAGCGGCGCTCGATCAGCCAGACAAAGATCGGCACCAGCGGCAGCGCCAGAACTGCGTCCCACCGCAGGATCAGCCCCGCCAGGATCAGCGCGTCGCCCAGGTAGATCGGATTGCGCGAGCGCGAGAAGATGCCAGAGGTGATCAGCGCGCTCGCCTCTTGATGCGGGATCACGGTGGTTTTGTGTTTGCGGAACTCGGCAAAGGAAAGGAGCATGAGAAGAACACCACCACCCACGATCAGCCCACCCACCAGATCGGCCCAGGCACCACCAAACGTCAGACCTTGAGGAAAGCGGTCGGCCTGCACCCAGGCCAAGGCGCAGAATACGGCCAGCCAGACAGGCGGGATGTCGATCATCTTCATAGGGCGGGTGTATGCGGGCTTGCGGGCTTGGGGAAGCGGGCAGCTTGCCACGGTGCGCCTTGCCCGCTACCCCGCTGAGATGACCGATTTCACCGCCACCCGCACCTTCTTCCACCTGCCCCATGGCGTCACCTATCTCGACGGCAACTCGCTCGGCCCGATGCCCCGCGGCGTGCCCGAGCGGATGAAGGCCATGCTGACCGAGGAATGGGCCGAGATGCTGATCACCGGCTGGAACCGCGCGGGCTGGATGGCCGCGCCCTCCCGGATCGGCGACCGGATCGCGCACCTGATCGGGGCGGCACCCGGCACCGTGGTTCTGGGCGATACGCTGTCGATCAAGGTCTACCAGGCGCTCGCATCGGCGCTAGAGATGCGCCCAGACCGCCGCGTGATCCTCAGCGATTCCGGGAATTTCCCGAGCGATCTTTACATGGCCGACGGCCTTGCCCGCACCCTAGGCCACGACTACGAAGTCCGCGTGGTGGCCCCAGAGGCGGTGGGCGAAGCGATCACCGATGAGATCGCGGTGCTGATGCTCACCGAGGTCGACTACCGCACTGGCCGCCGCCACGACATGGCGGCTCTCACCGCTGCCGCCCAGGCCGCCGGTGCGCTGACCATCTGGGATCTCGCCCATTCCGCCGGTGCCTTGCCGGTGGATCTGGCCGGGGTGAACGCTGACTTTGCCGTCGGCTGCACCTACAAATACCTCAACTCCGGCCCCGGCGGCCCCGCCTTCATCTACGCAGCCCCCGCCCACGCCGAAACCGCCCGCCCCGCCCTGTCGGGCTGGCTCGGCCACGACGCCCCCTTCGCGTTCGAACAAGCCTACCGCCCCGGCCCCGGCATCGAGCGCATGCGCGTGGGCACACCCCCGGTGATGCAGGTCGCCGCGCTCGATGCGGCACTCGATGTCTGGGACATCGCCGATATCGCCGACGTCCGGGCCCGCTCCATCGCGCTGTCCCAACGCTTCATCGCGGGCGTAGAGGCGCGCTGCCCCGCCCTCACCCTCGCCTCCCCACGGGATCCGGCGCATCGCGGCAGCCAGGTCGCCTTCCGCCACGCAGAGGGCTATGCGATCATGCAAGCCCTCATCGCCCGCGGCGTGATCGGAGATTTCCGCGCGCCGGATATCCTGCGCTTCGGGATCACACCGCTCTATCTGGTAGAGGCGGATATCAACCGGGCGGTGGATGTGCTGGCAGAGGTGCTGGACGGGCGGTTGTGGGATCGGGAGGAATACAAGGTGCGGGCGCTGGTGACGTAACCGCCCAAATCTCTTCGAAGAGATTTGCAAGAGCCTTCGAAGGCTCTTGGCACCGAACGCACCCGTAAGCCATTGGAAACCAAGCCACCCTAAAACCCCTCCCCGGTACCAATGCGGGCGGCCAACCATAGTCCCTGCATCAGACGAGGAAACCGGTCCGGGGGGCCAAAAGCCCCGAAGCGATCGCCGGCACCGCGAGGAACCCCCTCGCGCGCGACCAGGACCAATGCCCTCAGCACAACAGGGGGCGGCGCCGTCCCATTCCCGTCCCACATAATCGCAAGACAAGCGCCCCCTGTAGGCAGCCCCACGGCAGAGGCCCACGCCCCTGCCGCCACTTCAGCGCGCGCTGCCCGCGACGGAAATCGCCATGCCCCCCGTATCAAAGCTCAGGGGCATGAAAATGGGAGACGACCAATGCACCGTATCATCCTCACCGCCCTGGCGATTTCGCTGGGCCTCGCCGTCGCCCCGGTCTCGGCCGCCGACGGCAATCGCATCGACCGCATCGAAGACCGCATCGACCGGCGCGAATCCATCCGCGACGAACGCGTGGACCGGGGGCCCATCGACGTGATCGAAGACCGGCTCGAGCGGCGTGAGTCGATCCGCGACCGCGCGGGCCTTGATGCGCCGCGGCCCATCGACCGGGCGGAACGGCGCAAGATCCGATGGTGGTGGCAAGCGCGCGACTAAGCGAGAAGGGGCTAGCCCCGAACCCTCTCCCCCTGTGGGAGAGGGGACCTGTCCCGCGGGGGCGATGGTCTATCTCTGAGAGCGCCCCGGTATCCTATCGCCCAAAGGGGAAGAGGGCTGCGGTGAGGGGCCAACCGTCCCGCCTACCTCAACCACCGATCATAATCGCTCACCAACAGATGCATCGGCGCCACGTCTTCCTCGATCTCGGCAAACCGCCCGATGGGTTCGCGAAAGACATTGTCGGTCACGTCGTCATTCACTGTCGACACCTCCCCGATCAACACATCCCCGCCTTCGCCCCAAAACGCATGCCAGTCCCCCGGCTTCAGCGTCACACTTTCCCCAGGCGCAAAGGTCAGCACCTCACCCGGCTTAAATTCCCGCGCGATCCCGTCGCACAGCACTGCGCCGCCCCGATCCTCGGCAAAGCCCCCATCATCATCCGAGCCATAAAGCTCAATCGCCATCGTCGCCCCGCCGCGATTTATGATGTCCTCGGATTTGATCACATGGGTGTGCATCGGGCTGAGCTGATCCTGGCGCGAGATCAACAACTTCTCGGCATAGACCATCCCCCCGCCCCGCTGCAGATCCGCCAGCGACCCGTTGCGCAACGTGAACAAGAACAATCCCAGCCGGTCAAAATTCCCCTGCCCGTAGTCGGTGATATCCCAACCCATCCGCGCCTCGACGATCCGGCGCGCATCGGTGCGCGCCTTGAACTCCTCGGGCGACCAGTAGGCGAACGGCGGCAGAGTAAAGCCATGGTGGCGGATCAGATCATCGCCAGCGCCCATGATCTCGTTGATGGTTGAGCGTTTCATGGGCGACCCCTTGCACATGGCGGAAACCGTTGCATTGGCCTGTCTCTGCCACGGCCCCCGCCAGGGTTTCAAGGCACCGGCACAGCACAGCGCGCGATCTAGCAGGTGCGCTTGTCGTCGGTCGCGCAAAGTCTCAAGACCTAGATTTGGCCTGCCTACCGCGCATGATGGGGCGGATCGCAACGGGGCCGAATACGCCAGCGGCAGGGCCGCCCTAGGTCACGCGCTCTTCAGACACCCCGGTCGCGCACCGCCCGCCCAGGCCCGCACCGCATCGCCAAACGCCTCAAACAACCGCCGCGACACCGGATCGGCACCGGCGTTATACTCCGCATGCCACTGCACGCCCAAGGCAAAGCCCGGCGCCCCATCGATATAGATCGCCTCGGGCGTGGTATCCTCGGCCCGGCCATCAATCACGATGCGGTCGCCCGCGTCCTCGATCCCCTGCCCGTGCAGCGTATTCGTGCGCACCACATCCGATCCCATCAGCCGCGCAAACACGCCGCCAGGGGTGAAATGCACGTCATGGCGCAGCTCGAACTTCTCTTCGATCGTCCCATCGGGTGGCATCCGGTGGTTCATCCGCCCCGGCAGATCGCGGATCTCGGGATGCAGCGTGCCCCCCATCGCCACGTTCATCTCCTGAAAGCCGCGGCACACCGCCAGGATCGGCTGGCCGCTGTGCACACAAGCCTTCACAAGCCCCAAGGCAATCGCATCGCGCTTGCGATCAAATGTGCCATGCGCCTCGGTCGGCGCGTGGCCGTATTCCTCGGGGTGCACATTGGGCCGCCCACCGGTCAGCAAAAACCCGTCGCAGGCCGCCATCAGATCGGCCACCTCCACCAGATCGGGACAGGTCGGCACGATCAAGGGCACAGCCTCGGACACCTCCGATATCGCGTTGGAACACATCGCCGATCCGCCATGGATCAGGTACTGATCGTTGATCAGATGCGCATTTCCAACGATACCGACAACGGGCCGGGCCATGATAAACCTCTGATGTTACATCTCACGTAAGTGTGAGGCATATCGCGCAGAGGTCCACATGGAAAGCGCGGGCGCGCACAGGGGGATGTGCGCGCGGGCAGGCAAATGCCTAAATCTCAGGCGTATATCCCGCCGCGATGATCCCCGCAGACGCCGCTTCGGCATCATTGTCGGACGTGTCGCCGGTGACACCCACAGCCCCCAGAACGACGCCGCGCCCATCGCGGACCAGAACACCGCCCGGCACCGGCACCACCTGCCCGCCATAGACACCGTTCACCGCCGTCATGAAATAGGCCTGCTGCTCCGCGCGTGCCATCTGCGCCGTGCCCGCCATGCCCAGCATCACGGCGCCATAGGCCTTGCCGTGGGCAATCGCGAACCGCCCTGGCGCCGCACCATCTTCGCGCTCAAACGCGCGCACATGTCCGCCCGAATCCAGCACAATGACGCTCAGCGGCTTCAACTCCATCTCGCGGCCCCGCGCCAGGGCCCGCCGCACGATCCGGCGCGCGCGCGCCAGCGTTATCTCTCCCATACTCTCCCTCCCCCATTGTCTCTTTGGTCTGAAAATATCCCCGCCGGAGGCATGAAAACCGCTCGGGCCTCAGCCCGCGGCCTTCCGCTCCAACCGCCGCGCATGCAGCACCGGCTCGGTATAGCCCGACGGTTGCACCCGCCCCTCGAACACCAGATCACAGGCCGCGCGATAGGCGATCCCGTCAAACCCCGGTGCCATCGGCTGATACGCCGGATCATCCGCGTTCTGACGATCCACCACCGCGGCCATCTTTTGCATCACCGCCTCAACCTCATCCCGGCTGATCACCCCGTGATGCAGCCAATTGGCGATATGCTGGGCCGAAATCCGGCAGGTCGCGCGGTCTTCCATCAGACCCACATCATTGAGGTCCGGCACCTTGGAACAGCCCACGCCCTGATCGACCCAGCGCACCACATAGCCCAGGATCCCTTGCGCGTTATTCTCGACCTCGCGCAGGATCTGATCCTTCGACCACTTGCGATAGGTCGCCTGCGGAATGTCCAGAATGCCATCCACATGCGCGCGGCGCCCGCCCGCCTTCAGCCGCGCCTGCACCGCGAAGACATCAACCTTGTGGTAATGCAACGCATGCAGCGTCGCCGCCGTGGGTGACGGCACCCAGGCGCAGTTCGCGCCCGCCTTGGGGTGTTCGATCTTCGTCTCAACCATCGCGGCCATCTTGTCCGGCATCGCCCACATGCCCTTACCGATCTGGGCCTTCCCCGACAGCCCGCATTCCAACCCCACATCCACGTTCAGGTTCTCGTAGGCCGAAATCCAGCTTTTGCGCTTGATAAAGTCCTTCCGGCTGAACGGCCCCGCCTCCATCGAGGTGTGGATCTCATCGCCGGTCCGGTCGAGGAACCCGGTATTGATGAACGCCACCCGATGCTTGGCCGCGCGGATGCATTCCTTCAGGTTCACGCTCGTCCGCCGCTCTTCATCCATGATCCCCAGCTTCACGGTGTACTGCGGCAGGCCCAGCACCGCTTCCACGCGGCTAAAGATCTCATCGGCAAAGGCCACTTCCTCGGGCCCGTGCATCTTCGGTTTCACCACATAGACCGCGCCTTCGGTGGAGTTTCGGGGGCCATCGGTCTTCTGCAGATCATGCATCGCGATCATCACCGTGATCATCGCATCCATCAGCCCCTCGAAACACTCACCCGAGCCATCGGCAATCGCCGGATTCGTCATCAGGTGCCCGACATTGCGGATCAGCATCAGCGCGCGGCCCTTGACCGTCACGCTGCCCTGCCCGTCCGGCGCGGTATAGCTCAGGTCGGGCCGCAACCGGCGGGTGACGGGCGCGCCGCCCTTCTCAAACGTGTCTTCCAGATCGCCCTTCATCAGGCCCAGCCAGTTACGATAGGCCACCACCTTGTCGGCGGCGTCCACGCAGGCCACGCTGTCTTCGCAATCCATGATCGCCGAGACCGCCGCCTCAAGCCGCACATCGGCCAGCCCCGCCTGATCGCGTGCGCCAATCGCATGGGTGCGGTCGAACACCAGTTCCACATACAATCCGTTATTTCTCAAAAGCACCGCCTCTGGCGCGCGCGGATGGCCCCGAAAGCCCGAGAATTTCGCAGGGTCTATCAGCGGCAGGTCATCAACAAGCAGTTGCCCGTCGCGCACATGATAGCGCCGCGCATCGGCGTGGCTGGTGCCGTCAATCGGAAACGCCTCATCCAGAAACACCCGCGCCCGCGCCACAACGCGCGCGCCGCGCCCCTTGTTGTAGCCCCCAGGCGGGGGCAAATCGCCCATCGCATCGGTGCCGTAGAACGCATCATACAGGCTGCCCCACCGCGCATTTGCCGCATTCAGCGCGTAGCGCGCGTTGGTGATCGGCACAACCAGTTGCGGGCCTGGCACGCTTGCAATCTCGGGGTCGGTATTCTGCGTCTCGATCTCGAAATCATCGCCTTCCGGCAGAAGATAGCCGATGTCTTGCAGGAACGCGGTATAGGCGTCATGGCTGTGGGGCTGGTTGCGGTGGCGCAGGTGCCAGTCGTCAATCTGCGCCTGCAAAGCCGCCCGCTTTTGCAACAGCGCGCGGTTTTTCGGGCCGAGATCGGCCATGATCTGGCCCAAGCCCTCCCAAAACGTCGCCGCGTCGATCCCGGTGCCCGGCAGCGCCTCGTCCGCGATGAAGGCAGCCAGTTCAGGCGCCACGGTCAGGCCAGCAATCTGCGTGGGTGAGGTCATGCTCCGGCTCCCTGTGTGACGGTATGCGGCGGCATACGCGAAACGTTTTAGGAGTGTTGTCAGTGTCAATCAAGTGCGGCGGTCAGGTTTTCGGACCAGTTGCGTTAGCCCCGTCACCTTTACCAAACCCACCATCTCCCTACCTCTTTCTCAATGACCACCCTACTTTGGTTCAAACGCGATCTCCGCGTCGCCGATCACCCGGCCCTCACCCATGCCCTGTCGCTGGGCCAGCCGGTGATCCCGCTTTACATCGCCGAACCCGGTCTCTGGGCCCTGCCTGACGCCTCGCACCGCCAGTGGGGCTTCATCTCCGACTGCCTGGCCGAACTGCGCGAAAACCTTGCTTCTCTCGGCGCGCCGCTGATCATACGCCAGGGTGCAGCCCTCGACGTTCTGAACGAATTTACCCAGTCCCACAGCGTCACCACCCTTGTCAGCCATGAAGAGACCGGCAATCTTTGGACATATGCCCGCGACCGCTCTGTCGCCAGTTGGGCGCGGACCAAGCGCATCGACTGGCACCAGATGCCGCAAAACGGTGTTGTCCGCAGGCTGGCCTCTCGCGATGGCTGGGCCAAACAGCGCGATGCTTTCATGCGCCAACCCCAACTGCCCGCGCCGGACCATATCCCATCCATCCCCGGCATCGACCCCGGCCCCATCCCAAAGCCGCGCGACTTGGGCCTGGCCCCCGACGGCCTGACCGACCGCCAACCGGGCGGGCGCAGCCACGCGCTGTCGCTCTTGGGCTCTTTCCTGACCGAACGCGGCCGCACGTACCGCGCCGCCATGTCGACACCCCTGGAGGGCGCCACCGCCTGTTCCCGCCTCAGCCCGCATTTTGCATTTGGAACCATGACAGTACGCGAAGTTGTGCAGGCAACCGCCGCCCGCCAGCGCGAAGTGAAGGGCACACGCGAAGGCTGGGGTGGCAGCCTGAAAAGCTTCCAGTCACGCTTGGCCTGGCGCGACCACTTCACCCAGAAGCTGGAAGATCAGCCTGCATTCGAGACCCACTGCCTGCACTCCGCATACGAGGGCCTGCGCGGCGACGACCCCACGCGCCGCACGGCATGGGAAAAGGGTCAGACCGGCATCCCCTTTGTCGATGCCTGCATGCGCTCGCTGATTGCCACGGGATGGCTGAACTTCCGCATGCGCTCTATGCTGATGGCGGTGGCGAGCTATCACCTGTGGCTCGACTGGCGCGCGACCGGCCCGCATCTGGCGCGGATGTTCACGGATTATGAGCCGGGGATCCACTGGCCTCAGGTGCAGATGCAATCTGGCACGACGGGAATGAACACGGTGCGCATCTACAACCCCATCAAACAAGGCAAAGACCAGGATCCAGACGGAATATTCACCCGCCGCTGGTGCCCCGAATTGGCCGAAGTGCCCGACGCGGTCCTGCAAGAGCCCTGGCGGTGGGAGGGGGCAAGCACCCTGGCCTACCCGCCGCCCATCGTCGATGTGGCCGAGGCCGCGCGCACCGCGCGCGAGCGCATCTGGGCGGTTCGCCGGGGCGAGGCGTTCCGGGCCGAGGCCGCGCAAGTGATCGAAAAACACGCCAGCCGCAAGGACAGCGCAGGCCGTTTCGTCAACGATCGCGCCCCGCGAAAGCGCCGCAAGCCCGCGTCAAATCAATTGAGCCTCGATTTGTAACATGCCGAAGATGCGGAATAAATCAGACCTACCAACCAAGACCTGCGCCACCTGTGGCCTGCCGTTCACCTGGCGCAAGAAATGGGCAAAGGTCTGGGATGAGGTGCGCTATTGCTCGGACCGGTGCCGCCGCGCTCAGCGCGCCAAGTAAGCCTCAAGGTTGCCCAGCGCCGCGGTCCAGCCGCCCTCAATCTCGGCGATGCTGTCCTCTGTCCCAAGCGACACCGATTGCACCGTGACCGCCAGCGCCGTGCCCGCGCTATCGGGCTGCATCACAACCGTGACAAGCGACACGCCATCGGGATCGGCGGGCATTCCGATCAGCTCAGTGGATACGATCCGGTGCCCGGGGTCGATCGCATGGTAATGCGTCTCGACCGTCACGCCCTCCGCCGGGCCGGGCCCGCAGATGCACAGATCGCGCCTGCCGACGCGGAAATCCGTCTCGGAAAAGGTCATGTTCAACTCTGGACTGGGCGTGCCCCAGATTGCGCGGGCCTCGGCCTCGGCAAAGGCAGCCCAGACCCGAGCGGGGGCGGCAGCGAGACTGCGTTCAAGGGTAAAGGTGCCGTGTTTGGTCATGTATCAGGGTCCTGGTCGCTGAGATAGGTGTCAAGCCGGTCAAGCCGCGCCTCCCACGCCGCGCGTTGATCTGCCAGCCAGTCGGCGGCCTCAGCCATCGCGGCCGGATTTGCAGTGCAGATCCGGGTGCGGCCCTCTTTGCGGCTGGTCACAAGGCCGCCTGCCTCCAGCTTGGTCAGGTGCTGCAGAATCGTGGGCAGGGCCAAGTCAAAGGGCTGGGCCAGATCGCTGACCGTTGCTGGCCCCCGCATAAGACGGTTGAGCATGGCCCGGCGCGTTGGATCCGACAGGGCGGCGAAAAGTGTGTCGAGGTGCGGATCATGCTTAGCCATGTGGCTAAGTAACTGCGTTGGGGTGTGTCTGGCAAGGAAAAGTTAGGTGAGTGGCGAAGTAAATTTTGGCGTTCCCCCTGACCCTGTCCCCTAGGGGGGAGAGGATTAGGGTGAGGGTCCAACCCCACACGCCTCCATCTGCCGGTAAAACGCTGCCAGCGACTTGTCCCGCTCCGGTGCGAACCGCTCCCCTTCCCGCATCTCGACGATCCGGTCCACCCGGAACATGCGAAAATCAGCACGCAACTCGCACCAAGACACCAATGTCCACACCTTGCCCCAGAACCACAGCCCCAATGGCCGCACCACCCGGACCGAGGCCGCATCCTCCTTGTCGCGATACGCCAGCTCGAGCCGCAACCGCGCCTCTGCCGCGGCCTCCAGCCGATCCAAAAGCACGCGCAACTCATCCGACATCTCGACGGAAATTGCATGCAGCGGCACCGACCGCGCACGATCGCGCGCCGCATCCGGCAGCACCGCCTCGATCTTCACCAGCGCCTCTTCGGCGCCATGGGCCATCGCCGCCCCGCCCCAGGCCTTCAGCATCCGCGCGCCCGCCACCAACGCCACAATCTCATCGCGCGTGAACATCAAAGGCGGCACGTCATAGCCTTCGTCCATCACATAGCCCACGCCCGCCTCGCCATCGATGGGCACGCCTGTGGATTGCAGCGTGGCAATATCGCGGTAGATCGTGCGCTCCGACACTTCCAACCGATCGGCCAGCATATGCGCCGTGGTCAGCCGACCGCCGCGCAGGTACTGGACGATCTGCAACAGGCGGTCGGCACGCCGCATCAGGGCGCCCCTTCGAAGAACCCGATGGAGTTGCCGAACGGGTCCTTGCAATAGACAAACCGCCCGGCGGGGATCTCAATGGGCTCTGACAGCACCTGCCCACCGGCATCCCACACCCGGGCCACCACCTCTTCAAGGGTGCCCTCGGCGGCAAGGTGGATCGTCGGCCCCGCGCCGTCCATGGCAGGAGTGCCCGGATAAAGATGCCCCGCCACGCCCGTTGCGGGATCGGCCGGCTGAAAGGTCGCGACCGGATTTGGCCCCGCACGGTCAAGCGCCAGAGAAGCCCCTGTCACGCGGGCATGAAACGCGATTCCGCGGTCCATATCGGTCACTGGGATCTCGGCCCAGACGGTGAAATGCGTGGGTTGATAAGTCATGGTGTGGTCCTCGCCAGAGTAATCGGTGGGACCGTTCTTGCACAGCCATGCTGACACCGTTCTGTCAGGAGGATTTGGTAGAGACCCTCACCCTAACCCTCTCGCCCAACGGGCACAGGGGACTCGGTCGAAGAGAGAGAGGGATAACCAACGGCCTTACGGGACACGGCCCCTCGCCGAAAGGGGCGGGGTAAGCGGGGCCACTTGCACCCCAGCGCCCTTGGGCTACACCTTCCCCGGTCACCAAACCCGGAGCCCCCATGCGCGACGCCACCCCGCAAGCCGTCTTCCTTGCCGATTACACCCCACCCGCCTACCTGGTGGACAACGTCCATCTGACCTTCCACCTCGCCCCCAAAAAAACCCGCGTCATGAGCCGCATCGCATTTCGCCCCAATCCAGAGGCGACATCGCGCGCATTCCAGCTTCACGGCGAAAACCTCACGCTGATCGCCGCCCGGATAGACGGCACCGCGATCACCCCCATCATCGAAGATGGGTTCTTAAAGGCCGAGGTGCCCGATGCGCCCTTCACGTTCGAGGCGGAAGTAGAGATTGATCCGGCAAGCAATACCGCGCTCGAAGGGCTTTATATGTCCCCGCTGGACGTCGAAGGCGGCGCAGCCGCTGACCGCGAAAGCCAGCCTCAGACATCGCCCATGTACTGCACCCAGTGCGAGGCCGAGGGCTTTCGCAAGATCACCTTCTACCCCGACCGCCCCGACGTGATGGCCCCTTTCACCGTCCGGATCGAAGGCGATCTGCCGGTGCTTCTGTCGAACGGCAACCCGACGGCTCAAGGCGACGGCTGGGCCGAATGGCACGATCCCTGGCCCAAACCCGCCTATCTGTTCGCCCTTGTCGCGGGCGATCTGGTGGCCCATTCAGACCATTTCACCACCGCCTCAGGCCGCGCGGTGGACCTCAATGTCTGGGTGCGCCACGGCGATGAGGGCAAATGCGCCTATGCGATGGATGCGCTGAAACGCTCGATGCGCTGGGATGAACAGGTTTATGGCCGCGAATACGATCTCGACGTGTTCAACATCGTCGCCGTGGACGATTTCAACATGGGCGCGATGGAGAACAAGGGGCTCAACATCTTCAACTCGAAATACGTGCTCGCCTCGCCGGAAACGGCAACAGATCGGGATTATGAGTTCATCGAGTCGATCGTCGCGCATGAATACTTCCACAACTGGACAGGCAATCGCATCACCTGCCGCGACTGGTTCCAGCTGTGTCTGAAAGAGGGGCTGACGGTGTTTCGCGATCAGCAATTCTCAGGCGACCAACGCAGCCATGCAGTCAAGCGGATTGACGATGTGCTGGGCCTGCGCGGGCGGCAGTTTCGCGAAGACACAGGCCCCCTCGCCCACCCCGTTCGCCCGGCAAGCTTTGTCGAGATCAACAACTTCTACACATCGACCGTCTACGAAAAAGGCGCCGAGGTGATCGGAATGCTCAAGACGCTGGTGGGCGACGCTGGCTATGCAAAGGCGCTGGACCTTTATTTTGAGCGTCACGATGGCGATGCCGCGACGATCGAGGATTGGCTGGCGGTATTCCAGGACGCCACCGGGCGGGACCTGTCGCAGTTTTCGCGGTGGTACAGCCAGGCGGGCACGCCGCGCCTGTCGGTGGAAGAGGCGTTCGAGGGGGGCACTTACACCCTCACCTTCCACCAAGAAACGGCACCCACCCCTGGCCAACCTGACAAACTGCCCCAGGTCCTGCCCATCGCAGTGGGCCTTCTAAACCCAAATGGCGATGAGGTTGTCCCCACCACCGTGCTGGAGATGACGCAAACCACCCAATCCTTCACCTTCGATGGGCTCGCCGCCAAACCCATCCCCTCGATCCTGCGCAACTTCTCGGCGCCCGTGATCCTCGACCGCGAGACCACCGCCGAAGAGCGTGCGTTCCTTCTGGCCCACGACACCGACCCCTTCAACAAGTGGGAGGCCGGGCGTCAGCTCGCCAAGGACGTGCTGGTCGCCATGGTCCGCGACGGCGCCGCCCCCGGCCCCGCCTACCTAAATTCGCTGGAAATGGTCGCCCGCGACGACACGCTCGACCCCGCCTTCCGCGCACTGGCGCTGCAATTGCCGTCCGAGGACGACATGGCGCAAACGCTTTTTGATGCCGGCACCACGCCCGACCCATCGGCAATCCACGTCGCGCGAGAAAAAGTGGCCGATGCGCTGGCCCAGCACCTGGGCGACGTCCTGCCCGACATCTACGAGGCCATGAACCTGCCCGGCCCCTACACCCCCGATCCCAAGGCGGCAGGGTGCCGGGCGCTCAGGGCCACCGCGCTGGGGCTTCTCACCCGGCTCGACGGCGGCAAGCTGGCCGAGGCGCAATTCCGCGCCGCCGACAACATGACCGAAGAATTGGGCGCCCTCGCCTGCCTTCTGTCTGCGGGCAACGGGGCAGAAGCTGTGGCCAGCTTCTACCGCCGCTGGTCCAAGGACCGGCTGGTGATGGACAAGTGGTTCTCACTGCAAATCGCCCGCGCCAAGCCCGACGCCGCCGCCGAGACCACTCGCCGCCTGACCAAGCACCCAGATTTCGACTGGAAAAACCCCAACCGCTTCCGCTCCGTTTTGGGCGCGCTGGCCACCAACACAGCGGGCTTCCACCATCCGTCAGGAGCGGCCTACGCACTTGTCGCGGACTGGCTCATCAAACTCGATCCGTTGAACCCGCAGACCACAGCGCGCATGACCACAATGTTTGAGACCTGGCGCCGCTATGATGGCGACCGGCAGGGGATGATCCGCGATGCGCTCAAACGGATCGCCGCGACAGAAGGCCTCAGCCGCGACACGACCGAGATGGTGGGCCGGATCCTTGGCGACTGACTTGGAGTTCGCGCGCAACGCCCGCCGTCCCGCCGCATTGGCGATGGTGGGCGTGGCGCTGCTGATCCTCCTGATCCTGATCTTCGCGGTCAACGCCCACCCCCTGATCGTCACGATCTTCGCCCTGCTCATCGCCCCCGCCGCCTGGGACGTCTGGCGCAACGCCGCCGCCACGCTCACCGTTGACGATACGGGCATCCGCTGGGCCAGCGGCGCACGGGCCGCAGGGGCTGAATGGGACGCCATCGATCAGGTGACGCTGGCCACCACGCTCGATTTCTCGCAACGCGCCTCGCTGCGCCTCACCGACGGGGGCCGCATGCGCATCCCGCCCGAATGCCTGCCGGGTGGCCGCATCCTGGACGGTGTGCTGGAAGCGCGTGGCATCAACCACCGCCGGTCGCTGTTTTCATTCTGACGCCACGCCAGCGCCACACTCACCCGCCACACTTCCCCCATGACAGAGGCTTACGAATATCGCCTGTCCGGCCGCCGCCCGGTGGTGTGGTTCGGCCTGTGCGTCATACTCGGCCTCCTGACCCTCGCCGCCAGACACGACGCGCCCCCGGCGATCTGGGCGCTCTGGGGCGCGGTCGCCGCGTCGTTGGCATGGATGTTGATCGCCAACCCCATCAGCACCCTGCGGCTCACCGACACCGATATCACCTGGCGCGAAGGCGGGCGCCAGGGTCACCTGCCCATGGCACAAATCACGGGTATCAAGATTACCGACTGGAGCGACGGGGCCCCCGACTGCCGCATCACCCTGATCACCGGCGAAACCGTGGACCTGCCCGGTAACTGCCTGCCCGATGCACATACGCTCCATGCGCAATTCACCGCACGCGGTCTGCCGGTCAACGCGCCCTAGGCACCATTCCGCCCTCAGCCCAGCCCCTTGGGTGTTCGAGCGCCCTGCTTGTGCTAGACTGTCACAGAACCGTTGCGAATGCCGGTTAGGTCGCGCCCATGCAAGATCGTCTCGATCCGCTGATTGCCGAGCGCGCGCCGTGGCTGTTTGAGAACACCCCTTGGGCCGCCCCATCGCGCGCCGTTTTGACCCGCCTTCTGGGCTATGCCCGAACGGTGGCGCTTGCCGAATACCTGCGCGACCGCCCGGCGGATGAGATCATGCAAACGATGGGCACCATGCTCGCCCGCGACGTCGAGGTGCGCGGCCTGGGCCATATCCCCCGCCATGGCCCCGCACTGGTGGTGGCCAACCACCCCACGGGCATTGGCGATGGCATCATCCTGTCCCATGTGCTGCGCGGGTTGCGCGATGACGCGTTCTTTTATGCCAATTCCGACATCCTGCGCGTCCTGCCACAAATGGACCAGGTGATCGCGCCCGTCGAATGGCGCATCGAAAAACGCAGCCACGCCCGTACACGCGAGACCATGGCCTATACCCGCGCCGCGATGGACCAGGGCCGCCTCGGCGTGATCTTCCCTTCGGGCCGCCTGGCCAAACGCCGGGGCCTGCGCCTGCATGAACGCCCCTGGATGGCCTCTGCCGCAATGATCGCGCGCAAATTCGATGCCCCGGTGATTCCGGTCAACATCCGCGCGCGCAACTCGTGGCTCTTCTACCTGTTTGACCTGATCCACCCCACCTTGCGCGATATCACGCTGTTCCACGAGACGCTGAACAAGGGCCGCCAACCCTTCCGCGTGACCGTGGGCGAACCCATCTCCCCCTCCGCACTGCCCGCCACCTCCGAAGACGGGATCGACATGCTCCGCCGCGCCACGCTGGCCCTCGGCGGCCGCCACGCGCCCACGGTGTCACTCGTCGACAGCACCCGCCGCCCCGTCTGGGCGCGGCTCATCTCCTGACTCTTTGGTCCGGAAAATATCCCGGGGGGCGCCGCAGGCGCGGGGGCAGAGCCCCCACAAACAAGGCCGATCCTGCCGGCGCGACGTCAGCCCCGGCAATATGGCTGTGCCCGCGTAAACGCCCGCATCTCTTCCCGTTTGGCTTCCTGCACGAACGGCCCCCAATCGGCGGCCACACCGCCTCCGCCCCGGCTGATCACACCATCGCGGGGAACCGTCACCCCCATGATCCGCACGGCACAGCTCAGATTCGCCGGCCCGTCCTTCAACGCCTCCGCACTCGTCGCCGCACAGCCATAGCCCCGCGCCGTCGCGGGCGAGATCTGCAACAGCCCATGCCACCGCCCCTCACCGCCCGACACATCTTCGCGCCAGGTGCTCTCGTGCTTGGCCAGCGACGACAACAGCCCCACCCAGAACGCCTTGCGCTGGGTCCGGTCAGCCTCAGGGAAGGCCGGGCACCAGGCGGTGGCGTCCGCAGGCACCGCATCCACCAGAGGCGCGCCCGGGCCGTCAAGCGCGCGCAGGGTCGCGCGGGTCCAGGCATCGCCGGCGTCCTTGTGATCCCACCGCGCGGGCGGCAGGCCGGTTTCGGCCACGAAGTTCACTTGGACAGGGGCGGCCACTTCAACCGGGGCCGGGGCCGAACAGGCGGCCAGAGACGTAACAGCAAAAGCGGCAGTCAAACGTGAAAGGGTAAAGGCCAAGACGGATCATCCCCGGATCAACGCCCCCGCCATTCACCTGCCCAAAAAGCGCGTGAAAATCAACCCTGCGCGGCCTTGTGGGCGCAAGGGTGCTCCCGTAAAACCCAGGCGTCTGAGACGAGGATGCGTGATGCTGGATCTGACCTATGAGACCCCGAAACCCAAGGTAATTCAAGGCGCTGCCCAGGATTGGGAGTTGGTGATCGGCCTTGAGGTTCACGCCCAGGTTTCCTCAAATGCAAAGCTTTTTTCCGGCGCCTCGACCCAGTTCGGCGCCGAACCCAACGCCAATGTGGCCTTCGTCGATGCCGCAATGCCCGGCATGCTGCCCGTCATAAATGAGTTCTGCGTGGCCCAGGCCGTGCGCACCGGCCTCGGCCTGAAGGCGGAAATCAACCTGACCTCGGCCTTTGACCGCAAGAACTATTTCTACCCCGACCTGCCCCAGGGCTATCAGATCAGTCAACTCTACCACCCCATCGTCGGCGAAGGCGAAGTGCTTGTCGAAATGGGCCCCGGCGTCGCGCGTCTGGTCCGGATCGAGCGTATTCACCTGGAACAAGACGCAGGCAAGTCGATCCACGACATGGATCCGCACATGTCTTTCGTCGATCTCAACCGCACCGGTGTCGCGCTGATGGAGATTGTCAGCCGCCCCGACATTCGCGGTCCCGAGGAAGCGGCGGCCTATGTGAGCAAGCTGCGCCAGATCCTGCAATATCTGGGCACCTGCGACGGCAACATGCAAAACGGCAACCTGCGCGCCGATGTAAACGTCTCGATCTGCACGCCCGGTGACTACGAGAAATACCAGGAAACCCAGGATTTCTCGCATCTCGGCACCCGGTGCGAGATCAAGAACATGAACTCCATGCGCTTCATCCAGGCCGCGATCGAGGTTGAGGCACGCCGCCAGATCAAAATCGTCGAAGCCGGCGGCACGGTGGAACAGGAGACCCGTCTATACGATCCCGACAAGGGCGAGACGCGCAGCATGCGCTCCAAGGAAGAGGCACACGATTACCGTTATTTCCCCTGCCCCGACCTGATGCCGCTCGAGATCGAACAAGCCTGGGTCGACGACATCGCCGCCTCCCTGCCCGAACTGCCCGACCAGAAAAAGGCGCGCTTCATCGCCGATTTCGCCGTCACCGATTACGATGCCAGCGTCTTGACCGCCGAGGCCGAAAACGCCGCCTTCTTTGAAGAGGTCGCAGCGGGTCGCGACGGCAAACTGGCCGCCAACTGGGTCATCAATGAGCTGTTCGGTCGGTTGAAGAAGGAAGACCACGACATCACCGAAAGCCCGGTCACCGCCGCGCAACTGGGCCAGGTGATCGACCTGATCGCGTCCGAGGCGATCTCTGGCAAGATCGCCAAGGACGTGTTTGAAATCGCCTACACCACCGGCCGCGACCCCGAAGAGATCGTCGAGACCGAAGGCATGAAACAGGTCACGGATACGGGCGCCATCGAGGCCGCCGTCGACCAGATCATCGCCGACAACCCCGCGCAGGTGGAAAAGGCCAAGGTGAACCCCAAGCTTGCGGGCTGGTTCGTGGGTCAGGTGATGAAGGCCACGGGCGGCAAGGCGAATCCGAAGGCGGTGAACGAGATTGTGGGGAAGAAGCTGGGGCTTTAGACGCCCCGGTTACCGACCACCTGCAACGCCGTTTGTTGTCACCCAAGAAACAACCCCGCCCTCGCCCGCCCACCACTTTCCAAAACCCAACCCAATCGGCCCCAATCCGGCCCCGATTTGCACCTTTTCTTGCCTGAATCGCACATCGCCCTCTATCACACACTCGTAGTGAGTGACTGAGTGTGTGGTGGGAGTAGTGAGTGATGCTCAAGTACGAGTACAAGGTCGTGCCTGCGCCGAAGGAGTGTTTGTCCAGGCGCAATATCGGGGATGCCAGCGATCCGGTGATCGCCACCCTTGAGACGGTGATGAACGACCTCGGTGTGGCCGGGTGGGAATATGTGCGCAGCGAATCCGTATCGATGCGCCCCGCCGGTATTCTGGGACGGGGCCGGGCGATGTCGCAAGACATCCTCGTGTTCCGCCGGTCGCGGGAGCCCCTGGGGGCGGGGTTGCCCACGATCGAAGAAGACATCGCGCGGACCAAACGGCGCAAATCCTCGCGGCCCGAGCTGCTTGCGCTGGCCAAGGAAGGGCGCCGCAAGGTGATCCCGATGATGGACGATACCGCCGACGGGCCCAAGCCCGAAAAGCCAATGGCCCGCAACGGCGACGCGATCGAGATGCCGCCAGCACAAGCCACCGCGGCCGAGTGAGGGTCTGCGCGATCGGCGCGTCCGCTTAACCCACGGGCAGCGGACCGCCCAGTTCGCGCGCTGACTGCCTAAGCGCTGATCTTCAGCGCGAGCGCGTGAATGCGCGCCACAATGTCAGGGCCCAGTGCCGCGTGCACCGCGCGGTGCCGCTCAATCCGCGACATCGGCGCGAAGGCGGGCGCATTTATCGTGATGCGCCAATGGCTTTCGCCGCCTTCCTGATACCCTGAATGGCCGCGATGTGCCTCACTCTCATCGACGATGGACAGGTCGGTGGGGGCAAACGCGCTTTCCAGCCGGTCCCGCATTTCATCTGCAATAGGCATTTTTCGACTATCCCCCCTTCAATCCTGCGGGAGAGACACTAAACTCACGCGTCCGAGTCGAAAAGGTGCCTGCCATGAACAAAGACGATCCGTTCGGGTTCGATATCCGGATTTCTTCCGACAAGAAAAAACGGCAGCGCACCAAGCGCGGTATGTCCGGCGCGTTCGAAACATCGCAGCGCCAGTGCGAACATCCCGGCTGTACCGAGCCTGGCCAGTACCGCGCGCCGAAATCGCCCGACACGCTGGACGAGTATTATTGGTTCTGCAAAGAACATGTCCGCGCCTACAATCTGAAGTGGAACTTCTTCAACGGCACGACCGAGGAAGAGTTCGAAGAGCAGATGGAAAAGGACCGCGTCTGGGACCGGCCCACCAAGCCCTTCAGCAATCAGGGCGACGAGGCGCGGGCCTGGTCGCGGCTGGGCGTGGATGACCCCCACCAGATCCTGGGCGCCAACGCCACCCGCAACCCCGGCAAAAGCGTCACAGGCACCCGGCGGCTGCCCCCTACGGAACGGCGCGCAATAGATATCCTTGAAGCCAAGGATCACTGGACCAAGGCCGAAATTCGCAAGCAATACAAGAGCTTGGTCAAGGATCTGCACCCCGACATGAACGGCGGCGCGCGCGAGGATGAGGATCGGCTGCAAGAGGTCGTCTGGGCCTGGGACCAGATCAAGGACAGTCGCAACTTCTAGGCGCGCGTGCCCGAAAAAGTGCCGACAATTCGACGGAGTAACTGCCGTGGCCCTGTGCTGTTAACGGCCCCCAAACCTCTCTGCCTTACCGCAGTGGCCAACGGTGGCGCGGGAGTGGTTGGATGGTCAATTGGAGCATTGCGAAGCGGATCAACCTGATTGCGCTGTCGCTGATCGGGGCTCTTGTGGTGGTGGGCGCGTTGGGGGTGTTTGCCACGCTGCGCCTGTCGGCGCTGTTGGATGATTATACGTCATCTGGCAAGCAGGTGTTGCTGGCCACCGACATTGCCGAAGACTTGTTTGAGGCGAACATCGCTCAGACGGCGTATCGCCGGGCGTCAACGGTCGAGAACTCTGACGAAGTTCAACAGAATCTCGATGAAGTGCTGGAGGCGAAGGATGAAATCGCCACGGCCTTCGCGGACCACCCCGAGACCCTTCGCCTTGCCGAGATGCTGTCAGACGATGTGCGCGAATACCTTCGATGGTTTGAAGAGGCGAAGGGTCAGCAGGCGGAGCGCGAAGTCCAGGTTCAGGGCTTCGTAAATTACTCGGCGGATGTGCTGCAAGCCACCCGGAACACATTGAACTTGCTCCTTTTCGACAACAATCTGCGGGCCAGAACCGGCCTGGAGGACATGCTGCTGGAGTTCATGCAATCGCGGGTTTTTGTTGAGCGATATCTTTTGACAAACGTCCCAGAAGACTTCGTCACCGCGACCGAGCACTATGATCGTGCGATGCGCCGGATCAACGATTCTGTCCAGGCCATCGAAAACCCCGAGCGGCAAGCCGCCGCGGAAGAGGTGCAGGCCCTTCTGCAGACCTATTGGACTTTTGCCTTGGGTGCGCGCGATGCGATTGAACTGCGCAATGTCATCCAGCTGGAGTTGGATCGGATCGGGTCCAAAATGGTGGACAACAATGAACAGATCGTTGTCACTGCCGCGGCAAATCAAAACGAGATAGCCGCCTCGGCCCAGCGCATCAGCCTGCTCGTCCTGGCGGTGTTGATCGGTTTTCTGGCTGCGGCCGTTGTGGGCTGCCTGATCGTGTCGCGCCGGGTATCGGGCACGATTGTCACCGCCGTCGACACCTCGATTGCGGAAATGCGCACTCTGGCAGACGGTGATCTAGAGACGGAAATCTCGGGCACCGAAGATCAAAACGAGTTTGGCGATATCGCCCGTGCGCTGGTGGTGTTCCGCGACAACACCGCCGCCGCCCGCGCAGCCGAGGCCCGGCAACGTGAGGCGGAAAACGCCGCACGCCGCAAAGCCGACGAAGACGCCAGGCGCGAAGCCCGGGCCGAGGAAGAGCGTCAGGCCAAGATCGAAGCGGCGCGGCAGGCCATGATCACCGATCTGGCAACCTCGGTCGGCGTGGCGGTGCAGGCAGGCGCGCGGGGCGACTTCTCGCAACGCGTAACCACCGACTTTTCCGAGGCAGAGCTGCAAGACCTCGCGCGCTCGATCAACACCATGCTTGATAACGTGGAACAAGGCGTGGCGGCCACGGCCCAGGTCGTGGCGCGCATGGCCACAGGGGATCTGTCCGAACGGATGCAGGGCGATTTCCCCGGCGCATTCAGCGACTTGCAAAGCGATGTGAACGACTCTCTCGAAACGCTGAGCCAGTTGATCGTGGACATCGCCGGGCAATGCGATGGCGTCAGTTCGGAAGCGGGCGCGATGAACCGCCAAAGCGAGGAACTTGCCCGCCGCGCGGAACAGCAGGCCGCCTCTCTGGAAGAGACCTCTGCCGCAATGGAAGAGATCTCCGCCTCCGCCAAGTCCAGCGCCGAGGGCGCAACCGAGGCCGCGAGCTTTGCCAACGCGGCCTCCACCCAGGTGGATGACGCAGGCAAAGTGGTCTCATCGGCCGTGGAGGCGATGGCCGATATCCGCGATGCCTCTGACCGAATCGGTGAAATCGTATCGGTCATCGACGGGATCGCCTTTCAGACCAACCTGCTCGCCCTGAATGCCTCGGTCGAGGCGGCGCGGGCGGGCAGCGCGGGCAAGGGCTTTGCCGTGGTGGCAACCGAAGTGCGCGCTCTGGCCCAACGCTCCAGCGAGGCGAGCCAGGACATCAAGACACTGATCGAAGAAAGCAGCACCCAGGTGCGGCGCGGCGTCGACCTGGTGGAAGAAACCGGCCGTACCCTCGACGAAATCATGGGAGGCGTACGCAAGATGGCCGCCACCATGCAAGAGCTGACGACGACCGCCCGCGAACAGGCAACTGGCGTGGGTGAAGTGACCAGCGCCATTTCGCAACTTGATGTGATTACCCAGAAAAACGCCGCCCTGTCCGAAGAAAGCCGCGAAAACGCCAGCCGTCTGGGGCAACAGGCCGATCACATGCGCGACCTGTTGCAGACCTTCCAAACGCACCCTTCGGGATACAGTGGCGAAAGGACCGCGATCGCCGCTGCGTAAGACTGCCGCGCGGGCCGTCGGGATCAAGCAGCCCTGAAGACCAGCGACACACCGTTCAGGCAGTGCCGCTTGCCGGTGGGCTGCGGACCGTCGTCAAAGATGTGGCCCAGATGCGACCCGCACCGGCGGCAATGGACCTCGGTCCGGACCCGCAAAAGCTTGCGGTCAGGCTTGGTGCCCACGGCGTCCGGCAGCGACTGCCAGAATGACGGCCAGCCCGTGCCACTGTCGTACTTGTGGACCGAGGAATAGATCGGCAGGTCACAACCGCGGCAATGATACGTGCCCTCGGCATAATTCGCGTCAAGCGGGCTGGAAAACGCACGTTCCGTGCCCTCGCGCCGCATCACCTTGTATTCCAGGTCGCTCAGCATCGCGCGCCATTCGGCATCGCTGCGCGTGACCTCGAACTGCGCATCCTCACGCGCGAAGCCGATCTGCGGCATGGCCCCACCAGCGACGATGGCCGCCGCACCTGTGCTGGCCAGAAAGTGGCGTCTGTTCATCTGTCTCTCCGTTCTTCCCCACTGTACATATACGGCCCCGCCCGCGCGCCCAAATCACCTCCGCGCACCGCTGCGTGAGAAGCGTTACAAACCCGTCCCGCATGCGCGACACCGCGCACCCGCTTCCCCTTGCCCTTACCCGCGATATGTTGCACCACGAAACACGCCCGTTTGGTCGCGCCCGCGTCCCGACCGGGCGCCCAGCACGACAAGGACAGATCATGGCGGACGGCAGCATGGACACGGTCACCAAACCCACCGAAGAAATTTCGGTGCGCGACACTTTTGGGATCGATTCCGATATGGTAGTCAAGGGCTTCGCCGAGGCCACCGACCGGGTACCAGAGGTGGACGCCACCTATAAATTCGACCCGGACACCACGCTGGCGATCCTTGCAGGGTTCTCACACAACCGCCGGGTGATGATTCAGGGCTATCACGGCACCGGCAAATCGACCCATATCGAACAGGTTGCCGCGCGCCTGAACTGGCCCTGCGTGCGCGTCAATCTCGACAGCCATATCAGTCGGATTGACCTGATCGGGAAAGACGCGATCAAGCTGCGCGAAGGCGTGCAGGTGACCGAGTTTCAGGAAGGCATCCTGCCCTGGGCACTGCGCAACGCCACGGCGATTGTGTTTGACGAATACGATGCGGGCCGCGCCGATGTGATGTTCGTGATCCAGCGCGTGCTGGAAACCGACGGCAAGCTGACACTTCTGGACCAGAACGAGGTGATCACGCCCCACCCCTATTTCCGCCTGTTTGCGACCGCCAACACCGTCGGTCTGGGCGACACGACGGGCCTTTATCACGGCACGCAACAAATCAACCAGGGCCAGATGGACCGGTGGAGCCTTGTGGCGACGCTGAATTACCTCAGCCACGATGC
>JBCBPV010000040.1:0-30226 GCA_039820585.1 Pseudomonadota bacterium
CCTCTGCCGAACCCACAGGCGATCCGGAGCACCGCAAATGTCGATACCCCAAACCGGCGGCGGGCCGATCGAACGCCATGAACAGCTTGCCGAATACCTCGCCAGCGGATGCAAACCGAAGGAAGACTGGCGCATCGGGACCGAGCACGAAAAATTCGGCTATTGCCGCGATACTCTGAAGCCCCTGCCCTATGACGGCCCACGGTCGGTCAAGGCGATGCTGGAAGGCCTGCGCGACCGGTTCGGATGGGACCCGGTCCTTGAGGCTGACAATATCATCGGGCTGACCAAGGGCGGGGCCAACATCTCTCTCGAACCAGGCGGGCAACTGGAGCTGTCGGGCGCACCGTTGGAGACGATCCATGAGACCTGTGATGAGGTGAACGAGCACCTTGTCGAGGTGCGCAGCGTGGCCGATGAGATCGGCGTGGGCTTCATTGGTCTGGGTGCCGCGCCCCATTGGACACATGAAGAGATGTCGATGATGCCCAAAGGGCGCTACCGGCTGATGACCGAGTACATGGGCCGGGTGGGCACGCACGGGACGCAGATGATGTACCGGACCTGCACGGTGCAGGTGAACCTCGACTTCGGGTCAGAGGCGGACATGGTCCAGAAGATGCGGGTGGCCCTTGCATTGCAGCCGGTGGCAACAGCGCTTTTTGCCAACTCACCGTTCTTCGAGGGCAAGCTGAACGGCCACAAAAGCTGGCGCAGCCGGATATGGCGCGATCTGGATGCGGACCGCACCGGCATGCTGCCCTTCGTGTTCGAAGACGGGTTCGGGTTTGAGCGGTGGGTCGACTATGCGCTGGATGTGCCGATGTACTTCGTCTACCGCGACGGCACCTATATCGACGCGCGCGGGCAATCGTTCCGCGATTTCCTGAATGGCGCGCTACCGGCAATGCCCGGCGAAATCCCGACCCTGTCGGACTGGGCCGACCACCTCACCACGATCTTCCCCGAAGCGCGGGTGAAAAAGTTCATCGAAATGCGCGGGGCCGATGGCGGGCCATGGCGGCGTCTGTGCGCCCTGCCCGCCCTATGGGTGGGTCTGTGTTACGATCAGACCGCGCTCGACGCCTCATGGGATCTCGCCAAGGGCTGGGACGCCGAGACGCGCGACGCCCTGCGCGTGGCCGCCTCAGTCGATGGGCTGGACGCGAAAGTGGGCGACGTGTCGCTTTACGAGGTCGCCAAAGAGGTCGTGTCCATCGCCGAGGCCGGCCTGCGCGCCCGCGCCCGGCCCGGTGCGGGCGGGTTGATCCCCGATGAAACGCATTTCCTGAACGCGCTGAGCGAAAGCATCGAAAGCCGCCAGGTCCCCGCGGATGAGCTGATCGCCCAGTACAACGGCGCTTGGGACGGGGATGTCACGAAGGTGTTTGCGGCTTACAGCTACTAGGATCAGTCGGCGATCACGTTCAGAACGAAGTCCCGCACTTTGTCCGCCGGCATCTCGCAGGGTTTCAACAGGGCTTCCCCTGACGACAGACGGTAGAGGTTCAGGCTGACGTAATCATCGCCGCCCAGTTCCTCGGCCACAAGCTTTTGACTGCGCCCGGTGGCGTAGATCGACTTCGTCACCCGGTAGCGGCGGCCAAAGGCCGTGGCGCCGTAGCCCCCCAGGGGCAGTGAATCGAATGCCTCCAGAAACACCGGATCCGCCGTCATGATCTACGTCCTTCCCTTCAGTCCTTTTGACCGATGCGCGGTTCTGTCCCGGCCGCGATGCGTTTGATGTTAGCGCCGTGGCGCACGAACACCAAGACCGCGAGGGCCAGGGTCAGCACGATCATCTGGGGAAACCCCAAGAGAAACGCCCAAAGCGCCGACAGCGCAGCGGCCGCAAGGGCAGACAGGGAAGAGATACGGAAGATCAACGCGGTCACCAACCAGGTCGCGCAAGCCGCCAGACCCACGGGCCAGGCCAAGGCAAGCAGTGTCCCCAGAAACGTGGCAACACCTTTGCCGCCTTTGAATTGCAGCCAGATCGGAAACAGATGGCCCAGAAACGCGCACAGCCCGGCCACCTGTGCGGCGTCTTCGCCAACCGCCGCGCGGGCCAACAAAACCGCGATCCCGCCTTTGCCCGCATCAAGGATCAGCGTGAGGAACGCCGCAAGCTTGTTGCCCGTGCGCAGGACATTCGTCGCCCCGATATTCCCCGACCCGACGCTGCGCAAATCGCCCAGGCCAAAGAGCCGCGCCATGACAACCCCGAAGGGCACCGAACCCAGCAGATAGGCCGCCACGGCCACGGCGATCAGCGCAAGCGGGGAAGAGGCGAGTTCTGGCACCGCTAGCCCTCATGCACCCGCACGCCGCCGACCCAGGTGCCCAGCACCCGACCCTGAAGGCGCGCGCCATCGAACGGCGTATTCTTCGATTTCGAGCGTAAGGTGAACCGGTCGAGGACGAAGGGCACATCGGCATCGAACAGAACCAGATCCGCGGGCGCGCCAACGGACAGCCGCCCGGTTTCCAGGCCAAGGCGCTTTGACGGGTTCAGCGCCATCGCGCGGAACAGCATGGGCAGGTCCAGAAGATCGGCGTGGTAAAGGCGCAGGGCGGCGGGTAGCAACGTCTCCAACGCCACCGCGCCAGAGGCCGCCTCTTCAAACGGGAGGCGCTTGGATTCTTCGTCCTGCGGGGTGTGCATGGAAGATATCACGTCGATCACACCGCTGCCAATCGCCTCGACGCAGGCGAGCCGGTCATCTTCCGACCGCAGCGGGGGCTTCACTTTGAAAAACGTGCGATAATCGCCCACATCCAGCTCATTCAGCGTCAGGTGGTGGATCGACACTCCCGCCGTCACATCCAACCCATGATCCTTCGCCCGCTGCAACCGCGCCAAAGACCGCGCCGTCGTCACCTGATCGGCGTGGTAGCGCACCCCCGTCATCTCAACCAGCGCCAGATCACGATCCAGGCCAAGCCGCTCGGCCATGGGCGACACCGCGGGCAGGCCCTTAAGCGAGGCGAACTTGCCACTGGTCGCCGCCGCACCTGCAGACAGCCCGGGGTCTTGCGGGTGGCCAATGACCAGCGCGCCGAGTGACCGGGCATAGGTCAGGCAGCGTGACAGCACCTTGTTGTCGGCCACCACGCTGTCGCAATCGGTAAAGGCCACGGCACCGGCATCTTGCAGAAACCCGATCTCCACCATCTCACGCCCCGACCGGCCC
Organism: Pseudomonadota bacterium; assembly: GCA_039820585.1. Classification (GTDB taxonomy): domain Bacteria; phylum Pseudomonadota; class Alphaproteobacteria; order Rhodobacterales; family Rhodobacteraceae; genus JBCBGF01. Next base: position 3,195 of record JBCBPV010000040.1, read on the forward strand.
CGGGTCAGCGCGGCCATCGGCAAAACACGCACAGGGGCCGCCTCATTGGCGCGGCGGGTGACGAATTCCAGAACTTCGGGATTATCAATCGCCGGCGTCGTATCGGGCCGTGTGACCATGGTGGTCACGCCGCCCGCAGCCGCCGCCTGCCCGGCTGAGCGAAAGCTTTCCTTGTGCCGCTCCCCGGGCTCGGACACCTTGCAACCGATATCCACGATCCCCGGCGCGAGGCATTTGCCGCCGCAATCCACGACCTCGGCAGCGGTCAGACTAGCGGGGTCCACGATACGACCGTCCTGTACGGCCAACTCGCCAAGCGTATCCGTTTCGGACTCGGGGTCTATCAGGCGCGCGTTCTTGAACACTGTCGCCGTCATTCCCCGCCTCCGCCGCCCACCAGAAACACCAGGACCCCGGCAATCACCGCGCCGATCAGGGCCACCGCCCATCCCGACAGTCCGCGCTTGAGCGGGGGCTCAGCCGCAGCACCTGCCACCACCCCTTCGGCACTCTCTGCCGACAGCGTGTCCATCGCAGGCACGGCAGGCGGTTCGCGGTAGGTGGCAACCAGGCGCAGCGGCTCTCGCACGGTCAGGTCATAGGCCGCCCCGCCAAACGCCGCCGAGACGATCACCGCAATGCACCCGTCCAGCGCATCCAGCCGATCGGCATCCGACGACAAAGCAGGGTCGCTGACGCCGTAGCCGTCCACCAGATACGCAGGCAGGCCCAGATCGGCGATGTCTTCCGATGCAAACAGTTCCACATAGTCAGGGTTCAGCCCCGGCACGCCCAGCGCCTCGGCCAGGATTTCCGGCCCACCTTCGTCAAACGCGCGCAGGAACCCCCGCGCCTCTTTTGGGGGCAAATCGACGGCAAACACCCGCAGCACCCCGCGTTCATGGGCGGCAACCTCGACACGGGCGGTCATACCAGCACCCCTTGCTCGCGACGCAGAACACGCTGGTTTCGGGCCAACAGGTCCATCGCAGCCATGCGCACGGCCACCCCCATCTCGACCTGATCTTGGATGACCGAGCGGTTGATGTCGTCGGCCAGCGTGCCATCAATTTCCACCCCGCGATTCATCGGGCCGGGATGCATGACGATGGCATTGGCGTCTGCATGGCCAAGCTTGTCCTCATCCAGCCCGAAACGGTGATAATATTCGCGCTCTGACGGGATGAACGCGCCATCCATCCGCTCTCTCTGAAGCCGCAGCATCATCACGACGTCGGCGTCCTTCAGCCCCTCGGCCATGTCGTCAAACACCTCGACCCCCCAATCGGCCACCCCTGCCGGCATGAGCGTCGGAGGCCCGATCAGGCGCACGCGGTTTTCCATCTTGCCCAGAAGCAGGATATTCGACCGCGCCACCCGGCTGTGGGCGATATCCCCGCAAATCGCGATGCGCAGGCGGTGCAGCCGCCCCTTCGCGCGGCGGATCGTCAAGGCGTCCAGCAGCGCTTGCGTGGGATGCTCATGCCGCCCGTCGCCCGCGTTCAACACCGCGCAATTCACCTTATCCGCCAGCAGGTTAACCGCGCCGGAATGCGGGTGCCGTACGACCAGAAGATCGGGGTGCATCGCGTTCAGCGTCATCGCCGTATCAATCAGCGTCTCACCCTTTTTGATCGACGACGCCTGCAACCCCATGTTCATCACATCCGCGCCCAACCGCTTGCCCGCCAGCTCAAAACTTGCCTGCGTGCGGGTCGAGGCCTCAAAGAACATGTTGATCTGGGTAAGACCGGCGAGGGCGTCGGAATGCTTCACATCGCGGCGGTTCAGCGAGACATAGCTTTCGGCCAGGTCCAGGACCGACACGATATCTTCCGGGCTCAGATGATCGATCCCCAGAAGATGCCTTGCGCGAAATGTCATGGAAGTGGCCTGTCGCTGATTTGCCCGCTTATAGAAAGCGGTTAACCGGGCGACAAGGATTTACGTTACCCCTGCGGACGCCTAGCTTTAGCGGATGGAATCCCTTGATGCATTGGCAGCCCTTGAATGGCAGGTGGACCTTGGCGCGACCGAGGCAATCGGCGATGCGCCGATCAATCGCTACGACGCGCCCTCAGTTGTCGAACCCGCCCCGAAAGCCGCAGCGGAGGCACCTGCCCTGGCGCCAATGACCGACCCGGTGGCCGAGGCCGAAGCAGCCGCAAAGGGCGCAGCCACGCTTGCCGACCTGCGCGACGCCATGGCCGCCTATCCCCATTGCGAGCTGCGCAAGGGTGCACGGAACCTCGTCTTCTCCGACGGCAACCCCGCCGCCCGCCTGATGATCATCGGCGAAGCGCCTGGGCGCGATGAGGATATGGAAGGCCGCCCCTTCGTGGGCCGGGCGGGGCAGCTTCTGGACAAGATGCTGGCCGCAATTGCGATGGACCGCGCGTCACCCGACGCAGAGGCCGCGGTCTACATCACCAACATCCTGCCCTGGCGTCCGCCGCAGAACCGCGATCCCGAACCGCTTGAAATGGCAATGATGCTGCCCTTCGTGCGGCGCCACATCGAACTGGCCGACCCGCAAGCGCTGGTTCTGATGGGCAATATCGCGTGTCAGGCGCTGTTGGGCCGCAAAGGCATCACCCGCCTGCGCGGCACCTGGACCGAGGCGGCAAACCTGCCCACCCTGCCGATGTTCCACCCTGCTTATCTCTTGCGCAATCCAGCGGCCAAGCGCCATGCATGGCACGACCTTCTGATGCTGAAACAGAAACTGAACACCTGATGTCGCGCATCGACGATACCCTGCCCTTCCACCCGGTCCGCATCGCGATCCTGTCGGTGTCCGACACCCGCAGCGCCGCCGATGACCGGTCTGGCGACACCCTGGTGGCGCGATTGGAGGGCGCGGGCCATACGCTCGCCGCCCGCACGATGCTGCGCGATGACCGGGCCGCGATTTCAGGGCAACTGCGCGACTGGTGCGCAGACCCAGATATCGACGTCATCATCTCAACCGGCGGCACCGGCCTGACCGGGCGCGATGTGACCGTCGAGGCGCATCGCGACGTGTACGAGAAAGAGATCGACGCCTTTGGCACCGTCTTCACCATGGTCTCGATGCAAAAGATCGGCACCTCCGCCGTGCAAAGCCGCGCAACCGGCGGTGTGTCGAACGGCACCTACCTGTTTGCCCTGCCCGGCAGCACCGGTGCCTGCAAGGATGCGTGGGATGAAATTCTGGCCCTTCAATTCGACAGCCGGCACCGCCCCTGCAACTTCGTGGAAATAATGCCCCGCCTCGATGAGCATCTGCGACGGAAATGATGCACGCTATCGTATAACGCTTGTGATTTGGATAAACCCACGCAAACCCTAACTATATTGGGTCGAAGCAAGCGAAAGACGGGACATATGCGATTTTTGCGGCGCAGCCTTGTGGGTGTGTTCCTGCTGTCGATGACGGCAGGATTGATCGCGCTTGCCGGAAATATGATTTACGACGCGCTGCAAACCCGCTGGGCGGCCGAAAGCCCCGAACGCCCGGCGCGCGAGCGGGTGTTCACGGTCAACGTCACCACCATCACCCCCGAAACGCTGGCGCCCACGCTCACGACATTTGGCGAGATCCGCAGCCGTCGCACACTTGAATTGCGCGCCGCGGCCAGTGGAGAGGTCGTTTGGGTCTCGGACTCGTTTGAAGAGGGCGGCCAGGTGGGCGCAGGCGACACGCTGGTGCGGATCGACCCGCTGACAGCGCAGGCGAACCTCGATACCGCCGCGGCTGATCTCAGCGAGGCTGAGGCTGACTTGCGGGATGCAGAGCGCACGCTTGTGCTGGCGCGTGATGAACAAACTGCCGCCGAAAACCAGCTTGCCCTGCAACAGCGCGCCTTGACCCGCCAGCGCGATCTGCTGGACCGCGGTGTGGGCACCGAAGCGGCGGTGGAAACGGCAGAGCTTGCGGCCTCGTCCGCCGAACAAGCCCTGCTCTCGCGCCGCCAATCCGTGGCCCAGGCCGAGGCGCGCATAGATCAGGCCCGCACCGCGCTTCAGCGCAGCCAGATCGCCCTGGCCGAGGCTGAGCGGCGGCTGACCGAAACCGAAGTGACCGCCGCCTTCCCGGGCGTCCTGTCGGATGTGTCGGTCGTTGCAGGGCGGATCGTGTCCAGCAACGAACGCCTGGCCGAACTGGTGGACCCAACGGCACTTGAGGTGTCATTCCGCGTCTCCACCAGCCAATACGCGCGGCTCCTCGATACGTCCGGCCAACTGCCCGAGATTGACGTGACCGTGTCACTGGATGTGCTGGGCATTGATTTGCAAGCCAAGGGCCGGATCACCCGCGAAAGCGCCGTGGTCTCCGATGGCCAGACCGGGCGGCTTCTGTTCGCGCGGATTGAGGGGAATGCGGGATTTCGGCCCGGTGATTTCGTCACCGTGCGGCTGACCGAACCCGCGCTGGAGCAGGTGGTATTGCTACCCTCTGCCGCCGTCGATGCCTCTGAGACGATCCTGTTGCTGGGCGAAGACGACCGGCTAGAGGTCGCCGATGTCCAACTGTTGCGCCGCCAGGGCAACGACGTGATCGTGCGCGCCCGCGGGTTGGCCGGGCGCGAGGTCGTCGCTGAGCGCACCCCGTTCCTGGGCGCAGGCATCCGCGTGCGCCCGATCCGCCCCGACGCCCGCGAGATAGCAGACGAACCCGACCTCGTAGAACTCGACGCAGACCGTCGCGCCCGCCTGGTCGCCTTTATCGAGGCCAACAACCGCATGCCCGCCGACGCGAAAGAGCGGCTTCTGGGCCAGCTGTCCCAACCCATGGTGCCCGCACGGATGGTCGCGCGCATCGAATCCCGGATGGGGGGCTAGGGTATGGCGCTGCGGGCCTCGGGCGCGGTGGGCGGCTTGCTGTCCTATTTCACCCGCCACCGGACCGCCGCGAACCTTCTGCTGATCGTGCTATTGATGCTGGGCATGGCCGCCCTGCCCAACATGCGCGCGCAGTTTTTTCCCGATGTGATCGTCGATGATGTGACCGTCAACGTTTCTTGGGATGGCGCAGGCGCCGATGACATCGACACCGGCATCGTTCAGGTGCTGGAGCCGGTGCTGATCGCCGTCGAAGGCGTGGAAAGCACCCAATCCACCTCACGCGAAGGGCGCGCCTCCATCGAGCTGGAGTTTGAGCCGGGCTGGGACATGTCCCGCGCCGCGGATGACGTACAGGCCGCCGTCGATACCGTCAGCACCCTGCCAGACGCCGCCGAAGAGCCAACGGTCCGCCGCGGGGCCTGGCGTGACCGGGTGACCGATGTGGTGATCACCGGCCCCGTGGGCGTCGACCAGTTGGCCCGCTTTGCCGATGAGTTCACCACGCGATTGTTCGCAGAGGGCGTGACCCGCGCAACCATTCGCGGCATCGCCGCGCCCCAGACCATGGTCGAGGTGCCCTCGTTGTCATTGATCCGCCACGACGTGTCGATGCGCGACATCGCCGACGCCATCGCGCGCGAGGCAGAGGCCGACCCCGCAGGCGACGTCGCAGGCGCAGCACGGGTGCGAACCGGCGTGGCCAAACGCACGGCCGAGGATATCGCGGGCATCGTCCTGCGCGCCAATCCTGATGGATCCTCGCTGACCATCGGCGATGTGGCCGCCGTCTATACCGAAGGCGTGGACCGGCAGCGCGCCTATTTCGTGGGCGCGAACCCAGCCATTTCGATCCGGGTCGACCGCTCAGACCGGGGCGATGCGATAGAGATCCAGGAACGGGTCGAAAGCGTTGCCGCCGATATGGAGCTGACGCTGCCCAGCGGAGTGTCCATCGACCTGATCCGCACCCGGGCCGAAGCGATCACCGGGCGTTTGAACATCCTTCTCGACAACGGGCTGGTCGGTCTCGCGCTCGTGGTGGGCCTGTTGTTTTTGTTTCTGAACGCCCGCACCGCGTTCTGGGTGGCCGCCGGTATCCCTGTGGCCATGACCGCGGCCATCGCGATGATGTATGCCGCCGGGTTGACCATCAACATGATCTCGCTTTTTGCGCTGATCATCACGCTTGGCATTGTGGTGGACGACGCGATTGTCGTGGGCGAACACGCCGATTTCCGCGCGCGACGATTGGGGGAAGACCCCGTGACCGCCGCCGAAAACGCGGCGCGGCGCATGTTCACGCCCGTCTTTGCGGCCACGATCACCACAATCATCGCGTTCTTCGGCCTTGTTGCGGTGGGCGGGCGCTTTGGCGACCTGATTCAGGATATCCCGTTCACAGTCATCGTCGTTCTGGCGGCATCGCTGATCGAATGCTTCCTGATCCTGCCCAGACACATGGCCCACGCGCTTGCCCATACCGCGAAAGAGCATTGGTATGACTGGCCCAGCCGTCAGGTGAATAAGGGGTTCCGCTGGTTTCGCACACGCCTGTTCCGCCCGTTCATGGCGGGCGTCATCTGGGCGCGCTACCCGGTTTTGGCGGGCGTTATCCTCGTTCTTGCAACGCAGGTCACGCTGTTTATCAATCAAGATGTCACGTGGCGCTTCTTCAACGCGCCGGAACGCGGGTCGATCACCGGCAACTTCGCAATGCTGCCGGGTGCCACGCGCGACGACACGATTGAAATGATGTTCGCGCTTCAGGCCGCCGTTGATGAGCTCGCCGAGGAATACGAAGCGGAACACGGTCGCAACCCGGTGGATTATGTCCTGGCCGAGGTCGGCGGCACCACAGGCCGCGGTCTGGCCGGCGCGGATACCAAAGAGCCCGAACAACTGGGCTCCATCGCGATTGAGCTGATCGACGCCGATTTGCGCCCCTATTCCTCCTTCGCCTTCCTTGGTGACCTGCAAGATGCCGCACCTGGCCACCCGATGCTGGAAACGCTCAGCTTTCGGGGATGGCGGCAGGGCCCGGGTGGTGATGCGCTCGACGTCCAGATCTTCGGCGCCACGGCAGAGACGCTGAAAGCTGCCGCGGAAGAGCTGAAGACAAACCTCGCGCAATACCCCGAAGTCTCAGCGCTGGAAGACAGTCTTGCCTATGACAAAGAGGAACTGATCCTCCAACTCACCCCGCGGGGCCAGGCGCTGGGGATGACGATTGACGGGCTCGGCCGCGTTCTGCGCAACCGTCTGGGCGGGATCGAGGCCGCGACCTATCCCGATGGCCCACGCTCGGCCACGATCCGTGTGGAACTGCCTGCGGGTGAGTTGACCGCCGATTTCCTGGACGTCACGCAGATTCGCACCGAAAGCGGGGCCTATGTGCCGCTGGCCGATATCGTCACCATCATATCGCGCACCGGGTTTTCGACCGTGCGGCGCGAAAACGGCGTTCGGCTGGTCACGGTGTCAGGCGACATCTCCGAAGATGATCCGGCCCGCGCGCAAGAGATCTCAACCACCCTGGAACAAGACATCCTGCCCCAGATTGAGGCGAATTTTGGCGTCGCAACCCAGATGTCCGGCCTGTCCGAGCAAGAGGATCAGTTTCTCAGCGATGCCATGACCGGCCTTATCCTGTGCCTTGCGGGAATTTATCTGACGCTGGCCTGGGTCTTCTCCAGCTGGACCCGGCCAATGGTGGTGATCGCGATTGTGCCCTTTGGGCTCGTGGGCACGATTTACGGCCACCACCTGTGGGATGTGCCGCTGTCGATGTTCACTGTGGTGGGCCTGATCGGGATGGTGGGGATCATCATCAACGATTCCATCGTGCTGGTGACCACGGTGGATGAGTATTCCGAGAATCGTGGGCTGTTCCCCGCGATCATCGATGCCGCCGCCGACCGGTTGCGGCCGGTCCTGCTGACCACGCTCACAACCGTCTTGGGGCTTGCCCCTTTGCTTTACGAGACCTCGCAACAGGCGCAGTTCCTGAAGCCCACGGTCATCACGCTGGTCTACGGTCTGGGCTTTGGTCTGGTGCTGGTCTTGCTGGTGGTGCCGGCGCTGTTGGCGGTGGGGCATGACATCTCAAGCCAGGTCACTGCCACACGCCGCGCCGCCGGAATGCGCAGCGGGCCTGCAGGACGTGTGGTTCTGGCCGCAGGCGCAGTTGCCGTTGCCGGTTTCGCGGCGACCGTGGGTGCCGTGCTGACTACGGGCAGCTTGCCCGCACCCCTCGCGGGCGCCCTGCCCGCCGCCATGGCAACCTCACCTGTGGTCGCGTTCGGCCTGTTTGCAATGTTCCTGATCGTGGCGCTGTCCGTGATCTGGCTTGCGCTTGGCGTTGCCGCCGCGCGGCGCGCGTCTTAACCGGCTGAACAGCCCCGGATATCCACCGCGCCACCATTGCCAAAGACGGTCAACCGCAAGTCTTCGCGCGACAGCGCAAAGGGCGCGGCATGCGACGGCACCAGATCGGCAATCACGGTCAGTTCACCCCCGTCACGATCGGCGGACGCTTCTGCCACCCACACCGTCGGGTCGGCAAATTCGACCACCGCTTCCTCTGTCCCGCCCATGGGCGGCATCGCGACGCTGTAGGCGACGCGCATACCGTCCTCTATCGGCTCAATCCGGCAGGCCACCGTGGCCACCCCGGCCTCATCCGCCGTCAGCGGACGATCCGACAGCGCCGCGGAAATCCGCGGGTGCATCTCGGCGGCCACCGGGGGCAGTTCGGCATCAATCCGCAGGGTCACTGGCACACACACTTCTTCGCACACCCCGATCAGCATATCGCCGGACAAGGTGATCGGCTGGTTTGCCGTATCCGGGGTGACGCGAATTGGAACGGTCACGACCGCCTCATACCCGATGCTGCGCAGACCGTTTTGCCAATAGACCTCCGGCACCGGCCAATGCGGTGCAACGGTCGCCACGTTCAAAGAACTGTCCCAATCAAACTGCGGCGGTATCCCACCCTCACCGGGTGAGCGCCAATAGGTTTTCCACCCCGGCGCCAACCGCAGCTCAATCGCCGCCAGGTGCCCGCCATCGGCCAGACGCGAGCCGGGCAGCACATGCGCCTCGACGATCCCTTCGAGCGATTGGGCTGTCGCAGGCCCGCTGACGGCCAAAAAGACTGCGCCAAGCGTGGAGAGGATCGTTGAACATCGCATCACCGCGCCAAAATACGGGGCATCGCTGAGATAGGAAATCACATTCCAGCGACAATTTCCAAGCGGTGTCAAAACGCACACTTGCCTCTCACAATGGCTTGCCGCCAAGTTGAGCGTATGAAGCGGATTCTCCCATGAACGACCTCACCGGCCAACTTTTGATCGCAATGCCCGGCATGACCGACCCGCGCTTTGACAAGAGCGTGATCTTTCTGTGCGAGCATTCGGATAAGGGTGCGATGGGCCTGATCGTCAACAAACCCACGCCCGAACTGCCGATTGTTGACCTTTTGAAGCAGCTCGGGATCGAGGCCGAAGATGAAACCACCAACATGCTGATCCACTTTGGCGGCCCGGTGGAACATGGCCGTGGCTTCGTGCTGCATTCGCGCGAGTACAAGGCGAATGACTCAACGCTGGAGATTACCGAAGGCATTGGGATGACCGCCACCCTCGATATCCTGCGCGATATTGCCGATGGCGTGGGCCCGCGTCAGGCGATCCTGGCGCTTGGCTATGCCGGATGGGGGCCGGGACAGTTGGAGGGAGAGTTTCAGGACAATGGCTGGCTCAGCTGCGACGCAAGTGCAGAGATCGTGTTCCACCCAGATGACGACGCCAAATGGATGGCCGCCCTTGGGTCAATGGGCGTGGATGCCCTGACCCTGTCGGCCGAGGCCGGTCACGCCTGATCCCTCGGGGCCGCCGCGCGGGCCAACCTGTCATTGATCGCTATCCCGAGACCTTTGTGGGGGATCGGGGCCACCGCGATCCGGTCAGCACCGTCCGCATCAAGCGTATGCAGATGGCGAAACAGATTGCCCGCCGCCTCCACCAGATCCCCGGACGCCGACAGCATCAGATCGCCCGCCACCAGGCCAAAACCAATCAGAACCTCGCCCGGCCGCGCCTCTGTCGCCTCCAGACGCAGCTGGCCCTTCGGCGCGTAATGCGATGCCAGCTGACCGGGGGCCGTCACCCCATCACCTGGCGTCGCGCTCGCAACCGGCCTACCAAGGCAGGCCGTGATCGCCTCCACCGGCAAGCCACCGGGGCGCAATAACGTCGGCACCGGGTCCGTTGTCATTATTGTGGACTCCAGCCCAACGTCGCACGCCCCGCCATCCAGCACCGCCGCAATCCGCCCGCCTAAACCGTCAAGCACATGTTGCGCCATCGTCGGACTAACCCGGCCAGATGGGTTGGCAGAGGGCGCCGCAATCGGCGCCCCAACCGCAGCCAGCACCTGCTGCGCCAATTGTTGCGCCGGGACACGCAGCGCGACCGTGGGCAACCCTGCGGTCACCAATGGCGAGATCCCAGCATCCCCGCGCAAGCGCACCACAAGCGTCAGCGGACCCGGCCAGAACGCCTCAGCCAACCGCGCGGCCTCTGTATCGAAATCAGCGAGACGACTGGCGACCCCAAAGTCCGGCACATGCACGATCAGCGGATTGAACGCAGGCCGTCCTTTGGCCGCAAACACCGACGCAACCGCCCGGTCATCGCTCGCCAAAGCGCCAAGGCCGTACACCGTCTCGGTCGGGAACGCGACGAGGTGACCGCCAAGCAGCAGATCCCGCGCACGGGCGACCCCGGCACCGTCTGCTGTCAGCACTTCGGTCTGCATCTCGCCCATGGCCCCGCACGCTCCTTTCGTGGCGCGAGCCGATACGCTATCTGGGCCCTACTGCCAAGCAATCCCCCAAGGCCGCGATCCCACCGATGAAGTCCCCCTTGACCTACCCGTTCCCCGACCCGCCCGAGCATGGCAGCGCAACCGAGGTGGCGGATGGTATCCTGTGGCTGCGGTTTCCCCTGCCCATGGCGCTCGATCATGTGAATGTCTATGCGCTGGACGATGGCGACGGATGGACAGTGATCGACACCGCCATGGACACCCGCCGCACGCGCGAGACTTGGGGCCGCGTGCTTGATGGGCCGCTCATGGGCAAACCGCTGAACCGGGTCCTCGTCACCCATCACCACCCTGACCACATGGGCCTGGCCGGATGGCTGCAAAACGATCACGGGGCCGAGTTGATGACCACCCGCACCGCGTGGCTGTTTGCGCGGATGCTACAACTCGACGCGCAAGACCGGCCCAGCGCCGAGACCGTGGATTTCTGGCGCAGCGCGGGGATGGATGCCGATCTGCTGGCCCAGCGGATGGAGGAGCGCCCGTTCAATTTCGCCGATACCGTCGCGCCCATGCCGCTGGGCTTCACCCGCATCGTCGAAGGCCAGACGCTGCACATCGGGGCCCGCGATTGGACCGTGCGCATGGGCAACGGGCACGCGCCGGAACACGCCACACTGTGGAGCACGGAAGTCGTGATCGGCGGGGATCAACTGTTGCCATCGATCTCCCCCAACCTGGGCGTCTACGCCACCGAACCCCAGGCCGACCCGGTTGCCGACTGGCTGGAAGCCTGCGAACGCCTGTCGGCCCATGCCACGCCAGAACAACTGGTCCTGCCCGGTCACAAGCTGCCCTTTCGTGGGCTGCCCACGCGCTTGACGCAACTGATCGACAATCACCACGGTGCGCTTGGGCGGCTCAAAACCTTCCTCACCACACCCCACACCGCGGCTGAATGCTTTCAGCCCCTGTTCATGCGCCCGATCCGCGAGGGTGAGTACGGTCTTGCCCTGGTCGAAGCGATGGCTCACGTGCTTCATCTGTGGCATGCAGGGCAGGCAAGCCGTACGCGGCGGGACGATGGGGCATGGCTCTGGCAGGCGAAGGACTGAACGATGAACGACAAGACGAAGACAGGCGAAAAATGCGGGCGCGCGGTGCACACCGACCCCGGGGTACAGCGGACGCCAGAACAGGAACCTCTTCCAAAATCGGTCACGAAAAAACCGGTTGAGTCCAAAAGCCCCGCGGAATGGGCCTATGAACGCCTGATCCTGTACATCCAGAACTTCGAAAAACAGCTCGACACCGAACATGAGGTGGCCATCGGGGTCACGAATGGTGGCACCGGCCTGATGCGGATCGAAGGGATCGGGTATTTCGACCCCGATATCGTCACCTTCTATGGCAGCGACCCTGCCGGGGGGCGCACGCAACTGATCCAGCATGTCAGCCAGCTGTCTGTGGGCCTGACCGCGCTCGCCAAACCCGGCGCCCAGCCCGAGGCACGGCGCATCGGTTTCCGCCTGGCCCAGGATCTGGAAGAGGAGTGACCTGCGGCCCTTTTGCACGCCCCTGCCCGCGTGACAGCCGCGCGGCAATCGCGTATCCACGCGTCAAACGCTATTGATGAGGAACCCCATGGCGGAACATCAGCACGGTTCGATGGACATCAAAGAACAGGAAAAGACGTTCGACGGGTTTGTGCGCTGGTCCGTCCGCGTTGCCGCGTTCTCAATCGGGATCATCATCTTCCTGGCGGTTTTCAACAGCTAGGCGCCCAACACGGCCCCCAGACCGTAAAACGCCACCGCGCCCGCGATAATCGCCCCAAGCGCGTTTTTCGACCAGACCCCCACACCAAGCGTCACCGCCGCCGCGATCAGCCGCGCCGGGTCCGCCCCGCCATCCGGCCCGGTTGGCGCGAAAACCAGCGGTGCCACCAGCCCCGGCAACACCGCGACCGGCGTATAGCGCAACAGCCGCAGTGCCCAATCCGGGAAGGGGCGATCCCCCGACAGGCCCAGGAATGAAAACCGCAGGGCAAACGTGCCTACCCCAATCGCCCCGATCAGCACCCATACCTCAAGCGCGCTGAACGTCATGGCGCCCGCCGCCCCATCAGCGTTTCGATCAGCGCGCCGGTACACATCGCCGCCAGCGCCGCAATCAACAGCCCTGCGTTCATCGGCACCCAGAGCAGCGCCAGTGACAGCACCACCGACACCAGCGCGGCGGCCATATGCGCCAACGTCTTCAGCATCGGGGCGACAATAGCGAGAAACGCAATCGGCACCGCGAAATCGAGCGACAGGCCAGGCGGGATCTGATTGCCCAGAACCGCGCCCACCACCGTCATGCTCAACCACACCGGCAATACAGGTGTCGCCGTCCCAAAGAAATACGCCATCCGCGCGGGCAAGCTCAGCTCTGGCTCGTCCTCATAGCGCGCGATGCTGAGCGCATAGGTCTGGTCGACATTGAGATAAGCAATCACCGCCCGCTGCCAGAGCGGCGCACCGCGCAGATAGGGCGCGAGTGACGCGGAATACATCGCCATGCGCAGGTTCACGGCCAGGGCGGTCGCGATGATGATTGCCAAAGGTGCCGCGTCGATCATCAACTGCAACGCCGCGATCTGCGACGCACCGGCAATCACCAGCGCAGAAAACCCGAAGGTTTCCAAAAGGCTCAGCCCCGCCTCGGCCGCGACCACGCCGAACACGGCGGCAAAGGGCGCGATCACCAGCACGAAGGGCGCTGCGTCGCGCAAGCCCTGCCAATAGGCGGATTCGGGTGTGGTGGAAGACATCGCTGCATCCTAAACTGGCGCCTGATCCGCCCTTATCGCAGCTGGCAACCGGGTTCAAATGGCTACCGTGAAAGACACCGATGGCTACCTCATCGCCCCCGACCCGGCCCACCCACGGCTAAGCCGGAGGGTAGCGGGCATCGACGAATCCGGCGCGGCCACCGACATCGCCGTGGTGGAAGAGCGGCCTTTGACGATCTTCCTAAACAGTCAGGAGATCGTCACGGCCATGACCATCGGCGATTACCCCGAATACCTGGCCGTTGGGTTCCTGAAAAACCAGGGCATGCTGCGCCCCGGCGAAGCAGTGGAACGTGTGGATTACGACGAAGACCTGGACACCGTCGTCGTGCGCACCGATGGGCCGACGGTGCACGAGGAAAAGCTCGCTCGCAAAACCCGCACCAGCGGCTGCGCGGTCGGCACTGTCTTCGGCGACATGATGGAGGGGCTTGAAGACCTGGCGCTGCCCGGCTCAGAGGTGCGCACATCCTGGCTGTACGCCCTGTCCGCCTGTATCAACCGCACCCCCAGCCTGTATCTCAGCGCGGGCGCGATCCACGGCACGGTCCTGTGCAACCGCGACCGGCCGCTATGCTACATGGAAGATGTTGGCCGCCACAATGCGGTGGACAAGATTGCCGGCTGGATGATGGCCGAAGGGGTCAGCGCAGAGGACAAGATCCTTTACACCACCGGTCGCCTGACCTCGGAAATGGTGATCAAGACCGCGCTGATGGGCATTCCGGTCCTCGCCTCCCGCTCAGGCTTCACGGCCTGGGGGGTCGAGATTGCGCGGCAGGTAAACCTGACGCTGATCGGGCGCCTGAAGGGCAAGCGCTTTGTCTGCCTCGCGGGGGACGAGCGACTGGTGCGGGATGCGGATTTGGGGCAGGTGGCGGATGAGGCGCCGACGCATCGGCGGAAGGGGGCGCGGTCGTGATCCCCGGCGTGATCCTCGCTGGTGGCCTCGCCCGACGCATGGGTGGGGGCGACAAGGGGCTGTTGGAGCTTGGCGGCAAACCCATCCTCGCCCATGTAATCGATCGCCTCACACCGCAAGCGCACCCGATTGCCCTCAACGCAAATGGCGATCCGGCGCGGTTCGCGGGGTTTGGCCTGCCCGTTCTGCCCGATGGCGTCGGAGACTACCCCGGCCCACTGGCTGGCGTTCTTGCAGGGCTCGACTGGGCGGCGGAGATCGGGGCAAAGCACATTGTCACCGTCGCCGCCGACACGCCCTTCTTCCCGGATGCGCTGACCGCAACGCTGCAAGCAGCGGCCGCGCGTGACGGGCGGCCCATCGCGCTCGCCGCTACCCCGGACCCGGAACGCGGCATCGCCCGGCACCCGACCTTTGGCCTCTGGCCGCTGGCCCTGCGTCAAGACTTGCGTGACGCGTTGAAAAACGGCACCCGCAAGGTCGTCGCCTGGACCGACCGGCACGGGGCGGCAACCGCCCTGTTCGAGGCGGGGCCCATTGACCCCTTCTTCAACGTCAACACACCCGAAGACCTGCACACCGCGCGCACCCATCTGGCCGCCGCACCATGAACATCTGGGGCGTCGTCGGCTGGAAAAACGCTGGGAAAACCGGGTTGATGGAGCGGTTGGTGACCGAGTTCACATCCCGCGGCCTCACCGTGTCAACCATCAAGCACGCCCACCACGCGTTCGACGTGGACCAACCGGGTAAGGACAGTTACCGCCACCGCACGGCCGGCGCGCAAGAGGTGATGCTCTCTTCAGGCGCACGCTGGGCGCTGATGCATGAACTGCGCGGCGCAGACGAACCGGGGCTTGAGGCGCTGCTGGCGCGCCTGTCGCCCGTGGATCTGGTGCTGGTCGAAGGCTTCAAAGGCGATGCGCACCCGAAGGTCGAGGCGCATCGCCGGGCGACCGGCCACCCCCTGATTGCCCCGACCGACCCGACCATTCGCGCCATCTGCAGCGACACGGCGCTCAAGGGGACCGACCTGCCGCATTTCGACCTGAACGACACGCGCGGCATCGCCGATTTCATCGCCGAGGAGCTGGGCCTGTGACGCCGTTCGACCGCGTGATGGTGGTGGATTGGTCCGCACGATCCGCGCCCTCGCCCAAAACGCCCGCCGCCGACGCGATCTGGATCGCCTGCGCCAATGCGGGCGGCCTGACCACCACCTATGCGCGCACGAGGGCCGAGGCGATGGGCGTGATCGAGACAATCCTGCAAGACGCGCTCGCCCGGGGGGAGCGTGTCCTTGCAGGTTTTGACTTCCCGTTTGGCTACCCCGCCGGGTTCGCCAAGGCGTTGACCGGCAGACCGGCGGCCCCGGCGGTATGGGACTGGCTCGCTGACCACATCGAAGACGGTGCAGACAACGCCAACAACCGCTTCGACGTCGCAAAGGCCATGAACCGCGCGTTTCCCGGCGTTGGGCCGTTCTGGGGATGCCCAACGGCTGTCGCCGATGACGACCTGCCCCACCGCGGCACACTGCGTACCGGGCATGGCATGACCGAGCGGCGGCTGGTCGAGGCGCAGGTGCCCCGCGCCCAACCGGTCTGGAAGCTTTACACCACGGGTTCGGTCGGATCGCAGGCGCTTTTGGGCCTGCCGCGCATACATTTGCTTTTGAAGCGGTTCGGGGCGGACATCGCGGTCTGGCCCTTTGAGGACCCGACCACCCCCCTCGTGCTGGCCGAGATCTATCCATCGCTTCTGGACGACGCGACCCGGGCGATGACGACAGCTATGTCAGAGATGACGAAAGACGAAGCGCAAGTGCGCACGCTGGCCCGGGCCTTGAAGCGGCTTTCACCGGAAGACCTGCAGGCCGGTCTGACCGCCCCGCCGCTTGAGGCGAGGGCCGAAGAGGGTTGGATCCTTGGCGTCGGGATCGAGGACGCCTTGCGCGCCGCCGCCCTGCCCGACATCGCACCGCCGCGCCTGAAGAACGACTGCTTTGCCCTGCCCCCCGGTGTCGACTGGGTGCCGGTGCCCCAGGCCCTCGATACCCTGCGCAGCGGGATGTCACCCGTCACGACCCTGGAAACCTTGCCCCTGCGCGAAGCTGCCAATCGTCTCCTGGCCGCAGATGTCAAAGCGGCCCGCGCCCACCCCCCGCGCGCCAACGCGGCTGTGGATGGCTATGGCTTCGCCCATGCCGCACTTGGCACGCCGCCCCACATCTTGCCCCTCACCCCCGGTGCGGCGGCGGCCGGGCGGGATGCGGGGCCGGTACAAGCGGGCCATGCGATACGCATCCTCACGGGGGCTGCGCTGCCGCCGGGCGTCGACACCGTGGTGCTGGAAGAGGACACGACCACGCGGGATGGGCACATCGCCTTCGACGGCCCCGTCCGCGCCGGGGCCAATGCCCGGCAGGCAGGCGAGGATCTGGTGGCAGGCGCCCCGGCGCTCAACACTGGACGCCGCCTGACCCCTGCGGACCTGGGCCTCTTGACCGCAACCGGCATCACTGATGTGCCCGTCTTCCGACCCCTCACTGTCGCGGTCCTGTCCACGGGGGATGAGCTGGCCGACCCCGGCGCGCAGGCCACCGAGACCACCGTTTTCGATGCCAACCGCCCGATGCTGACCCAACTCCTGCGCGGCTGGCACCACCGGCCCCACGATTGTGGCATCGTCCCCGATGATCGGGACGCGGTGCGCCGCACGCTGGATGCCGCCGCACCGAAGGCCGATGCGATCCTGACCTCTGGCGGGGCAAGCGCTGGCGATGAAGACCATATCTCAGCGCTGATGACGGCCGAGGGAACGGTGGCCACCTGGCGCGTGGCGATGAAGCCCGGCCGTCCCTTGATATTGGGCCTTTGGCAGGGCGTTCCGGTCTTTGGGCTGCCCGGCAACCCGGTCGCGGCCTTTGTCTGCGCCGTGGTCTTCGCGCGCCCGGCGTTGAACGTGCTGGCGGGCGGTGCGTGGCTGGCGCCGCAAGGCTTCACGGTGCCCGCCGCCTTCAGCAAGCGCAAGAAAGCCGGGCGACATGAATATCTGCGTGCGCGCCTCACCCCGGATGGCGCGGCAGAGGTGTTCAAATCCGAAGGCTCTGGCCGGATTACGGGGATCAGCTGGGCGGATGGGCTGGTGGAGCTGGACGCCGCCGCCCGTGACATCGCACCAGGCGATCCCGTGCGCTATATTCCGCTGACATCCCTGGGAATCTGCTGAAGCCCGGGGACAATGGAAATCGAAAATTGCCAATTGGCAATTTCCACCAAGCATCTGTTAAAAAACGGAAAAAGATTTTTTTCAGGTTTCCGCTAGAGCGTTTCCGCCAGTGTCGGCCTCGCCTTTTTTGCCTCTGGCCTGCGGCTTCAACGCAACTGACGATGCTTGTTTCCAACCGAGCGCACCGCGCCCTAGTCAAACGTTCCTGCAACCCGGCCCAGCAGCATGAAACACCGCGCTGTCCGGGTTTCGGCCAGTGCCGCGATTTCAGCGTCCGAGGCGTGTTCGGCGAACTGCGAAAAGATCTGGTCGAACTTGCGCAGGAAATGATGGGCCGTGTCGCGGAAGATGTGATCCTGCCGCATCCGCGCCGCCGTCAGCGCGATGCCCGACCGGTCGCGAATACCGCCCAGCGCCGCAATCGCCCGGCCCCGTTCGCCTTCGGCAAACTTGCGCCACACCTCGGGCCGCGCGCGATCGGGCGTCAGGTCATCCATGTAGATGCCGTCCTGGCTTAGCAGCGTCAGGATATCCTGCGCAGCCTGCACCAGTTGCGACGCGCGGTGATCGCGCATCGCGCGCTTCAGCGAGCGAAACCCGGCGACATCGTCCGTGGTTTTGGGGAAGTTCAAGGCGCTGATGAAATCCTCGACGGACAAGGGGCGCGTATCAGGCGCATCGCTGACCAGCCCCAGATCGGCCTGAATACTCGCGGCCGGTTGGGGCATCGACGCAGGTTCGGCCTGGGGCGTGCCTGCATCACGATCCCGGCTGGAGGCGAAAGTGGCCAAAACCGCATCGGTTTCGCGCTGCGCGGCCACCAGTTCATCCAGCTTCTTCTCAAGCGAGGATTTGATCGACATGCCAGACATCTGCTGTTGCGCGACCGAGGCCTGGCGCATCGCATCCATCGCGGCCTGCAGCCGGGCGGCTTCGTCCTTCACGATCCGCGCACTGGTCGCCGCCATCGCCGCGATCCAGATCAGCGCGATGGGCATCACCACCGCAAGCACGATCAAAAGCCCGCGGACCGGATCGGGCTCTGGCGGGCCCGCGTCACCGATGAGGAAGAAAAAGATCACCGCCGCGAACAGCCACAGACCAGACAGGGCGAGCGCGATCATCTCGGCATTGCTCAGCGCGCCATTGCCCCGCCGGGCAAAGACGCCAAGATCCGCGGTCGGTCGTCTGCTACTGTTGTCGCTCATGCCGAGCCCATCCCCCCGGGGCGTCAGCTATACGTGATGCTCAGAATTTCATAGCTTTTTTCGCCGCCCGGCGTACGCACTTCAATACTGTCACCCTCTTCCTTACCGATGAGCGCGCGTGCAAGGGGCGATTTGATGTTCAAGAGGCCACGCTCGATATCGGCCTCAGGCTCTCCCACGATCTGATAGGCCTTTTCCTCGTCGGTATCTTCGTCAACGATTCGCACCTTGGCCCCGAACTTTATCGTGCCCGACAGGGTGGACGGATCGATGACCTCGGCCAGTGACAGGATGCCTTCCAACTCTTTCACGCGCCCCTCGATGAAGCTCTGTTTTTCGCGGGCGGCGTGGTATTCGGCATTCTCGGACAGGTCGCCATGTTCGCGCGCCTCGGCAATCGCGCGGATCACAGCCGGGCGTTCCACCGATTTCAGCGTTTTTAATTCCTCGTTCAGCGCGGTGTGGCCCGCGCGGGTCAGCGGTATCTTTTCCATAGGTCCATCCGGTTCTGCGCGGGGGCCCTGCGCCGGGCCGTCCTGCGCGGTAAGACCGCACCACCTGACCCAAAGGCAGGTGGGATTGCAAGAGTGTGATGCACCAAAGCCCCGCATAACCGCTGCATTTTGCCCGAAAACCAAGTCAATACGTCGCGTTCGCATTGACGCCCCGGTGTGGGCTGGCTAGCTCTCGTTCGGTCTGACATCCATGCGTTTGGATCGCTTGAAAAGGGTTTGATATGGCCGAGATTGAACGGGAATCGATGGAATATGACGTCGTGATCGTGGGCGCGGGCCCCGCCGGCCTGTCTGCCGCGATCCGACTGAAACAGCTCGATCCCGATCTGAACGTGGTCGTCCTGGAAAAAGGGTCGGAGGTTGGGGCACATATCCTGTCGGGCGCCGTTCTGGACCCCGCGGGCCTGGACAAGTTGATGCCCGACTGGCGCGAACAGGGTGCCCCGATCAATGTGCCGGTCAAGGACGACAACTTCTACTTCCTGGGCGAAGCGGGCCAGATCCGATTGCCGAACATGTTGATGCCGCCCCTGATGAACAATCACGGCAATTACATCGTCTCGATGGGCAATGTCTGCCGCTGGATGGCCGAAAAGGCCGAAGAATTGGGGGTTGAGATCTTTCCCGGAATGGCCTGTTCCGAGGTTGTGTATGCCAAGGACGGGTCGGTCAAAGGCGTGGTCGCGGGCGAATTTGGCCTGAACCCCGACGGCACCCAATCGGATGGCTATGAGCCGGGGATGGAACTGCACGGGAAATACGTGTTCCTGTCCGAAGGCGTGCGGGGATCGCTGTCGAAAGAAGTGATTGCCAAATACGATCTGGCCAAAGACGCCGAGCCGCAGAAATACGGGCTGGGCATGAAAGAGATTTGGGAGATTGACCCCGAAAAGCACCGCGAAGGCAGCGTGACCCACACTATGGGCTGGCCGCTGGGATCGAACGCAGGCGGCGGGTCTTTCATCTATCACCTTGATAACAATCAGGTCTATGTGGGTTTCGTCGTTCACCTGAACTATGAAAACCCGCATCTCTACCCGTATATGGAATTCCAGCGCTTCAAGCACCACCCGATGGTCGCCAAGCTTCTAAAAGGCGGCAAACGCGTGGCCTATGGCGCTCGGGCGATCACCGAAGGCGGGTATCAGTCGATGCCCAAGGCCGTAGCCCCCGGTGTGGCACTGCTGGGCTGTTCGGTGGGTCTGGTGAACGTCCCCCGGATCAAGGGCAACCACAACGCCATGCTGTCGGGCATTGCCGCGGCTGATGCGGCGCAAGCCGCGATTGCCGCGGGGCGCAGTGGCGACACGCTGGACGACTACAATACCGAGTTGCGCGAGGGCCCGATTGGCCAAGACCTCAAGCGCGTGCGCAATGTCAAACCGCTTTGGTCAAAGAACGGTCTGATGGCGTCGCTCACGGTGGGTGGGTTCGATATGTGGACGAACAACCTGTTCGGCCTGTCTTTGCTGGGCACACTGGGCCACGGGAAATCCGATGCGGCGGCGACGGGCCGCGCGTCCGACCATGCCCCCATCGACTATCCCAAACCCGACGGCACGCTCAGCTTTGATCGCCTGACCAATGTCAGCTTCTCGATGACCAATCACGAGGAAAGCCAGCCTGCGCACCTGCGTCTGACAGATGCTGCCGTGCCAATTGCCGTCAACTTGCCCACGTATGCCGAACCGGCGCAGCGCTATTGCCCGGCGGGCGTGTATGAAGTGGTCGAGGAAGACGACAAAGACCCGCGCTTTGTCATCAACTTCCAGAACTGCGTCCACTGCAAGACCTGCGATATCAAGGACCCCAGCCAGAACATCGTCTGGACCGTGCCACAGGGCGGCGATGGCCCGAATTATCCCAATATGTAACGGGAATGTCAGCGTGACAGTGAATTTCGCGCCAGGCGATTGCCGCATGTGCAGCACGCCGCTAGGCTTCATCGGACGAAACGCACGGGATACTTCATGCTGAACAGATTTTCGCGTCTTGCGATCACCACCGCGTTGGCCCTGACTGCGGCATCGCTGCCTGCAACCCTGTCCGCCGAGGGCAATGCCGGGGCCTATCTGGCCGGGCGGCAAGCGGGAATTGACAACGACTACAGCGCGGCGGCGCAGTATTTCTCACGCGCGCTGATCCGCGACACGCAAAATCCGGCCCTGATCGAAAACGCCGCCAGCGCCTATTTGTCGATGGGCGATCTGGATCGGGCCGTGCCGCTGGCCACGCGCCTGACCGAGATGGAGGTGGAAAGCCAGATTGCGGGCCTGATCGCCTATGCCGACCTGTCGAGGCAGGGCGATTGGCAGGCGATCATCGACAGTCTTGACGCGGGCCGCTCTGTCGGGCCGCTTTACGATGGGCTGCTACGCGCCTGGGCGCTTGTGGGTCTTGGCCGCATGGGCGACGCGCTGGAACAGTTCAGCGCCGTGGAAAACGCCCGCGGCACGCAAGCCTTTGGTCTTTATCACCGCGCCCTGGCGCTGGCATCCGTGGGCGATTTCGAAGGCGCCAATGCAATCTTTTCGGGCGAAGAGGGCACGCAACTGCGCCTCACGCCCCGCGGCACGGTCGCGCATATCCAGGTGTTGGGCCAGTTGCAACAAATCGACACCGCGGTTGAGCGTGTCGCGGCCGCCCAGCGCGGGCGCCTTGATCCGTTCCTCAGCAATCTGGGCGACCGGCTGACAGCGGGCGAAGATGTGCCCTTCGACGTGGTGACCTCGGCCACCGATGGTATTGCGGAAATGCACTTCAGCATCGCCAACGCGCTGACCGGCGAGGCCTCAGATGGCTTTACGCTGGTCTACGCCCGTCTCGCCACCATCCTGCGCCCCGACCACGTGGAAGGCCTGCTTCTGACCGCCGATCTGTTGGAGCGGTTGGAACGCTATGGCATGGCGACCGAGGTTTACGACCAGGTGGCCCGCGATCACCCGTATTTCTACATCGCCGAGATGGGCCGTGCAGAAGCGCTGAAGCAGGCAGACCAGACCGAGGCCGCGATTGAGGTGCTGACCCAATTGGGCGAAACACATAGCGACCTTCCGCTGGTGCATGTGGCCTTGGGCGACACGCTGCGCCGGTTGGAGCGGTTTGAAGAAGCCGTGCCAGCGTATGACCGCGCGATTGCGCTGATCGACGATCCTCAGCCCTCGCACTGGTCGCTCTATTTCTCGCGCGGCATCGTACATGAGCGGACCGAAAACTGGCCCCCGGCTGAGGCCGATTTCCGCAAGGCGCTGGAACTGCAACCCGACCAGCCCCAGGTGCTGAACTACCTCGGTTATTCCTTCGTCGAGATGCAGATCAACCTTGATGAAGCGCTCGACATGATCGAACGCGCCGTCGCGGGTGAGCCAAACTCGGGCTACATCACCGACTCGCTGGGCTGGGTTCTGTACCGCCTGGGCCGCTTTGAAGAGGCGGTGGGCCATATGGAACGAGCGGTCGAGCTTTTGCCGATCGACCCGATCATCAACGATCATCTTGGCGATGTGTACTGGGCCGTGGGCCGCTACCGGGAGGCCGAGTTTCAGTGGCACCGCGCCCTGTCGTTTGAACCGGAAGAAGACGATGCCGAACGCATTCGCCGCAAGCTCGAGGTCGGCCTAGACGTGGTGCTCGACGAAGAAGGGGCGCCACCGTTGCAAGTGGCGAATGACGACGGTTAAGGCCCACGCTCCGGCCAAGATCAACCTGACACTGCATGTCACCGGCCAGCGCGCCGACGGCTATCACCTTCTCGACTCGCTGGTTTGTTTTGGCGAGACGGGCGATGTGATCACAGTTGCCGCGGCGGATGAGACCCGCATCACGGTATCGGGGCCCTTCGCTGCCGCGGTGCCGACCACCTTGGACAATCTTGTGGCACAGGCCGCGGATTTGCTGGGCGTCACGGCGCATATCCATATCGAAAAAGCGCTGCCCGTCGCCGCCGGGATCGGGGGTGGATCGGCGGATGCAGCGGCGACTGTGCGAGCACTGACGACGCTTTACGACATGCCGATACCCGACGACGAGACGCTGTTGCGGCTTGGCGCGGATGTTCCCGTGTGCGCCCATCAGGGAGTGGTGCGGATGCGCGGTGTGGGTGAGGTGATTGACGTTGTCAGCGACACGCCCATGGCGTGGGAAACGGTACTGGTGAACCCCGGTATTCCCGTCTCCACCCCCGCTGTCTTCGCGCGTCTCGCGACCAAGACCAATACGCCGATGACCGAACCCATCCCCGACCCCACAGACGCGGATTTCCCCAACTGGCTGGCAGATCAGCGAAACGACCTCGAAGGCCCGGCGGTCGCCCTGGCCCCGGATATCGGCCAAGCGCTTGCAGTACTCGGTCAGCAGCCGGGATGCCGGATCGCGCGCATGTCAGGCTCGGGTGCGACGTGCTTTGCGTTGTTCGAAAGGGGCCGGGCAAGCCACGCCGTAGACACCATCAAGCACGCCCACCCCAACTGGTGGGCGGTGGTTGCGATCAGCTGATCCGCGCCACCACGTAATCGGCGAGGTCTGACAACATCACCTGCACCTCATTCTGCGGCAGACCGTCCAGCGATGCCTTCGCCTTCGCAGCCCAGCCCAGCGCCTCTTGCCGCGTCGCCTCAAGCGTACCGTGACGGTTCAGAAGCGACAGCGCGGTCTCCAGGTCACCGTCCTGCTGGTTGCCCAACTCAATCGTGCGGCGCCAAAACGCACGCTCTTCCTCATCGGCCAGCGCAACCGCTTTGATTACCGGCAATGTCAACTTCCGCTCGCGGAAATCATCGCCGACGTTCTTGCCCGTGGCACCGGTATCCCCTTGATAATCCAATAGATCATCCACGATCTGGAATGCGATGCCCAGCGCATCCCCATACCCGCGCAGGGCATCGACCTGGGGCTGGGGCACCTCGGCCACCACGCCACCAACCTCGGTCGCGGCGGAAAACAGGGCCGCCGTCTTGCCCCGCACGACCTGCAGATAAATCGCCTCATCCGTCGCCAGGTTCTGCGCCGCGGTCAGTTGCAGCACTTCGCCCTCGGCAATCGTCGCCGCAGCATCGGACAGGATGTTCAGGATCTCCAGCGACCCAGGCTCAACCATCAACTGAAACGACCGCGCGAACAGGTAGTCGCCCACCAGAACCGAAGACTTGTTGTCCCACAGAAGGTTCGCTGTGGGCCGCCCGCGCCGTTGCCCGCTTTCGTCCACCACATCGTCATGCAACAGCGTCGCCGTGTGTATGAACTCCACCGTCGCCGCCAGCGCGATGTGATGGGGGCCATCGTACCCGCACAGCCGCGCCGCTGCGAGCGTCAGCATGGGGCGCAATCGCTTGCCCCCCGCGCCCACCAGATGCGCCGTGACTTCAGGGATGCGGGGCGCATGTTTCGATGCCATACGCTCGGCGATCAGCGCGTTCACAGCCTCCATATCCGCCGACAAGTAGGCAGCAAGGCGTTCATGCGGTTTGACGATTGCGTCGTCCAGTCCCATCACTCTCACGTCAGATTGCTCGACAAGGTGGCTGTCTTGTCATTATGTCCCAGGTATGAGGGAGCTAATTCGCACAAACGATCCGACAATGATCGCCTTCGCCACCACGCTCCTCCGGGGTGAGGATATAGACTTCTTTGAAATGGACGTCCACATGAGCGTCCTTGAGGGATCGATCGGCATATTGCCGCGCCGTTTGATGGTGCGCGACAAGGATCACTTCCGGGCCGCCGCGGTCCTGCGTGACAATGACATCCCCGTCCCCACCTGAGCGCTTTGACGAGGCCAGTCTGACCGATGATGCGGTCCTGGGCGGGCGCCTGTCCGTGTGGCAACCGCATGACGGCTACCGCGCGGGGGTGGACCCGGTGTTCCTGGCCGCCGCTGTTGCCGCCCGACCCGGTGAGACGGTGCTAGAGCTTGGCTGTGGCGTGGGCGTTGCCAGCCTGTGCCTGATGGCGCGGGTGCCGGGGCTGTGGCTCACGGGGGTTGAACTGCAACCAGCTTATGCCGCGCTTGCCGCCCGGAACGCACAGCGCAATGGGATGGCGATGCAGGTCGTGGCAGGCGACATTACCCGGATGCCGCCTGAGGTTCGGGATCAGAGCTTTGATCATGTGATTACAAACCCACCCTACTATCTGCGGCGCGACGGCACCCCGGCCAGCGACCGGGGCCGAGAGCAGGCCCTGGGCGAGGAAACGCCGCTTTCCGCCTGGATCGACGCCGCGCTGCGGCGACTTGCGCCCGGTGGATGCCTCACCGTGATCCAACGCGCGGACCGCCTGGCCGATCTGCTGGGCGACCTGTCCCCCCGTGCGGGTGCAATCGAAATCCGCCCGCTTGCCCCGCGTCTCAGCCGCGATGCAACCCGTGTGATCGTTATCGCCAAGAAGGGCGCTAAGACGCCACTTCGATTGGCACCGCCTATGATTTTGCACGAAGGCGCGGCCCATACCGAAGATCGCGACAGCTACACATCCGCCGCGGCGGCCGTACTGCGCGACGGCCATGCCTGGCCTTGGGTGGGCGATTAACGCTTTGGCAATCTTTCCGGGGGATCGTGCCGATGAGAGTGCAGCCCGTTGAATGAAACGTGACACGACTCGGTTTCTGTGCTGCACTCCGTACCACAGTGATGAAAACAGGAGGACACCGATGACCTTGAGTTCGCACCTGCAAGAACTCCGCAAGAAACATCAAACGCTTTCAGAACAGGTTGAAGAGGCTCAGCGCAGCCCGGCAACCGATGATACTCAGATCACCGATCTGAAGAAGCAAAAACTGCGACTCAAGGAACAGATCGCGCGTCTTCAAAGCGCCTGACCCAGGGGCTTCACGCCATCTCGGCCACGTCTTGCGCCGAGAGGATCGTGCGGCCCGCGTTCAGTTCGGTCAATGACTGTGCCTCGTTCAGGATCCAGTCGTAGAAGGCCGACACCTGCGGTCGCGTTTCCGATCCTTTGGGGCAGACAAACCGGTAATGCGCATCGGTCGTCAGCGACAATGGGTGGGGCATGACCAATTGCCCCGCCCGGATCGCCTCTGCCGCCAGGGAGATGCGGCCCATCACGACGCCGCCACTGGCCAATGCCGCATCCAACGCATGATCGGCTTGCGAAAAGCGCGGCCCGGTTGTTGGCGCCGCCCCAAGCCCCGCCGCCTTGAACCAGGCGTGCCATTCAATTGGCGGGTCAAGGAACGCAGTGTCATCCTGATGTAGCAACGTCGCCCGCCGCAGATCCGCGGGTTCGGGGTACTGCGCGGCCAATGCAGGTGACATCATCGGTGTCACCCATTCGCGAATGATCGAGCGCGAAAAGAACTCATCATCGCGGGGCAGCCCGAACCGGATTGCCACGTCGATGCCATCTCGGTCGAAATCCATGATCCGCAAACCCGCGGCGAACCGCAGCTCGATCTCGGGATGGGCGTTTGCGAAGGCAAAGATACGCGGCGCCAGCCACTTGGCGGTCAGCGCAGGGCCCGCCGTGACCGTGATCGTCTGCGTATCGGTCAACCGCCGCGCCGCGCGCCATGCCGCGGTCAGCCGGGCAAAGCCCTCTTGTGCCCCCGGTGCCAGGGCGCGGCCCGCCTCTGTCAGCTCAACCGCACGGTTCAGGCGGCGGAACAAAGGCTGGCCCAAATGCTCTTCCAGCGACTTGATCTGAAA
>JBCBPV010000041.1:0-30118 GCA_039820585.1 Pseudomonadota bacterium
GGAGCCGTTCCATCCCCGATCTCGCCACCATCGCGCTTTATCTCGCCGCCGGGTTTCTTGGCGGCTCGGTCAACGTGGCCGCGGGCGGGGCGAAGCTGTTTGTGTTCCCGATCCTTCTGGCCGCTGGCCTGCCCCCTGTCGCCGCCGCCGCCACCGCCACCGTCGGGCTTTGGCCCGCGCAACTGCCGGGCGTTTTCATCGTGCGCAAGGGCGAAGGGGTGCTCGACCGGTCGCTGATCACCGGGGCGATCCTGGCGGCCATCGGGGGCGGGTTTGGGGGCTATGCGCTGGTCACGTTCGGCGAGGCCTCCTTCGTGCGGCTGGTGCCGGTGTTCCTGGTGATCGCGGTGGTGGCGATCCTTCTGGGCGAGAAGCTGGCCAGCTATGGTCAGCGCCTTCAGGGCAAACCCGGCGCCTGGATGATCGCCCCGGTGCTGATCCTCGCCTGCGGGGTCTATGCGGGGTATTTCGGGGCGGGGCTGGGCTTTATGCTGATCGCGACGATCCTGATCTCGGGCGAGACGCGGATTCATGCGGCAAATGCCAAGAAGAACCTCTATTCGGTGACCGCAGCGACCTTTGCGGTGGTGCCGCTCAGCCTGTCGGGTGAGGTCGCCTGGACGGCGGCCGGGCTGGTTCTGATCGGCGGGCTCCTGGGCGGTTTTTTCGGGGCGAAACTGTTGACGCGGGTGCCGCCACTGGCCCTGCGGATCGCAGTGTCGGTGCTTGGGACGGTGATGATCCTCGCCTATCTGGCGCGGGGATAAAACCTATTTCACCAGTTCGGGCTGCGCCTCGGCCCGAAAGCCGCCGCGTCCCGTCACCGCCAGCGCACCGCGCGCATTGCCTGCGCTAAGGCACGCCTCCACCCCCTGCCCCTCAAGCCAGGCGGCCAGGAAGCCCGCGTTGAACGCGTCCCCCGCCCCCGTCGTATCCACCGCCTCAACCGGCTCTGCAGGCACCGTCACCGAGCCCCCCCGCGCTTCGGCGCTGGCCCCCGCTGCGCCGCGTTTGGTGACAGTAAGCGGCGCGAAGGGCGGTTGCAGGCCCTGCTCGCGCAATCGCGCGGCCTCGGCCTCATTCGGCAAAAACACATCCACCTCGGCAATCAGTGGCGCGGCATCGCGGGCAGTCACGCCCTCATCCCAGGCGCAGTCGAGCGATACCGTCGCCCCCCATTCCTGTGCCAGCCGCAAGATGCCCGGGCGTTCGATCAGCGTGCCCAACTCACCGATATGGATGTGCCCGACGCCCGCCAGATCGGCGCGGGTGATATCGGGGAACGGCGGGCCGGTGCGGCGGGTCAGGAAGGCGCGATCCCCAGCGCCAGCCATCGCCACGGTCACTTGTGGTGCACCTGTCGGGTTCGGGCGACACAGCGATAGGTCCAGCCCCGCCGCGCGCAGTTCCGGCATCACCAGATCGGCAAACGGCGCGCTGGGCAGCATGGCCGCCAGCGCGGTGCGGCGGCCCAGGGCGCTGAGATGCGCCGCGGTGATGACCGCACCGCCGCCTGCGTGGACACCGAACCCTTCGGCAAAAACCTCGGTGCCATAGCTCGGCAGGCGCGGCACACCGGTAAAGATCAGGTCACAGTACAGCCGCCCAACGCACAAGACGCCCTTATGGGGGCTCTTGTTCACGCCAGCGCCTCGCCCGAGGCCGCGTCGAACACGTGCAGGTTTTCGGGCAACGCGCCCAGCTTTACGGTCGCCCCCACATCGGGTGGCGTGCGGCCATCCGCCTTGGCAATCACCTCGCCCGTCGCAGTGCCCACATAGATCAGCGTCTCGTGGCCCAATGGTTCGCGCACGCCCACCTGCCCCTCGATCAGCGGCACACCCTCATCAGGGTGCAGGTCTTCGGGGCGGATGCCAAGGATCACATCACGCCCCGGGGCGATACCGCCTAGCGCAACCTCAGAGCCACCCTTCAGGCGAATGCCTGCCTCGGTCGTGGCCCCTGGGATCATGTTCATCGACGGCGCACCGATGAATTGCGCGACAAAGGTGTTTGCGGGCTTGTGATACACCTCGGCCGGCGTGCCCACCTGCTGGATATGGCCGTCTTTCATGATCACGATCCGGTCGGCCATGGTCATGGCTTCCACCTGATCGTGCGTCACGAAAATGATCGTGTTGCCAACCCGTTGATGCAGCTTCTTGATCTCTAGCCGCATCTGCGTGCGCAGTTGGGCATCGAGGTTCGACAGTGGCTCATCAAACAAAAACACGGCCGGGTCACGTACCATCGCGCGCCCGATGGCCACCCGCTGACGCTGACCGCCCGACAGCTGATTGGGCTTGCGTTCGAGGTATTCGGTCATGTCGAGAATGCCCGCGACCTCTTCGATCCGCTTGTTCTTGTCGGCCTTGGGCAGTTTGGAGGAGCGCAGGCCAAAACCGATATTCTTGCGCACCGTCATATGCGGATAGATCGCGTAGTTCTGGAACACCATTGCGATGTCGCGTTCCTTGGGCTCCAGGTTGTTAACCACCCGGCCCCCGATATCGATCTCGCCCGAGGTGACCTCTTCCAACCCTGCGATCAGGCGCAGGGTGGTGGACTTGCCGCAGCCCGAGGGGCCGACAAAGACGACGAACTCGCCATCATGCACCTCAAGGTCGATGCCATGCAGCACCTGCGTCTTGTCATAGGCTTTCACCAGATTGCGGAGGGATAGCGTGGCCAAGATCAGGTCTCCTGCAAGGCGGCGAAGGCGGTGGTGAGGGTACTGGCCGCCGCGGCATGGCGCGTGGCGCGGGTCTGAGTGGCGGTTTGCAGCGTGGTGAGTTGGCCCGCGTATGTCGCAAGCGCATCCGTCAGCGCAGGTTCCGCCGGACCACCGGGGCGGTCGCGACGGGCGATGAAGGTTTCGGGCGCGACGGCGGTGGTGAAGGTGGCTGCGGTAAGGGTGGTCTTGCGCCCGGTCTCCGCCTCGAAGGCTGTGGCGAAGGCGGTGTAGCCCTGCCCCAGTGCTGCGCTATCCGCAATAACTGCACGCGCGGTGGCAGCGGCGATTTCATGTGCCTGCCGGAAGCTAAGCCCCTCGTCGCGCACGAGCGTATCGGCCAGTTCGGTGATGGTGATACAGGCGGCATCGGTCGTGCGGCGCACCCGATCGGCATTGATTGAACACTGCGGCAGCATCGCCGCCATCAACCGCAGCACCCGACCCCCGCTGTCGAACGCGGCATAGCCCGCCTGCTGCACTTCCCCTTCGCTATCGTTCATGTCGGTGAACGGCGTGTTGTGCATCGTGTTCACGATCGTGTCACAGCGGCCAACGGTGACGCTGGCGAGATGGCGCATGTGCTCAATGGGCACCGGGTTGCGTTTCTGGGGCATGATCGAGCTGATCTGGACAAGGCTGTTGGGGACATAGAGCTGGCCGACCTCAAACGCCGACCAAAACTGCAGGTCCTGGATCAGGCGGCCGAGGTGGAGGAAGATGAGTTTGACCGCCGAGTAGAGCCCGGTGACGTAATCGACATTGGCAATGCACCCGTAGCTGTTGAGAAGCGGGCCCTCGAAACCCAACAGTTCCGCCACGCGGGCGCGGTCGATGGGAAAGCCGCTGGTGGTGATGGCGGCGGCGCCCATGGGGCAATGCTCCAGCGCGTCGGCGGCGGTGTTGAGACGGGTGGCATCGCGCAGAAGCGTCTCGATGGCGGCTGACAGGTAATGACCAAAAGTCGTCGGCTGCGCGGGTTGCCCGTGGGTATAGGCAACGATGGGCGTGGATATCTCGGCCCGCGCCTTGGCGATCAGCGCATCGGCAAGCGCCAGCGTCTCAACAAGCAGCGTCGCCGTGCGCGCACGCAGCGCCAGCTTGAACAGCGTATGGTCCATATCATTGCGCGACCGCGCGGTGTGGAGCATGCCGCCCAGATCCCCCAACTGGCGCTTCAACTCGGCCTCCACGAGAAAGAAGTAATCCTCATGCTCACCGGTGTAGCTCAGCGCCTCAAGATCGGCCTCCTCCGAGATGGCGCTCAGCGCCCCGGCCAGCGCTTTCGACTGATCGGGGCTTAAAATCCCTGTCTCGCTCAGCATCACCAGATGCGCGCGATTGATCGCATCCATGTGGCCCGCATAATAGGCCTTCACGCCTTCGAATAGCGGGGCCAGCACGGTCTCGCGATAAGTGTCGTCGGGGAATGTGGACTGGTCGGTCATATGGGCACGCGCGGGACGCCTCCGGCGGGCGTATTTAAGACAAGAAGAAGGGCGGGGGCGGTCCTCATCCTTTCAAACCTGCCATGACCACGCCGCGGATGATGAACCGCTGGAACACCAGAAAGACGATCAGGGTCGGGATGGTGGAGATTGCGGCGCCCGTCATGATGAGTTCCCACTGCACATCCGCCTCGTCGCCGAAGGTCGAAAGGCCCACGGGCAGCGTGTACATCTCGACCGAGTTGGTGACGATCAGGGGCCAGATGAAGGCGGTCCAGTTGCCCAGGAACACGAAGATCGCGAGTGCCGCTAAGGCGGGTTTGACGAGCGGCATTGCGACGGTCCACCAGATCTGCAACTCGTTCAAGCCGTCAATGCGGGCGGCTTCTATGAAGTCGTCAGGGACCGTCTCAAAGAACTGTTTCATCAGGAAGGTGCCGAAGGCCGTCATCAGGCCGGGGAACATGATGCCCCAATAGGTGTCGAGCCAGCCGAATTGCTGGCTCATCAGATACCAGGGGATCACCAGCATTTCCGTCGGGATCATCAGGGTCGACAGGATCGCGATGAACACGATGTAGCGGCCAGGGAAGCGGAATTTGCACAGGGTGTAGCCCACAAGGCTGTCGAACAGCACGTTCGAGATCGTGGTGATCACGGCGATGATGATCGAGTTGATGAACCAGCCATAGAACCGGCCGTCTTCCAGGACGAACGTATAATTCTCCAGCGTCGGATCATTCGGGATCAGGTTGACGTTGTAGATCTCATGCGGCCATTTCAGCGAGGTGGAGATCATGTAGACGATGGGCATGACCATCGCGATGCCGCCGAGGAACAGCAGGAGCCAACGGATGATCTGGCCCATGTTCGCAGGCTTGCGGGGGGCCTTGGTGTCAAGAAGCGTCTCGGAGGAGGCGCGGATGTCTTCGGCGACGGCCATGTCAGCGATCCCTCAAGAGCCAGAGTTGCAATAGGGAGACCGCGAGGAGCACCAGGAACAGCACCACGGTTTGCGCCGCCGCGTAGCCCATATCGAAGTCGGTGAAGGCCGATTGGTAGATCATCAGCACCAGCGGTTTCGTTGCATTCAGCGGCCCGCCCGGATCATTCGTCGTCATGTTGAACACATGGTCGAAGATCCGCAGGAAGCCGATGGAAGAGAAGACGACTATGAAGACGATGGTGGGCCGCAGTAAAGGCAGCGTGATCTCCCAAAGCACGGTCCAGGATGACACGCCGTCGATGCGCGCGGCCTCGTAGTAACTGCGCGGGATGGCGCGGAGCCCGGCCATGAAGATGATGATCTGAAAGCCCAAGCCCGCCCAAACGGCCGGGGCCAGCACCGCGGGCAAGGCGTTGGTCGTGGAGCGCAGGAATTCGATCTGCGGGATGCCGAAGTCAGCCAGGAAGTTGTTGAACAGGCCTATGGGCACCGGCTGATAGAACCAGCGCCAGACCCAGGCCATGGCCACAGCACTTGTCATGAAGGGAAGGAAATAGAGCATGCGCAGGAACCCGTGCATAAAGCGCAGCTGGTCCATGTGGTAGGCCACGATGAACGAGATTACGAGGCTGACGGGTGTACCGATGATGAGGTAGAGGAAGGTGTTGGCGAACACCTTCCAGAAGACCGGATCATTCCACAGCTTGGCGTAGTTTTCCCACCCAGCCCAGGTGCGGCTGCCAAGCAGGTTCCAATCCTGGAACGAGATCACCATGGCGTTGCCGGTGGGGTAGAACCGAATCACCACGTAAAACAGGATCGGTACCGCCAGAAAGCCCCAGGCCCAGACGATCTGTTTTTGTTTGATCGAGAGGTTGCGGTAGAGATTCATTGGGGTCCCGGTCGCCGCGAGGGAAAGGGGCCCCGAACACACGTCCGGGGCCGCTTCAGATCACATCAGTTCGAGGCGTAGAACTCATCCAGAAGCGCCTGTTCGGCGGCGGCCGCCTCTGCAAGGCTCTCTGCCGGATCGGCGCCGGCCAGGTTCACGCGTTCGACCATGTCGACCAGGATCTGACGCTGGGCGGACTCATTGACGAACTTCGTCGTGTTGGCATAGGCCAAGCCCTTGATGAACGGGCCGAACACCTCATCATTGGCGTTCGCTTCGGTCAGGCCCACCGACGGCTTCGCAGGCAGTTCGCCCACAACGTCCAACCAGATCTGCATCGCCTCATCTGAGGTGATGTATTCCATGAACTTCACCGCGGCGTCGTACTTTTCACCTTCCGCCTTCGTGGTGATCGCGTTCACCCAGTAGGAGGAATAGTTCGAGCGCACGCCATCCGCCGTTGCCGGCAATTCGGTCACGCCCCATTCCAGCCCGCGGGTGTTGTTCAGCGAGCCGATCCGGAACGAACCGTCGATATGCATGGCGGCAAGCCCCGCTTTGAACGCGGCCTGCGGTTCGTCCATGAAGCCAAAGCCCGCGATGCCGTTATCGCCCGCCAGGCTGAGGTAGTATTCCAGCGCCTGCAGGCCCGCATCGGTGTTGTAGTTCACGGTGCGGTAGTCATCGAGATAGGGCTCACCGCCGAACTGGCGGATCAGGCCTTCGCGGAACCAGTGGTGGTCCTGCGCAGTCATGCCGATGGTGAAACCGGCCTGGGTCAGGTTGCCTGCGCCATCGCGCTTGGTCATCTGCTCGCCCAGCGCGATCAGCTCATCCAGCGTCTCGGGCGGGGCCTCGATGCCGGCTTCTTCAAACAGGCGCGTGTTGTAGAAGAGCGCCAGCGAGCGCACGGCAGTGGGCAGCGCCCAATAGTTATCGCCCTCGCGCATCGCCTCGACCATCGGGAAGAACTCTTCCGAAATCTGGTCGGCGGGGAACACGTCTGCGGGCAAGGGCTGGATCAGGCTGGCGGCCTTGTAATCGTTGAGCCAGCCGTAGAACAGCTGCACCACATCGGGGCCTTCGCCCGCGGGGATCGCGGCGGCGACCTTGGTACGGTAATCGGCATAGGGGAAGTGGGTCATCTTGACGGTGATGTCAGGATTGGCGGTCTGGAAGTTTTCGATCAACTGCTCCATCGCCTCGACGCGGGCATCGAAGAAATATTGCCAGTACTCGATCTCAACCGCGTTGGCCGCCGAGGCCAGCATCGCCGAGATGCTGGTGGCCGTGGCAAACGCGAATGCCTTGAATTTGGGGTATCCCATTGGTGTCGTCTCCCTGTGAAAACAGCCCTTTGCGATGGGCCTTGTCGCATATGAAAGCGTTCTGATCCCCAACCGTTAGCGCACCCGCCTTGTTCCATCAAGTAAGTTGAGTTAATCGGTTGGACATGAGCGCGCGGCCCGAGAACATCGTCGGTGCGAATGCAGAGCGTTCGCGCAGCCACAACCGCCAGGTCGTGCTGGGCCGGGTGCGGGCGGCGGGTCAGGTGGGCCGGGCCGAGATTGCGCGGGCCTCGGGCTTGTCCACGCAAGCCGTGTCAAACATCATCGCAGATCTGCTGGATCAGGGGATGATCGTGGAACAGGGCCGGCGCGCTGCGGCGCGCGGTCAGCCGCCGGTGCAATACGCGCTGAACCCCGCGGGAGGGTATGCATTCGGGGTGGAGATCCGGCCCGATGCGGTGTTTGCGGCGCTTTTGGATTTTGCGGGGCGGACGGTGTTTTCCGAGCGACGCAGTTTGGCGTCGAGCGATCGGGGCACGGTGACGGCCATGGTTCTGGCGTTGAAGGCCGAGGCGCTCGCAGCCGCGGATGTGCCGGGCGCGCGCGTGCTGGGCGCAGGCATCGTGATGCCGGGCCCGTTTGGCGCGACGGGGATCCAGGGCAGCGGATCGGAACTGACCGCCTGGGAAGACACCGATCCCTTTACGTGGTTCTCGGACGCTTTGGGGATGCCTGTCTTCGTGGAAAACGACGCTAACGCGGCGGCCATGGCCGAGCGGGTGTCAGGCGCCGCAGCGGGGATGGAAAGCTATGCGTTTATCTACTTTGGCGCAGGCCTGGGTCTGGGCGTCGTATCGGGCGGGCGGCTGATGACCGGGGCGTTCGGGAATGCGGGCGAGATCGGGCATATCCCGGTGCCGTGCGGTGGGGAGACGGTCGCGCTTGAAAGTGCGGTCAGTCGGTTGTCGGCTCAACGCCATCTGGCCACCGCAGGGATCGACGCGCCGCGGCTGGAGACGCTCGCAGAGCTTTGTGAGACGGGCGCTCCGGCCTTGCGAGCCTGGCTGGACCGCGCGGTAGAGCCTTTGACGGCAGCCATCACCATCGTGGAAAACCTCCTTGACCCCCAGGCCGTGATCCTGGGCGGCGCGATGCCGGACACCGTGCTCGACCATCTGATCGGCGCGGTCGCCCTGCCCGACCGGTCCGTCGCCAACCGGACCGACCGCACCCACCCCCGCCTGATCCGCGGCGCATCGGGGCGCATGACCGCCACGCTTGGCGCGGCGGCGCTTGTCATCAACCTAGCCTGCACCCCCAAAATCGCGGTGGCCCACTGATGCCCACATCCGACCAGACCCGTATCACGGAAGACCGCGCCCGCCCCAGGATCATGGAACTGTGGTGGGCCCTGCAACCTCTGCGCAGTGTCATCCGCTTTATGAACACCGGCGCGCATCCCGATGATGAGATTACGGATTTGCTAGCCGCCTTGGCGTTCGGCGAGGGGATCAACCTGAGCTACGCCTGCTCGACACGGGGCGAAGGCGGCCAGAACGATATCGGGACGGAGGCCGGGGTGGCCTTGGGCGCGCTGAGAACGCGGGAGATGGAGCGGGCCTGTGACGTTCTGGGGATGCGGATGTATTGGCATTCGACGGCGCCCGATGATGCGATCACCGATTTCGGGTTCTCCAAAAGCGGGGTCGAGACGCTGGGCAAATGGGGTCATGACCGGACCTTGGCCCGATTCGTTGAGATCGTGCGGACGGACCGGCCCGACATCATCTGCCCCACCTTTCTGGATGTGCCCGGCCAGCACGGCCACCACCGCGCGATGACGCAAGCCGCGCATGAGGTGATGGCGGCGGCGGCGGATCCTGCCTTTCCGTCCAATCTGCCGCCCTGGCAGGTGAAGAAGATGTACCTGCCCGCGTGGTCTGGAGCAGGGCAAGCCTATGACGATGATGAGCCGCCCCCGCGCGCGACGTTGACGGTGGAGAGTGGCCTTGGCGACCCGGCAAGCGGGTGGTCCTGGGGCCGGATCGGGCAGCAGTCGCGGGCCTATCACCGGACGCAGGGGATGGGGCGCTGGGTGCGTGCGGACGATCCGGGGCGGGACTGGCCGCTGCATCTAGTGGAAGCCCATGTGGACGGGCCGGATGTGGCGTTGGCGTCGGGTTTGGCAGTGGATCTGCGCGCGCTTGGGCAGCTGGCAGAGGCGATTGCGGGGCCTTTGGGGGCGGCGCAGGACGGGATCCACGCGGCGTTGGCAGCCTATCCTGACTTTGATGCGGTGGCCGGGGCGTTGGCCGGGACGCTGGGGCATGTTCGCGCGGCGCGAGCGGCCTGCCCGGAGGCGGTGGCGGGTGAGGTCATACACCGGCTGGACGCCAAGGAGGTGCAGCTTAGCCATGCTTTGCGCCATGCCATCGGCTTTGAGGCCCGCGCGCGGTTGGAAGACACTTGGCTCGCGCCCGGGATGACAACCAGATTTGAAACCGAGATTGGCTGGGAACGGGCAGACAGCGTGGGCCTGAGATTTGAACTACCGGTTGGGTGGGCCAGCGATAACGGTGTTTTCGCCTTGGCAGAGGACGCGGTACTCACCGATCCGTACCGCAGTGAGTACGATCCGCTTGTTCCCCCTGCCCCTTCGATCAAGGTCAACATGGACGTGCACGGGATCGAGGCCACCTGCCTTCTGCCACTGGAAAACCCGCCCGTGGCAACGCCGGGAAATAGTGGCGCGCTGGACCCGCAAGCGGTGCTGCTGAACCATGCGAGGCCGGGGCGGGAGGTCCGGATTTCGCTATCCGAATTGCGGCCTGAGGGGGCCGACGCGGCTTTGGATGTGCCTGAAGGCTGGACAGCGGCACGGACGGAGACCGGATTTAAAGTGACCCTGCCCGAGGCGGCTCCCGAGGGGTTGCATGCCCTTCACCTCACAATCGAAGGCACACCCGCACAGACCGTCCGTCGGATCGCCTATGACCACGTGGACCCCACCGCGCTCTACACGCCGGCCGTGGTCCGCGTGCGAGTGCTGGATGTTGCCGTACCGGACGTGCGCGTAGGCTATATCGGCGGCGGGAATGATCGCGTCGGCCACTGGCTGGGCGCGGTGGGGGCAGATGTGCGTGATCTCACCGATGCCGAGATCGCCAGTGAGCAGGCGCTAAGCGGGTACGACACGCTGGTCATCGGCATCTTCGCGATGCGGTTCCGGGCGGGGCTGGCCGAGGCCATGCCGCGGATCGATGCGTGGGTTGCAGCGGGCGGCACTCTGCTGACGCTATACCATCGCCCTTGGGACAATTGGGACCCGGGCACGATCCCGCCCCGGCGGCTCGAGATCGGCCAACCCTCGTTGCGGTGGCGGGTAACGGATGAGACGGCGGCGGTCACGCATCTGGCGGAGCATCCGATCCTCAGCGGTCCAAATCCGATTGGCCCCGAAGACTGGGACGGTTGGGTGAAGGAGCGTGGGCTTTACTTCGCGAAGTGCTGGGATGACGCCTACACCCCACTACTGTCAATGGCCGACCCCGAGGAAGAGCCCCACCACGGCGCGCTTCTCGTCGGTGATATCGGCGCAGGCCGCCACATCCACACCTCGCTGATCCTGCATCACCAGATGGAACACCTTGTCCCCGGCGCGTTCCGCTTGATGGCGAACATGATCGCCCGCCGGGGATGAGCGACGGTCCACCGCGCGACAACCTGACTGGCGGGGCGTGGCTGATCGCGGATATGGCGCTGAACATCTGGGCGCTGTCGATCGTGAAGGCGCTGGGGCTGGGCTATCCGGCGGCGCAACTGGTGTTTTTGCGCGCTCTGGTCGGTCTGGCGCTGATCGCGCCGCTGATCTGGCGGCGACGGGAAGCGTTTCGCAATGTCGAGGATCTGCCCATCCACGCGCTGCGGGTGGGTCTGTCGGTGGTAACGCTGACGGCGAGTTTCTTTGCGATCTCAAGGGTTCCCTTGGCGCTGTTCACAGCGATGAACTTCACGCGACCGCTGGTGACGATGGTAATGGCGGCGGGGATTTTGGGTGAGCGGATCGGGCCCCGGCGGTGGATCGCGGCGGGTGTAGCGCTGGTGGGCGTGGTGATCGCGGTCGATCCCGGTGCGGCACCTTTGGGGGTGGGCGTGGCGGCGTTGGCGGTGGTGATCCTGACCGGCTCGGGCGCGATTATTGCCACCCGGCGGCTGCGGCCTGCCCCCGAGATCGTGATGATGGCGTTCTATACCGGCGGGCTGGCAGCGGTGACGGGGCCTCTGGCGATTTGGTTCTGGGTGCCGGTGGAGGGTGAGCACTGGGTGCCGCTTTTGGCCGTGGGGGTGTTTTCGCAGGCGGCGCAGTTTTGCTTTCTCAGGGCGCATTACAATGGCGAGGCGGGGTTCTTGTCGGTGCTCAGTTACCTCAGCCTGATCCTGTCGGTAGGGGTTGGGTTTTTCGTGTTTGAGGAGGTGCCGACGCTGCGGTTTGCCGCTGGCGCGGTGTTGGTTGTGGTGGCGGCGGCTTGGGTGACGTGGCGGGTGCGGCGCGAGGGTTAGGTGACTTGGTGAGGGCAGCGCCGCCGGGCGGGACAGATGGCTGAGTGCTGTGTGTTTTGGAAGGGGTGTTTCCCTCTCCCTAACCCTCTCCCAAGGGAGAGGGGACTGCGTTCCAAGCTGAGATCTGACCTTTGGCCCTGTCGCCTCCCCCTCCCCGTGGGAGGGGGACCGAGGGGGAGGCTAATGCTGCTAATCCCTGTTCAACGCCCCATCCGACCGCTGCGCCGAGGTATCGAGCCGCCGCGTCGCCCGCGTGCCGGGCACCAGCATCTCGGCCTTGCGGAAGTAGGCCCGCAGCTCATGGTTCGAGATCCCCAGTTCCTTGCGCGCCTCGGCCACCGTCTTCGACTGCCACGGCTCCTCCTCCATCGGGATCAGATGCAGGTCGGTGTTGTTGAGGTTATCCACAGCAAACCCCACGCCCAGCCGGAACGACGCGATATGCGCCTCTTCAAACCGCCAGTGTTTTGGGTACTCGGTCGTCGACACTTTGATGAAGAAATCAATCACCTCATCGGTGATATCCGACGCAGCACCCATCGTTGCGCCGATGATGAACGCCTCGTCCTGTACATGCAGACCCCTGCCCAGAAGCACATGGATGCAATCGTGGCGGTTCAGATGGATCGCCCCCGGCAAAGCATCGGGCGAGTCCGGGTTCTCATACTTCTTGATGATCTCCGGCACCTCATCGGCGTTGGCCGCAGGCATGGTCGCCAGTACCTCGGCCAGCGTCATCTCATCGGTATCAAGCCCGGGGTCCCATTCGTCCCATTTCAGGTCAATGCGTCGTCCCATCTAGCCATCCTCAAATGCGGTGATTGCCGAAAAGCTTTGTTCCTCGGCGATGGCCGCGCGCAGCGCCGCGGCCAGTTCGCCCACGTTATCAATCGCCACGAAAGACGCCAAATCGGGCCGGCGCAGGATGTGGTTGCCGCCGATACCCACGCCAATTGTGGCGACCTGGATCGGTGTGGAGCGGGCCAGATCCTCGATCTCGGCCTGCAGGCTGTCGGCGTTGGACGCCTCGCCATCGGTGGTGATCAGGATGCGGTAGGTGCCAAATCCGCCGGTACGCGCGGCCTCTTGTTCCAGCGCGCGGCGACTGGCCTGCATCGCGGCGGTGAGCGGGGTGCCGCCGTCGCTGCGCACCTGCGCCACGCGGGGCGGCAGGGCGGTGCGCGCCTCCGAGACGCTAGAGAACGGCAGGATCAGCCCGGTGTTCAGTCCCACCACAGCCACGCGATCCTCGTCCTGCATCGGCTCCAATGCCTGCACCACCGCGTCGCGCGCGGGCACGATGTCGTCGCCCATGGAGCCGGAATCGTCCAGTACAATCACCGTGTAGGTGCGGCCCGGGTCTGGCACGGCCTCGACCTCGTCCACCTCGACCGGCGGCCAGGCGGCGATGGCGTCCCAATCGGGATCAACGGCGACGATCGGCTCTGGGCTGTCGAACATGCCCTCGTCGAACATCGAAAAGGCGACAACGCCCACGGCCAGAAAGACCAGAAGCGGGATGGAATTTTTCTTTTTCATGTCCCCGCCTCCTATTGCAGCGGCGCGAAAGTTGTCGCCTCGGCCTGCACGGTCAGCACCCGGAACAACACGCGCATATTCTCGCGCCACTGTGCCTCGGTCTGGGGCGGGTTGTGGCGGGGGCTGGAGATGCCGACGCCATCGACCGTGAACTGGTCGCGGTTGATGCGCAGTTCGGTGTCATCGGCATAGCCCGCCAACGCGTCGACGACGGCAATCGCGCGGTCCATCGACAGGTTTTGCGCGCTGGTGCGGATGGCGCGAAGCTCGGCATTATCCGCCCCCGCCTGTTCCCTTTGCAGGTAGTAAAGCGGGTCTGAATGCCCCTCAACCGTGATGATGGCACCTGAATAGGTGGACGCAAGGCGCAGGATTTCCTGGAAATCCTCTTCATACAGAGCCACGGGGAACTCGGTTGAGTCCGGCGCAAAGAACACCTCGAAATCAATCCGCGTATTCGCATCGAGCTGACCCGTCCGGCGTAGCGTCCGAACGGCGGCGGCGGCAGCTTCGGGGTCGAACGCCGCGATCTGGCGTTCGTCGAGATCGGTCAGGCCCTCTGTCAGCGCGGTGTAATCCCACTCGGCGGTGGCGAGGTTGGCGGGAGCGCTGAGGCGGTCGGCGCCGCGCAGCGCGATGTTCACCTCTTCCATCAGAACGTCAAACCGGCGCGGCTCGTTGGGATCGGCGAAATGGCGAGCGTTGCCCGACCAGCCATCGGTGATCGCGTCTTGCCAAAGAAACACGCCCTCTTCCTGGGGCAAGCCGCCTAGGAATTCGTTCGCCATCAGCGAGGCCAGTTGCGCCTGGCGGGGATCGCCCGCATCGGCCATGAAACGGCGCATTTCCTCTTCGGCGCGAAACAGGATGTTGACCATCTGGGCAATCTGATCGCGGTTGGCGTCGAAGTAATCCGCCCGCACGGCGATGTAGTCGGCAATCACCGACGCGGCCTCTTGTGTGGAGATCAGGATGGTGGAGCCACGGATCGACCCCTCAGCCCCCGTCCCCACTGTGCCGCCCGAAGTCAGGAAGCGGGCGTCAGGCAGAATGACCGCGGCAGCATCGGCACGACCGTCGGCCATGGCAGCGGCAGGCGTATCGCCATCGCCGGTGAGATCCGCCGTCCAGACGATCTCTACATCGTCAAAGCTGAGCCCGCCATCGCTCAGCACCCGGCCCACGAAATCCACATGCGGGCCGTTGGCCTGGATCGCTATGCGTTTGCCTGACAAATCAGAGAGTTGCGCAATCCCTTCGCCCCCGACGATCCCGTCTCCGGCAGAGAACGAGTGCTTGAAGAACACCACCTGCTCGGTGCGGGCATCCGCCTCGGTCACCGGCGCGGCAGAGGCGAGCATGCCCAGCGTGCCGCGCAAATACGGCGTGTCGCAGGTCAGGTATGCCTCAAGCTGGGCTGCGAAATTGTCTTCCACCGTCAGGTTCAGCGACAGACCCGCCGCGCCCAAAAGACCGCCATCACCGGCAAGCGATCCGCCATTGGCATGGGCCACCACGCCATCGGCCCCCCACGCGATCAGCGGCATGTCGGGGTCCCAGCCGGGGGAACAGTCGCGCACGCCGGTGGTAACGGTTTCGGCCAAAAGATCGCCAGGCTCTGACAGGGCCAGCGTTGGGGCGGTCGCGATGGTGACGGCAAGGGCGGCGATCAGGGCCTTGGGGGTCATGGATGATCCTCTTGCGGTTGGGGGGTGGGTCTGGTGTGTCGGGGGGCCAGCAGCGTCTCAGCTGTAGACGACGCCACATCGACCTGGGTGAGCAGGATGTTGGCCGCACGTTCTTCCGCCGCGTCAAACGCACCTTCGAGCGAGGTGAGTGCTGCGGCCACTTTGTCGCGGGATTGAGCGATCTGGTCATCTACGACGCCCTGGTTACGCTTCTTCAGCGCAGCATGGGCGGTCACGCTGTCTTCGATCAACTCGGCGCGGAT
Source organism: Pseudomonadota bacterium (assembly GCA_039820585.1). Classification (GTDB taxonomy): domain Bacteria; phylum Pseudomonadota; class Alphaproteobacteria; order Rhodobacterales; family Rhodobacteraceae; genus JBCBGF01. Next base: position 15,357 of record JBCBPV010000041.1, read on the forward strand.
CAGGTTCGCGCGATGCACGCTCAACGCGTTCGGATCATAGAAAATCTCGCGCGCGGCGGCATCCAGCGCATCTGCGCCTTTGAGCGCCTGCTCGCGCAACGCATCGGTAAAATCGGCAGACGCCTCTCGCAGTGCCGCCGCCCGCCGATGGGCGGTAGTGATCGCATCCAGCGCGGTCGCGGCGCGGGCATCGGAAATCTCATGGCGCGCGCGAAAGGCATGCACCAGTCGCTCGGCATCGGTCCAAAGCCAATGGGGCGGCAGGAAAAGCCCAAAGGTAAAGGTCAACAGCCCCGCCAGACCCGCGGCGGCCACCGCGGCAAAGCCATCAAACGGCAACGGCAGGCGCACTGTCAGCGCAAACGCCACGGCGGCAATCACGGCCAGCCCCGCCAGGATATAGGGGCTGCGTGCAGGGTTCACCGGCGCACCTGAAGCGTGACGTCCACGCGAGCGAGCGAGGCCTCAAACGCGCGGTCGCTGGTGCCGTCCGGTTTTGGCAAGGGGCTGGCCCCGCCGATACCCGTGGCGCTGAGCCGGGTGTCGTCGATCCCCATGGCATCCGCCATCTCGGCCACCAATACCGCCCGCGCCTCACTCAGCGCGACGTTCGCGGCATTGTCGCCCTGCGTTCCGCTATGCCCGATCACGGTCACGGCAATGCGCGCATCGGTCGCCGCCTCGGCCAGAAGCGCCCTGAGCCGCGCCTCTTCGCCATTCGCAAAACTGGTGCCGCGCGCGAACTGAAACGTCTCGGTCCGCGGCTGGTCCACTGCGCCCAGCGCCACAAGCGCGGCGACACCGCCCGCTGTCAGGGCAGCAAGCGCACTTGCCAGGAACAACCGCCGCGGCGGGCGGGGCGCTGTTTCACGCATGAAAACAGCCCTCTAGAGCGTCGTGTTGCAGTGTCGGCGTCACAGGTATCCGCATGGACCCTTACGTAGGGCGCGTATCGGGCGAAAAAAAGACGGTTGGCAGGAATGGACGGGGGAGTGTGGCTGTGCGGTCAGTTGGGGCGGGCGGGTAAACGGACAAAGCAGTCATTGCGCGCATGGGCCCCAACAATCGAAAAGCTTACGGAGCACCCCTCTCATGCAAGAGTTCATGCGCAACAGTTCTAGACTTCCCGCACGCTTTCGCGTGGAGAAGACGCGTCATCGGTTGAATATCCGCAGACTTCCTTTAGCACTACGGAAAATGGCCAACCGAAGAGCGCGATGACCCACGAAGATGATACCGCTGGCAATCGCGCAAACGCTGCGCGTGACTGGGTCAAAATTCTGTCCGCATACCGCGAACCCGATGCTCAGCGCAGCAGTTTCGAATTGGCCGTAACCGTCGGCGCATTCGTTCTTTTATGGGCCGTCGCGTGGTACCTCATGTCGATCAGCGCATTTCTGTCTTTTGTCATATCCCTGTGCAACGCGGCCTTCTTGCTCCGGTTGTTCATCATTCAGCATGACTGCGGCCACAGCGCATTCTTCAAAAACCGTGTGCTAAGCGATTGGCTTGGGCGCGTGATCGGCATTGTCACTTTGACGCCCTACGATGTTTGGCGATCATCACATGCCTTGCACCACAGTTCTTCTGGCAACCTTGGCCGTAGGGGCATGGGGGATGTGCACACCCTGACGGTCGGGGAATACAAAGCAAAAAGCTGGGTAGGGCGCTTGTTGTATAGGCTGTACCGTCACCCTTTGGTGCTGTTTGGCCTTGGCCCGGGGTACTTGTTCTTTCTGCAAAACAGATTGCCATTGGGTCTGACCGGCCAGGCAAAATACTGGGTCAGTTCAATGGGCACCAATGCCATGATCTGCCTTGCGCTCTCAGTGATCTACCATTTTGGCGGCATCATGCCGATCCTCTTGATTTTCTTGCCATCTACACTTCTCGCGGCGAGCATAGGGGTCTGGTTGTTTTACGTTCAGCATCAGTTCGAAGACACGCACTGGGAAGCCGAGAAAGACTGGGATCTGCATGACGCCGCGCTGCACGGCAGTTCTCACTATGTTTTGCCATCCGTGTTGCAGTGGTTGAGCGGGAATATAGGAATTCATCATGTACACCATCTGTACAGCCGGATTCCTTTCTATCGACTGCCCGAAGTGCTTCGGGACCACGATAGTCTTGCGTCAAGCAACCGCATCACTATCAGACAAAGCCTTCGAAGTGCGCGACTTCATCTGTGGGACGAAGACCAAAAGAAGCTGGTTGCTTTTGAGTAGGCAAACGCTCCGCCGCTCAGATGTCGCTGGTTATCCGACGCTGCAGACAAATCGCAAACGGACCTCGGTTCAAGTTGCAGCACGTGTCGGTACGGGCTCGAGGCAGTCCTTGGTCACACCCCCAACGCCGCCCTTACGTCGGCTCCGCCACAGCCCCTAACCCTTCCCAGTTCACCCCCATCGCCAAGATGCAGGCCCGCCCATTGGCGTAGCTTTGCACCAGGGTCCAGGCGCCGGTGCTGGGGGTGGACCAGATCTCGATTACGGTGTCAGGGTCGCGCACGCCCTGCCCCATCATCTGCGCGCCGTATTGCATTTGCAGACGCTCACGTAACTCATCGCGCTGGTCGCAGAGGACCTCGGCAATCCGTGCGGGCGCAGGCGTGGCGGTCAGCGTGGCGGCGGTGGTCAGGGCCAGGGATACGGTCAGGAGAGTTCTTTGCATATACGCAAGGTAGCAGGATCGCTACGCGTATGTAACGGTTTTATGTCAGCGCTGTGGATAAATTGAACGAGTGTTACATTGGATCACGGTGCGCTTCCGCGCGTGCCCAGCACTGCGCCCAGGATCGCCAACATAGCACCGCCCAGCGCGGCCAGGGCCACCGGGTCCAGACCGAAGGCCACCAAAAGCCCCATTGCCACCAGCGGTGTCAAGAAAACCAGGCTCGAGATCGCAGCCGCCGATCCACTGCGCGTGGCCTTGTCCCAAAAGATATTGGCCAGCGTGAACGGCCCGATCCCCATGGAGGCAATGGCGGCCCATTGGGTGGGGCTGGGGCGGTAGGCGGGCTCTAACGCAGCGTGGGCAACCAGGGCGGCCATCCCGGCAAGCGCGAGGGATGGGCCGACGACATTTTGGTCGCTGCCTGCCCGTGCGCGGCCCAGGGAATAGACCGCGAAGGTGAGCGCGCCGCAAATGCCCAGGGCGACGCCGAACAGATCTAGCGCAGCCCCCATCTGTGGCGACAGGGCGAGCGCGACACCGGAAAACCCGCAGCAGATGCCAAGGATTTGCAAGGGTCTGGGCATGCGCCGTTGGGCCAGCGCGGCCAGGGCCACCAGGAAGACTGGCCAGAGGTAATGCACGACATTGGCCTCTGCCGGGCCGATGCGGGCGATGGCGGCGAGGTAGAAGGCGTTGTTGCCCATCAGGCCCAGCGCCACGAGGACCATCGTGGCCGGCGGCAGGGCAAAGAAGGTGCGGGCGTTCCCTTTCATGGCACTATGGGCGAAAGACACGGCGCATCCTACCCAGGCGGCCAGCCCAAGCACCAGAAACGGTGGCGCGGGATGGGCGATAGTGGCGAGCGCGGACCAACTGGCTCAAAGCACGATGGCCCCGGCCATCAGCGCAAGCATGCGTACGCCCGGGCCCCGGTGCAAGGCGGCACGGGTGGCTGCGACGAAGCCGCGGGGCCAGATCGGGGTCAGGGCAAGTGCGGGTGCGTGCATGACGCGGGCCTCCTTCCGGGGGACCATGACCGCGGCGGCCGCTGCACACAAGCGGGGGTTAGCTGTCCCCTTCTTCCGACCACATCCGCACGCCCTCAAGCGCCACCAAAGCCCGCGCGCCCTGCGGCATCAGGCTGTAGCGGACGGACACCGGCGCTATATCCTCAACCTTGCGCGTCACCAACCCATGCGCCTGCAGGTGGCGCAGACGGTCGGCGATCATCTTCTTGCTGGCCCCGCCGATCATCCGCGCGAGATCGTTGAGTCGCACCGGTCCGTCGCGCAGGTGCCACAGGATCGAGCCGGTCCATTTGCCGCCGAGAATGCGCATGCCGCGCTCGATCGGGCACGGCTCAGCCACAGTGCGGCGGCCCTGGCTGTCTTCGGTCACGTTGGCGCGCACGCGGCCTCACAAGGTTACCAAGAGTATACTGGTTACACAGTGATATCAGTTCGCGCATCTGAGCCATTGCCCCTGAGCAGACCGGAGATCGCGCCAATGCCACGCCCCGATATCCACCTTTACACCGCGGCCACGATGGACGGCTATAAACCCGTGGTCTTTCTGGAATAGGCCGGGTTGCCCCATGATCTGACCTTCGTGGATTTCGCCAAGAAGTAGCAGAAGGCGCCAGAGTATCTGCGCCTGAACCCCAACGGGCGGATCCCCACGATAGTGGACCGCGCCAATGACGATTTCGCAGTGTTCTAAAGCGGGGCGATCCTGTGGTATCTGGTCGAGAAGACGGGGGGTTTCCTGCCGACAGAGCGCAAGGCCCGATCCGAGGTGCTGCAATGGCTGATGTTCCAGATGGGGGCGTGGGGCCGATGATGGGCCAGGAAAAGCTGTTTTCGATCACCCGCTACGTCGATGGGACGCGGCGGCTTTTGGAGGTGATGAACGCCCGGCTTGAGGGGCGGGAGTGGTTGGCGGGGGACGCGTACTCGATTGCAGATATGGCGACATACCCCTGGGCGCGAGCCTATCCATGGGCCAAGGTGTCTGTGGACGGGCTCGACCATCTGCGGGGCTGGTTCGCCCGAATGGAGGCGCGGCCCGTGGTGCAAAAGGCGTTGACCATCCCCAAGGCTTAACCGGCGTTCTGGGGGTGGCGGATGAGGGCGCGTTTCCGCGTGAGAACGCGGATCGGTTTGCGGGGATGTGAAGCGATAGACCCGCGTCGCGTAGGGAGGGTGTTGGCCGTGGCTATAGAGAAACTGCTGGCGCAGGTGACATGCACCGATCTTTCGGTAAGTGCGGATTGGTATGGGCGGCTCTTTGAGCGGCCCGCCGACCTTGCCCCGATGACGGGCTTGTTGGAATGGCACCACGGTACAGCCGGGCTCCAACTTCTTGAAAACCTCGACACGGCAGGCCGCGGTGGGCTGACGGTGATCGTCAGCGGGCTGGCGGCAGAGCGGGTGCGCATAAGTAAGGCGGGGCTTGTTCCCGGTGGGATCGTCACCGGCGACTTCGCGACGTTCTTTCAGGTCAAGGATCCCGACGGCAATGCCATCATATTTGCGGAGCCGAACCCTCATCTCACCTAACCCACCTGGACCCCGCCCCGCCAGACCGTGCGCACCACCGGTTGATCGCCCACCATGCGTATGCGTACGAGATCAGCCAGCGCGCCGCGCGCGATGCGGCCCCGATCGTCCAGATGCGCGGCGTTGGCGGGCGCGTTGGTGACGGTGCCAATGGCACGGGGCAGATCGTCCCACAGACGAGCAAGGCGGAAGGCCGAGCCCAGAAGCAGCGAGGGCACGTAGTCCGACGACACGATGTCCAACAGCCCCCGTTCCGCCAGATCGCCGGCAGAGACATTGCCGGAATGCGACCCGCCGCGGATCAGGTTAGGGGCGCCCATGATGATCTGGATACCGTTTGCGTGGCACTCTTCCGCCGCCTCGAAGGTGGTGGGAAACTCGGCCAGGCGGATGCCGATGCTGGCCGAATGCTGGACCTGGTCGCGGGTGGTGTCGTCGTGGCTGGCCAGTGTCGCGCCCAGGCGGGCCGCCTCGGTCACGGCGGCGGCTTCGTGCGCGGCGCCGTATTTCTCGGACCGGGCCTTTTGCAGGGCGACATGTTCCAGGAAATCCACGTCTGACATGCCGTATTTGCCGGTCATGTAGTCCTTCAGCTTGGACACATCGCGGAACTGGCGCTGGCCGGGGGTGTGGTCCATCAGGCTGACAAGACCGATCCGATCCTCGGGGCCGAACTCGGCAAATTCCTCTATCAGGGTGTCGGAACAGACCTCGGCCCGCAGGTGGATCAAGTGGCGCACCTTCAGCGCGCCCGCGTCGCGCAGGGCGAGGATCTCATGCGCCGTCTGGCGGGCGTATTTGCCATAGCTCGTTTTGCCCCCCAACACCGACCCCACGCGCAGCGCGTCAAATACGGTGGTGATCCCGCAGGATGCCAGCTCCCCGTCATGGGCCAGGATCGCGCCAGTGTGGGGCAGTTCCACGCCAGGGCGCGGCTCGATATGGCGTTCCAGATTGTCGGTGTGCAGTTCCACCAGCCCCGGGATCACCGTGTCGCCGCCCGCGTCGATGGCGCCAGGTGGGACGGTGTCGCCTTCGGTGATCTCCGCAATGTGGCCATCTGCGATGTGGATCGCACCATGCAGTTCCCGGTCGGGCAGGACGATATGGGCATTGGCGATGCACAGCTCGGCCATGACGTCAGGCGCGGCATCGGCAGGGCGCGGGGCGGTCAGGACGGGCGGGGTCATAGGCATCGTTCTGGCAAAGGATATGGGGCAAAGGTCATGGATGTACGCGCTCTGGCTTGAGAAGGGCAAGGGCTGTGGCGATGGTCTTGGACAGGGGGCCATCGTTGGCCACGATGTGGATGGTCAAGCCCCGGGGCAGATCAACGCTGCGGGCCAGGCGGGCCCGGATATCATCTGGGGTTTCGCGACCGCGTTGCGCGAGGCGGCGGGCCAGCGTTTCCGGCGCGGCGGTGATGTTGAGCACCTCGAAGCGGGGCACGACGGTTTCTGCTTCGTTCAGAACCCGGCGTGAGAGGTTCACAAGCAGATGCGCCCCCTGCCCCACCTGGTCGCGCACCTCGGCAGGGATGCCGTAGCTTAGACCATGGGCCTGCCAGTGCAGGCAGAACGCGCCCTTGGCCACCAGCCGGTCAAACGCAGCCTGCGTGGCGGGGGTGTAGTCTTCGCCGCCCAGTTCGGGTTCGCGCGTGATCGTGCGGCGCACCAGCGCCAACTGCGGGTCCGCTTCGACCAGCCCCGCCATCACGCTGTCCTTGCCCACGCCCGAGGGGCCGACGACACCAATCAGACGCCCGGTCATGCGGCTTGCCTGGGCGCAAAGGCGGTCACGTCGATTTCCCGGTCGGCGACACGGTTGCGCGCGTCTTCGTCGTGGAAGATGCCGACGATGGCTGTCCCGCGGGCCTTGGCGTCTTCGATGAGGCTCAGCACGACCTCGCGGTTGGTGCCGTCGAGGCTGGCAGTGGGTTCATCGAGAAGTAGCGCAGGGTATGGGTGGATGAACCCGCGCGCGACGTTGACACGCTGTTGTTCGCCGCCCGAGAAGGTGGTGGGTGAAAGCCCCCACAGCCGCTCGGGCAGGTTGAGGCGGGCGAGCATTTGCGCCGCCGCCTCGCGCGCCGCCTCAACCTCAGCGCCATTATCAAGCAACGGCTCGGCCACCACGTCCAGCGTGGGGACGCGGGGCAACACGCGCAGGAACTGGCTGACATAGCCAAGGGTCGCGCGGCGGAGTGCCATGATCTCTCGCGGCTCGGCGGTGACAAGATCCAGATCACCGATCCGGATCTGCCCCCCATCGGCGAGGTAGTTGCCGTAGAGCAGCCGCATCACCGTGGATTTGCCAGCCCCCGACATGCCGGTCAGCGCCACACATTCGCCGGAGGCAACCTGGAACGCGCAGTCGCGCAAGACGTCGATCACCGCCCCGCCCTGGTTATGGAGCGTGAAGGTTTTGCAAAGGTTTGAGACGGTTATCATAGCTTCCTCACACCGACAGGACCGAGCTGACCAAAAGCTGCGTATAGGCATGTTGCGGGTCATCCAGCACCTGATCGGTCAGCCCCTGTTCGACCACCTGCCCGTCCTTCATTACCATCACCCGGTCGGCCAACAGACGCACGACCGCCAGATCATGGGTGACCACAATCGCCGACAGGCCCATCCCGCGCACCAGACGGCGCAAGAGATCGAGGATGCGCGCCTGCACGCTGACATCCAGGCCGCCCGTCGGCTCATCCATGAACACGAGCCGCGGGCCGGTGACGAGGTTGCGCGCGATTTGCAGGCGTTGCTGCATGCCGCCCGAAAACGTGCCGGGGCGGTCATCGATGCGGGCGGTATCAATCTCAACCCGGCCCAGCCAATCTTCGGCCTGAGTGCGGATGTCGCCGTAGTGCCGCGCGCCAACGGCCATCAATCGCTCGCCCACGTTGCCCCCGGCCGAGACCGCCATGCGCAGCCCGTCGCGCGGGTTCTGGTGGACAAAGGCCCAATCGGTGCGCGACAGCATGCGGCGCTCGGGTTCGCTCATCGTGACCGTGTCGCGTGGGCCGTCGACGCGGGTGTCGAAGATCACCTGGCCCGCATCAGGGGTCAGGTGGCCCGCAAGGCAATTCATCAGCGTGGTCTTGCCAGACCCGCTTTCGCCCACGATGCCCATCACCTCGCCCGGCCACAGGGTGAAGTTGATGTCTTCGCAACCGATCTGGCGGCCATAGCGTTTGGTGATGCCCTGGGCGGTCAGAAGCGGGGTCATGGGTGAGCCTCAAAATAGGTGGTGACGTCCTGGTGAAAGCGGTCTGGGTGGTCGAACTGAATCAAGTGCCCGCCCTGGTAAGTGATCGAACGGCCTGTCGGCAGCGCGTCGATGGCGGCGGCCTGTTTGGCGTTGGTCAGCAGACTGGACCGGCCCCAAATCGCTAGGACGGGGCAGAGGATCCGGTCAAGCAGCGGCCATCCGTTGAACCCGGTGGCAGCCCGCATCGCATCCTCCAACCCGCCCTGGGACATGCCCGCGATGGAGGCATGGATCGCCGGGCGCGCCGCGCGATTCGTGGTGCGACGCGAGATCAGGGCGGCGATCAGCCGGGGCATGCGGGAGAAGATCGGCGTCATCGCCGCGCCAGTGCTGTGCAGCGCAGGCACCGGCAGGCGCAGAGGTACGTCGACAAGGACCAGCACCCGCAGGGCGCGACCCAGGCGGGCGGCGAGCGTGAGTGCAACCATGCCGCCCAGCGAATGCCCGATCAGCGCAGGGCGGTTTGGGAGTTGCGGGGCGATGTAATCGGCATAGGCCGCGACTGTGGGCGTGGTGCGGGGCACGTCACTGTGACCGGGCAACGTCAACATCCGCCCGCCGGGCCAGAACGGCGCGGCGTGGCAGGCGGCACCATGCAGGATGATGGGGTCGGTCATGGGTGATCCGCCTGGAACCGCGCGATGCGTGTGCGCAGGGCCTCGGGCGTCTCAACGTGCAGGATATGGCCACCTTCCATCACCTCGAATGGCGCATTCAGGGCGCGCGCGATCAGGTGGGCGCCCCCATGGGTCTGCGGGTTGTTGCGCCCCACGATCACCAGCGCAGGGGCCGTGATCTGGGCCAGCCGCGGGCGGGCGTCATAGCCGAAGGCGGCGGTCAGACTGTCGGCCATGCCCGCGGCGCTCATTGCGGCGAGTTGGGGACGGATATGCCGAGCGATGGCTTTCGGCTGGCCCAGACCCGACAGGCGCACAACACCCTTTGGCCCGATCAAGCGAACGAGGGCCATGGCGGCCCGAGCGGCAAATGTCGTCAGGTGGTTGCGGTGAACGGTCGGCACCGCCTCAACCGTCACCAGGCTTCGCACGCGGGTTTTCAGCCGCGCGGCCAGTTCCAGTGCCACCATCCCGCCCAGCGAATGGCCGACAAGATGCATCCGCTCAGGCAAGGCAGGGGTCAGCGCATCGGCAAACGCCTCCACTGTTGGCGCGGCAGAACGCCGGGCGGCGCCGTGGCCGGGCAAATCGGGCGCCAGCCCGCCAAACCCCGCCCAGGTCGCACCGGAGAGGCCCGCACCATGTAGCCATACCGTCGTCATGCACCCTGCCCCCGCCGCCCCTCGCAGTAATCCGTGTCCGAGCACACAAACATCCGCCCACCCGCATCATCGACGATCACCTCATCGAGATAGCTGTCTTCTGCCCCGCACAGCGCGCAAGCGTGGTCGGCCTTGGAGGGATCGAACGGGTGGTCGTCGAAATCGAGGCTCACTGTCTTGGTCCATGGCGGCAGCGCATAGATGCGCTGCTCGCGCCCCGCACCGAACAGCTGGATCGCCGCCATCTCCATCTTCGGGTTGTCGAATTTGGGGATCGGCGAAGGGTCCATGATGTAGCGGCCCTCGATCTGCACCGGGTAGGCATATGACGTCGCGATATGGCCATGGCGGCTGATGTCTTCGTAGAGCTTCACATGCATCAACCCATAGTCTTCAAGCGCATGCATCTTGCGCGTCTCGGTCTCTCGCGGTTCCAGAAAGCGCAAGGGTTCGGGGATCGGGACCTGGTAGACAAGGATCTGATCCTCGCTCAGCGGCTCTTCGGGGATGCGGTGGCGGGTCTGGATGACCGTTGCCTGTGTGGTTGCCGTGGTGGTGGCGACCTGGGCGGTTTTCTCAAAGAACTTCCGGATGGACACGGCGTTTGTCGTGTCATCGGCACCCTGGTCGATGACCTTCAGCGTATCTTCTGGCGTGAGCGTGGCGGCGGTGACCTGCACGCCCCCGGTGCCCCAGCCATAGGGCATCGGCATTTCGCGGCTGGCGAAGGGCACCTGATAGCCCGGGATGGCGAGACCTTTCAGGATCGCACGGCGGATCATGCGTTTGGTCTGCTCGTCGAGATAGGCGAAGTTATAGGATTGGTCGGTCATAGCAGGTGGCGCTCTTTCAGGGCGGCCTCCAGTGCCGCAGCGTCGGTGAAATGGATGGCGTCCATGCCGGCAGCTATCGCGCCATCGACGTTCTGGGGGCTGTCATCAATGAACACGCATGTCTCGGGCGCGACGCCTGCGCGATCTGCCAGCAGCGCATAGATGCGCGGGTCGGGTTTGATGATGTGTTCCTGGCCAGAGACGACGAGGGTGTCGAAAACCTCGGCCAGTCGCGGGTGGACCTTCAGGCCTTCTGGCCAGGTCTCCGCCGACCAGTTGGTAATCGCGTGAACGGGGGTGCCCTGGGCCTTTAACCTGTCGAGGATCGCCCAGGTGCCGGGGACCGCGCCAGCGACGGTCAGGGAGTAGCGTGCGACGTATTCGGCAAAAAGAGCGCGATCATCTGTATCTTCGATCTCTTCGGCGAGGGTGGCGAAGGTCTCGCCCCGGTCGGCACGGGCGTTCTTGGCGCGGAAGTCGGTGCGGGTGAGGAAGGCCTCGGTCTCGGCCACGCTGCCGAAATGGCTGCTCCAGGCGAGATGCGGCTGCCAGTCGACAAGGACACCGCCGATATCGAAGACGACGTTTGCGGCGGTCATGGGCTGGCCTCGGCGGTAGTGGCGATGTGGGTGAGGGCGCCGTCCAGATTGGCGTGGATATCGCTGTTCCAGAAGTGGTGGACGGTGGGGCCTTCGCAGATGAGGCATTCGTCGCGGTGGGCGTCGCGGGCGGGGGTGTGCTGGCCGCCGTCAACTTCGATCACAAGGCGGGCGGCGGGGCAGTAGAAGTCGAGGATGCAGGGGCCAAACGGGACCTGGCGGCGGAATTTGAGACCGTTGAGCTGGCGGGCGCGCAGGGCGCGCCAGAGGATGCGCTCGGCTTCGGTTTGAGAGCGGCGCGGGCGGCGGGCGGTGGCGGTTTGCCAAGGCATTTGGCTCATGCCGCGAGGGTGGGTGCGGCGTGGTGAATGTGGGGTAAATTTTTCGGGGATTAGCCCCCTCACCCTAACCCTCTCCCCCGGGGGGAGAGGGGACCTGTGCCGCCTGGGCGAAGGCCCGTCTCTCAAACTCCGACGGTATTCCCTCTCCCCTCGGGGGAGAGGGTTAGGGTGAGGGGGAAGCAACACTCTCACTCCGCCGCCTCCGCAACACCACCCACCCCGGCCTCCCGCCGCAACTTCCGCACCAGCTCCAACTCCGACTGGAAATCCACGTAATGGGGCAGCTTGATATGCTCCAAGAACCCCGTCGCCTGGATGTTGTCGCCATGATACAGCACGAATTCCGCATCCTGCGCCGGTGCGCCGACATCATCCTCGCCCAGCTCTTTCCACCGAAGCGCCCGGTCCACCAGCGCCACGGAAATCGCCTTGCGCTCCGACTGCCCCAGAACCAGCCCATAGCCCCGCGTGAATTGCGCAGGCTCGGTCTTGGAACCCTGAAACTGGTTTACTGTCTCGCATTCGGTCACCTGGATCTCACCGATCTCAATGGCAAACCCGAGTTCCGGGATCTCCATCTCTACCGGCACCGTGCCGATGCGCAACTCGCCCACAAAGGCGTGGTTGCGCCCGTAACCGCGCTGGGTCGAGTAGGCCATGCCAAGGGTGAACCCCTCATCGGCGCGGGCCAGCGATTGCAGCCGCAGCGCGCGGGTCGCGGGCAGCTCCAAAGGTTTGCGGGTCAGATCAGGGGGCTCGGCGTTGTGGGCATGGGCCTGTTCGATCAGCCCCTCTCGGTCGAGGAATTCCATCACATGCGGCACGGGTTCAGGTGCCTCCACCGGGGTTTCCGGCGCAGGCGGCACCTCACCCTCGGCGGCCAGTTTGAAGTCGAGAAGCCGATGAGTGTAATCAAACGTCGGCCCCAGAACCTGCCCCCCGGGCAAGTCCTTGAACGTGGCCGATATGCGCCGGTCGCAGGCCATCTCGCCCGTGTCGATGGGCGCGGATGCGCCGAACCGGGGCAGGGTGGTGCGGTAGGCGCGGATCAGGAAAATCGCCTCGATCAGATCCCCACGCGATTGCTTGATGGCCAACGCGGCCAGGTCCGGGTCATAGAGCGAGCCTTCGGCCATCACCCGGTCAACAGCGAGGGTCAGTTGTTCGCGGATTTGCGCGACAGACAGCTCGGCAATGGCAGGGTCTCCGCGGCGTTCCTCGGCCAGCCAGGCATGGGCGTTGTCGATGGCGCGCTCGCCGCCTTTCACTGCGACATACATCAGCCGATCCTCGTTGAGCGTGGCAGGGCTGCGATCTGTGTTCCCGCGGCGAAGTAGAAATCCAGACCCAAGGGGAAGCGCGCGTTGTTGGCGGCAAAGGCCTGCGGGTCTGGCAGGGCGAAGGCGGCGGTGTCGCGGATGCCGGGGCCTGTCAGCGTCGTGCCGGTGCCCGCCAGCGTCTGGCATTCGACGATCAGAGTGGCCGAGCGGTCGGGGTACTCCGGCGTGCCGATTGGATACGCCTCCAGCGGGCACAGCGCCTCCCAGTGGCCGACCGCGAAAGCACATGTTGCGGGGCCGGTGAGCGGCGCGCCGGTGTGAAAGGTGATCCACGCACGGGTGGCCGCGGTATCCATCGCGCCCGCGAGGTAGACGGGCGTGTCGGGGTCGCACAGCGTCAACAGAGCCGAGGCCGCCGCGACCGACAGGGGTGCGGGTGGCTTGGCACCGGCGATGTCGTGGATCGTGCTTGGGCGGGCCATGGCACCCATTAGCGCGCGAAAGGCAAAGGATGCGGCGCGCGGGGGGTCTGTGAACCCACCCTCCAAGCTGGCGGTGTCCATCACCCCTCCCCCCGGACCATCGTGAAGAAATCGACTTTGGTGGCTGCGGCCTTGGCGGCGCGCGCGGTGCGGCGCTGCGTCTCTTCGGCTTCTAGTGGTGTCAGAACCTGCGCTTCAACCGACGCCGACTTATCCGTCCGCAATAGAGCATCGGCAATCGCCACCGCCTGTGCATCGTCTTTCCGGCGGCCTGCGACATGCCCATGGCCCACCGTTCCGCAGGCCAGCTTCAGCGTCGTCCGCGTTACCGTCATCTCGCTGAGGTTGAACGCCCCGCCCGTGCCGCCCATACGACCGCGCACCATCACCGTCCCGATCTCGGGCTGGCGCAGCCAGTCAAAGGCGGGCGCAAGACCCGCCTCGGCCAAAAGCGCGGCCACGCGGCCTTCGGGCGCGCGGGCCAGAAGCCCCAGCCAGGCCTGCCGTGCATCGGATGTGACTGTCACCTAGACAACTCCACAGACTTCTATACAACTAGACATATCATAGCGGATTCGTCGGAAGATGCTTGTGACAGTTTGATGACAACGCCCCGCTCTACCCCGCTCTGGCAATCCATTGCCGCCACGCTGCGCGCGGCGATTGCGGAAGGGCAGTATTCCGCTGGCAGCCGCCTGCCCTCCGAGGCAGAGTTGTCGGCCCGGTTCGGCGTGAACCGCCATACCGTGCGCCATGCGCTGGCGCAATTGATCGACGACGGCCTGGTCCACAGTCGGCGGGGATCGGGCACCTATGTGCTCGCGCGCCCACTGGATTACCGGTTGGGTCAGCGGATGAGCTTTCATCAAAACTTGCGCGATGCGGGGCGGCTGCCGGGGCGGCGGGTCTTGTCGGTTGAGGTGCGGGGTGCAAGCGCGGGCGACGCCCGGCGGCTGGCGATGGACGAAGGGGCTGAGATCTGCGTGGTGCATTCGCTCGCGCTGGCCGATGGCACGCCCATATGCCTCGCCGAAAGCCTGTACCCCGAAGCGCGCCTGCCCGGGCTGGCGGCGGCAATGCGGGGCGGTCTCGGGGTGAGCCGCGCGCTTACATCGGTGGGGATCACGGATTTTGTGCGGGTCGAGACGCGGATGTCGGGGGCCATCGCGGACGCGGCGCAGGCGGCGCAGCTACGGGTGCGCGAGGGCGCGGCGCTTTTGTTGGCAGAGGCGCTGAACGCCAGCGGCGGAGTGCCCGTGGAGGTGGGGCGGACGTGGTTTGTGAGTGATCGAGTGGCGCTTACGTTGGATCATGGGGGGATCCCCTCACCCTAGGGTCAGGACCCATTGATTCCTGATGGCGAGCGTGATTCACGGTTCGAAAAACGAGCGGTGACATGTCTGATCTTTTCTGGCTGACCGATGCGCAGATGGCGCGTCTGGAGCCC
>JBCBPV010000042.1:0-29659 GCA_039820585.1 Pseudomonadota bacterium
CGCCAAGCTCTTGCATCATCACTTGCTGGCCGTAGCAGATGCCCAGTGTTGGAACGCCACGCTCAAAGACCGAAGCCGGTGGCCGGGGTGATCCGGCATCAATCACGCTGGCCGGGCCACCGGAGAAAATCACCGCTTTAGGGGCAAAACTGTCCAAGAAGGCATCGGTGACGTTCTGGTAGGGGTGGATTTCGCAGTAGACGTTCAGTTCCCGCAGACGGCGCGCGATAAGCTGCGTTACCTGACTGCCGAAATCGATGATAAGAAGCCGGTCGTGATCTGACATGGGCTGGGCTTAGGCAGGCGCGCGGGCAAGCGCAAGGGCGTTTGCCGATGTCAGGCGGGCAAAAGCTGTCGTGGTCCGGTGCTGGCAAAGGTACGGCGGCACCACGCACCATCTGCGTAGGGGAAACAAGGCGGCTGGGGCTTCAACAGACTACCGTCGAGCATTGGCGCGATGAGGGGCCCCGGGCGCAAAGTTTCGCAGGGCACGCCGTTGGCCATAACGACCGTATGGGTCTGCGCCAGAATATGGACGTAGTGCATGGTCAACTTGCCCCGCGCGGTGCGGATGCGCGGCGGTCCGTGGCGCTGCAACTGGCCCGCGCGCACCAGACGGGGTCCCGTCGGTCCACCGACAAGAACGCAGTGTTGGCGCGACAAGAACAGGTCCTCCTGGGCCCCAAGCACACCGCGTGGAATGCGCACCGGCCTGCGGTCGGCACAGGCGGCCATTGTGCTGGCGGAGACGTGAGTATGAAATACCGCCTCCACTTCCACGCGCCGCCCGTCATGGCCCAAAAGCTGATCCCCGGCTTGCAGTCTTTCTACAGCGCAAGCGCCTGTGAGCGTTTGAATCACCGTGCCAACGCCAAAGCACGGGATCTGGCCGCTTGGTTCAGTGGCTTGATCGAACAATTGCACGCGCGACATCTCACCATCGAAAAAGCCGCGCAGGTTGTCGGCCGTGCCGTCGCCCGAACGGGTTTGGGATGCGCCCAGCGTCATCGGCTCCACATCGCCGGCCAGGACATACGCTTTGTCGGTAAACGCCACCTCAGCACCATCCACCAGCAGGCGACTGCCATCCGAACCCCAAGAATACGCCACGCTGGCAGGTGTCCCGACCTCGATACTGCCGCCGGTCAGAATGGATTCAGAGGTGTCGTCCTGATGCCGCACAGACACTTGGCCATCGGACCGAATATAAATGGTAAGGTGTCCACCACCGTCAAAATTCATCGAGTCGATCGACAAGAGGGTGTGCGCCGTATTACTGCCCGAACTTGGGTTGTCGCCGGGACTGAGCGCGTACTGGGTGAAATCGATGACAAAGGTGCCCTGGCTGAGGCCAAAGGCCGGGTCTGGAGCCAGTTCCACATAGTCGCCAGCACCGTAGAACCAAACCGCGCCGTCCCCATCCAGTGCCGCGTCCCCGTTCAGGCTTGCAGTGCCGGGCGTGCCATCTACACCGCCCTCGGTTGTTGTTGCGCCTGTCGGCCCATCGAACTCAAAATCCAGTAGCTTTGCCACAGACGCCTCCTCTCGCTTTGCGATGGAGACATTTGCAGTGGGAAGGGTGGATTTTTGGTTTCCTACGGAACACTGCGCATCACTTTCCGCCCGAAATGTCGAATTCGCCTGCGAAAGGCCGCAAACGGCGGCGATGCGGGGCAGAGGTCGGCTATCGGGGGATCACCAGACAGGCGAGGGTGAGCGATGGCAGAAGCACGAACCCGCAAGCGCGGCGGCGGCGGCGCAGCACGGCGTGCCGAACGCACGGCCGTCCGGATCGAGACCGCCCGCTATATCGAGCGCAATATTCCCAATCTTGAGATCCTGACGACCGAGGCGATTGAGATCATTGAGGCCAATGCCGAAACGCTTCTGGAGGAGATCGGGGTCAGTTTCGTGGAAAACCCCGCCGCGCTGGATCGCTGGCGCGCTGCAGGAGCTGACGTTGAGGGTGAAAGGGTGCGTCTGCCCAAGGGCCTGGCCCGCAAGCTTTGCGCCACCGCGCCTGCTCAATTCACCCAGCACGCCCGCAACCCCGAACGCAATGTCGAGATTGGGGGCCGCAACTTGGTGCTGGCCCCCGTCTACGGTCCGCCCTTTGTCCGTGACGCCAGCGGCGGGCGCCGCTATGCCACGCTCGAGGATTTTCAGAACTTCGTGAAGCTGGGCTATATGTCGAAGTGGCTGCACCACTCTGGCGGCACGGTGTGCGAACCCACCGATGTTGCCGTTAACAAACGCCATTTCGACATGCTGCTCGCGCATATGGAACTGTCCGACAAACCCTTCATGGGGTCAGTAACCGAACCTAGCCGCGCGCAAGACAGCGTCGAGATGTGCGAGATTTTGTTCGGCAAAGATTTCGTGGCCGAAAACACAGTGATGACATCGCTCATCAACATCAACTCGCCGATGACGTTCGATGGCGTGATGATGGGCGCGTTAGAAGTCTATGCCGCCGCCAACCAGGCTACGATTATCTCGCCCTTCATCGTCGGCGGGGCAATGGCGCCGGTGTCGGTGGCGGGAACACTGACCCAAGTGCTGGCGGAGGTTCTCGCAGGCGTCGCCTACAGCCAGCTGATCCGGCCTGGCGCGCCGGTGATATTTGGGGCGTTCGTGACCTCGATCGACATGAACTCTGGTGCGCCCACCTTTGGCACGCCCGAAGCCGCGCAGATCACCTACGGGGCCGGACAATTGGCCCGCCGCCTTGACCTGCCATTCCGTAGCGCGGGCTCGTATTGTGGATCAAAGCTGCCCGATGCGCAGGCGGCCTATGAGACGGCCAACTCGCTCAACGCGGGCCTGTTGTCAGGAGTGAACTTTATGCTTCACGCCTGCGGGTGGCTCGAAGGCGGGTTGGTGGCATCCTATGAGAAATTTGTGATGGATGCCGACCAGCTGGGCGTGCTGCACCGGATTGCTGCGGGCGTCGACATGTCCGAGAAGGGGCAGGGGATGGACGCACTGCGCGAGGTTGGTCCGGGCGGGCACTACCTTGGCTGCGAGCACACTCAAGCAAACTTCAAAGAGGCCTTCTGGCGTTCCGACCTTCTGGACTACAAACCCTATGAGACGTGGGAGGAAGAGGGCGGTCGCGACACCCAGGCGCTGGCCAGTGCGCGGGTGGCAAAGCTGCTGGCCGATTACCAGCAACCTGCCCTTGATCCGGAAATTGCCGAAGCGTTGCGCGCCTATGTGGCCGCCCGCAAGGCGGCCATGCCCGACAGCTTTACCTAGGCGTCTCGATAAGCCGGCGGGCCAGGTGGACCTCAGCCATCAATGCAATCATAACGCGAACGTGACGCATCACTGAATAGGACGCATCACCAAGCGTGCGGATTGTTTCCAATTCCTGTTCTTGATCCAGCAACAATTCAATTGCTTTATTCGGATTAGGAACTGACACACCGGGAATAAGACGCCGCAGTTCTTTAGCTCTGTCGTATTCTGTTGCGCCCAGCTTTGCAGCGCGCACCAGTAATCCCGGGCGCCGAAGTTTCTTAGCAGTTTCAACTGGATCAGTCATGGTGCCTCCTATTGCGTTCAGCGAATAGGACTCGCACGAAATAAGACCTGTTGCGGAATTGCGAAATAGGCCGTTCTCAATGCCGTATTTCAAAATGAAACCTTAACGCCGCGCTTTACTCCGCACTCACCATTAACTTTCCAGTAATTTGTACAACCTTAGGTTGCGTTCGAGAAATGGGCAATTACCGCAGTACAGAGGGTGAGTATGGGTGATATCACCACATCAGACGTAACGCGCTGTTTGCCTGCCTGGGTCCCAGACGCTGTCACCACCTATCTGGCCCACACGGCGGCGGGCGCCTCGATGCGCACGCTGGCCCGACAGGCCGGCTGCCACCCATCCACAGTCATGCGCCAAGTGCGCCGGATCGAGGTGCGCCGCGATGACCGGTTGGTCGACGCCGCCCTTCAACGCCTGTCCGACCATATCACACCGGCGCACAACGCCGGTTCGTCCAAGGAGACCACTCTCATGATCCACACAACCTTGCCCGACGAAACCGAAATCGAACGCGAATTCCACCGTGTCCTGCGGCGTATGGCCGAATCTGGCGCCTGCCTCGCCCTTGCCGATGGGCTGGAGAACGCCGTCGTTGTCCGCGAAGGCGCCAATGGCGCGACGTTGCGCACCGCAATTGTCGCACGTTTCGTGGCCGAGGCTATGGCGTTGCGCGATCTGATCGCCCCGTGTGGTGAGGCGCGCGTGCTGCGATACCGGATCACGGCGCAGGGCCGCGCCGCGCTGAAACGCCTGATTGCAGGTGAGGAAAGCCGCAACCTCAACGGGGCAGGGCAAACCAGCGCGTTCGGCGATCAGCACCGCACCTATGGCGAGCGCACACTGGCGGGCGATGACGGCAAACGCCGCCGCATCCGGTACAACATGTCCGAAAGCCCGCTTCTTGCGCTGTCACGACGGCGCGGCAAGGACGGTCAGCCATTTCTCAACGACGCTCTGGTCGCCGCTGGCGAGCGGTTGCGCGAGGATTTCGAACTGGCACAGATGGGTCCGCGGATCACACAGAACTGGGAAAAGTTTCTGACTGGCGGCCACCGCGGCACCGGCCACCACGCTGGTGGGTCGGGCGGCGCAGAGGGCGCGCGCGACCGCGTGATGGCGGCCTTGACAGATCTGGGTCCAGGCCTGGGTGACATGGCGCTGCGCTGCTGCTGCTTTCTGGAAGGGCTGGAGGCCGCAGAAAAGCGCATGGGCTGGTCGGCACGATCGGGAAAGATCGTCTTGCGCATCGCGTTGCAACGGCTGCGGCAGCACTACGAAGAGGCTAGCGAGGGTGGCTCACGGTTGATTGGGTGAGGCCCTAGGGTGTGTTCCGTAATTCGTATAATCAATATTATGTTAATAATGGGTCGACCTGAGCCATGTGCACCCTGTGTCATCCATACACGCATCCCGCCCGCTAACACACCACAGAGCGCCGCAAATCTCGACACCGCCCCCTTTGGCGCGCTAGGCACCGTCCACAGGAGATCTTGCCATGGCGTCGCTGCTTATACTGAACGGCCCGAACCTGAACCTCTTGGGCAAACGTGAACCCGGGATGTACGGCCACACGACATTGGCTGAGATCGAGGAAATGTGCCGTAAGGTTGGCGGATCGCTGGGGTTTGACGTGACCTGCGTGCAATCCAACCACGAAGGCACGATGGTCGATGCAATCCAGGCGGCGGATGGAACCCATGCCGGGATCATCCTAAACGCGGGCGCCTATACCCACACTTCGGTCGCACTGCGAGATGCAATCGCGGGCGTCGTCGTTCCTGTGGTTGAGCTTCACCTGTCAAACACCTTTGCCCGCGAAGATTTTCGCCATCATAGCCATATCTCACCCGTTGCGGTCGGCGTGATTTGCGGGTTTGGGCCACAGGGCTATGACCTCGCGCTGCGGGCGCTGGCCGCACATGTCTCAGGCGATGCGTGAGCATATTGACCGCGTTCTGACGGCGACATCGGCGGTTGAGGTTTGGGAACTTCACCTCGACCTGGTGAACGAATACGGCTTTGATCGAGTGATCTATGGCTTGGCGTATCAAGCCGATCCGAACGCAACACCGACCCCGGACGATATGGTCCTTTGGACCAACATGCCCGACGCGTATCGCGAGAAGTTTTTGACCGATGGCCACTACCTGATCCCGCCGATCATGGCCTGGGGCGAAGGTACGGATGCCGCGAGACCATGGGCATGGGGCAAAGCGGATGGTACTGGCCGGGCGCGTGCGCTGCGCGATCTGGTGTCTTTCCACCAGCAATTCGGTGTCTCGGCGGGCTATTCGCTCAGTTTCGGAGAGACACCGCCTTGCTGGCGTGCCGGCATGGTGCTATTTGCCCGCAAATCTCTAGAGCGCTCTGAAGTGGAGCAGGTGTGGCAGACCCACGGCCCCGGCATCATCAATATGTGTCGTTTGGCGCATCGGTGCCTGACCGCCCTGCCCCATCTCTCTCGCCAGCGCCGACTGACCGTGCGACAGCGTGAGGCTTTGCAACTTGTGGGTGTGGGCCGCACTACGCTCGAAATCGCCAAAGCCATGAAGCTCAGGCCGGTGACGGTTGAGAAACACCTGCGCCTCGCGCGTCAACGTTTGGGCGCGGCGACGTCAGCAGAGGCTGTTTTGAAAGCTGCGGTACAAAATCAAATCTACCTGCCAATACGTTAGCGCCAGACATTAACGGCTTTTTAACGCTGTCCGTTGGGCTACTTTAACGTAGGTATGGTATTCCATACTTTTTCAGTCAAAGCGTTCGCGGCACTCTCCAACTGTTCCGTGAGTGGTGGCATTACAGCTAGGGAACAGCCTGCGGCTCGGCCTGCAATTTTCGGGAATCGGGTGCAGGGGCCGGTCTGATCGGATTATTTCATCCGAAGGGCCGGCAGCCATCGTGACACCGAAAGACACGTCCCGACCAAGACATGAATTGTCGCGATGTCAGGCGGCGCATTTGTCCCGATGCGCCGCCATTTCACTGTGTTTAGCCTTGGGCGGCCTTGGCAACCTCGGCTGCGAAGTCTTCCTTCTCAACTTCGATCCCTTCGCCCACTTCCAGGCGTACGAAGCCAGTAATCTCTACACCAACCGCCTTGGCCGCATCGCCTACAGTGGTCTTGCCATCTTCGGATTTCACGTAAGCCTGGTTCAGCAGCGTGACCTCAGAAAGCCACTTCTGCATCCGCCCACCGATCATCTTTTCGATCACGGCTTCTGGCTTGCCGCTTTCGCGCGCAATATCCATCTGTACGGATTTTTCCTTTTCTATGATCGCGGGATCCAGATCTGCCTCTGACAAAGACGCAGGGTTGATGGCGGCAATGTGCATGCCGACGCCCCGTGCGAACGCGTCATCATCGCCGGTATAGGCCACCAGAACACCGATGGTGCCCATGCCGTCAGCCGCCGCGTTGTGGATGTATGACGTCATTTTTTCACCGTGCAGCGCTTCCATCCGGCGCAAGCCCAGGTTTTCGCCGATGGTGGCGATCTTGTCGGTGATCGTATCGGCCACAGACTTGCCGCCCAGATCCGCCGCGGCCAATGCCTCGACACTATCGACTGCGGTGGCAGCCTTGGCGATAGCGCCAACCATCTCCTGGAACTCCGCGTTCTTGGCGACGAAGTCGGTTTCAGAGTTCACTTCAACGGCCACACCCTTACCACCGTCAACCTCAACGGCGACAAGACCTTCGGCGGCCGTCCGGCCCGATTTCTTGGCGGCCTTCGCCAGGCCCTTGGTGCGCAGCCAGTCTACGGCGGCTTCCATGTCGCCTGCGGCTTCGGTCAGCGCCTTCTTGGCGTCCATCATGCCCGCGCCGGTTTTGTCGCGGAGCTCTTTTACGAGTGCGGCGGTGATAGCCATCTCTTGGCTCTCCTCAAATCTAAGGTATACGGATCAGGCGCGGGTCTATCCCGCGCCCTGTATCAGTTCTGTGACGCGGCTCAGCTTGCGGTTGCGGGTGCGTCTTCGGGCTTGGCCTCTTCAGTAGCGGCCTCGGCGGCTTCGGCAGGCGCTTCCGCCGCAGATGCTTCCGCAGTGGGAGCCTCTTCGGCAATCGCCTCTTCCACGCTGCCTTCGGCCAGAGCGCCGACATCTACGCCAGCGGCCCCCAACTGCGCGCTCATCCCATCCAGGGCGGCCCGTGCTGCCAGATCGCAGTACAGTGCAATCGCCCGTGCCGCGTCGTCGTTGCCGGGGATGATGTAGTCCACACCGTCGGGTGAGCAGTTCGTGTCAACCACGGCCACAACCGGA
Organism: Pseudomonadota bacterium; assembly: GCA_039820585.1. Classification (GTDB taxonomy): domain Bacteria; phylum Pseudomonadota; class Alphaproteobacteria; order Rhodobacterales; family Rhodobacteraceae; genus JBCBGF01. Next base: position 7,814 of record JBCBPV010000042.1, read on the forward strand.
ATGCCTAGCTTGCGGGCCTCAGCAATCGCCAGGTCTTCTTTGTTCACGTCGATCACGAACAATAGATCCGGCACACCGCCCATTTCGCGGATCCCGCCAAGCGAGGCCTGCAGTTTGGCCTGGTCGCGCTCCATACCCAGACGCTCTTTCTTGGTCAGGCCATCAAAACCCTCTGCCATCTGCTCATCAATCGCTTTCAGACGCTGGATCGACTGGCTGACAGTTTTCCAGTTGGTGAGCGTGCCGCCCAGCCACCGGTGGTTCATGTAGTATTGCGCACACTTCTCGGCCGCATCCGCGATTGGGCGCTGCGCCTGACGCTTGGTGCCGACGAACAGGATGCGTCCGTTCTTCGCGACAGTTTCGCGAATGACGTTCAGCGCCGCGTCCAGCATGGGCACCGTCTGCGTCAGGTCGAGGATGTGAATGCCGTTCCGATCGCCATAGATGAACTCCTGCATACGCGGGTTCCATCGCTGGGTCTGGTGGCCAAAGTGAACGCCCGCTTCAAGAAGCTGACGCATGGAGAAATCAGGCAGTGCCATGCACGTATCCTTTCCGGTTTAAGCCTCGGCGGAACGTCAGAGCATGTGCTCAACCGGCGGACCCACGGGGATGTCTCCCCCGCAAGGCCCAAGCCCCGCCTGTGAAGTGAGCGCGCGTATAGGGGATGCCAAACCCCTTGGCAAGCCCGACCTTGGCAAAGCCCTTCCCCGCCCGTTAGCGTGACCTAAACAGCCATCGGAGCGTCCCAATGCACCTTCCCGCCTTCATCACAGATATGCCTGCCCTCGACATCCCGTTTCCCGACGATGTGGTCACGACCAATGCCATCCGATCAAATCACGGGTTGATGGTGCTGTTTACCTTCCACAAGCCCGTTACCCTGCCCCCGCACGCACACAAAGGACAATGGGGCACGGTGCTGGCCGGGACGCTGGAGCTGACGATGAACGGAGAGACCCGCACCTATGGGCCGGGCGAAAGCTATACCATCCCGTCTGGTACCGAACACGCCGCCGCCGTCCCCGCAGGCACCATTGCGCTCGACATCTTCGAAGAGCCGGACCGCTACCCGTTTCGCGCCTGATTTCTTTGGTCGTAAAATATCCCGGGGGGCGGCGCCCGCACGGGCGACGTGGGGCAGCGCCCCCTTGCACCCTGCGGGAATACCCCCGACAAGACAGACGCAGAGGCGGGGCATGGGCCAGACACCAGATATCTTATGCATCGGATCGGTCCTTTGGGACGTGATCGGACGGGCCAATGCGGTGATGCGCGTGGGTTCGGACGTACCGGGCCGGATCACCCGGTTGCCGGGCGGGGTGGCGATGAATATCGCCATGACGCTGCGCCGCTTTCAGCTGACCCCTGCACTTCTGACCGCAATTGGGCGCGATGCCGAAGGGCAAGAACTGTTGGCCGCGTGCAAAAGGTTGGGAATGATTACGGATTACATCTATCACTCCGAGGATCTCCCGACCGATCGCTACATGGCGGTCGAAGGCGCAAACGGGCTGGTCGCAGCTATCGCGGACGCCCATTCGCTCGAGGCCGCGGGGGCGCGTATTCTCGATCCACTCCACGATGGCCGCTTGGGAACGCTCGAGGCGCCGTTTGAGGGTCAGATCGCGCTCGACGGAAACCTCACCCAGACACTTCTGACTGAGATTGCCACCGCGCCCGCGTTCCGCGCCGCCGACCTGCGCGTGGCGCCTGCCTCCCCCGGCAAAGCCGAGCGCCTGCAACCCCTGCTCGAATGCGCGCACGCGACACTCTACGTGAACCTCGAGGAAGCGGGCCTTTTGGTGAAAGATAGACCCGCCACGTCTATCGACGCCGCCCGCGTCCTGCGCCACCGCGGCAAAGCCCGCGTGCTCGTCACCGATGGCGGGCGCAATGCGGCGGATGCGGGTGCGCATGGCGTCGTCACCGCCTGCCCGCCCGAGGTATTGGTCACCCGCGTCACCGGTGCGGGCGACACCTTTATGGCCGCCCATATCGCTGCCGAACGTGGCGGTGCCTCGCCCCAACAGGCTCTCGACCGTGCGCTCGATACCGCCGCGGCGTATGTTTCCGGAGATGTCCCCTCATGACCATTCTCACCCCCTCTGCCGACGTGGCCGCAGCCCTTGAAACTGGAACTCCCGTGGTTGCGCTCGAATCCACGATCATCACCCATGACATGCCCCACCCGCAAAACCTCGAAACAGCGCAAGCGGTTGAGGCTGCGGTCCGCGAAAACGGAGCAACGCCTGCCACGATCGCTGTGATCGAGGGCACCCTGCATGTGGGACTTGAAACCCAGGCTCTGACCCAGCTTGCCCAGGCCGAGGAAGTCGACAAACTGTCGCGCGCTGACATCGCCGTTTGCATGGCACAGGGACGCACAGGCGCGACAACGGTGGCCGCGACGATGATCGCTGCACATCTGGCCGGCATCGAGGTTTTCGCAACGGGCGGCATCGGCGGGGTGCATCGCGGGGCCGAAGACAGCTTTGACATCTCAGCCGATCTTCAGGAACTGGCCCGCACACCCATCAGCGTTGTCGCCGCCGGGGCCAAGGCAATTCTTGATTTGCCAAAGACGCTAGAAGTTCTGGAAACCCTCGGCGTGCCCGTGATTGCCGTGGGCCAGGATACTCTGCCCGGCTTCTGGTCTCAAAGCTCTGACCTGCGCGCCCCGTTACGGCTCGACAGCGCGGCCGAGATTGCGCGCGCGCACCGCATGCGCAGGGCCTTAGGGCTTTCGGGCGGGCAGTTGATTGCCAACCCGATCCCCAAAGCGGTCGAAATTCCCGCTGATACCCTCGCCCCCCTGATCGCCCAGGCCGAGGCTGAGGCCCGCGCCGCCCAAGTTGCGGCCAAGGCGGTGACACCTTTTTTATTGCAGCGCCTGTTTGAGCTGACTGAGGGCCAGAGCCTTGAGGCCAATATCGAACTGGTGCTCAACAATGCCGCACTTGCCGCCGAGATCGCGGTCGAGATTGCCCGGCAAGGCGCTGAATAGCCGCGGAGACCTGCGCGACCATTGTCGTTTGATGCCGGACATCTTACGTTCACCCCGGTGTTTGGGATAACGCGATGACAACTCCGTTCGACGAGATGGATCAGCCGAAAAAGCGGCGTCACCCGGTTCTTGGGGGATTGCGCAACAGTTTCCTGGCCGGGCTGATCGTGATCGCGCCCATCGGCCTGACAATCTGGCTGATCTGGACGGTCGTGGGCTGGATCGACGGGGTGGTTCTGCCCCTTGTACCCGACCGCTTTTCGCCCGAGCAGTACATCGGAATCAACCTGCGCGGCGTGGGCGTGATCTTTTTCCTGATCTTCACCATCTTTGTGGGCTGGGTGGCCAAGGGCTTCATCGGACGATCGCTGCTGCGCTGGGCAGAGGGCGTCGTTGAAACCCTGCCCGTTGTCCGCTCCGTCTATGGCGGGCTGAAACAGATTGCCGAGACGGTGTTCAATCAGTCCGACCGCAGCTTCGACAAGGCCTGCCTGGTCGAATATCCGCGCAAGGGGATCTGGGCGATTGCTTTCATCTCGTCCACGGCCAAGGGTGAAGTGGATGCAGGGATCCCCGTGCAGGGCGGCAAGGTCTCTGTCTTCCTGCCCACGACACCCAACCCGACCTCGGGCTTTTTGTTGTTCCTGCCACGGGCCGACGTGATCGAGCTTGATATGTCGGTGGAAGACGCCGCCAAGCTGATCATCTCTGCAGGGCTCGTTTACCCCTCAGACCAGGTGGAAAACGGGCGACCCGATTACATCGCGCCCGCGGATGATCGCCCGCGGATCGATAGGGCTAGCTGAACATCGCAGGCAGATCGACGCTGGGCCGTTTGCCCAGATCATCCCTGTGCGCTTCTAGAAACGCCGCCGCAGCCTCGCGCCCCGCCTGCTTCAGCTTGTGCAGTACCACAGGCTGCGGCATCAGTTTGGTCGCCACGCTGAGTTCGGTCATCAGCGCATCATCAGCGATCATATGCACCAGTACGTCTTTCATCGAACCCGTCTGAATCCGCCCATCGGCGATCAGACTGCGCACGAACTGGATTGCCCGCAGCTCCCGCAGAAGCGACGAGTTAAAGCTGATCTCGTTGATCCGGTTCAGGATGTCCTGAGGCGTTACCGGTACTTCATCGCGCTCCAGCGGGTTGATGTTCACTACCACCACATCGCGCGGCAGTTTCGAATTGAACAGCGGGAAAAGCGCCGGGTTCCCGGTATAGCCACCATCCCAAAACGCCTCGCGCCGTCCGGTGGTGGCATCGTCGATCTCTACCGCCTGGAACAGCGTCGGCAGACAGGCGGACGCCATCATCACATCGGTGGTGATCTCTTCATAGGAAAACACCCGGATCTTGCCCAAGCGCACATTGGTGGCCGAGATAAACAGCGCCGGCCCCGAATGGGCACACACACTTTCATAGTGGAAGCGTTTGACGATCCGCTCTAGCGGGTTCTGGTAGAATGGCCCGTAGGCATAAGGCGACATCACCCGCGTCGCCGCATCCGCGAGCGAATAAGGCAGTGAGTTTTCCAAAGCTTGCGCAATAATCCCAGGCGCGGGCGAGATTTCGGCCATCCAGTCGGCCAGGCGCGTATCATTTAGCGCGCCAACCTGCCCCCAGAACCAGTCCAGATTGCGCTTGGCCCCCTCGCGCCCATCTTCGATCATCCCGGCCTTGAATGCCGCCCCATTCAGCGCCCCGGCCGACGTGCCAGAGATCGCGGCAACCTCGATCCCCTCGTCTTCAAGCAGGCGGTCCAGAACACCCCATGTGAACGCCCCATGCGCCCCGCCCCCCTGTAGGGCCAGGTTGATCTGAACGGGCTTTTTCCGTCGTGTGTTCATCTTGGCAAAAATACTCCTGCGACCGGTGGGCTCAGGCGCGCGCATCCGCTAGAGCGCGGTCCACCCGCCATCAACGCTGATCGTCGTGCCGGTGATCTGCGCCGCGGCGTCCGAGCACAGGAACACGCAAGTCCCGCCCATCTGCTCCACCGTGGCGAACTCTTTCGAAGGCTGGCGGGTCAGCATGACATTGCGGATCACATCCTCGCGGCTCATGTCGTACTCTTTCATCGTGTCGGGAATCTGCGCCTCCACGAGCGGGGTCAGCACATAGCCCGGACAGACCGCATTGGCGGTTATGGGCTCTTCTGCAGTTTCAAGCGCCACGGTCTTGGTCATCCCAACGATCCCGTGCTTGGCCGCCACATAAGCCGACTTGTAGGGCGATGCCGTCAAGCCGTGGGCCGAGGCGATGTTGATCACCCGGCCCCACCCAGCCGCGCGCATGCCTGGCAGCGCAGCGGCGGTTGTGTGGAACGCCGAGGAAAGGTTGATGGCGATGATTGCGTCCCATTTCTCTACCGGGAACTGGTCGATGCCCGCGATATGCTGGATCCCTGCGTTGTTGATCAGGATATCGCAGGCGCCCGCTTTCTCGATCAACGCGCGGCATTCGTCGCCCTTCGACATGTCCGCCTTGATGTAGCGGGTATTTGTGCCCGTCTCATCGGCGACGCCCTTGGCCAGCGAATGGTCTTCATCGCGATCTGAAAAAGAGTTGAGAACCACGTCCGCCCCCGCCTTTGCCAGCTCGGTCGCGACGCCCAATCCGATGCCAGAGTTCGATCCGGTGACGATTGCGGTTTTTCCTGACAGCGACATGGGGCCTTCTCCTTTGGTGCGTCGCCGCGACAATACATGCTGCAGGTGCGAAAGGAAGGGGCGGGGTCGTGTCTGGTGGTGCCGGGGGGCGGGCTGCGCCGCAGGTGTCCCGTACCAGGCCTGCCAAAAAAAAAACGCCCGCACAAGGCGGGCGCTAAGTTATTGAGGCAGGTTTCATACAGGCAAGAAACCTATCGAGCAGTGCCCTCTTTATACGCAAGCCTTCGCCGGTGGCCAAGCTAAAAGTTTGAAAAGGCACGAAACCCCAATTACGGTTGGCCCCAATACATACAGGCCCCGACAGGATTGTTTCCGAAATGATCACAAACTTTGCAGCAAATCTGCGCGGGGCCCTTGTGGCAGCCGCGTTGCTTGCGGTGCCATTCCAGGCCTCCGCCGAACCCGCCCATGGCATAGCTATGTACGGGGACCCCGCGCTCCCACCGGATTTTGTGTCTTTGCCCCATGTGAACGCCGACGCGCCCAAGGGTGGGCGGATCGTGCAGGGCGAAGTGGGCAGCTTCGATTCGCTCAATCCGCACATCCTGAAAGGGCGCGTTCCCTGGCAACTCCGGTTTCTGGCCTACGAGTCACTGCTTGGTCGCAGTTATGATGAGCCGTTCACGCTTTACGGCCTGCTCGCCGAATCGGTCGAGACGAATGACGAGCGGACCTGGGTAGAGTTCACGATTCGCGAAGAGGCGCGCTTCTCTGATGGCAGCCCGGTGACCGTCGAGGACGTGCTCTGGTCCTATGAGACGCTCGGCACCGTCGGGCATCCCCGCTATCACGGCACCTGGAACAAGGTCGCCACCGCCGAGGAGGTGGCCCCCCGCACAGTGCGCTTCACCTTCAATGAGGCCGATCGCGAGTTGCCCCTCATCATGGGCCTCCGTCCAATCCTGAAGAAGGCACAGTGGGACGGCGTCGATTTTGCCGAGTCGGGGATTGAGACAATCCCAATTTCCACCGCGCCCTACGTGATCGACGACTACGAGGCCGGACGCTTCGTGTCTTTGAAACGCAATCCCGACTACTGGGGCGCAGACATCCCGCTGCGGCGGGGCACCAACAACCTGGACGAGATCCGGATGGAGTTCTTCGGCGACGCCGCGGTGATGTTTGAAGCCTTCAAGGCCGGGATCCTGACCACGATGCGCGAAACGAACGCAGCGAAGTGGGAGGAACAGTACAACTTCCCCGCCGTCGCTTCGGGCGATGTTGTCAAATCGCTCATCCCGCATGAACGTCCTTCAGGTATCACCGGGCTGGTGATGAACACCCGCAACCCGATCTTCCAGGACTGGCGCGTGCGCGAGGCGATGATTACCGCGTTCAACTTTGAGTTCGTGAACCAGTTGTTGAACGGGGGCGAGGCACCGCGGATCACCTCATACTTCTCCAACTCGGTCCTGGGCATGCAAGAGGGCCCGGCTGAGGGCCTGGTGCTTGAATTGCTGGAACCCTACGCGGATGAGTTGGCACCCGGCGCGCTCGAAGGCTATACCTTGCCCGTGTCAGACGGATCAGAGCGGAACCGCGCGGGCATACGAGCAGCGACAGCGCTGTTTGAAGAGGCCGGATGGACGGTGCAGAACGGCATCTTGGTCAATGCCGACGGTGCGCCCTTCACCTTTGAGATTGTCCTGAACCAGGGATCGAGCGAAAACCAGCGGATCGTCGATATCTATGTCAGCGCCCTGTCGCGTCTGGGGATTACGCCAACCGTCTCAACGGTCGACAGCGCTCAATACAAGGAACGCACGACCGCGTTCGATTTCGACATGGCATATTACACCCGCGGCCTGTCGCTATCGCCCGGCAATGAGCAGATGCTCTACTGGGGGTCGGAAGCAGCCGATACCGAAGGTTCACGCAACTGGATGGGGGTCAAAAGCCCTGCGGCAGAGGCGATGATCGACCGCATCCTGAACGCGGGCAGCCAGGAAGAGTTCATCGCCGCCACCCGTGCGCTGGACCGGGTGTTGACCACGGGCCGCTATGTGATCCCGTTTTGGCACAATCCGGTTGCGCGCCTTGCCCATGTGAAAGAACTCAAATATCCCTCGCGACTACCGATATATGGTGACTGGATCGGGTTTCAGCCCGACGTGTGGTGGTATGAGGAATAAAACAATGAAGACGCTTGCATTGGCTGTTCTGTTCCTGGGCACCCTGGCCGGATGCGCCACGATTGAGGGTTTGGGCCGCGATATCTCAGCCGGGTCGCGCGCTGTCGCCGACGCGCTGTAGCGCGACCCGATGATTGCAAAACTGGCCGCCGAGGCGCTGGGCACCGCATTCCTGCTAATCGGTGTGGTCGGGTCGGGCATCATGGGCGCGGCGCTCGCTGACGGGAACACCGCCGTGGCGCTGTTGGCCAACGCAATCGCCACGGGCGCGATCCTGTACGTGATCATCACGATCTTAGGCCCGATCTCAGGCGCGCATTTCAACCCCGCAGTGACGCTGGCGTTCCTGTTGCGAGGTGAAATCCCCCTACCCCTCGCGCTCTCCTTCATCGCCGTGCAGATCGCGGCTGGTATTCTGGGCGTCTGGGCCACGCATCTGATGTTCGAGTTGCCGGTCTTGCAGCTTTCCACCACCATGCGCACCGGTGCCGCACAATGGTGGGCAGAGATCGTTGCGACCTTCGGCCTTCTTACCGTGATCTTCGGCGGTCTCCGCCACAGGCCTGAAGCAGTACCAGCCCTGGTCGCGCTGTATATCACCGGCGCCTATTGGTTCACCGCCTCCACAAGCTTTGCCAACCCTGCTGTAACCATTGCGCGAGGCCTGAGCGACACCTTCGCAGGCATCGACCCCGCCAATGCGCCGATGTTCATCGCCATGCAGATTGTCGGCGCGATCCTCGCGGTGTTCTTCGCGCGGTGGTTGTTCGCAGAAGGTTAGCTATATTTTCACACTGTTCCGGTCACTCTACCCCTGAAAAATCATTTAGGGTGAATGCGATGTGGCGGGATGTTCAGACGGCGTGGACCGAAGCAGTGAATCAGATCAAGCAACGCTGGCCTGAAACGGATGCGACGTATCTCACAGGTATCAAGGGCGACCGGCACTTGTTTGTCGGGCATCTCGCCGATCGTCACGACCTGACCCTGTCGGAAGCAGCTGAGGCTGTGCAAGATTGGATGTGGGAGCGGGCGTCAGCCCAGTGCAGTCACCCAGAGGATTGTCGCGTCATCGTCGCTGAGTGAGATGACGTTGTGGCCCATCGTGGCATCGTAATACGCGCTGTCGCCGCGTCGCATGTCGATCGGCTCATAAAATTCGGTATAAAGCCGGATAACGCCGGTAAGGACGTACAGAAACTCTTCCCCGTCATGGCGCACCCAACCATCAAATTCTTCCATCGACCGCGCGCGAATGCGGGCGCGGTAGGGAAGCATCGCCTTTTGCGTCAGCGCGCCTGCCATCAACTCATGCTCATAGGTCGCGGTGGCGTGGCTTCGCGCGTCATCAGCCCGTGTGACGGCCATGCGCCCGCCTGCATGGGCAACTTGCGGCGGGGTGAACAGTTGCGGCACGGACACGCCAAGGCCAGTGGCCAGCTTCTTCAGCGCGGCATAGGTAGGCGACATCTGCCCGTTTTCGATCTTTGACAGGGTGGATCGCGCCAACCCCGCCTGCTTTGCCGCCTGTTCCAGCGTCCAGTCTGAGGCGCGCCGCAACTCACGCACGCGCACGCCCAGATCCAGCGGCTGCGCATCGGGCGCGTCGCCGGTCTCACGGGCCAGACGGATCAGGCTGGGTTCGGGTTTTTGCGCCATGGGGCGGCGTATAGTCCAACGCCCCACCCGCTTGCAATGCGACCGGACGCGGCCTAGCGCTAGTGCGTGCTGTCCGTCGTCAATACCGGCCCCTCGCCCCCCTGCCCCGCGCCGTTCAACCTGGCCGCCCATGTTCTGGCGCCCGCTACACAGACGCCAGAAAAGATCGCGCTCGCGGTCCTGGGCTCCGCCGGCGCAGAACGGTGGAGCTTTGGTCGCCTGTCTGAGGCCGTATTGGGCGTGGCCGGGGCTTTGGAGCGCAAAGGCCACTCGCCAGGTGCGCGGGTGCTTTTGCATCTGGGAAACACGGTGGAGTTTCCAATCGCGTTTCTAGGGGCCGTGGCCGCGGGTATGGTCCCTGTCCCGGTGTCGTCCCAGCTCACCCCAGCTGAGATCGATGACGTCCTCACCCAGATCGTGCCCGCTATGATCTTCGCCGATCCTGCGCTGCCGATGCCTGCGACACAGACCCCAATTGTCGATCTCGCCGGGCTCGCTGCCTGGCACACTCATCCCCCCGGCACCCCGCGCCTCGGCAACCCCGAGCGACCTGGCTACATCGTGTTCACCTCAGGCACATCGGGTCGTCCGCGCGCCGTCGTTCATGCACACCGAGCGATCTGGGCGCGTGGGATGATGCGCGAGGGCTGGTATGGGTTAACGGCTGAAGACCGGGTGCTGCATGCCGGGGCGTTCAACTGGACCTATACCCTGGGCACTGGGTTGATGGACCCTTGGGCCGCCGGGGCAACCGCGCTGATCCCCGGGCCGGGTGTTACGCCAGCGCAATTGCCGCTGCTGATGCGACGCCATGATGCGACGATCTTCGCCGCCGCACCGGGCGTATACCGTCAGATGCTGAAACCCGATGTACCCTTGTCTCTGCCAAAGCTGCGTCACGGGCTGTCGGCGGGGGAAAAACTGCCCGACACGCTACGTGCCGCCTGGACACGGCACACTGGCACCCCGATTTATGAGGCGTTCGGGATGAGCGAGTGTTCCACCTTCCTGTCAGGCAGCCCTGCACGCCCGGCGCCCGACGGCACGCTGGGCTATCCGCAGACCGGTCGCCACATCGCCGTGCTGGATGCGCAAGGCGCGCCAACGTCGCGCGGCAAGCAAGGCACACTGGCGGTCCATCGCAGCGATCCGGGGCTCATGCTGGGCTATCTGGGACACGCGGCCGAAACCCAGACCCGCTATGCCGGTGACTGGTTTCAAACCGGCGACCTGGTGGTCATGCAGGACGATGGGGCCATCGCCTATCTGGGCCGCGACGACGATATGATGAACGCCGGGGGCTACCGTGTGTCACCGCTGGAAATTGAGGCCGCGCTGACCGAACACCCGCAGATCAGTGAAGCCGCCGCGGTCGAGGTGACCGTGAAGGCGGACACCACCGTGATTGCCGCCTTCTACACCGCCCAGAACGAACTGGACCCGACCGCTCTTTCGGCGCATATGTCGGATCGCATCGCGCGCTACAAGACACCGCGCCTGTACATCCATGTCGATACCCTGCCCACAAGCGCCAATGGCAAGCTCGCGCGCCAGCACCTGCGCCGCACTTACGAGGCCCGCAATGATCAAACTTGATATCCTGTCCGACCCGATCTGTCCCTGGTGCCTGATCGGCAAGACCCATCTGGATCGCGCGCTCGAGGCCCATCCCGACCACCCGTTCGAGATTGAGTGGCACCCGTTCCAGCTGAATCCAGATATGCCCAAGGGAGGCATGGACCGGCGCGAATACCTGGAGACGAAGTTTGGCGGCAAGGATCGCGCTGTCGCCGTCTACGCCCAGATCGCCGAAGCGGCAGAGGCCGCGGGGGTTGAGATTGATTTTGCCGGTATCAAACGCACGCCCAACACGCTCAACGCCCACCGCTTGATCCATTGGGGCGGGGTTGAGGGGCGGCAAACCGCGATCGTATCATCGCTGTTCCGTGCATACTTTCGCGAGGGGCGCGATATCGGGGACACCGGCGTCCTTCTGGATATCGCCGAGAAAGCGGGCCTTGATCGCGGGATGACCGACCGCCTTCTGTCATCAGATGCAGATGCCGACGATATCCGCGCTCGCGACACCCATGCCCGCGAGCGCGGTGTGACGGGCGTGCCCACTTTCGTGGTGGCCAATCAGCACGTCGTCCCAGGTGCCCAGCCGCCTGAGTTGTGGGCGCAAGTCATCGATGAGCTTGCCAAAGCCCCCAGCGATGCCTGAGCGTCTGTCGCGCCCCGAATTCATAGCCCTAATGGCGATGCTGTTTGCGACGATTGCATTTTCCATTGATGCCATGCTGCCCGCCATGCCGGAAATCGCGGCAGAGCTGAGCCCCGATGCGCCAAACCGGGCGCAGCTGATCATCACAAGCTTTGTGCTGGGCATGGGGATCGGGACGATGTTCACCGGGCCGTTGTCCGATGCGTTCGGGCGCAAGCCGGTGATTTTTGCGGGCGCGGCGTTGTACGTTCTGGGCGCAGCGCTGGCCTGGGCAGCGCAAACGCTGGAATTGGTGTTGATCGCCCGCGTTTTGCAGGGATTGGGGGCCGCCGGGCCGCGCGTCGTGTCGCTCGCCATCATCCGTGACCTTTATGAAGGCCGGCAAATGGCGCAATTGATGAGCTTTGTGATGATGATTTTTACGCTCATCCCCGCCGTCGCCCCGGCCATCGGCGCAGGCATCATCGCGCTGGCGGGTTGGCGCAGCATTTTTGTCGCCTTCGTTGTGTTCGCTGTGTTCACCATGACTTGGCTGGCCCTGCGCCTATCGGAATCCCTGCCCGTCGCCCGGCGCCGTCCCTTTGAGATGTCTGTCTTGCGCGGCGGCATTGTGGAGGTCTTCGCCAACCGGCAGGTGCTTCTGACGATGATGGTGTTGTCACTGACTTTTGGAATGCTGTTCACGGTTCTGGCCAGCACTCAGCCGGTGTTTGACGTCACTTTTGGACGGGGGGACACGTTTCACTGGTGGTTTGCGCTAATCGCGTTGCTGTCAGGCAGCGGCAGTATCTTGAACGCAGCCATCGTGTTGCGCCTTGGAATGCGCCGGGTTGTGAAGATCACGCTTCTGACCCAGATCGTGATCTCTGGCGCGATGGCCGCAGCACTTTTGACCAATGCGGTGCCAGAGGTGCTGTATTTTCCCGTTTATGTAATGTGGACCACCGGCGTTTTCCTTATGGCTGGGCTGACTATCGGCAATCTGAACGCGTTGGCCATGGCGCCCATGGGCCACATGGCGGGGCTGACCGCGTCGATTGTGGGGTCGGTCGCCACGATGGTTGCGGTGATGATCGCGGTGCCCATCGGGCTGGCGTTTGACGGCACACCCCGGGCACTTGTTCTCGGCGTGTTGATTTGCGCTGTGATCGGGTTTCTGATCACACGAAAACTCGGCGACCCTGCCCCCGACGCGATGAAGGAGTCACGCGCATGAAAGATGAGATTACCCCCGCTGTTCTGATGCCCCGGCAAAAGACGCCCGACCTGTCCGTGCCGCTGCTGGGCGGCGCCACCTTCGATCTGAGCGCTGAGACGGCCGAGCGCGGGACGGTGATCTGTTTCTACCGCGGCCTGCACTGCCCAATTTGCGCGACGTATCTGAAGGAACTGGTCCGCCTGACACCGGAGTTCGCCAAACGCGGTGTGGCGACCGTGGCGATTTCGTCGGATGCGCAAGAGCGGGCACAAGGGATGGCCGAAAAAGTAGGCCAGGGAGATCTGCGGTTCGGCTACGACCTGGGATTGGCAAAGGCGCGCGAATGGGGGCTGTATATTTCGACCTCTCGGGGGAAAACCTCTATCGGGATCGAAGAGCCTGCGCTGTTTGCCGAGCCGGGGCTATTTTTGGTGAACCCCGATCACACGCTGTACTACATGAGCGTTCAAACCATGCCATTTGTGCGTCCGCATTTTTCGGAACTGTTAAGCGCCGTGGATTTTGCCATTGAGAAAAGTTACCCGGCGCGGGGAGAGTATGGCGGAGCAGTGTAGCCGCCCCCTCACCCTAGCCCTCTCCCCAAAGGGGATAGGGAATACAGTCGGGGACAAGAAGGTAGCCAGCGACCGAGGCGGGACACGTCCCCTCTCCCCTCGGGGAAGAGGGTTAGGGTGAGGGAGCACCCACCTTCGCCTTCACCTTTACCGCCAGATCCCGCGCAATCGCGAACGCGCCCTTGATCTTGTCGCTGTCGCGCGTCCAATCCCGGCGCACGATGATCTTGTTGTCCTTGACCTTCGCCATCCCGCGTTGATCCTGAATGAACTCCACCAACCCCTCGGGATTGGCGAACTTGTCGTTGTGAAACTGGATCGTCGCACCCTTGGGGCCCCCGTCCAATCGCGCGATCCCGGCCTTCTTGCACTCGGCCTTGATCCGCACCACCAGAAGCAGCGTGTTCACCTCTTTGGGCAGCTTGCCGAACCGGTCGATCAATTCCGCGGCGAAGCCCTCTAGCTCGACCTTGGTATGCAGGCCCGACAAGCGCCGATAGAGACCCAGCCGCACATCCAGATCAGGCACATAATCCTCAGGGATCAGGACCGGCACGCCCAGGTTGATCGTCGGCGCCCATTGGCCGTCATCATCCAAGAGCCCTTCCATCTCGCCCGACCTGATCTTGGCAATCGCCTCTTCCAGCATGGATTGGTACAGTTCGTACCCCACTTCGCGGACCTGGCCAGACTGTTCCTCTCCCAAGAGGTTCCCGGCCCCACGTATATCGAGGTCTTGGCTGGCCAGCGTAAAACCAGCCCCCAGACTGTCGAGCGACCCCAGAACACGCAGCCGCTTTTCTGCAGTTGGGGTCAGTTTCGTGCGCGGCTTCGTGGTCAGATACGCGTAAGCCCGCGTCTTGGCGCGACCGACGCGGCCCCGGATCTGATAAAGCTGCGCAAGCCCAAACATATCCGCCCGATGGATCACCATCGTGTTGGCCGTCGGGATATCCAGCCCCGATTCAATGATCGTCGTCGCCAACAGAACATCATATTTTCCGTCATAAAACGCGTTCATGCGGTCATCGAGCTCCCCCGCCGCCATCTGGCCGTGGGCCACGACAACGCTAACCTCGGGCACCTCATCGCGCAGGAACGCCTCCATCTCGGGCAAATCAGCGATGCGGGGGACGACGAAGAACGATTGCCCGCCGCGATAATGCTCGCGCAGCAGGGCCTCGCGGATTGTGACCGTATCGAACTCGCTGACATAGGTTCGTATCGCGAGGCGATCGACCGGCGGCGTGCCAATTATTGAGAGATCCCGGACACCTGTAAGCGACAGTTGAAGCGTGCGCGGGATCGGTGTGGCGGTCAGCGTCAGGACGTGCACATCGGTGCGCAGTTGTTTCAGACGCTCTTTGTGCGATACCCCAAAATGCTGTTCTTCGTCGATCACCAGAAGGCCCAGATCCTGGAACTTCACCTGCTTGGCCAACACCGCATGGGTACCGATCACGATATCCACCGTACCGCGCGCCAGCCCCTCGCGCGTTGCCTGCGCCTCTTTCGCGGGCACAAAACGCGAGAGTTGCCGCACCTCTACCGGGAAGCCCCGGAACCGATCGGCGAAGCTCTTGTAGTGCTGGCGGGCCAACAAGGTTGTCGGCGCGATCACCGCCACCTGCACGCCGGTCAGTGCGGCGATAAAGGCCGCGCGCATCGCCACTTCTGTCTTGCCGAACCCCACATCGCCACACACCAGCCGGTCCATCGGCGTGCCGGAGGTCAGATCCTCTAGCACTTCCTCAATGGCCTTCAACTGATCATCCGTCTCCTGATACGGGAACCGAGCCGAAAACGCCTCCCACATGCCATGCGGAGGCTCCAGGATGCGACCCTTGCGCAAGTGCCGTTCGGCCGCTACGCGGATCAACTTGTCGGCAATCTCACGAATGCGTTCCTTCAGCTTGGCTTTCTTCGACTGCCACGCTCCGCCTCCCAGCTTGTCCAAGAGGCCGTCTTCATGGCCAAACCGGCTGAGCAGTTCGATGTTCTCAACCGGCAGATACAGCCGATCGCCGCCCGCATATTCCAATAGGATACACTCATGCGCCGCACCCAACGCGGTCACTACTTCAAGCCCCAGATACCGGCCCACGCCATGATCCACGTGCACGATCAAATCGCCGGGGCTAAGCGTCTGGTGTTCGGTCAGGAAATTCTCGGCGCGCCGCTTGCGCCGCGGTGCGCGGATCAGCCTGTCGCCCAGCACGTCCTGTTCCGAAATCACGGTCAGACCGCGGCCGGTGAACCCGTGCTCCAAAGCCCAGACGATCAGATAAAGGCCCCCCGCCCCGTCCGGCACATCGCGCAGATCGCCTATCGGACGGGCATCGCCCAGGTCCTGATCTTCCAGTAAGCCCAGCAATCGCTCGCGCGCGCCTTCGGAATAGCTGGCGATCACCACCTGGCTCTCACTGCGCCGCGCTTCAATATGGGATGCCAAAGCACCGAAAAGGCTGACGCTTTCCTGCTGGCGCTCGGGTGCGAAATCTCGCCCGATGCGCCCGCCCGCATCTGTGACACCAGGCCCTGTCGGTTGGGGCAAGGCCGCCAGGTTTACAACACGGTGCCCAGCCATGGCTCCGTCCCACGCGGCTTCATCCAGATACAACCGCCCAGGGGGCGCGGGCTTATACACTGTGTCATGCTGAGAGCGTGCCTTCAGCGCCTCTCGCCGGGCATCATATTGATCGGCAATCGCTTCCCACCGGGCGATGCGCTGGGGGGTGAACTGGTCGTCAAGCACCACGCTGGCGCCAGGCAAGAAGTCAAACAGCGTCTCCAACCGGTCATTGAAGAAGCCCAGCCAATGCTCCACGCCTGCATGCTTGCGCCCCGCGCTCACCGCCTCGTACAGCGGATCGTCGGTCCCGGCAGAGCCGAACTCAGCCCGGTAGTTTTGCCGGAACCGCGTGATCGAGGCGTCGTCGAGGATGACCTCGCTGACCGGGGCCAGGTCGATCCGGCCCAGCGTCTCGGTCGTGCGCTGGCTGACCGCATCAAACCGCCGCGCCCCGTCCAGTACGTCGCCAAACAGATCGAGCCGCACAGGCCCTTCTTCCCCCGGCGGATAGATGTCGATGATCCCGCCCCGTACCGCATAGTCGCCGGGCTCGGTCACTGTTGGCGCCTGCACAAAGCCCATGCGCACCAGAAACGCCCGCAATGCCCCCTCGTCAATCCGGTCACCCACGCGCGCCGCAAACGCCGCCTCGCGCAACAGCGCCCGCTCTGGCACCCGCTGGGTTACCGCATTCAGCGTGGTCAGCACCACGAACGGCCCGTCCAGCCCCGGAGCCAACGCCGCAAGCGTGGCCATACGCGCGGCAGAGACATCGGCGTTGGGAGACACACGATCATAGGGTAGGCAATCCCAGCCGGGAAAGGTCAGCACAGTCAGTTGCGGCGCCCACAGACGCATTGCCTCGGCCATCGCCGCCAAACGCTTGTCATCACGCGCGACATGAACGACCGCCGCGCCTTTGGCGATTTCATCGAGCAGGATGTGGGCATCAAACCCCTCGGGCGCACCTGAGACAGTGATATGGGCGGGCGCGTCGGACATGGCGCTCACCTAACGGTGGGGTTCCCCGTGTCAACCGCCAAGCGGGCCCACGACCAGAAGATTTTGGTACATCCCCCACAGCGCGGTGATGAAGATCGAAACAACGCCCAAACCTTGGGTGATAAACCGGTGCCGCTGCATCATTTTGCGCAGCGCCAGCCCTTGCGCCGCGGTCGCCCGGATGCGTGATCCGGTATGCACATTCAACAGGCCCACCAGCGTCATCGGCATCATCAACAAAAACACGGCTTGGGCGAATTCCACATCATAGACCCAGCCCAAGATCACCAGCCCGACCAGGATTGCCGTTGTCAGCGCGGTCAGCCACATTCCGGTATACTGCACCACGTAGAAGATCCGATTGACGTTGATGCGCACCATGTCGGCCAGATCAATCTCGGCTTGCCCGCCATAGCGCCCGGCGCGTTGCACCATGTCGAACGGCACTCCCAGCACCCAATGGCTGGCGGTCGACCACAGAACAGCCAAGGCAATCCAATACCATAGATTCGAGAAGGATCGCATGTCGATCAACTCGAAAACAGTTTGCGTCCAGTCCACCCGTTGACGTCCTGTTTTTCTTGCTCGATTTCGCGTGGACACTAGCCACGCGCCGCGGCAAAGGCCACCCTTGAGATAGCGAGCGGTTCGTGCGACCCAGATTGGTGCAACAATAGCCCAAAGGGGCAAAGATCATGACCATGGGACCATATCCCAGCACCCGATTTCGCCGCACAAAGTCCAGCGATGCGCTGCGCCGCCTGACCCGGCAGGTGACACTTACAGTGGATGATCTGATCTGGCCGGTGTTTATCCTCGAAGGCACCAATATCGCACAACCCATCCCGTCGATGCCGGGGGTTGAGCGGTTGTCGATTGACCGCGTGGTCCGCGCGGCCGAGATGGCCGCAGGCCTTGGCATTCCGGCGATTTGCCTGTTTCCGTACACAGATCCGTCACTAAAAACCGAAGACTGTGCCGAGGCATGGAGCCCAGACAACCTGACCAACCGCGCCGTGCGCGCGATCAAGGCCGCAGTGCCCGAGATCGCGGTGATGACGGATATCGCGCTCGATCCCTATAACATCAATGGCCATGACGGATATGTCGTCGACGGCGAGATTGTGAATGATGAAAGCGTTGCAGCGCTGGTGAAAATGGCACTGGCACAGGCAGAGGCCGGGGCAGATATCCTGGGGCCGTCGGATATGATGGATGGGCGGATCGGGGCCATGCGATTGGCGCTGGAAGACGCGGGCCATGTAAACGTGTCGATCCTGTCCTACGCCGCGAAATACGCCAGCGCTTTCTATGGTCCCTTCCGCGATGCGGTGGGGGCCTCAGGCGCGCTGAAGGGCGATAAGAAGACGTATCAGATGGATTCAGGCAACTCGGATGAGGCGCTGCGTTTGGTGGAACGGGATCTGACCGAAGGTGCCGACATGGTGATGGTCAAGCCGGGACTGCCCTATCTCGATATCTGCCGACGGGTCAAAGACACTTTCGGTGCACCGACCTATGCCTACCAGGTCTCGGGCGAATACGCGATGTTGCAGGCAGCCAGTGCGAATGGCTGGCTCCATGGCCCCAAAGTGATGGAAGAGAGTCTGATGGCGTTCAAACGCGCGGGCTGTGATGGCATCCTCACCTACTTCGCACCCGAGATGGCGCGCACACTCACCACCCGCCAGGCATAAGCGTTGCAAAAGACCCACAAGGGGTAATGACTCTCTCTGCCCATTCCCCTATACTTTGGGACGAACGGCTAGATAAGGCCGTCGCACGAGGCAATCCGGCAAGATAAAGGGCATATTCATGGTTTCTCTCACGCGTCGCGCCACGTTGATGGGCGCACTCTCGGCTGCAGGTCTGACTGCGGCCTGCGGCAATGGTGTTGGATCCAACGGGGGCGATGTGATCGACCAGCGCGTCGATGCCACCCTTGGCTTCATGGCCGCGAACTATCCAGGCACGCGGGATCTGCAGAACAAGGCCGCGGGCATGCTGGTCATGCCGCTGATCACCGAAGCTGGGCTGGGCATCGGCGCTTCCTACGGCCGCGGTGCGTTGCAGATCAACGGGATCACGGTCGATTACTATTCAGCAACGCAGGCAAGCTTTGGCTTGCAGATCGGGGCGCAGCAATACAGCCACGTGTTGTTCTTCATGACCGAGGATGCACTGACAGAATTCCGAACGTCGCCCGGTTGGGCCGCGGGCGCGGATATCGAATATGTCGTCTCGAACCGGGGCGAGAATCTTTCGACTGAGACGACCACGGTCCTTGACCCGGTGATCGCGGCCGTGTTCGGCCAGACGGGCCTGCTGGCAGGCGCGGCGATCGAAGGCACAAAGTACAACCGCATCATCCCCTAAGTGCCACCCGCCCCTCTTTGGTCTTAAAGTATCCCGGGGGGGCGCGCGGAACGCGCGGCGGGGTAGAGCCCCCCAAAAAAAAGCCGCCGCACTCCGGGGATGGAGGCGGCGGCAAGGCGCGTATCTCTCGGACGACCGGTCAGGCCTTGGGCAGGCGGCGGATGGGGACACATCCGCCATCAGGCACACACACAGGGGAAAAAGCGTGCCAAAGACCGGTTCGAGCAGACCGCAGGCAGAAGGATCAGGTTAAAAGAGGCATGTTCAGGCCAACCACAAGGATTACGACAATCGCAGCGGCCCCCGCCAAATCCTGGGCGAGCGAGGCTGGACGGCGGGTTAGGGCAGTGTGCAGAGCGTCGATCATGGCGATATCCTGTTCAGCGTTGTTGCCCCTTTGTTCTCATATCAGAAACGAGCTGTAAAGAACTTTTTGAGAACATTCGCGAACAAACCGTGTCAGATCTAGCCAACCTTGATCAAGCGGATCGCCCTATCCTGTTCCATCAGCCACAGTGCCACCCGCGCTGCCTGGCCCCGTTCGCCTGTCAACCCGGGATCATCGCTCAGCAGTTTGCGCGCATCCGCCTGGGCCATCGCCATCAACCCCGCCTGACGTTCCAGATCTGCGATCCGGAACCGTGGCAGCCCGGATTGCGCTGTGCCGATTACGTCGCCTGCGCCGCGCATGGCCAGATCCTCTTCCGCGATGCGGAACCCATCTTCGGTTTCGCGCAAGATCTCTAACCGCCTCCGCCCAGTCTCGGATAAGGGCGGTTGGTAGATCAGCAGGCATGTGGATGCATCCGCCCCCCGCCCCACCCGACCGCGCAGTTGGTGCAGTTGCGCCAGACCAAAGCTTTCGGCCCGCTCGATCACCATGATCGAGGCGTTGGGCACATCCACCCCCACCTCTATTACAGTCGTTGCCACCAGCACCTGTGTCTCCCCCTTGGAGAACCGCGCCATCGCCGCGTCTTTCTCCGCCGGGGGCAATTGCCCATGCATCAGCCCGACCACGCCCTCACCCAGCACCGCGCGCAATCGCTTGAACCGCTCTTCTGCTGCGGTCATGTCGATGACTTCGCTTTCTTCCACCAGCGGACACACCCAATACGCCTGCCGCCCCTCGGCCAAAGCGCGGCGCAGATGCTGGGTCACCTCATCCATCCGCCCGGCAGAGATCAGCGCGGTTGTCACTGGCTTCCGGCCAGGCGGTTTCTCATCCAGGATCGAGATATCCATATGCCCGTATTGCGCGAGGCTGAGCGAGCGGGGGATTGGTGTGGCGGTCATCACCAGAACATCGACGGCCTGTCCCTTGGCGCCCAGCTCCATACGTTGGGCCACACCAAAGCGGTGCTGTTCGTCCACCACCGCCAGGCGCAAATCGCGAAATTCAACACCCTTTTGGAAGACCGCATGGGTGCCGACAAGCACGTGAATATCGCCTGCCGCCAGCGCCCCCAGCTTTGCCGCGCGTTCCGCCCCCTTGTCGCGCCCCGTCAGGAGTTCCACCACCACGCCCGCACTTTCGGCAAGCGGTTGCAGGCTGGCCGAATGCTGTCGCGCCAAAATCTCTGTTGGGGCCATCATCACCCCCTGCCCGCCCGCCTCGACGACGGTGAGCAGCGCCATGAACGCCACCAGCGTCTTTCCCGCGCCCACATCGCCCTGCAACAAACGGTTCATGCGCAAAGGTTGGACGAGATCCCCAACAATCTCGGCAATCGCCCGGGTCTGAGCACTGGTCGGACGATAGGGCAAGGCGGCCAAAACCTTACGCTGCAACGCGCCCGTTGCCATCGATGCCACGCCCGTCTGACGTTGAGCCGCAGCCCGCGCCAGCGACAACGTCAATTGGTGGGCAAACAGTTCATCATAAGCCAGTCGTTGGCGCGCCGGGGCGTTGGGGTCAAGCGCGGCTTGTGATGCTGGCCGATGGGCGGTGCGCATCGCCTCTGCCCAATCAGGCCAGCCTTCGCGGGCCTTCAGGCCCGGGTCAATCCACTCGGCCAGTTCGGGCATCCGGTCCAATACCGCATCACTCGCCTTGAACATTGCGCGTTGGGTGACGCCTGCGGTCAGCGGGTACACCGGCTCAAACGCGGGGATATCGGCAGCCTCTTCGGGCGGCAGGATGTGGTCGGGATGGACCATCTGCGCCACACCATCAAACAGCTCCAACTTGCCAGACACAAGCCGGCGCGCACCTTCAGGGAGTTGCCGCTTCAGCCAATCCTCGCGCGCGTGGAAGAAGACGAGGAAGAAGCTGGTGTGATTGTCCGTGACCTCTACCCGGTACGGACGGCCCCGGCCCGTGGCGGTCATGTGCCGCCCCACGGTAACTTCGACCGTTGCTGTCAACGGCGGCTTCAGCCCCTGGATCGTCGGACGCCGCGCGCGATCTACGCCGCTATGGGGC
>JBCBPV010000043.1:0-29385 GCA_039820585.1 Pseudomonadota bacterium
AACCGGTCCGCCCGAAGCCCGTCCGACGCGTCGACGATAAACTCCACCGTCCCCGCACCCTTGTACCCAATCGCCTCCGCCGCCCGCACCGCCGCCGACCCCATCGCCGCGCGCATTTCATCCGTCATCCCCGGCGCAGGCGATTGGGTACAAGGGTGCGGGGACGGTGGAGTTTATCGTCGACGCGTCGGACGGGCTTCGGGCGGACCGGTTTTACTTCATGGAGATGAACACGCGGCTTCAGGTGGAGCATCCGGTGTCTGAGGCCATTACCGGGGTGGATCTGGTGGAGTGGCAGTTGCGGGTGGCGGCAGGGGAGGCGTTGCCCGCCCGGCAAGAGGATTTGGCGATCCGTGGCCATGCCTTCGAGGCGCGACTGTATGCCGAGGATGTGCCCAAAGGGTTTTTGCCTGCGACGGGGACGCTGACGCATCTGGCTTTCCCGAAGGGATGCCGCGCCGATAGCGGGGTGCGGGCAGGGGATTTGATTAGTCCTTGGTACGATCCGATGATCGCCAAGATCATCGTCCATGGGGCGACGCGTGACCACGCGTTGGCGCTGTTGCAAAAGGCTTTGGCCGAGACGGAGGTGGCGGGGAGTGTCACCAACCATGCGTTTTTGCGACAGCTCGCGCGGCAGGCGGATTTCGTGGCGGGCGATGTGGATACCGGGTTGATCGACCGCGATCTGGCAGCGCTGGCCGAGCCGCCAGTGCCCTGTACGCGGGCGCGGTCGCTGGCGGGGATCGGGGCGCTGGGGCTCGATCAGGTGGCCGATCCGCTTACGGGTTTTGTGCTGTGGGGGGCGTTGACACAGTCGGTTGTGATCATGCGCGGCGAGGAAGAGGTGCGGGTCGCGGTGCGCACGCTTGGGCCGGGGCGGTTTGAGACGGAGGTTGATCGAGCAACCCACGCGATCGTCCGGACGGCGCGGGGATGGGTGATTGATGGGGAAGAAATCAAGGCGAGTATTGTCCGGCAGGGCGCTGATATATCTGTCTTTTGGGGGAATGGCTATCACTTCACCTATCCTGATCCGCTGGACCGTCAGGGGGGCGAAACGGGCGATGGTAATGTCGTCGAAGCGCCCATGCCCGGGCTCGTAAAGGCTGTCTCGGTCTCGCCGGGGCAATCGGTTGCAAAGGGCGACAAACTCGCCATTCTGGAGGCGATGAAGATGGAGCACGCCCTGACCGCGGCGCGCGATGGTGTGGTGGCCGAGGTGTTGGCAAGCACCGGTGCGCAGGTGGAAGCGGGGGCGGCGCTGATCCGGTTGGAGGAGGCAGGGTGAGTGAGCCTCTGCGCCTCGTCGCGTTCAGGCCGAGCATTTATTGTTGGTCAGTTCGGCTGGCCATGGCTGAGTTGGATCTGACATTCGATTGGGTTGAGACCAATCCATTTAACGGCGTGGTCGCAGATCATCCGTTCAACCGGGTGCCGGTCTTATGGGTCAGTGACCGACGGATTTATGAAACGGGCGCCATATTGGATTGGCTGTATCCGCCGCTTGCCGATCCGCTGGCACGGGCCGAGGCGCGGCAGGCCGCCGGGATTGCGGATGCCTATGCGTATTGGCCGATGGTACGACAGGTCTACGCCAAGGGTGTTCTGGCGGCTGAAGACGCGGACGCGGTCGACAACGGGTTGGCGGCGGCGGTCCCGGTGCTGGCGGCTTTGGAAGAGATCGCCGAAGGGGGCCGGGTGCTGAATCAGGCAACGGGCGGGCTGACGGCCGTGGACTGTCACATAGCGCCGATGATCGGCGCGTTCGCGGCGTTTGATGCGGGCCGGACGCACTTGCATCGCCACGCGGCTTTGCGAGAGTGGTATGAGTCTGTGACACAGCGGCCCAACTGGGCGGCGACCTGCCCCGATCCGAGGATTCTTTCGCCATGATCACCCTGCACCACGTGCCCCAGGCCCGATCCTTCCGCATCCTGTGGCTTATGGAAGAAATGGGGCTGACGTTTGAGGTGCGCGAGCGGTCGTTCTTCGACAAATCTCTGCGCGCACCGGAATACCTGCAGCTTTCTCCCGCGGGCCGGGTGCCGGCGTTGGAGATTGACGGGCGGGTGATCTTTGAGAGCGGGGCAATCACCGAGTATCTGTGCGAGCGGGACGGGGCGTTCGGGCGCGCGCCGGGCGATGCAGAGCGGGTGGATTGGCTGGAATGGCTGCATTTCGGCGAGACGATTGGCCAGCATCTCGCAAACCTGACCCAGCACCACATTGCGCTGCGTGAGCCCTGGATGCGCAGTGAAACGGTCATGCGGCTGGAGGCCAAGCGGCTGGCCAAGGCGCTGGCGGTGATCGAGGGTGGGCTTGGCGCGCATGATTGGCTGCTGCCGGGCGGCTTTTCGGCTGTGGACTGTGTTGTGGGCTATAGCGCGCTGATATCGCGACGATTTGTGCGGTTCGATGATCTGCCGCGGGTGGCGGGGTGGCTGGCGCGGTGTGAGGCGCGCGATGGGTTCAAGCGGGCCGAGATGCGCGATGGCCCGCCCCAGATCTACCGCGCTGATTTCTATGAGCCGCCCGGTGACTGAGGCGGTTGAGATCTTTGAGGTCGGCCCACGCGATGGGTTGCAGAACGAGGCGGGGGTGATCCCGACGGCGGCGAAGATCGCGTTGGTTGATCGGCTGTCTGACGCGGGCTTTCACCGGATTGAAGTGGCGAGTTTTGTCAGCCCCAAATGGGTGCCGCAAATGGCCGACGGTGCCGAGGTGTTGGCCGGGATAACGCGGGCGCCGGGCGTGTCCTATGCAGCGTTGGCGCCGAATATGCGGGGGTTTGAGCGCGCGGTGGCGGCGCAGGCCGATGAGATTGCGATTTTCGGGTCGGCGTCCGAGGGGTTCAGCCAGGCCAATATCAATTGCTCGATTGCAGAGAGCCTGGAACGGTTTGCGCCGGTAGCAGAGGCCGCAAAGGCGCTGGGGCTACCGGTGCGGGGTTATGTGTCTTGCGTGGTGGACTGCCCCTATGATGGGCCAACGGCGCCCAGCGCGGTGGCGCGGGTGGCCGAAGCGCTGTTTGCGATGGGCTGCTACGAGGTGTCGTTGGGCGACACGATCGGGCAGGGACGGCCTGAGGCGGTGGATGGGATGCTGGCGGCGGTGTTGGAGGTTGGTGCGGCTGCGCGATTTGCGGGGCACTACCACAACACCGCCGGGCGAGCGCTGGCAAATATCGACGTCTCGCTGGCGCGGGGGTTACGGGTGTTTGATGCCGCTGTGGGCGGGTTGGGCGGCTGCCCCTATGCGCCGGGGGCGGCGGGCAATGTGGCGACAGAGTCTGTGATGCGCCATGTGGAGGCGGTGGGCTATGCCACAGGCCTTGATGCGCAAGCCATTGAGGATGCTTCGAAATTAGCGCAGGAGATGCGGGTGGAGGCGGTGGATGGCTGAGACGATCCGGGTGGAAACGGATGCACGCGGGGTGGCCACGCTGACGCTGGCGCGGGCAGAGAAGCACAACGCGCTATCGGGGCAGATGATCGAAGAGATCACGGCAGCGGCGCAGGCGCTTGGGGCAGATCCCGGCGTGCGCGTGGTGGTGCTGGCCGGGGATGGAAAAAGCTTCTGTGCGGGCGGTGATCTGGGCTGGATGCGCGACCAGATGGCAGCGGATGCAGATACCCGGGCGGCAGAGGCGCGCAAGCTGGCCGAGATGCTGGAGGCCCTGAACAGCCTGCCGAAACCGCTGATCGGGCGGGTGCAGGGCAACGCGTTTGGCGGCGGTGTGGGGCTGGCCTGCGTGTGCGACGTAACGATCGGTGCGCTGGGTGCGCGGTTTGGGTTCACCGAGACGAAGCTGGGGCTGATCCCGGCGACAATTGGCCCGCATGTGATCGCGCGCATGGGCGCTGCGATGGCGCGGCGGGTGTTCATGTCGGCCCGGCTGTTTGGCGCGGAAGAGGCGGTTACGCTGGGCGTGCTGGCGCGTGCGGTCGCGATCGAGGATCTTGATGCGTCGGTGGAGGCGGAGGTTATACCGTATCTGGCCTGCGCGCCTGGCGCGGTGGCAGAGGCCAAGGCGTTGGCCCGCTCGCTCGGGGCAGGGGTTGAGGCACAGGCGATTGCGGCCAGCATCGCCGCTCTGGTCCAGCGCTGGGAAAGCGCGGAGGCCGCTGAAGGGATCGCTGCATTCTTCGATAAACGCGCGGCGGAGTGGACGGTCTGAGGTGCTGGTCCAGATCGCACATCTCTACGCGCTGGGCTGTCTTGGCATCCTGTTTTTCCAAGTTGCCCTGATCGCAGGCGCGCCGCTGGGGCCTTACACACAAGGCGGCCAGCATGACGGCGCGCTGCCGCTTTCTGGCCGCGCGGTGGCGGGGCTGTCGATCGGCGTCTTGCTTTTCCAAGGGCTGGCGATCCTGTCAGCGGCTGGGTTTCCCGGGCTGAACTGGCCGCGGTGGACGGGTTGGGTGGCCCTTGGCGTCAGCGTGCTGTCAGCGGTTCTGAACACGATCACCCCGTCAGTTCGCGAACGTGCGGTCTGGTCGCCGATAATGATCGTAATGGCGGTGCTTGCTGGCTACGTCATGATTGTGACGCAGGCGGGCGGATGACAGCCACGCTGCCCGCGATGGTCTTTGCTGGGTTGGCGGTGATGACGGCTGCGTTCCAAACGGCGCTCGCGGCCGGCGCGCCCTATGGCCGGTGGACCCTGGGTGGCATGTATCCCGGTCGCCTGCCTGCCCCTCAGCGGGCGGGCGCGGCGGTGCAATCGACGCTCTACCTGGCCATGGCGCTGGTCATGGCGGGGCATGGGGGTGTGGTGGACTGGGTGCCGCCGGGATGGGCGGTTTGGTCCGCGCTCGCGATTACGCTGCTGGCCGCTATTGGCGCAGTGTTCACACCCTCCCCCCGTGAACGGCGGCTTTGGGCGCCGGTTTTGGTGGCGATGCTTGTGGCCGGCGGCGCTGTGGCTCTGTTGTAAGGGGTTATGGGGTCTGGAGCCTCCGGCGCGGATATTTGAGGACCAAAGATGCGGTCTCTTTGGTCTTGAAATATCCCGGGGGAGGCGCCGATAGGCGGCGGGGGCAGCGCCCCCTGCCATGTGCTGTGATCACACCGCCAGGTTTGCCTGCGCCCAAACGTCCCGGAGGGCGGCAAAACCCCCGGCGCTTGCATTGACCGGCCTTTGGGGCAGGGGTAGGACTGGTGCAGCCAACAAACGCGGGGGTGTGCCCTCGTGCAAAGGAGTAAATCGTGGACGATCTCCTGCGGGAATATACCCCGATCCTGATTTTTCTGGCGCTGGCCATCGGGCTTGGGCTGGTTCTGATCCTCGCCGCCGCCGTGGTGGCCGTGCGCAATCCCGATCCCGAGAAGGTGTCGGCCTATGAGTGTGGCTTCAACGCCTTTGACGATGCGCGGATGAAATTTGATGTGCGGTTCTACCTCGTGTCGATCCTGTTCATCATCTTTGATCTGGAGATTGCGTTTCTGTTCCCCTGGGCCGTGGCCTTCGGTGACATGAGCGATACCGCCTTCTGGTCGATGATGGTGTTTCTGGGGGTGCTGACCGTGGGCTTTGCCTATGAGTGGAAAAAGGGAGCACTGGAATGGGAGTAGCCGCGACCGCCGGGCCCGACAAAGAGGTCGCGACCCAGGCCCTGAACCGCGAGTTGCAGGACAAAGGGTTTCTCGTAACCTCGACAGAAGACATCATTAACTGGGCGCGCACCGGCTCGCTGCACTGGATGACTTTTGGCCTTGCCTGTTGCGCCGTTGAGATGATGCACACCTCGATGCCGCGCTATGATCTGGAGCGGTTTGGCACGGCGCCGCGCGCAAGCCCGCGCCAGTCGGATCTGATGATTGTGGCGGGGACGCTAACCAACAAGATGGCGCCTGCACTGCGCAAGGTTTACGACCAGATGCCGGAGCCGCGGTATGTGATCTCGATGGGATCCTGTGCGAATGGCGGAGGGTATTACCACTACAGCTACTCCGTCGTGCGCGGCTGTGATCGGATCGTGCCGGTGGATATCTATGTGCCCGGCTGTCCGCCGACCGCAGAGGCGTTGCTTTACGGCATCCTGCAATTGCAGCGGCGGATTCGGCGGACCGGGACGATTGCGCGCTGAGGGCGCTGATTGAGGAACACACCCATGTCTGAGGCACTGACCGAGCTTGGCCAGCATATCGAAGCCAAACGCCCCGATTGCGTGGTGAGTTGGAAGATTTCGCAGGGCGAGTTGACGATGAAAATCGCGCCTTCGTCGTTGGCGAGTTTCGTGGAGTTTCTGAAGAATGACCGGAATTGCCAGTTTTCGACGCTTGTGGATATCACAGCTGTGGATCACCCTGAGCGCGAGGCGCGGTTTGATGTCGTCTATCACTTTCTCAGCATGTACCGGAACCACCGCATCCGCCTGAAGCTGGCGGTGCGGGAGGAGGATATGGTGGGTTCAATCGTTGAGGTGCATCCTTCGGCCAACTGGTTTGAGCGCGAGGTGTTTGACATGTTCGGGATCCTGTTCACTGGGCACCCGGATTTGCGGCGGATCCTGACGGATTATGGCTTTCGCGGTTATCCGCTGCGAAAGGATTTCCCGACCACCGGTTACACTGAGGTGCGCTATGACGAGGCGCAGAAACGGGTGGTCTATGAGCCTGTGAACCTGGTGCAGGAATACCGGCAGTTTGACTTCATGTCCCCGTGGGAGGGGGCGGAGTATATCCTGCCCGGCGATGAGAAGCCCGAAGAGGCCAAGGGTTGAGCCATGGCGGAGCCGCGGGTCATGCTATGCGTGGGTGCTACGAAGGCCGGAACAAGCTGGCTGCATCGGGCGCTTTCGGGGCATTCTGAGGTGCATTTCCGGGCGATCAAAGAGCTGCATTATTTTGACTCACTGGAGAATGGCGCGGTGGAGCGGCGGATGGCTGAAGTGAGCGCGCAGCGGGATCGGTTGGTGGCGCGGCGGGCGGAGGCGAGCCTTTTGAAGCGGCGTCGGTTGGCGGCACCGATTGCGGACCATGAGGCGTATCTGGCGCTTTTGGGGCGCGGTTCTGAAGACGTGCCGGGCTATCTGGCTTACCTCGCCAAGGGGCGGGGCCGGGCGCAGATCGTGGGCGATGCGACGCCTGCCTATGGGCTCTTGCCGGTAGAGCGTTTGCGCGCGATGGCGCGGATGGCCGCCGATGTACGGTTCGTGTACCTGCTGCGCGATCCGGTGGAGCGGCTTTGGAGCCATATCCGGATGATGGCGGTGCGCCGGTCAGGCGATGGCCAGATCGACCGCGCCCGGGCCGACCGCATTCTGGCACGCACGCTGCGCGGCGAGGAAAGCCAGATCGTGATCCGTTCGGACTATCGCGGGGCGCTGGAGCGGTTGAAGGCGGCGGTGGACCCGGCGCGGCTGTTCACCGGGTTCTATGAGGATCTGTTCGAAGGTGCGGGCTTTGACCGGATCTGTGACTTTCTGGGGATCGCGCGTGCGGATGCGTCCTTTGCGGTGGTCAACCGTGGCCAACCGCTGGACATGCGCCCCGAACAACGGCGGGCGGCGCGGGACTGGCTGGCCGATCAATATGACTATGTCAGCGCGAACCACGGGCCGGTGCCCGCACGCTGGATGATGAACTCTGTAGAGGTGTGAGATGATGGACGGCTCGAATTTCGAAGACGCCCTCACCGGCGAACAGAAGATCCGGAACTTCAATATCAACTTCGGGCCCCAGCACCCGGCAGCGCATGGCGTGCTGCGGCTGGTGTTGGAGCTGGATGGTGAGATCGTGGAGCGGTGCGACCCGCATATCGGCCTGCTGCATCGCGGGACCGAGAAGCTGATGGAAAGCCGGACGTATCTGCAGAACCTGCCCTATCTGGACCGATTGGATTACGTGGCGCCGATGAACCAGGAACATGCCTGGTGTCTGGCGATCGAGCGGCTGACCGGGGTGGAGGTCCCGCGGCGTGCCAGCCTGATCCGTGTGCTTTATTCCGAGATTGGGCGGATCCTGAGCCATCTGTTGAACGTCACCACACAGGCCATGGATGTGGGCGCGCTAACCCCGCCGCTTTGGGGGTTCGAAGAGCGTGAGAAGCTGATGATCTTCTATGAACGGGCCTGTGGCGCGCGGTTGCACGCCGCGTATTTCCGGCCCGGTGGCGTGCATCAGGACCTTCCGCCAGACCTGATCGACGACATTGATGCCTGGGCGGATGAGTTTCCCAAGGCGCTGGATGACATCGACGGCTTGTTGACCGAGAACCGGATTTTCAAGCAGCGCAACGCCGATATCGGTGTTGTCACAGAAGAGGATATTCAGAACTGGGGCTTCTCGGGCGTGATGGTGCGGGGATCGGGTCTCGCCTGGGATTTGCGGCGGGCACAGCCCTATGAGTGTTACGACGAGTTCGACTTCATGATCCCCGTCGGCAAGAACGGCGACTGCTATGACCGCTACCTCGTGCGGATGCAGGAGATGCGCGAAAGCCTGAAGATCATCAAGCAGGCGTGTGAGAAGCTGCGGAATGAGCCGGGCGATGTGCTGGCGCGCGGCAAGATCACGCCGCCGCCGCGGGCCGAGATGAAGACCTCGATGGAGGCGCTGATCCATCACTTCAAGCTTTATACCGAAGGGTTTCATGTGCCTGCGGGTGAGGTCTATGCCGCCGTCGAGGCGCCCAAGGGTGAGTTCGGGGTGTATCTGGTGGCCGATGGGTCGAACCGGCCCTACCGCGCCAAGCTGCGCGCGCCGGGGTTCCTGCATTTGCAGGCGATGGATTACATCGCGAGCGGACACCAGCTGGCGGATGTGGCGGCGATCATCGGGACGATGGATGTGGTGTTTGGGGAGATTGACAGGTGAAACCTGCCTCCCCGCCATCCCCCTTCCGAGACGGAGGCGGGGATGCGCTACCCTTTCCTCGTGGGAGAGGGGTAGGGGGAGAGGGGTTTTCGCGTGGCCCCGGCATGACGGCCAAGGCGCGGGCTCTGCGCCTGAACATGACCGATGCGGAACGTGTGCTTTGGCGAGAACTACGGCGCGACCGTTTGGGTGTTCGGTTTCGGCGGCAAATGCCGGTCTTCAAGCGGTACATCCTGGATTTCTATGCGCCTGAGGTGAAGCTTGCCGTTGAAGTGGATGGTGGGCAGCACGCGGATGATGCGTTGGATGCGCTTCGGACGGGCGTTTTGCATGCACACGGGATCTCTGTCTTGCGGTTCTGGAACCATGAGGTTCTGGGTGAAACGGATGCAGTGGTTCAGGCGGTTGCAGATGTGGTGGGTGACTTGCGGAGCGGGTCTGCCTCCCCCCTATCCCCCCTCCGGGATGGAGGGGGGGATGGTGCTGCGCGGGGGCTTCGGTTTTTTGCCTCGACGGTTGGGGGCACATGACCCAACGCCCCGCCTCGAACCTTCTGCTCGCCATCTCCACCCTGATCGCCGCCCTCTTTGTCGCCGTCCAGGCCTGGTACGCGCGGGTCGCCTTTGTCGAGGCGTCCGAGACACGGCTGCTCGAAAAAAAACTCGATATCTGCTTTGAAAACTTCGACGCAGCGGTCAGCCTGGATGGGGCGCTCCGGGCGCTGTCGCCCGGAATGGGCGTTGATGAGGGCTGGCCACCGCAAGTCAGCGTCATGCATGCGGGCGAGTTGGTGAATATCCAGCAGCGCGTGGTGCCGATGCTTAACGGATTGGAGTCGAGCCTGGCCAAGGCGTCGATCCTTGGGCCGCTGGACCGGTTTCGCACCTACCTGGCCGATCAGTCCGAGGGGCTGAGCCAGCGCTTGATCTCAGTCTCGCCCGCGCGGTTGGGCCAGGATGAGGCGGATGCCGAACTGACCAAGATACTGACAACGCTAAGTGAATTCATGGGCGCGCAATACTCGGTCTTCGAGGGTTGCCGCCTAGTCGCCATAGGAGACGTGTGATGCTGAGACGATTGCATCCAGAGCAACCCGAAACCTTCGCCTTCACCCCCGCCAACCAGGCCTGGGCGGAAGGGCAGATTACCAAATACCCAGAGGGCCGACAGGCCAGCGCCATCATCCCGCTTTTGTGGCGCGCGCAGGAGCAGGAGGGCTGGCTGACCCGTCCGGCGATTGAACACGTGGCCGATATGCTGGATCTGGCCTATATCCGGGCGCTGGAAGTGGCCTCTTTCTACTTTATGTTTCAGCTGCAACCTGTTGGCAGCCTGGCGCATATTCAGGTCTGCGGAACAACGTCCTGCATGATCTGCGGGGCCGAGGATCTGGTGGCGGTCTGCAAGGAAAAGATCGCGACCAAGGCCCATGCGCTGTCGGATGACGGCAAGTTCAGCTGGGAAGAGGTCGAGTGTCTGGGCGCCTGTGCCAACGCGCCTATGGTGCAGATCGGCAAGGACTACTACGAGGACGTGACGTCTGAGAAGATGGCTTGGATCCTGGATGAACTGGCGGCAGGGCGGGTGCCGACGCCGGGACCGCAGAACGGGCGGTATGCGTCGGAGCCTGCGTCGGGATTGACCAGCCTGACCGACCACGACGCGGGCAAGCCCGCGCTTAACGTCTCGGCTACGCTGGCCACCGATATCGGTGATACGGTAAAGCGGATCGACGGCACTGAGGTGCCACTGGTTATGCCGTGGCAGGGCAAGGGTCAGCGCCCCGCGACGCCGCCCGACAACCCAGAGCCCATTGAGACGCCAGAGCCGCCCCGGTCAGAGGAAGCCGGTCGCCCTGAGGAGGGGAGTGTCGCGCCGGTAACCGAGGGCGGTACGCGGCCCGAAGCGCTGGACGCGGCGCGCAACGGCAAGGCGGACGATCTGAAGCTGATCAAGGGCGTTGGACCGAAGTTAGAGAAGCTTTTGAACCGCTCGGGTTTCTATCATTTCGATCAGGTTGCGGGCTGGACAGCCGACGAAGTGGCCTGGGTGGATCAGAACCTTGAGGGCTTCAAAGGCCGCGTCAGCCGCGACAATTGGGTCGATCAGGCGAAAATCCTTGCAACAGGGGGAGAGACAGAGTTCTCAAGACGCGCTAAAAGCTAGTCGGAGACAACAATAGTTACGACGACAGGGAGAGGACGTTTATGTCACGACAAACGCAAAACTCGATGCTTTTGGTCGGTTCAATAGCAGGGGGTGTCGGGTTCACGGCCTTTGTCGCCCTGATGGTGATCGGTGAGTTCGTCTTCTCTGCTGCGCTTTTCCTGGCCATTTTGGTGGCCGCTGGGGTCGCTATCTTTCTGTTCCGGGCGTTCCACACGCCCGTTGATGCGCCCGTGAGCGCCATGCCAGAGCCGGTGGCCGCGCCCACTGCAACGCCAGCACCTGAGCTGGAGCCCGCACCTGCGCCCGCACCCGAGCCAGAGCCCGAGCCAGAGCCCGCACCGACGGCAGCCCCTGCGCCCGCGCCAGAGCCGGCACCAGAACCGGCACCCATGGCAGTTGATGGCCCTGCGCGGTTGGAGGCGGCCCGCGAGGGTGGCCCTGACGATCTGAAGAAGATCAAAGGTGTTGGCCCCAAGCTGGAAGCGCTTTTGCACCGCATGGGCTTTTTCCACTTCGATCAGGTCGCTGCGTGGAGCGCTGATGAGGTGGCGTGGGTTGATGAGAACCTGGAAGGCTTCAAGGGCCGGGTCAGCCGCGACAGCTGGGTCGAGCAGGCGAAAACGCTGGCCGAGGGTGGGGAAACCGAGTTTTCCCAGAAGGTTGACAAAGGCGACGTCTACTAGCCGATCCGGCGGATTGGGCACCCCTCGCCAGGGTGCCCCCCGCGTCGGATTTGGGAATGGGAACCGAAGGGAAAATGGTCGCAGGGCATCTGCCCGCGCGGCCATCTACATTGTGGAGGCGGCCCCAAATGGTCGTCTGCCGATCAACTGCGCCACGGGGCGCTGGGGGTGCAGACCATGACGCAAGAGACAGAAAAAGACCGTGCCATGGCCCGTCAAGCCCGGCTTGTCGCTGTGGTGATCGCGATGACCATGCTGTTGTGGATGACAGCACAATGGCTGGGCGGCGAGATGGGGTGGGAAGTGCGCTATGTGTTCCTGTTCGATCTGGCGGCGCTGGCAGCATTTACGTGGGGCATGTACGTGACCTGGCAGATCTGGCGGAAACGCCGGGACGAGGAACAGAACTGAAGCACTCGGGGTTTTCGAGGATTTGACGATGCTGAAAGACGAAGATCGCATCTTTACCAACATCTACGGCATGCACGACCGGTCGCTGGCCGGGGCCCGTGCGCGCGGCCATTGGGATGGCACGGCGGGGATCATCGCCAAGGGCCGCGACTGGATCGTTGACCAGATGAAGGCCAGCGGGCTGCGTGGGCGCGGTG
Source organism: Pseudomonadota bacterium (assembly GCA_039820585.1). Classification (GTDB taxonomy): domain Bacteria; phylum Pseudomonadota; class Alphaproteobacteria; order Rhodobacterales; family Rhodobacteraceae; genus JBCBGF01. The sequence goes on from JBCBPV010000043.1 coordinate 12,284, forward strand.
GTGCAGGTTTTCCAACCGGCCTGAAGTGGAGCTTCATGCCCAAGGAAAGCGACGGTCGCCCGTCCTACCTGGTGGTGAATGCCGACGAGTCCGAGCCGGGCACCTGTAAAGACCGCGAGATCATGCGCAACGATCCGCAGACGCTGATCGAAGGCTGCCTGATCGCAAGCTTCGCGATGCAGGCGCATGCCTGTTACATCTATATCCGTGGCGAATATATCCGTGAGCGCGAAGCGCTGCAGATCGCGATTGATGAGGCTTATGACGCCGGGCTGCTGGGCCGGGATGCGGCCGGGTCCGGCTGGGATTTCGATTTGTATCTGCACCATGGGGCCGGGGCATATATCTGCGGTGAAGAAACGGCGCTTCTGGAAAGTCTGGAAGGCAAGAAGGGCATGCCCCGGATGAAGCCGCCGTTCCCGGCGGGCGCGGGCCTGTATGGCTGTCCGACCACGGTGAACAACGTGGAATCCATCGCGGTGGTGCCGACCATTCTACGCCGTGGGCCGGAATGGTTTTCGCAGTTCGGCCGCCCGAACAACGCGGGCACCAAGCTGTTCGCGATCTCGGGCCATGTGAACAACCCTTGCGTCGTCGAAGAGGCGATGTCGATCACCTTTGAAGAGCTGATCGAAACCCATTGCGGCGGCATTCGTGGCGGGTGGGACAACCTCAAGGCAGTGATCCCGGGCGGGTCCTCGGTGCCGTGTATCCGGGGTGAGCACATGCGCGAGGCCATCATGGATTTCGATTACCTGCGCGAACAACGCTCGGGTCTGGGCACGGCGGCGGTGATCGTGATGGACAAGGACACCGATATTATCAAGGCGATCTGGCGGCTGGCGAAGTTCTATAAGCACGAAAGCTGTGGCCAGTGTACGCCGTGCCGTGAAGGCACGGGCTGGATGATGCGAGTGATGGAGCGTCTGGTCAAGGGCGAGGCGGAGGTCGAGGAAATCGACATGCTGCTGGACGTGACCAAGCAGGTTGAAGGTCACACGATCTGTGCGCTGGGCGATGCCGCGGCCTGGCCTATTCAGGGGCTGATCCGCAACTTCCGCGATGAGATCGAGGACCGGATCAAAGCGCAGAAAACCGGGCGGCTGAGCGCGGTTGCGGCGGAGTAGGCGATGACGGACAGCGATGCCAGTCTGATCGTTGAATACATGCGGCGTTTGGGAAAGACGCTGGCGGTTAGGTGAGCCGATATGCTCGACCTGCGTGAGACAATACCGGCAGTGGATCGGCGTTTAGCGCGGACCGAGAAGCGGCAGGATCTGGTTGAAAGCTGAGGCTTTGATGCGGCTTGGAAAACATAGAGTATGGCGCAAGACGGGGATCGCCTTGGCGGTGTGTTTCGGCTCGCTCGGTCCAGCGATTGCGCAGACAGAGCTGCGCCCCACGCCGGAGTATTTCGCCGAGGCCGTTTTCGATATGTCCATGGCCCAAGCACTCGCCCGGTCCTGTGCGACGATCAGCGTGGATCCCATTCGCTCTGGCGCGCGGGCCGAGGCGCTCTTGGGACAGTTGAGCGATGACGGGTTCGACGCCACCGCCCCGCATGAACAGATGGACGATCCCGACGGCGCGATTGAGGTGCTGCAACTGGCCTTTGTGGAACGCTACGACTTGAATGCCCCTGGCGAAGAGCAGGTGTGCGAGGTCGCGATGGCCGAGATGACAGCGGAAAGCGGGATTGGGCTGCTACTGGTCGAGGTGCCGGGATGAGCGGGCATGTCGCGCATCTAAACTGGGGCTATCTGGTGGCCCCTTGGGGCGATCCGGTAGTGGCAGGGTTCACCGACAACGTGCAGCGGGTGAACGCCACGGCGGAGCGGTCCAAGGGCTATGTCGCGCGTCCGGAAATGAGCGAACGCGCGGTGCATCGCACGATTTATGCGCCCCGCGGCGAGTATGAGCCTGCGCGCGAGGCGGCGACGCTGTCGGTTTGGGAAACGGCCGAGGATTTGGAGCACTTTGTCTACAACACCATCCATGGACGCTTTGTTGCACAGCGGGAACAGTGGTTTACCCCGCTCGGCCACCCGCCCCATGTGATATGGCCTATCAGCGCGGGTCATGTCCCTGATCTGACCGAGGCGCATCATGCGCTGGAACGGTTGGAAACAAAGGGTGCGCATGCAGATGCGTATGATTTCAAATGGTTGAAAGAACAACGCGAGGCGGCGGCATGATATTGCGCGCCGCAATCCTGGCCCTGGCCTTCGTGGGCAGTGCAGCGTTGGCGCAGGCCCGCGTGCCATTGCCCGAGGATCGGGCGGTCGAGGACGGGCTGACGCTGGTGGCCATTGGCAATGAGCTGCGCAAGAATTGCGAGGCGGTCAGCCCCAGGTATCTGAAAACCTACAACTTCGTGCGCGGCCTGCACAGCCGGGCTAAGTCGCTTGGCTATTCCGAGGCTGAGATTGAGGCCTATCTTGACAGCGACCCCGACAAGGCGCGGGTGGATGCCCGGGCGCGGGCCTATCTTACGGCGCGCGGGGTCGATTACGACAATCCCGAAACCTTCTGCACCGTGGCCCGCGCCGAGATTGAGCGCGGCACGTCTGTGGGGTCTTTCCTGAGAGTGAACTGATGACCGATCTGCGCAAAATCATCATCGACGATACCGAGATCGAGGTCGATCCGGCGATGACCCTGATCCAGGCCTGTGAAGAGGCCGGGATCGAGATCCCGCGCTTTTGCTATCATGAGCGTCTGTCGATTGCCGGGAACTGCCGGATGTGCCTGGTGGAAGTGGTCGGTGGGCCGCCGAAGCCCGCTGCAAGCTGTGCGATGCAGGTGAAGGATTTGCGGCCCGGACCCGAGGGGGCGCCGCCGGTGGTCAAGACGAACTCACCCATGGTGAAAAAGGCGCGGGAAGGGGTGATGGAGTTCCTGCTCATCAACCACCCGCTGGATTGCCCGATCTGCGATCAGGGCGGTGAATGCGACCTGCAGGATCAGGCGATGGCCTATGGCGTCGATTTCAGCCGCTACCGTGAGCCGAAGCGCGCGGTGGACAATCTGGAACTGGGGCCGCTGGTCGGCACGGCCATGACGCGCTGCATCTCCTGTACGCGCTGTGTGCGCTTCATCACCGAAGTGGCTGGCATGCCGGAGCTTGGCCAAACGGGCCGGGGTGAGGACGCGGAAATCACCAGCTATCTGGGCAACACACTCGACAGCGAGATGCAGGGCAACATCATCGATCTGTGCCCCGTGGGCGCGCTGACGTCGAAGCCCTATGCATTTACCGCGCGGCCTTGGGAGTTGACGAAGACCGAAACCATCGACGTGATGGACGCGCTGGGGTCGAACATCCGGGTCGATACCAAGGGGCGCGAAGTGATGCGCATCCTGCCGCGTAACCATGACGGCGTGAACGAGGAATGGATTTCCGACAAGACGCGCTTTGTATGGGACGGGCTTCGGCGGCAGCGGTTGGACAAGCCGTATATCCGTGAGAACGGCAAGCTGCGGCCTGCGGGCTGGGGTGAGGCGCTGGGCGCGGCGGCTGCGGCGATCAAGGGCGCTTCGAAAGTCGCGGGTCTTGTGGGTGATCTGGTCCCGGTTGAGGCGGCGGCGGCGTTGCGACAGTTGGTCGAAGGCCAGGGTGGGGCGGTGGAGTGTCGGGTTGATGGGGCGAAGCTGCCTGCTGGCAACCGCTCGGCCTATGTCGGCACGGCGGCGGTTGAGGATATCGACAGCGCCGAAGCGATCATGCTGATCGGATGCAATCCCCGCGCAGAGGCGCCGGTTCTGAACGCGCGTATTCGCAAGGCGTGGAGCCATGGGGCCAATGTCGGCGTGATCGGTGAGGCGGTGGACCTGACCTATGACTACGCGCATATCGGCACTGGCCCCGAGACGCTGTCCGACCTTTTGGGTCGCGATCATTCGGATGTGGGTGAAAAGCCCAGTATCATTATCGTGGGCCAGGGCGCGCTGACCCGGCCCGACGGTGCGGCGGTGCTGGCGGCGGCGCAGGCGCTGGCGCTGTCGACGAAATCCGGCCTCCTGATCCTGCACACGGCAGCGGGTCGCGTGGGCGCGATGGATGCGGGTTGCGTGACGGAAGGCGGGGTCGAGGCCGCGCTGGACGGTGCGGATGTGATCTACAACCTTGGCGCGGATGAAATGGACATCCCCGAGGGGGCCTTCGTCATCTATCAGGGCAGCCACGGTGACCGCGGCGCGCATCGGGCGGATGTGATCCTGCCGGGCGCGGCCTACACGGAAGAACAGGGGCTGTTCGTGAACACCGAAGGGCGGCCTCAATTGGCCCTGCGCGCGGGCTTTGCACCCGGTGAGGCCAAGGAGAACTGGGCGATCCTACGGGCGCTGTCGGGTGAGATGGGAGCGACGCAGCCGTGGAACAGTCTGGCGGAATTGCGCCGGATACTGATCGAAGAGGTGCCGCATCTGGCGCTGATCGATCAGGTGCCCGAGAATGAGTGGCAGCCGCTGGAACAGGGGCAGATGGGCGATGGTGCTTTTGCGGAAGCGATCACCGACCACTACCTGACCAACCCGATCGCCCGTGCGTCGACCCTGATGGCGGAGCTGAGTGCGCTGGCAAAGGCGCGGCGCGCCACCCCGCTTGCGGCCGAGTAGGGATGGCGCGGATGGCGGCGGTGGCCCTTGTCTGTGGAACGGTCGCGACGGGGGCCTGTGCGCCGACCGAACCAGCTGTCGAAGGCCCGGTGACTTATGAGGGGGGCATGGCCACGCTGCTGACCGATGACCTGTTGCAGGTGATGGTCGAGATGGGCGGTCCTGTGACCCGAGTGGATCTGCGGACCTATACGGACTGCGCGGCCGCGGATGCCGCTGTTTTCAAGGGCCTGAGCTTTGCGCGACATGTGCGCACAACCGTATACGAAGAGGCTGGTCTTGCCCGGGCAGATGCGGTTTACACCGTGTCAACAACGCTTCCGGCGGGCATGAAAACCATCGACGCCGCAACGCAGGCAGAGACCTGCCGGGAACTGGGAATACCGAGGGTTTGACGACGCATGGCTGAGTTTCTGACCACACCTGCGGGCATCGCCCTGATCATCGTGGCCCAGTGCCTGTTGGTGATCGGATTCGTGATGGTGAGCCTGTTGTTCCTGGTTTACGGCGACCGCAAGATCTGGGCGGCGGTGCAAATGCGGCGGGGGCCGAACGTGGTTGGCGCGTTTGGCCTGTTGCAGACGGTGGCCGATGCGCTGAAATACGTGGTCAAGGAAATCGTGGTGCCCGCGGGTGCGGACCGCACGGTGTTCATGCTGGCGCCGATGGTTTCCTTTGTGCTTGCGCTGATCGCCTGGGCTGTGATCCCGTTCAACGACACCTGGGTACTGGCTGATCTGAACGTTGCCATCCTGTACGTCTTCGCGATCTCGTCGCTAGAGGTTTATGGCGTGATCATGGGCGGTTGGGCGTCGAACTCGAAGTATCCTTTTCTGGGGAGCCTTCGGTCGGCGGCTCAGATGATCTCTTATGAGGTGTCGATTGGTCTGATCATCATCGGGGTGATCATCTCAACCGGCTCGCTGAATTTCGGCGATATCGTGGATGCGCAGGACACCAACTACGGCTTCTTCGGCTGGTACTGGCTGCCGCACCTGCCGATGGTGGCGCTGTTTTTCATCTCGGCTTTGGCCGAGACGAACCGTCCGCCGTTTGATTTGCCGGAAGCGGAATCGGAACTCGTGGCGGGGTATCAGGTGGAATACTCGTCCACGCCCTTCCTGTTGTTCATGGCGGGCGAATACATCGCGATCTTCCTGATGTGCGCCTTGATGAGCCTTCTCTTCTTCGGTGGCTGGTTGTCGCCGATCCCGTTCATCCCCGACAGCCCGCTGTGGATGGTCGCCAAGATGGCGTTCTTCTTCTTCCTGTTCGCGATGGTGAAGGCGATCACGCCGCGCTACCGCTATGATCAACTGATGCGGATCGGTTGGAAGGTGTTCCTGCCGCTTTCACTCGCCTGGGTGGTGTTCGTCAGCTTCATGGCGCATTTCGAAATCTTCGGCGGGCTTTATGCCCGTTGGACCCTGATCGGAGGCTAATGGAATGACTCAGATCGACTGGAACCGGGCCGGCAAGTACTTCCTGCTGGCGGACTTCGTGAAAGGCTTTGGGCTGGGGCTGAAGTACTTCTTCGCCCCCAAGGCCACGTTGAACTACCCGCACGAAAAGGGGCCGCTTTCGCCCCGTTTCCGGGGCGAACACGCCCTGCGCCGCTATCCCAATGGCGAAGAGCGTTGTATAGCGTGCAAGCTGTGTGAGGCGGTCTGTCCCGCCCAAGCCATCACCATTGATGCCGAACCGCGCGAGGATGGGTCACGCCGCACCACGCGCTATGACATCGACATGACCAAATGCATCTATTGCGGCTTCTGCCAAGAGGCCTGCCCGGTGGATGCCATCGTCGAAGGCCCGAACTTCGAGTTCGCGACCGAGACGCGCGAAGAGCTGTTCTACAACAAGGACAAGCTTTTGGAGAACGGTGACCGGTGGGAGGCGGAGATCGCCAAGAACCTCGAACTTGATGCGCCCTATCGATGAACGAAGCGCCTCAGAACCCCTTCGCCGATATGATGGCGCTGTCCCAGGAATGGGCCAAGGCGTTCAATCCGGCGTTGCAAAGCTTTACGCCACAGGGGTTTGAGGCGCTCTTTCCGACGATGCCTGCTGATTTGATGGAAACATTCATGGGCAAGACGTTCAACCCCGACGGGCTGGACGCCAAGTCCAAGCTGTTGCTGACACTTTGCGCCCTAACGATCATGGGCGCTCAGGCAGAGGCGCAGGTGCGCATCACCGTGCGCCATGCCGTTGAAGCGGGTGCGACCCATCAGGAGGTGGCCGAAACCATTGGCCTGGCGGGCATGTTCGGCGGTGTTCCCGCGATGACCAAGGCGATGGAGTTGGCGCGCGAAGTGCTGGAGGGTGCCGAGCCTGCGCCAGAGGAGGATCAGACGTGACGGTTGCGGATTTTGCCTTTTACCTCTTTGCGATCTCGGTGATCGTGGGCGGCCTGTTTACAGTGATCTCGCGCAATCCGGTGCATTCGGTACTGTGGCTGATCCTTGCGTTTTTGTCCTCCGCGGGGTTGTTCGTGCTGCTCGGGGCCGAGTTCGTGGCGATGCTGCTGATCATCGTCTACGTCGGCGCGGTGGCTGTTCTGTTCCTGTTCGTCGTGATGATGCTGGACGTGGATTTCGCCGAGCTTAAGGCGGAGATGGCGAAGTACATGCCGCTCGCGCTGCTGATCGGGGTGGTCCTATTGATGCAGCTGGGCATTGCCTTTGGGGTGTGGGAGTTCGCCGAAGAGGCCGAAAGCCTGCGCGCCGCTGTCGCCCCGGCGGTCAGCGAGGTGCACAACACCCGCGCGCTGGGGGAGATCATCTATGATGACTACATCCTCTTGTTCCAGCTGGCCGGTCTGATCCTGCTCGTCGCGATGGTCGGCGCGATCGTTCTGACCCTGCGCCACCGCAGCGACATCAAGCGCCAGGACGTGCTGGCCCAGATGTATCGCGATCCAGCCAAGGCGATGGAGTTGAAAGACGTGAAGCCGGGGCAGGGGCTGTAGATGCGGTTTTTCGCAGAACAATCGTTTTTGGCGGTGGTGGCGCTTCTGTGCGCAATGCCAGCAGCCGCCCTGACGCTCGCCGATTGTGACCGGACCACGCATGTCTCGCACGGGGGCGAGGGCGGGCACCGGGATCTGGGCGCGGGCCGTGTGCTTTACGGCGAATGGTGGAGCCAAGAGGGTGTGTATATCGACCTCGTGGTGGCCAACTGCGCCACTGGCCAGCGTCTGCGCACCCGCACCCGCGAAGAGTACATCAGCGACCGCGCCCCGTTTGACCGCACCGACACCGCGCTGGGTATTATCGAGACCGAGCTGGGCGCAGCACCTGAACTGTTCAGCCTGACGCGTCTGGCCCGCGCGCTGGAACATACTGGCGAGGATATCGAGGTGGCCACATTGGAGGCCGAACCCTGCGCCTGCGCTGCGGTCTATCCTGAGATGAAGGGCGACAGGACGCCTTTCGCGCTGAACTGATTTCCGCGCCGCATTGGGGCGACCAGAAACCGGGCCTCAAGAGCCCGCGAGACGAGAAGAGGGACCGACATGGTCGGACTGGAACACTATCTGACGGTCGCTGCCGCGCTGTTTGTGATCGGCATTTTCGGGCTGTTTCTGAACCGCAAGAACGTGATCATCCTGCTCATGTCGATTGAGCTGATGCTGTTGGCTGTCAACATCAACCTTGTCGCCTTCTCCAGCTTCCTGGGCGATCTGGTGGGGCAGGTCTTCACACTTTTCGTCCTGACCGTCGCCGCCGCCGAGGCCGCGATTGGCTTGGCCATCCTCGTCTGCTTCTTCCGCAACCGTGGGACCATCGCGGTGGAAGATGTGAATGTGATGAAGGGGTAAGGAGACATGGAAACCATCATCCTCTTCGCCCCCCTCGTCGGCGCGCTGATCTGTGGGTTCGGGTGGAAGTTCATCGGCGAACAGGCCGCGTGCTGGACCGCGACAGGGTTCCTGTTTCTCGCAGCCTTCCTGTCGTGGATCGTTTTTCTCACCTTTGACGGGACAACCGAGCAGATCCAGATCCTGCGCTGGATCGAAAGCGGCAGCCTCAGCACCGACTGGGCGATCCGGCTGGACCGGCTGACGGCGATCATGCTGATCGTGATCACCACGGTCTCGGCGCTTGTCCACCTCTACTCGTTTGGCTACATGGCCCATGACGAGAACTTCAAAGAGGGCGAGAGCTACCGCCCGAGGTTCTTTGCCTATCTGTCGTTCTTCACCTTTGCGATGCTGATGCTGGTGACGGCCGATAACCTGATCCAGATGTTCTTTGGGTGGGAAGGCGTGGGCCTCGCGTCGTACCTGTTGATCGGGTTCTACTATCGCAAGCCAACCGCCAATGCCGCCGCGATCAAGGCGTTTGTGGTCAACCGGGTGGGCGATTTCGGGTTCATGCTGGGAATCCTGGCACTGTTCTTCCTGGTCGACTCGATCCGGTTCGATGACATCTTTGCCGCCGCACCCGAGTTGGCCGAGACGCAGCTGAGCTTCCTTTGGCGAGACTGGAACGCGGCGGAACTGGTGGCGTTTTTGTTGTTCATCGGTGCGATGGGCAAGTCGGCGCAGTTGTTCCTGCATACCTGGTTGCCGGACGCAATGGAGGGGCCGACGCCGGTGTCGGCGCTGATCCATGCGGCGACGATGGTGACGGCGGGCGTGTTCCTCGTCTGCCGGATGTCGCCGGTCATGGAGTTTGCACCCATTGCCACCGGGTTCATCGTGGCGCTGGGGGCCTGCACGGCGTTCTTTGCGGCGACCGTGGGGCTGGTGCAGAACGACATCAAGCGCGTGATCGCCTATTCGACCTGTTCGCAGCTGGGGTACATGTTCGTGGCCGCTGGTGTGGGTGTCTATTCGGTGGCGATGTTCCACCTGTTCACGCACGCGTTCTTCAAGGCAATGCTGTTTCTGGGCGCAGGCTCGGTCATCCATGCGATGCACCATGAGCAGGATATGCGGAACTATGGGGGGCTGCGTAAGAAGATCCCATATACGTTCGGCGCGATGATGATCGGGACGCTGGCGATTACGGGCGTGGGCATCCCGGCGACGTTGTTCAAGCTGTTCGATACGCCCATTGGGTTTGCCGGCTTCCTGTCGAAGGACGCGATTATCGAGAGCGCCTATGCGGGCGGTACGGGTGTGGCGCTCTTCGCCTTCTGGGCGCTGGTGATCGCGGCGCTGTTCACGAGCTTTTACTCCTGGCGGCTGATGTTCCTGACCTTCTACGGCAGCCCGCGGGGCGACAAGCATACGCATGACCATGCCCATGAGAGCCCGAAGACGATGCTGATCCCGCTGGGGGCGCTGGCGGTTGGGGCTGTGTTCGCGGGGATGGTCTGGTACAAGCCGTTCTTTGGCGATCACCATAAGGTCGAGGAATTCTTTGGCATTCCGACGGAAGAGGTTCATGCCGCCGCCCCGGCCTCGCTGCCTATGGCCGCCCATGCGGCGACGGAGACGGCAGAGGGTGACGAGAGCCATGACGGCGATGAAAGCCACCCGCTGCCCGGCGAAGGCGCGATCTACATGGCGCCGGACAACACCGTGCTGGACGATGCGCACCATGTGCCCGCCTGGGTGATCTGGAGCCCGTTCATCGCGATGCTGCTGGGTCTCGCGGGCGCCTATCAGATGTATATCCGCCGCCCGGACTGGCCCGCGAAACTCGCCGCGAACCAGCGGCCGCTTTATCTGTTCCTGCTGAACAAGTGGTACTTTGACGAGATCTACAACGTGATCTTCGTGCAGCCCGCGAAATGGCTGGGCGGGTTCCTGTGGCATCGCGGCGATGGGAACGTCATCGATGGCGGGATCAACGGGCTGGCCATGGGGATCATCCCGTTCTTCACCCGCCTCGCAGGGCGGGCGCAGTCGGGATATATCTTCAGCTATGCCTTCGCGATGGTGATCGGGGTCGTGATCCTGGTGTCGTGGATGACGATCGGCGGGGGTGCCCAATAATGGACAACCTGCTTTCCATTATCACCTTCCTGCCGCTGGTGGCTGCGGCGATCCTGGCCTTCTTTTTGCGAGGCGATGACGAGGCCGCGCAGAAAAACGCCAAGTGGCTGGCGCTCATTGCGACCTCGGCCACCTTCCTGATCTCGATCTTCCTGATCACCGGGTTCGATCCGAACGATACCGGGTTCCAGTTCGTGGAAGAGCGTGAGTGGATCCTGGGCCTGACCTACAAGCTGGGGGTCGACGGGATCAGCGTGTTGTTCGTCATGCTGACGACGTTCCTGATGCCCTTGGTGATCGCCGCGTGTTGGGATGTGACCTACCGCGTCAAGGAATACATGATCGCGTTTCTGGTGCTGGAGACGCTGATGATCGGGGTGTTCGTGGCGCTGGATCTGGTGCTGTTCTACCTGTTCTTTGAGGCCGGGCTGATCCCGATGTTCCTGATTATCGGGATCTGGGGCGGGAAGGAGCGGATCTACGCGTCCTTCAAGTTCTTCCTCTACACCTTCCTCGGCTCGGTGCTGATGCTGGTCGCGATGATCGCGATGTTCGTGGATGCGCAGACGACGGATATCCCGACGCTTCTGAACCACCAGTTCGGGTCAGAGACGTTCAGTCTGTTGGGCATCCAGATCGTGGGCGGGTTGCAGACGCTCCTTTGGATCGCGTTCTTTGCGTCCTTCGCGGTGAAGATGCCGATGTGGCCAGTGCATACCTGGCTGCCTGATGCGCACGTTCAGGCGCCCACCGCGGGATCGGTCGTGCTGGCCGCGATCCTCTTGAAGATGGGGGGCTACGGATTCCTGCGCTTTTCGCTGCCGATGTTCCCGGTGGCGTCCGATCTCTTGGCGCCCTTCGTGCTGTGGCTGTCGGCGATCGCGATTGTCTATACCTCGCTGGTGGCACTGGCGCAGAAGGATATGAAAAAGCTGATCGCCTATTCCTCGGTCGCGCATATGGGGTTTGTGACCATGGGGATCTTTGCGGCGAACCAGCAGGGGCTGGATGGCGCGATCTTCCAGATGCTGAGCCACGGCTTTATCTCGGGCGCGCTGTTCCTGTGCGTGGGCGTTATCTACGACCGGATGCACACGCGGGAGATTGATGCGTATGGCGGGCTGGTGAACCGGATGCCGGCCTATGCTCTGATCTTCATGCTGTTCACGATGGCCAATGTCGGTCTGCCCGGGACCAGTGGGTTCATCGGCGAGTTCCTGACGCTTGTGGGCGTGTTCCAGGTCAACACCTGGGTCGCGGCGGTGGCGGCGACTGGGGTGATCCTGTCGGCGGCCTATGCGCTGTGGCTTTATCGGCGGGTGGTTATGGGCGATCTGATCAAGGAAAGCCTGAAATCGATCACGGACATGACCACGCGCGAACGCGCGATCTTTGCGCCGCTGGTCGTTATGACCCTGCTTCTGGGCGTGTACCCCAGCCTTGTGACCGATGTGATCGGCCCCTCGGTCTCCGCCCTTGTCGATCAATACGAGACTGCCTTGCTTGCCGCCGATACGCGGCTTGCGGGAAATTGAGGAGCGTCTGATGACCAGCGCTGATTTCACCGCCGTTCTGCCCGAGGTCGTGATCGCGATCTATGCGATGGTTGCCCTGCTATACGGCGTCTACACCGGCAAAGATCGCACCGCGCCGATACTGACATGGGGCACGGCGGCGTTTCTGACGCTGGTGGCGGTTTGGATCGGGCTCGCGGGGCAGGGAACTACGGCGGCCTTTGGTGGCATGTTCATCGACGATGCGTTTTCGCGCTTTGCCAAGGTGATGATCCTGATCTCGGCGGCGGCGATCCTTGTGATGAGCGAAAACTACATGGCGCGGCGGGATCTGCTGCGCTTCGAATACCCTATCCTGATTGCCTTGGCGACGATTGGCATGATGGTGATGGTCTCTGCGGGCGATCTGATGACGCTCTATATGGGGTTAGAGCTGCAATCTCTGTCGCTTTACGTCGTGGCGTCCTTGCGACGGGACAGTGCGAAGTCGACCGAGGCGGGGCTTAAGTATTTCGTGCTGGGCGCATTGTCTTCGGGCCTGCTGCTCTACGGCGCGTCGCTGACCTATGGCTATGCGGGCACGACGTTATTCTCGGGCATCATCTCGGTGGTGAATGCAGGGGACGTGCCACTTGGCCTGCTGATCGGCTTGGTGTTCCTGATCACAGGTCTGGCCTTCAAGGTCTCTGCCGTGCCGTTCCACATGTGGACGCCGGATGTCTACGAAGGCTCGCCCACGCCGGTCACCGCGTTTTTCGCCACCGCGCCCAAGGTGGCGGCGATGGCCCTGTTCGCCCGTGTGGTGCATGACGCCTTCGGGGGCATCGTCAGCGACTGGCAACAGATTCTGGCGCTTCTGTCGGTGCTGTCGATGTTCCTTGGTGCCATCGCGGCGATCGGGCAGCGCGATATCAAGCGGCTGATGGCGTATTCGTCGATTGCCCATATGGGATTTGCGCTGATGGGGCTGGCTGCTGGTACGGCGTTCGGGGTGCAGGCGATGCTCGTCTACATGGCGATCTATGTGACGATGAACGTGGGCACCTTCGCCTTTATCCTGTCGATGGAACGCGATGGGCGGAACGTCACCGATATTGACAGCCTAAACCTTTATTCCCGGCAAAGCCCGGCCAAGGCGCTAGCGATGCTGATCCTCTTGTTCAGCCTTGCCGGTGTGCCACCGCTGGTGGGCTTTTTCGGCAAGTATTACGTGCTGCTCGCGGCGGTGGAGGCCGACATGGCCTGGCTTGCGGTGGCCGGGGTCATCGCCTCGGTGATCGGCGCGTTCTATTACCTTCGCATCGTCTACCTGATGTATTTCGGGGAAGAGGGGGACGGGTTGGATGCAGGCGGCAACCCGGTGCTGGGTGTGTTTCTGATGATTTCGGCGGGCGCCATGGTTCTGGGCGTCGTCAACCTGTTCGGCGTCGAGGCCATTGCCGCGGCTGCCGCGGCGACCCTTGTCAACTGACCTCTGGCCCGAAGGCTACGACCGGGTCGTTCACGAGACGGTCGATAGCACCAATGCCGAAGGGGTGCGGGTGGCGCCGTTCCTACACCGTCCGACCTGGATTATGGCGCACCAGCAGACGAAGGCGCGCGGGCGGCGTGGTAAGGGCTGGGTGAACCCAGCGGGCAATTTGGCCGCCTCTCTGGTGATGCGGCCCGGCGGGGTGCCTGCCTGGGCGGCGCTGCGATCGTTCCTTGCCGCGAATGCGCTGTTTGAGACATTGGCGCTGTTCGTCCCGCGAGAAGCGCTGTCGGTGAAGTGGCCCAATGATGTGCTGTTAAACGAGCGGAAGGTGGCTGGGATCTTGCTGGAAAGCGCGGGCAACGCCAAGACGGTGGATTGGCTGGTGATCGGGTTCGGCGTGAACCTGAACGAGACGCCGGTGGTGCCGGACGCGCAAGAGTTTCCGCCGATCAGCGTGAAAGAGGTGTCGGGCGACAGCGTCGATACCGAAGAATTCCTCGACATGCTGGCGGGGCATTACGCCACCGAGGAACGCATTCTCGATACGCTGGGGTTTGAGCCGATCCGGCAAGACTGGCTGGAACGCGCGGCGCGGCTGGGCGATACGATCGCCGCACAGACCGCGAACAAGAAGATCACGGGGATTTTTGACAGTATCGACGAAGAGGGGCAGTTGGTGCTGATCACCGGCACCGGCCCTGTGCATATCGCGGCGGCGGACGTCTATTTCTGAGGGAAGGGGGCGGCCCATGCTTCTGGCCATCGACTGCGGCAATACCAACACCGTCTTTGCGATCTGGGATGGCGACACATTCCTTGCGACTTTCCGCACCTCGACCGAGTGGCAGCGGACGGCGGACCAGTATTATGTCTGGATGTCGACGCTGATGAAGCATCACGGGTTAAGGATGGACATCGACGAGGTGATCATCTCGTCGACAGTTCCCCGGGTGGTGTTCAACTTGCGGATCTTGGCGGACCGGTACTTTGAGACGCGGCCCCTGGTGGTGGGTAAGCCCGACTGCCTGTTGCCTGCACCCCCGCGTGTGGATGCGGGCACGCAGGTGGGCCCTGACCGGCTGGTGAATACCGCGGGCGCGTTTGACCGGCATGGTGGGAACCTGATCGTGGTCGATTTCGGGACGGCGACGACGTTTGATGTCGTGGATGTGGACGGCGCCTATGTGGGTGGCGTCATCGCACCCGGCGTGAACCTGAGCCTGGAGGCTTTGCACATGGCGGCGGCCGCGTTGCCGCATGTGGACATTACAAAGCCCCAGCGCGTGGTCGGCACCAATACGGTCGCCTGCATGCAGTCGGGCGTGTTTTGGGGCTATATCGGGCTGGTGCGCGAGATTTGCGACCGGATCCGGGCCGAACGCGAGGTGTCGATGCGGGTTATTTCGACCGGGGGGCTTGCCCCTTTGTTTCAACAGGCAGAGAAGCTGTTTGACGTCTTCGAAGACGATCTGACCATGCACGGTCTGACCGTGATCCATCACTACAACAAGGACAACGATAACAAATGAGCAGCGACAGGCTGATCTATCTCCCCCTCGGCGGCGCGGGGGAGATTGGAATGAATTGCTATGTGTATGGGTACGGGGCGCCGGATCAGGAACGGCTGATCGTCGTGGATCTGGGCGTGACATTCCCGGATATGGACGGCTCGCCCGGCGTTGATCTGATCTTTCCCGATATCGCCTGGCTGGAAGAGCGGGCGGACCGGATCGAAGGCGTGTTCATCACCCATGCGCATGAAGATCATGTGGGGGCCGTGGGCCATTATTGGTCGCGGCTAAAGGCGCCGATCTATGCGCGGACGTTCACGGCCAATATTGCGCGGCGGAAGGTGGATGAGTATGGCGTGCCTGCCGATGCCGTGCAGACAGTGAGTGCGTGGCCGCATCAAGTGGTAGCGGGACAGATGCGGGTAGGCTTTCTGCCGGTGTCGCATTCGATCCCCGAAAGCTCTGGTTTGGTGATCGACACGCCTGCGGGGCGGATCGTGCACACCGGCGACTTCAAGCTGGATGAAACGCCCGTCGTGGGCGAGCCGTTTGATCGCGACCTCTGGGCCGAGGTGGCGAAAAACGGCGTTCATGCGCTGGTCTGTGATTCCACCAACGTTTTCTCGCTGCATCCCGGACGGTCGGAGGCGACCGTGGGACCAGAGATTGAGCGGCTGGTGGCGGGACAAAAGGGGATGGTGGTGGCGACCACCTTTGCGTCGAATATCGCGCGGGTGAAGACGCTGGCCGAGGCCGGGCAGCGGGCCGGGCGGTCGGTGTGCTTGCTTGGGCGTGCGATGCGGCGGATGATTGAGGCGGGCGTCGAATCGGGCGTTCTGAGCGATTTCCCCAAGACCGTGACGCCCGAGGATGCCACCGCGATCCCGCGTGAGAACCTGATGCTGATCGTGACCGGCAGCCAGGGGGAGCGGCGGGCCGCCTCGGGCCAGCTGTCGCGCGGGAAATACCTGGGGCTGAAGATGGCCGAGGGCGATCTGTTCCTGTTCTCGTCGAAGACCATCCCGGGCAATGAGCGCGGGGTGATCCGAGTGATCAATGCGTTTTCCGAGATGGGCGTGGACGTGGTGGATGACACCAGCGGGATGTACCACGTGTCGGGCCACGCAAACCGGCCAGACCTGGAGGCGCTGCATGCGCTGGTGAAGCCAAAGATGTTGGTCCCGATGCATGGCGAGCATCGCCATTTGCGCACCCATGCGGGGCTTGCGCGGGCAAACGGCATTACGGCGACGGTGGCTGTGAACGGGACGATGCTGGACCTGACCGGCGCCGTGCCGCAGGTGGCAGAGTATATCGAGGCCGGGCGGACATATCTGGATGGCTCGGTGCAGATTGGGGCGCTGGACGGGATCGTGCGCGATCGGATCCGGATGGCGCTGAACGGGCATGTTATGGTGAACGTGATCCTGGAGGACAGCGGCGAGCCGTTGGGCGAGCCCTGGTGCGAGGTTCGCGGGTTGCCGGAGACCGGCAGCTCGAACGCGCCCCTGGCCGAGGTGTTGGAAGCGGATCTGGGACAGTTCCTGTTCCGCGCGGATGACAAGACGCTGGCGGATGATGATAAGCTTGAAGCCGAGTTGAAGAAGATCACACGGCAGGTGTCGCAGACGGAGATTGGGAAGAAGCCGGAAGTGACGGTGGTAGTGAGCAGGCTAAGCTAGGGGGCGCTGCCCCCACCGCCCTGGCGGGTGCTCCCCCGGAGTGTTTTGGCCAAGATGAAGGGAGCGGGTCGTCAGCTTAGGGACAGCACAATGCCTTCGGCGCTATTGCGGGCGTTCAAGACGAAATGTCGGAGGGTTTCGTAGGTTTCGCCAAGCTCGTCTTTGACATCCGCGTCTTCCATCGCGTCCCCCGTTTTCCAGACACCGGGGTAAATGTCTTGCTTTGTCATTGTCTTGGGATCGAAGCGCTGCATCAGCATTTCAGGCTCTAGCGACGTGAGAAAATCCGCTATGCCAACCACATCGTCGGGGCGCAAAATACGGATGGGGCCATAGCCCTGATCTTCTGACACC
>JBCBPV010000044.1:0-29215 GCA_039820585.1 Pseudomonadota bacterium
GCCCGCCGCCGTCCCGATCAGGATGATCCCGGCCAGCAGCGCCAAAGCGCCTGCACCGGTCAGCAACAGCGCCTGCAACGCCGACCGACGCGCCTTGGCCGTCGAATGATCAAACCCGATCAACAGATATGACGTGATCGTCGTCAACTCCCAGAACACGAACAGAGTCAACAGGTTATCGGCCAGCACCAGCCCCAGCATCGACAACATGAACAGCGTCAGAAACAGCATGAAGCGCGAGAAATGCTTGTGCCCCTGCAGGTATTTCGAGGCATACAGGAACACCAACGCCCCGATACCGGTGATCAGCAACCCAAAGGTCAGGCTCAGCCCGTCGACATAAAACGACAACGCGATGCCCAGCGATGGCACCCACTCCCACACAAAGCGCTGCGTCTCACCTGCGCTGATCGCGGGCAGCGCAGGCCACAGCATCACAAACAGCGCCGCGGCGATGGCCACCGGCAACAGCCCCGAAAGCGAAAGCCACCGTGCGTTGGGATCGGTCTCTTGGTCGTGCCCTGCCATGCTTGGGTCCTAGTGCAATTTTCTTAACTGTCCGGGGTCATCACCCAAGTCCATTCCGGCCTGCGTAAGCGCGCGCATCAAGCGATGCAACATGTCGCTCGGATCGGCCGGGGGCGATGGAAGCGGTTCGGCCTGGCCCGACACCCCCCGATTGCGCAGAATGTCCTCCAGCCGCTGGTCCCGCCCGGCCTCTCGCTGGGCGTCTTGTTCCTGGCGGACATTGCGCGCCGCAACGGTCATCGCATCCAGCGCCACGCTGATCTCACTGATTGCGCGCACCAGCGCCCGGCCCGCGCCCGACGCCACGTTCTGTTGCCCGCCACCGGCCAGATGCGCGGCCAGCCGGGCGCGCGCGTCATCCAGATCGCTCAGCCACTGCCCCGCCCGCGCAACACCCCGGCGATCGGCCTCAAACGCATCTGTCGCAAGCCGCAGCTCTTCGATCAGCGTCGCAAGCGTGCCGTCCGCGGCATAGCCGTTGCGCGCCAGTTCCGCGGCGTTGATCGCCGCGCACAGCCGGGCCTGCATGCGCGCGATCTCGGCCTTTTGCTCGGCCAGTTCGATCCGCGCCGCCGCCGCCCGGCGCGTGAGCGCGGCCATTTCCCCTTCCAACACGGCAGAGCTGCTGTCGCTCAGCCCGGTGTCGTCAATATTGCGCACGCAAGACGCGAACTCTGCCAAACAGCGTTCGGCCTTCTCGGTTCCGAAACTCTCAAGAAACGGGATCATCGCTTGGGCCCTGGGCTCAATTGTTCAGCCCCACGGGCGTCAGGAAATCGGGGGGTTTGATCGCCATCACGGAACAGGGCACCGCGCCCAGGATCGTCTCGGCCGTGTTGCCGATGAACAGACCGCGCACACCGGACCGCCCGACCGTACCCATCACCACCGTGTCGATTCCATTGCGCACCGCGTAATCGGGGATCACGTCCCCGGCAAAACCCTTTTCCAGAACCACGCTGCGATTTGATTGCGTGTCGGGAAAGCGTTCCAGAAACGCGGCCAGCCGGGCCCGCGCTGCACGTTTCTCGGCCTCCAGGATCGACACGATCTCTTTTTCGGGCATGGCAAAGCGCCCGCTGCGCAGGGTGCCTTCCTCTGGCAGGTGCCAGGCGTTGATCACATGCAGCTCGGCCTCGTCCTGCTCCGCCAGCGATGCGGCCAACTCCATCGTCATACGGTTCAGCGTGTCGCGGGACGGGTCGATCGGATCGGGGTCGATCGCAGCCAGGATGCGTTCCGTGCGCTTGGGCTGGCCCGCCTTCAGCATCCAGACCGGGCAGGGGCACTTGCGCAACAGATGCAGGTCGATACCGGCAGAGAAGCGGTTGCTTTTGCCACCACTGCGCGCGCCTTTGATGACGATATCATGGGCATCGCGCAAAACCGTGCGGATCACCTCGATAAACCCGACCCCTTGGGTCACAGCCGTCGACACCGCAAGCCCCGCCTCCCGAAACGGCACGGCCAACGCGGCCAGCCGGTCGGTGTAATAGGCAATCACCTGCGCCTCGATCTCGGTCGCGCGCGTCTCGGACAGTCCCGTAAACGCCTGGCGCAGCGCGCCCGGCCCGGTCTCAATCACATCCAGCAAGGTCACACGCGCGCCGTTCGCGCGGGCCAGCCACAGCCCACGATCAAGCGCGTCTTCCCTGCTGGCGTCGTCGTCACACACGACGAGGATGTTTTTGAAACGCTTCACGTCATTGTCCCTGCTTCGTTGATCTTCACATAGTGCGTGGGTTTTGATTGGTGAAATCGAAACTATCGGCTATTTTGATAGAAATCTTCTATCAACGAGGTGCCCATGCCCACGCTCCAGCAAATGCGGTATTTCGTTGCCATCGCCGATACCCTGCATTTCCGGCGGGCCGCCGCGGCGGTGAATGTCACCCAACCCACGCTCAGCGCACAACTCAAAGAGCTAGAGCTGCGCCTGGGCGTGCAATTGGTGGAACGCAGCCGGTCCCGCGTGATGCTGACCCCGGTGGGGCGCGAAATCGTCGACCGCGCCCGCCGGGTGCTGCGCGATGTCGAAGAGATCCGCAACACCGCCCGGCTCAGCCAGCGCCCGCTGGGCGATACAATCAAGCTGGGCGTGGTCCAGTCGCTGGGGTCATATCTGTTGCCGGTGATCGTGCCGGACCTACACGAAAGCCACCCCGATCTGCGCTTTTACGTGCGCGAGGCGCTGGCCGACACGCTGCTTGACCAGTTGGACACCGGCGGCCTCGACCTGCTGTTCTTCCCCCTGCCGCTCGACCGCGCTGATCTTGTGACTGAACCGGTGTTCCACGAACCCCTGCGCGTCGTCGTCTCGCAAGAACATCCGTTGGCCCAGAAAGACATCATCGACCCCGCCGATCTGCGGGGCGAGACGCTGCTCACCCTCGAACCCGGCCACCGTCTCTATGACCAGGTGCGCCAACTCAGCGAACAGTATCAAGCCGACCTCAGCCATGATTTTGAAGGCACAAGCCTCGACACCCTGCGCCAGATGGTGGCGATGGGCATGGGCATCTCGCTTCTGCCCGCGCTCTACATCCGGTCCGAGGTCGCGCGTGAACGGCTGGTGGTCGATCGCCCCGTCGGCGGCACGCCCCCCTCACGCCTCATTGGCATGGTCTGGCGCAAAGGCGCCGCCCGCGATGAAGAGTTCCGCGATCTGGCCCAGATCATCGCCGGCATCCTGTCGGCCCGCGCGCCCGAGGTGACGGTGGTGGCGGGCTAGCCCACTGGACGCAGCGCCATGAAAAATCTGGCAATAAACCGGTGCGGGCGTCTGGCTTAATCTCGCCCGGCAGTGCACAACAGGTTTCGATGACACACACCCAACCCGACCTCGATACATCGCCCAAAGTCTCCGACGAGATCCGGCAAACCACATGCTACATGTGCGCCTGCCGCTGCGGGATAAACGTCCACATGAAGGACGGCGAAGTCGCCTATATCGAGGGCAACAGGGATCACCCCGTGAACCGCGGCGTCCTGTGCGGCAAAGGGGCGGCTGGCATCATGCAAGTCACCTCCCCCGCCCGCCTGCGCGCGCCGCTCAAACGCACAGGCCCCCGCGGCTCCGGTGAGTTTGAGGAAATCACCTGGGACGAAGCGCTCGACCTCGCCACCGCCTGGATGAAACCCCTGCGTGAGACCGCGCCCGAAAAGCTCGCCTTCTTCACCGGCCGCGACCAATCGCAATCCTTCACCGGCTACTGGGCCCAGGCCTACGGCACCCCTAACTACGCCGCCCATGGCGGCTTCTGCTCGGTCAACATGGCCGCGGGCGGGATCTACACGATGGGTGGCGCGTTCTGGGAGTTTGGGCAACCCGACTGGGAACGCACCGAACTGTTCATCCTGTTCGGCGTGGCCGAAGACCACGATTCAAACCCGATCAAGATGGGGATCGGACGGCTGAAGGAACGCGGCGCCCGCGTTGTCGGCGTGAACCCGATCCGCACCGGCTACAATGCCGTGGCCGATGACTGGTACGGCATCACACCGGGCACAGACGGTCTCTTCATCCTGTCGCTCGTCCATTGCCTCTTGAAAGCGGGCAAAGTCGATCTCGACTACCTCGCCCGCTACACCAACGCCGCCTGCCTCGTGAACATGGACGAGGCCAGCGACGAGTACGGGTTGATCCTGAAAGACGACGATGGCCGCGACCTCGTGTGGGACCGGCGCGAAGGCCGCCCCCGCTGCTACGACAAATCCGACGTGATCCCCGATCTCACCGGCACCTGGCGGCACGCGGGCTACACCCATGTCCCCGTCTTCCACCTGATCGCCGAACGCTACCTGTCCGACGACTACGCCCCGGAAACCGTGGCTGACACCTGCGGCATCCCCGCCGACCGCATCCGCCGCCTGGCGGCCGAACTCGCCCAAGCGGCGTTTGAGAAACAAATCGAGATCGACCAACCCTGGACCGACTTCCGCGGCACCCGGCACGAGAAGATGATCGGCCGCCCCGTCAGCTTCCACGCCATGCGCGGCATCTCGGCCCATGCCAACGGCTTCCAGACCTGCCGGGCCCTGCACCTGTTGCAAATCATCCTCGGCTCGGTCGAGGTTCCCGGCGGCTTCCGTTTCAAACCGCCCTACCCCAAGCCCGCCACAGGCCACCCCAAACCGCACGCCGACGCCAAACCGGGCCAGCCGCTCAGCGGCCCTCACCTCGGCTACCCCCACGGGCCGGAAGACCTGTGCCTGAACGACGACGGCACCCCCCAACGCATCGACAAGGCCTTCACCTGGGAAAACCCGCTCTCGGCCCACGGCATGATGCACATGGTCATCGCCAACGCCCACGCGGGCGATCCCTACAAGATCGACACGCTGTTTCTCTACATGGCCAACATGGCCTGGAACTCATCCATGAACACGGCCGGCACCATGAAGATGCTGACCGACACCGATGAGAATGGCGATTACGTCATCCCCCGGATCATCTATTCCGACGCCTACTCATCCGAAATGGTCGCCTATGCCGACCTGATCTTGCCCGACACCACCT
Source organism: Pseudomonadota bacterium (assembly GCA_039820585.1). Lineage (GTDB taxonomy): Bacteria > Pseudomonadota > Alphaproteobacteria > Rhodobacterales > Rhodobacteraceae > JBCBGF01. The sequence continues at coordinate 5,048 of JBCBPV010000044.1, forward strand.
ACCTCGAACGCCACGATTGCATCTCGCTCTTGGACCGCCCGATCTGCGAAGCCGATGCCGCCGCCGACGCCATCCGCTGGCCCGTGATCGAGCCTGACCGCGACGTGCGCGGGTTCCAATCCGTGCTCTGCGACCTCGGCCACCGCCTGGGCCTGCCCGGTTTCGTCGCCGACGACGGCAGCGCCAAATACGCCGATTACGCCGACTACATCCTGCACCACGAACGCCGCCCCGGCGTCGGCCCGCTGGCGGGATGGCGCGGAAACGGCGACAGCCACGGACGCGGCGCCCCGAACGACGCCCAACTCGACCAATACATCGAAAACGGCGGCTTCTGGATCGGCCATATCCCCGAAGAGGCGCAATACTTCAAACCCTGGAACCAGGCGTACCAGGACTGGTCGGTCGAAATCGGCCTCGTCGACAAACCCGCGCCCTACCTCTTCTCGCTCTACGCCGAACCGCTCCGCCGCTTCCAATTGGCCGCCGAGGGCAAGGGCCCCCACCAGCCCCCCGACCATCTGCGCGACCGCATCAAACAACAACTCGACCCCCTGCCGCTGTGGTACCCCGCGGGCGACCAGGACGACACATATCCCGTCCACGCCCTCACCCAACGGCCCATGGCGATGTACCACTCCTGGGGCTCGCAAAACGCGTGGTTGCGGCAGATCCACGGGCGCAACCCGCTCTACGTGCCGACCAAACTCTGGGAAGAGCACGGGTTCAAAGACGGCGACTGGGCGCAACTCACCTCGCCCCACGCCTCCATCACCGTTCCCGTCGCCCACATGGCCGCACTCAACGACAACACCGTCTGGACCTGGAACGCCATCGGCAAACGCAAAGGCGCCTGGGCGCTCGACCCCAAGGCCCCCGAAGCCACCAAGGGCTTCCTGCTCAACCACCTGATCCCCGAACTGCTGCCCGCCAAAAGCGACGGCCACCGCTGGTCGAACTCCGATCCGATCACCGGCCAAGCCGCCTGGTTCGACCTCAAGGTCAAAATCGAAAAGGTCGCCGCGCCGTCCGAGCCGCAGCCCGCCTTCCCGCCAATCAAATCGCCCGTGCCCGCCGCACCCCGCGACACCGCGCGAAAGATCGGCACATGACCCACGCCATAAATCGGCCCGGATTCCATGCTTTCACCCCCTCCGACACACAGGCGGAGACCGGGAATGAGCGCATCTTCCATCCCCGAACGGGACGAACGCTGGGGCGAGTACCAGGGCGAAGGCATCTGGTACGCCTGCACCGATTGCGGATCCCTGAAGGAAACCGAGGACGATATCGGCTTTCACAACCTGCTCGAACATCTCTGCGCCGAAATAGGCTCGCAATGCTCAGCCCTCTACGAGACGTTCGAGATCGGCGACCCCAAGGGCCGCTGGGCCACGGCCGAGGATCATGGCGTGTTCGAGTTCATCACAGCCGACGGTCGCAAGGCCGCCTGCACCTATGGGGTCGTGGCCTCCTGGAACGAACGCACCCACAGCTGGATGTGGGGTTGGGGCTTTCCCGAAGGCTGGATCCACCCCGAGGCCCTGAAACCCGTGAACCACGCCTACGATATCGGGCTGGCCAATGGCTGGCACGCGGTGGCCGAACGGCTGCTTGCGGTGAACGAGCACGAGGCCTGGCATCTGACCAAGCTGGTCGCGCATCTCAACTCCATGCCAATGGTCTACCGCGCCAGGGTCAACGACATCAACTGGCACTATTTCGCGATGACGCGCCCCCGCTGGGTCAGCTGACCCAGCCCCTTCATCTTGGCCAAAATACGCCCGCCAAAGGCGCCCCGCCCTTCGCGGCAGAAACCCGACCTGTGCAGACGCGCGGTGTACGGGTTGTGTACAGGTTGTGTACGGGTTGTGCGCCCCAAAATCCGAGGGTTCCATGACCAGTCTTCCCACTGAAACTCACAAGAAACTCGGCCTGGTGATCGACCTCGACACCTGCGTCGGCTGCAACGCCTGCGTCACCGCCTGCAAGGGCTGGAACACCGAAAATTACGGCGCCCCGCTGGCCGATGTCGATGCCTACGGCGAGGCCCCGGTGGGCAGCTTCCTCAACCGCATCCACTCTTACGAAGTGCAACCAGATCAAGGGGTTGCACAGCTTATCCACTTTCCCAAAAGCTGCCTGCACTGCGAGGATGCGCCTTGTGTCACGGTCTGCCCCACCGGCGCCAGCTACAAGCGCGTCGAAGACGGCATCGTCCTGGTGAACGAAAGCGATTGCATCGGCTGCGGGCTGTGCGCCTGGGCCTGCCCCTACGGCGCACGAGAGATGGATCCCACTGAAAAGGTTATGAAAAAATGCACCCTCTGCGTGGACCGCATCTATAACGAAAACCTGCCCGAGGAAGATCGCGAACCCGCCTGCGTGCGCACCTGCCCCACCGGCGCACGGCATTTCGGCGACCTCTCAGACCCCGAAAGCGCCGTTTCCCAACTCGTCGCCGACCGCGGCGGCATGGACCTGATGCCCGAACAAGGCACCAAACCCGTCAACCAATACCTGCCTCCCCGCCCCAAAGACGCGGAAACGGACGTGCTCGCCCCCCTCCTCGACATCACCGGGGCAGAGCCCAAGGGCTTCCTTGGCTGGCTCGATAAGACACTGGAAAAGCTCGGCTAATGCACCCCGCACCATCCCTCATCGCCTTCACCACACTGTCCGGTCTGGGCTTCGGCCTGATGCTCTGGCTTGGCCTCGACACGACACCGCCCACCTACTGGACCGCCTTCATCTTCTACGCCATCGCCTTCGCGCTGGCGGGCATCGGCCTCATCGCCTCAACGCTGCACTTGGGCCACCCCGAACGCGCGCTCAAATCCTTTACGCAATGGCGCTCCAGCTGGCTCAGCCGCGAGGCGTGGCTGGCCGTCGGCACCCTCGCGATCAATGGTATCTATGCGGCATTGCTAGTATTTTTCGGCACAAAGGTCGGGTTGCTCGGCTGGCTCGGCGCCGCGAGCGCCGCGTTAACCGTTTTCGCGACCTCGATGATCTATGCTCAGCTCAAGACAGTCCCGCGCTGGCACAATTGGACCACACCGACCCTGTTCATGGGCTATGCGCTTAGCGGTGGCGCGCTCTTGGCGGGACAGGTGCAGATCGGCGGCGCCCTTCTTCTGGCCGTCGGCGGCCTCCAGGTCTGGGCCTGGATCCAGGGCGATACGCGGCTTGCCGCGTCCGGCACAGATATGGCCACCGCCACGGGCCTTGGCGGCATCGGCACGGTCACATCGTTCGAGCCGCCCCATACCGGCAGCAACTACCTGCTGCACGAAATGGTCCACGTCGTCGCCCGCAAACACGCGGTCAAACTGCGCGCGATCGGCTACGTCCTGTCCTCGGCCCTGCCCTGGGTGATGCTGATCCTCCTGCCCTTCTCGCACGCGCTTGCAGCCCTTGCCGTGCTCAGCCACATCGCGGGCACCATGGTCGTGCGCTGGCTGTTCTTCGCAGAGGCCGAGCATGTGGTGGGGCTCTACTACGGCAAACGCTGATGGGTTTTCGCGACGGCTTCGACCCCCGCTGGACCAGCGAAGAAGACTACATCCTCGGCATCACCCGCGAGATCTGGGAAGACCGCGGGATCGGCAAGCTGAAGGAATACTACGGCCCCGATTTGGTCGTTCGCTCCGCCGCCTCGGTCGTCAAAGGCAACGGTGGCATCATCGCCGCCACCCAGGCCACCCTCGCCGAATTCCCCGACCGCGAACTGCCCGGCGAAGATGTCATCTGGTGCGCGGTCTCGCCCACCGCCTTCCTGTCCTCCCACCGCCTTTATTGCACCGCCACCCATACCGGCCCCGGCATGTACGGCGCCCCCACAGGGCGGCGCCTGGAATACCGGATCCTCGCCGATTGCTATTGCGAAGGAAACGCGGTCACCGACGAATGGCTGGTCCGCGACCAGGGCGCCATTGTCCGCCAGATGGGCCAGGACGTGGTGGGCTGGACCCGCGACCTGATCGTCCGCGAAGGCGGGCCAGAGGCCTGCGTGCGCCCCTTCTCCCCCGCCACAGACCTGCCCGGCCCCTATCAGGGTCACGGCAATGACAGCCCATGGGCCGCCAAGCTCAGCCATATCCTCACCCGCATGATGGACGCTGAATTCTCAATCATTCCAACGGAATACGACCGCGCCTGCGAACTGGCTTACGCGGGTCATCAACACGCCCACGGCCACGCCGCCGCCGACGCCCACTGGCTTGGCCTGCGCGCCGCCTTCCCCTCTGCCGCCTTCACCGTCCACCACGCGATGGGCCGCGACGACCCCACCATGCCCCCGCGCGCCGCCCTCCGCTGGAGCCTTTATGGCAAGCACGACGGCTGGGGCACCTTCGGGCACCCCACCGGGGCGCAGGTCTATGTGATGGGGATCACCCATGCCGAGTTCGGCCAAAATGGCCTGCGCCGGGAATGGACCCTGATTGACGAAACCGCGGTGTGGAAACAAATCCTTCTCGCGACCGGCTAGCCCCTCTTTGGTCCCGCAAATATCCCGGGGGCCGCGCTGGCGCGGCGGGGCAGAGCCCCTCAGCCCTTGCCCACTGTCGATCCCCGCACGATCAACGCGACCGGCAACGGCCCCGGCACCACCGCCGCCGTCCCTTCAATCTTCGCCACGATCATCTCCACCGTCGCCGCGACCATCGCGCCCGCGTCCTGGCGCACGCTGGTCAAATCGTAGCTGGGCCAACTCGACACCGGCACATCATCCACCGACGCCACCGCCACATCTTCCGGGATCCGCAGCCCCAACTCGGACCGCAGCACATCCATCACCATGAACGCCATGTAATCATTCGACACAAACAGCGCATCCGGCCGCTCGTCACCGCTGAACATCCGCCGCGCCGCCGCCTGCGCCGCTTCGGGCCGGAAGTCCCCGCTTTCGCGGGCAAACAGCGGCAGCCCCGCGGCCGCCAGCCCTTCCATGAACCCCTCCTCGCGGTCGCGCTGGGTCGACGCACCATCCCAGCCCGCGATATGCGCAATCCGGGTGCGCCCCAGACCCACCAGGTGATCCGCGATCATGCGCCCGCCTGCGCGGTTGTCTGACACAACGGCGATCTCGCCTTCTTCGCCCTGACGCCGGTTGAACAGCACCACGGGCACGCCAGAAGCCCGGCACCGCGCCGCGATGTCCGACGTCATGGCGACCGAGGCCAGGATCAACCCGTCGACCTGGTAGTCGAGGATTTCCTCGGCCACCCGGTCCAGATTGCCCTCATCCTGCGAAGTCATGAAGACCAGCACATGATACCCCCGCGCCTGCAACGCGTTCGACATCCGTTCAAGCACGCCGGGGTAGAAGTGGTTGTCGAGATAGGCCACCACCAGCCCGATCATCCGGCTGCGCCCGGTCATCAACGACCGCGCCAGCACGTTGGGGCGATAGCCCAGTTCATCAGCCGCACGGCGCACTTTGTCGGCAGTCTTGGCCGATACGCTGGCGCCAGGGGTGAACACCCGGCTGACCGCGGACCGGCTGACCCCGGCCCGTTCGGCCACCTCCAAAGAGGTGACCTTGCCGGGGATCAAGGGCTCAACCCTTGACGGCACCGGCGGTCAGCCCGCTCACGATCTGGCGCTGGAAGAACAGGACCAGCACGAACAGCGGCGCAGTGGCCGAGACCACGGCCGCGACGGCGAACATCACGTTGCCGGCCTCTTGCGTGGTGCCCAGGAAGCTGACGACCGCGGGGATCATCGTCTGGTTTTCTGAACTCAAGAGCATCGCGGTCACGGCAAAGTCGTTATAGGCCAGCAGGAAACTGAACAGCCCCGTGGTGATCACGCCGGGCCACATGACCGGGATGATCACGTATCGGAATGCCTGGAACCGCGTGCAGCCATCGACCATGGCGCTTTCATCCATGTCCTTGGGGATGTTGAGGAAAAAGGAATGCAGCATCCACAGGGTGAATGGCTGGTTGATTGCCACCAGCACAATGATTGTCGTCGGCAGGATCCCCCAGATATTCCATTCAAAGAAGGGAAGCAGATAGCCCGACACCAGTGTGATATGCGGCATCGCCCGGAACACCAGCGCCAGCATCAACAGCCAGAACGCATAGCGAAAACCCGATCGCGCCAGCGCGTAGCCACCCAGCGTGCCAAAGGTCAGCGAGATGATCACTGTGAAGAACACCACGATCATCGTGTTCAGGACCGGGCGCCAGAATTCTTCCTGCACCCAGGCGCCGGTATAGGCCTGGAGTGTGAAGGCTCCGCCGGTTTCGCGAATGGTGTTCACCCCGTACAGCGCATTGCGCCAGTCCGCGCGTGAAAAGAAATCGCTCTGCACCTTGAAGCTGCCCCAGAGCGTCCAGAAAAACGGGAATGCGGCAAGGATCAGCCACAGGATCACGAACCCCACCGAAAACGCCTGAAGCGGCGTGATCCGTGGCTTCGCCTTTGCGGAGGCGACGCCATTTACTGCGGTCGGAGCAGCGGCGGATTGTGCGTTGGTCGCCATGTCTCAGCCCCCTTAATGCGAAGATTTGCGGGTGAAATCGCGGTATGTCCGCACCAGCACTGGCGACAACAAGATCACAACACCCAGAATCGTCAGCATCGATGTGGCGCCCGCCGACCCATATAGCGGGTTCCCGGCTTCGCGCAGGTCGTTGTAGATGATCGTACTGAGCGACTGGGCGAAGGCCCCGGCCTGGAAGCTGATGATCGGTTCAAAGACGCGGAAGTTATCCATCAGCTGGATAAGCGAAATGAACACCACCAGCGGCATCAGATGCGGCACCACCACGTGGCGCATGCGCTGCCACTTGCTGGCCCCGTCGATCGTTGCGGCCTCCATCGTGTCTTCGGGAACGGTTTGCAGACCCGCGTAGAAGACGATGAAGCTGAACGGGATCGACGACCAGATGCCGTAGACGATCAGCATGATCCACATTAGCGGACCAGATGCCCGGATACTGAGGTTGGGATCGTTGAAGATGTTCTGGATTGTCGCCCCGATGATCCCCTCTGCATCGACCATCCACAACAGGATCAGCGAGCCGACCACCGGCGGCACCATCATCGGCAGCAGGGACAGGAAGATGGTCACGCCCTTGAACATCTTGGGCAGATTGTTGACCCCCACTGCAATGGCCAGGCCCAGCACAAGGACAAAAGGAGTGACGACGAAGGTATAGGTCAGAGTAAAGGCCAGTGCGGCGTAGAACGGCAGGCTCATCACCCGGTCCCAGAACGCGGCCCAGGTATCGGTCCCGCGCCACGCTTCGCCCAACTCGGCAAACGCCAAATGCGCGCGGTTGGTGTAGGTGCCCAGCCCGTTGAATCGGCCCAGGGGGGCTTCTTCCAGCAGGGCTTCGGTGGCCTCTTGGTCGACGGCGACTGACTCGGTACAGCCGAACGGGCCACAATTCTCGACCGTGATCAGGACCTGCTCGTGTTCGACATGAAGTGACTGGATGATAACCGAGATGATGGGCAGGGCGATGAACAGGATCATGGCCGACAATGTCGGTAGGATGAACCAGAAGAACGTCTTGTGTTTCATGTCCCCGTCCCCGTCGCGTTTTATGACACGTCTAAGATGGGGCGGGGCCCGTCAAAGGCCCCGCCCAAAGGTCTTTACTGCAGGAAGCCGGCTTCGGTCGCAGCCGTAGTGTACGCGGCCTCGACATCAGCAAGCGCCTGTTCGGCGCTTTCACTGCCCTGCATGAAGTCCGACAGTTCGGCCCCAAGCGCGTTGTGCAAAAGGCCCATCTGAGGAACCATCGGATACGGTTTGGCCCCACCTTGGGCGGTTGCCGCGACGCCAGCGGCAGCACGGCCGGGATTGAAACCTTCCAGCAGCCAGACCGCATCGTCGTTATTCGCGGCGACCATCTCAGGCGTCAGCGCGCTTGCCAAGGCGGCAAAACTGGCCTCGGCTTCCTCGTCGGGAATGTTCGCCGCAATGGTGAACCCGTCCCACCAAAGTGTCGCGCCCGGAATTCCCACGCCATCGACAATCGGTGCTGCAGCGAGCACGGTGTTTTCCGTCACCTCTGCCGAGGACCCTTCTTCATCAAGGATCACAGACCCCCGCGAGCCCCACATGAAGCCTAGGGCTGCCTGCCCCGCTTCCCATGTTGCCTGGGTTTCGTTCGACGCCTGGCTCAGGTGATCGGGGTGTGCGTATTCTGCAAGCGCGGCCATCGTTTCAAGCGTTGCGATGCCTGCTTCGCTGTTGATTGCTGGAACCGCGGAACCGGGTTCAAAGAACTCACCGCCATGGGCCATGTAGACCGTGTTGAACATCTCGGCGATGTTCCAGCCCACCTGCATATTCGCAACGATCGGGTTTTCCATGATCCCTGCGGCACGGATCGCTTCGGCGGCGGCCAGAACCTCTTCATAGGTGGTCGGGACACCTTCTACACCAGCTTCTTCTAGAATATCGCTGCGCACATACAGGTGCTGTGAATTTGCCATAAACGCAACGGCCATCACATTGCCGTCGATCGTGATCAGCAGGTTCGGCGGGATGTTTGCGCCATAGGTGTCCACCAGATCATTCAGCGGGCGCAAAAGGCCATCGTTCATCAGCTGTGTAAGCGTCGAGTTGGCCACCTGAACGGACGTATATTCTGCCGGGTTCGGTGTGAGCGCGGCGTTCATGATATCGCGCGCCTCGGTCGTGTGGTTGCGGGTGAACTCCGCCGCGCTCGCAGAACAGGCTTCTTCCGCGGCACCCATAACGGCTTGGATGGCCGGGAAGTCGCTGGCGAGGATACGAACTGACTGACCTTCGGGTCCGCAATTCGCGTGGCCAGCAGCAAAGGCGGCCGAGCTCATCAGGCCCACCATGGCACCGGCAAGTGCAAACTTTTTCAGAAACATCTGTTACTCCCTGTTTCTTTTTCGCGGGTGCGCCTTGCAATCACGCACCCGTCAATCAACCCCGGCAGGTTTCGCCGGGAGTACGTTCGAGGCTAGGCCTCAATTCGCGCGCCTGTTTTTCCGTCAAACAGGTGGCAAATCTCGTTCGGTATCCGAATCGATACCATGTCTTCAATCTCGGCGCGGAAGGTCTTGTCGGCCTTCACGCTGACAAGGGCAGCACCTACACGCACCGTCACCATCGTCGCGTCGCCAAGCAGTTCGAGCGTATAGATCGGCGCGTTGATCTGCCCCTCGCCGGGTGCCGCCACGCTTGCATCTTCAGCGCGGTAGCCCAGCGTGATGGGTCCATCGGGCGCGGTCAGTCCCGAGACCGTGGTGTGCGGTGCGGTGAATGTGCCGCCCTTCATCTCACCCTCGATCAGGTTCATCGCCGGGCTGCCAATGAAGCTGGCAACAAAGGTGTTGGCGGGGCTATCATAGATATCAGTCGGGCTGCCCACCTGCTGGACGATGCCCTTTTCCATTACGACAACCCGGTCAGCCAGCGTCATCGCCTCGATCTGGTCGTGGGTCACGTACACGGTGGTCACGGCCAGTTCGTGGCTCAGGTTTTTGATCTGGGCACGGGTCGAGACGCGCAGTTTCGCGTCAAGGTTCGACAGCGGTTCATCCATCAGGAAGACATTGGGTTCGCGCACGATGGCCCGGGCCAGGGCCACGCGCTGGCGCTGACCGCCTGACAGTTCGGCAGGTTTGCGGTGCAGGAAATCATCCAGTTCCACCATCGCACTGGCGCGGCGCACCCTTTCGTCATGCGTGTTTGGGTCGATACCGCGGACCTTCAGGGGGAAGCGAATATTCTCATAAACGCTCATGTTTGGGTACAGCGCGTAGCTTTGGAACACCATCGCCACATCGCGGTCCTTGGGGTCGAGGTTGTTGACCACTGTGCCGTCGACGGTAATCTCACCATCGGTGGGATCTTCCAGACCTGCGATCATCCGCATGGTCGTGGTCTTGCCGCAGCCCGAGGGGCCGAGCAGCACCAAAAATTCCCGATCGGGAATGGTTAGATTGAAATCATCGACACCTACAAAACTGCCCCAGCGCTTTGATATGTTGCGCAGCTGGATCTCAGCCATCGTGTCACCCCCGTGTTGGACCAGCGCATTTTGCACACGTTTGCAAAAAGGCTAGACTCGGGTGTGTCGTTTTGCCAAGCTTTTTTTGCATTCGTGTTCAAAAACGGCACGGGCCATGGGGCAGATGACAGACTACAGGCATGAAATACTGGCGAAACTGCGCGATGTCGCGGCAGCCCCGGAACATGGACTTTCAGCCAGTGCGGCGGCGGTGATCGCCCCCGACTCAGTGTGGGACGTCGCGCATCCGGTGAACCGGCTGGAGGGGCGCGAGGCCATCGTCGGCCAGTTTTTGGTGCCGCTCAAAAAGGCCCTGTCGCACATGCGGCGGCGCGATGAGATTTTTATCGGTGGACAGAACATCCGGCACGAGAAGGGCACCTGGGTCGCGTCGGTGACGCATTATGTGGGCACGTTTGACCGAACGCTTTTCGGTTTGGCGCCGTCCGGCAAACTGTCCTTTGTACGCTCTGGCGAATTCTTCCGCATCGTCGATGGCCAGATTGCTGAGGCGAAGATCATCATCGACCTTCCCGATCTGGCGCGGCAGGCCGGGCGGCTGCCCTTCCCACGGCTCTTGGGAACAGAGATGATGTTTCCCGGTCCCGCGACCCATGATGGCGTGTGCCCGACCACAGGCACGGCGGCGGCATCGCTTGAGGTGGTGGAAGCGATGTTGGGCGATCTGCATGTCTATGACCCCGACAGCAACCACTCCCCCGGTCAGACCGGTGCGGATGGGCGGTGGCATGACGATATGCTGTGGTACGGACCCGGCGGCGTCGGCTCGACCTATCGGTGGGAAGGGTTCGTGGGCGATCACCGGGCGGCGTTTCTGAAGGCGTTCCCGGATCGCAAGGGGGGCAACCATTACTGCCGGATCGGCGATGGCAACTATGCCGCGGTGTCCGGCTGGCCGTCGATGACGATGACGCATCAGGACACCTACCTTGGCGTGCCAGCCACGGGTCAGGCGCTGACGCTGCGGGTGATGGATTTCTACCGGTGTGAGTTCCCGGCGGGTCGGGGCAAGATCATGGAGAACTGGGTGTGTCTCGACTATGTCGACCTGTTCCGGCAGATGGGGATCGACGTGATCGAGCGCGCGAACGCGCTCGACCCGCAGACGTCATTCGTAACTTAGCGCCGTCGCCTTGCCGCGGAAGATGATGTAGCTCAGCACCGTGTAGCCCATGATCGCGGGCAGAACGAAGATCGTGCCGGCGAGGATGATGATCAGGCTTTCGGGGGCACTAGCAGCCTCATAAATCGTGGTCTTTTCGGGCACGACATAGGGATAGAAACTGTAGGCCATCCCAAGGAATGCCAGTGTGAAGAGTGCGATTGACGCGGCAAAGGGTGCCCCGGACCAGCGATCTTGGGATGCAGGCAGTTTGCGCAGGCCGATCCACAAACCAACGACAAGCGCACCGGACAGCATCGGAAAGGGCGCGAGGTACAGCAGTTCGGGGAAGCTGAACCATTTCTCGAAGATGCGCGGGCTGACAAGCGGAGATGTCAGAGAGATCGCGCCGAGACCCAGAACCAGACCCCAGATACCGCCCTTGGCCCAGTCGACGGATTTCAGCTGCAGCGTCGTTTCCGTCTTCAGGATCAACCAGGTGGCGCCAATGAAGCTGTACCCCACCGTCAGGAACACGGCGGTCAGCAGCGCAAAGGCCGTGGTGGCCAAGGTGTACTCCAGACCCACGATGTAGAGCCCCAGCATGAACCCCTGGCTGAGCGACGTCATCAGACTGCCGCCAAAGAACGCGGCATCCCATTTGCGTTTATGCTTGGCCGGTGCCTTGGCGCGGAATTCGAATGCCACGCCGCGCAGGATCAGGCCAATCAGCATGATTGCGACGGGCAGGTAGAGCGCGGTCAGAATTTGCCCATGCGCCGTTGGGAAGGCCACCAGCAGGATGCCGATCGCCAACACCAGCCAGGTTTCATTGGCGTCCCAGAATGGGCCGATGGAGGCGACCATGCGGTCGCGCTCGTCCTCATCGGCGAAGGGGAACAGGACGCCGACGCCCAGGTCAAAGCCATCCAGGCAGACGTAGATCAGGATCGACACGCCCATGAGCGCAGCGAAGGTGAAGGGCAGCCAGACGTTGGGATCGCCGAACAGGTCCATCATCGTCACTCTCCCGGTTGGATCAGGGCAACCTCGGCGGCCCCTGAGCCGGGCGTTGGCCGCATTGGCACGTTCTCGCCCTTCGCCGCCTTGCGCGCGAGGTAGAAGATCACCGCGATATAGGCGAAGATCAGCGCTGCGTAGACCGTGAGGTAGGTGATGAGCGTGCCCATGACGAGCGGCGCGGGGACACCGGCGACCGCGTCTTTGGTCAGCAGCACGCCGTCCACCAGCCAGGGCTGACGCCCGATCTCGGTCGTGTACCAGCCCGCCAGTGTGGCCAGCCAGCCGGAGAATGCCATGGCGACGAAGCCAAACAGCACGGGTTTTGGCAAGCCCTCGACCCCGCGACGCCCGCCTTGGGGGTGCCGCCGCGCCATCAGCCAACACGCGGTCCACGACAAAAGCAGCATCGCCATGCCCGTCGCGATCATGATGCGGAAGCTGTAGAACACCGGGGCCACACGGGGGTGCAGGATGGTGCCATCTTCGGCCACGAAATCGTTCAAGCCGGGCACCACGCCATCGGCGGAGTGTTTCAGGATAAGCGACGCCCCGTTGGGAATCGAGATCTCGAAATCATTCTCACGCGCGTCTTGATCCGGGATCGCAAACAGGATCAGCGGCACGTTTGGTCCTGTCTCCCAGTTGCCTTCCATCGCCGCGACTTTCTGCGGCTGATGCTCCAGCGTGTTCAACCCGTGCATGTCGCCTGCAAAGATCTGGATCGGGATCAGGACAGCGCCCATGATCGCCCCGAAGCGCAAAGTGTTACGGACCGCTTCGGACCGGTCGCCGATCAGCATGCGGAAGGCCGATATACCGGCGATCAGGAACGCACAGGTCAGGCCCGAGGCGAGCAGCATATGCACCAACCGGTACGGCATCGACGGGTTGAAAATGATCGCCCACCAATCGGTCGCAAACGCCACGCCATCGCGCATCTCGAACCCCGCCGGCGTGTGCATCCAAGAGTTCAGGACCAGGATCCAGAAGGCAGACATGGTCGTGCCAAAGGCAACGAGGAAGGTGGCCAGCGTGTGCAACCAGTCGGGCACGCGGGACGCGCCAAACAGCATGATGCCAAGGAACACGGCCTCCAGGAAAAAGGCCGTCATGACCTCATAGGCCAGAAGTGGCCCCGCGATGTTGCCCACGGTTTCCATGAAACCGGGCCAGTTTGTGCCGAATTGGAAGCTCATCGTGATGCCCGACACGACACCCATCGCAAAGGACAGCGCGAAGACCTTCACCCAGAAGCGATAGGCATCCATCCATTTCTCCGCCCCGGTCGCCCGGTAGCGGAGTTTGAAGAACAAAAGCACCCAGCCCATGGCGATCGTAATCGTCGGGAAAAGGATGTGGAAAGAGATGTTCGCGCCAAACTGGATGCGCGACAGAAGAAGGGTCTCCATCGGTTACGCCTTTGTCTTGCGCATGGGCAGCACCTTTGCGGCACTGCCTGCGAGTTTTGAGAGTTTCGAGCCCATTTTGAGCAGGGCCACGAGACGCTCGGTCTCCAGCCGGTTCATTTCGTCGTAAAAGCCCGTCATCGCCTCAATCAGCTCGCGCAGCTCGGCCATGCGGGTGATGGCGTAGCTGTCTTCGCCGTCGGGCGCCTGCAGCTCTAGCTCGCGCAGTTTTGTCAGCGTGGGGTCAATCTCACGCTTCTTACGCTCGGCAATCAGGGTGCGGACGATTTCCCACATGTCTTCGGGGGTGGTGAAAAAATCGCGGCGGTCGTCGGGCAGGTGGCGCAGACGGACAAGGTTCCATGATTGCAGCTCTTTCAAACCCATCGACACGTTGGAGCGTGAGAAATGCAGCGCTTCGACGATGTCATCCGCGCAAAGCGGACGGTCTGACAGGAACAAGAGCGCATAGATCTGGCCGACGGTGCGATTGATGCCCCAGCGGGATCCCATTTCACCAAAGTGCAGGATGAACTCTTGCTGTATCTGTGTCGGCATTTTCAGTCCGTTCGCGAGTTTCAGAAATTTCTGAAACTAATGTAGGTGCATGGACCTACGGGGAAAGCCGCGTGCGACAGAACGCGCAGACATTTGCGCGCGTCATTTCTAAGTATCGAAAAGGTAATGGCTTTCCTGCCGAAACACCTGGCCGGGTTGCAGCAGAATGGACGGAAACTCTGGCTGGGCGGGCGCATCCGGCCACATCTGCGGCTCTAGCGCGATCGACGACAACGCCCCGCAATAGACCTGCAACCCCGGTGCGTCGCTGTAGACACGCAGGCGCCGGCCCGACCGCCCCACAAGCTCTGCCACTGGCATCGGCGAGGTGGCATTCAGCGGCAGGCAATAGTTGTGATCAAGCCCGGGATCAGGCGCACGCAGGCCGCGCAGGTCAAAGGGTGTGCCCGCCACCTCGGCCACCTGGCCCGTGGGGATCTTTTCCACTGTTGTCGGCAAATAGCGCCGCGCCGCGACGTTAAGCCGGTGGCCTGTCCAAAGATCGGTCCCGTCGAGGTTCCACTGGCTGTGCAGGGCGGGGTTCATCAACGTGGGCGCGTCTGTTGTGGCCTCGATCCGAACCTGCAGCATGCAATCGGTGAGCAGACGATAGGTTACGCGCAGCTCGCGCTGGCCGGGAAAACCGCCATGGCCATCGTGCAGCAGAATTGAAAACGCCACCCAATCGCGCCCATGATCCGCGATCTGCCAGACCTGCGCGTGGGTGCCCGCGCTGCCCGAATGCAGCGTGTTACGGCCGTGTTCGTTGACCTCGAACCGGTGGCTGTGCCCGTCGATGGTGGCCACGCCCCCCGAGATCCTGTTGATCACCGGCCCGACCACGGCGCCGGTATAGGGGGCCGAGCTTTCATAGCTTGCCAGGTCAATAGCGTGACCGGCCATGTTGGGGGACGCTGCGATGCTCAGGCCATGTACGCGTGCGCCATAGGTCAGGAACTCGACCCGCATCCCCCCTTGCGCCAGGCGCACCACATGGACGTCGCGACCATCATAGGTCCGCCCGAATAGATCTATTTCCGCCACCAATGCACCCCAGCCGCCGGAAGCGTCACGCCATCGAACGTGACAGGTTCTGTATTGTAGTTGAAGGCAAATCTGTAATCGCGGGTGTCGCGTAGACGCAGGCCTTCCGGCACCGGGGTGGTGGCGATGCCCAGCGCGTCGCAGGCCTCACGAACGATCCGATCCCACAGCGCGGTGTCGGGCCAGCCCGCCAGATAGGTGATGGGGCCTCCGGCAAGGGTGGCCGGGCGGTCGTCTTCGGTGCGCCAGTCCGCGTCAAGGGTAGGGGCGACATGTTCGAACCAGTGCTGGAACGCGCCGCCACCTGCGACGGGGATCGCGACATTGGGCGGGACGCTATCGACCTCGGCTATGGTCGCGTCGATACCGGGCAGGTCCGGGGGAAGCGGCAAAGGGATCTGCATATCGCAGGTCTTTGCATTGGTGCGGGGGCCAAGGATGACACGGCCGGGGTGCTGTGCGAACTTGGCCTTCAGGTCCTCGTCCAGTGTCATCAACCCAGGGCCGAGGATAAGCGGGTATTCTTCCAGTGCTTCGGCATCCAGCGACAGGATGTCCACCGACAGACCTGCCCGCCTGAGCGCGCGATACGCGGTCAGCACCAGTCGGAAATAGTCGAAGTCTGCCCCCTGCGGCTGCGTCTCCCATGCCCAGTGCGAGGCATAGTCGAACAGGATTGCCACCGGGGCTTTGGTCGTCGCAAGGTCGCCCAATTCCCGAAGCTCTGCCGCCACCGCCCTTGCCTCGCCCAATGCCGGGGACGCTTCGCTATCGGGACGCAACAGGCCCGCGTGCATCTGCTCTTGCGCAAACGGTGCCTGCCGCCAGCGGAAATAGCACACCGTCTCGGCCCCATGCGCAAACGCCTCCCACGCCCAGAGACGCGGCATGCCGGGCAAGGGCACAGGATTATAGGGCGCCCAGTTCACCGGGCCTGGCTGTTGCTCCATCACCCACCACCGCCCTCGGCCCACCGCGCGGTAAAGATCATGGTGCAGCGCCTGCATGTCCGGGTCGCCTTGACGCAGGAATCGCTCTTTATGTTCGGCTGGTTCCTCCAGCCGGTCGGACAGGAACCCTACCGGGTAGCTGTCCCAACTGGCGATATCGAGGTCGGCGCCCACGTCGAAATGATCGAACGCCAGCTCGCGCCCCATGTAGTTGTGGATCAGCGGCGCATCGGTATGCGCGCGCAGGATATCGGTTTGCAGCTTGTTGAAGCTGACCACCTGGTCGGACGAGAAGCGGCGGAAGTCCATCACATGGGACGGGTTCGGCTCGGTCACGGTCAGGTTGGGCAAGTCGATGTCATCGAAGTCCGCATACTCCATCGACCAGAACACGTTGCCCCAGGCCCGGTTCAGCGCGTCGGGCGATTGGTAGCGCTGCGCCAACCAGTCGCGGAACGCATCGCGGGCGGCGGGCGAATAGCTGAGCGTGGTGTTATGGCAGCCGTATTCATTGTCAGTCTGCCAAGCGTGGATGTGGGGGTTTTGGCCATAGCGTCGGGCCAGTTCGGTGACGATGCGTGCGCACTCGGTGCGGTAGCCTGCGTGGCTGAAGCAGTAGTGACGGCGGGATCCGAACCCGCGGGGTTGGCCTGCCGCGTCGAGGGCCAGCATGCCCGTATACCTGGTCAGCATCCAGCGGGGTGGCGTTGCGGTGGGAGTGCCAAGGATGACTTTCAGCCCCGCCTGCCCCAGCGTCTCAATCGCGCGGTCCAGCCAATCGAAGGTGTAGGTACCGGGGGCTGCCTCCAGTCGGGACCACGCGAACTCACCAATGCGCACCCATTTGAGGCCGGTTTCAACCATGCGGCGGGCGTCTTCGGCCCAGATCTCTTCCGGCCAGTGTTCGGGGTAATAGCAGACGCCGAGGGTCGGGGTCACACGATCACCCGGTGTTCGGCCTGACCCTTGGCGATGCCATGTGCCGCAAAGGTGCGACCGTGATCGGGGTTCTGGGCGAGGTCTTTGGCGGACAAGCCTTGGCGGGCGGACGTGCAGTAAAGGGTCGTGAGGTCAGGCCCACCAAAGGCAGGGCAAGAGGTATGGGCTGCAGGGAACTCCACTGCGCGCAAGAAGCGCGCGTCTGGCGCATAACAGGCCACGCGGGACGCGCCCCATTGCGCGTTCCAGAAGTTGCCATCTGCATCAACCACCGCACCGTCGGGGTTCAAACCCTCGGCGCGCAGGTCGAGCCACGGTTCCGGGTCACCCTCGGGCCAGCCATTATCGGCGTTCAGCTCCTGTCGCATGACGATCCCCGTGGGCGTATCGGTGAAGTAGGCAACGCTTCGATCCGGCGCAAAACAGATCGCGTTCGAGATTGTGATAGGGTCGAAGAGCCGCTGCACCTTGCCACGGTAATAGCGATAGATCGCCCCTGCGCCCGGCTCAGCCCCTTTTCCCATCGTCCCGATCCAAAACCCGCCCCATGGATCCGCGCGCCCGTCATTGGACCGGGTCGAGGGGTCATCCGCCTCAAGCGGGCAGATGTCTTCGGACACGCCTGTGGTCAGGTCGAAGAGGAAGAGCCGCGTTTCAGAAGCAATGAGCAAAGTGCTGTCGTCCACCCAGCCTGCGGCAGACACATGTTCCGCAAACTGCCAGGATCGTGTCTCACCATCCTCTCGCGTATGGAGCCGGTATTGCACGATGTCGAACCAATAGAGCTGGTCCCGCAAAGGGTGCCAAAAAGGCCCCTCGCCCAGATGACACTGCGTTGTGTCAAAAACAGTCGCGCTCATTGGTCGGCGATGTCCCAGGCCTGTACCGCCGCGCGGGCGTGGACGGTGACGGTGTCTGCATCGTCGCCCGGGCGATAAAGCGAACTGCCAAGGCCAAAGCCATCGGCCCCGGCGCGGCGCCAGTCGGCGAAGTTCTTCGCGCCGACGCCGCCCACCATGTAGACCTTTGTCTCGTAGGGCAGCACAGCGCGCAGCGCGACCAAGCCATCAGTGCCCATCTGAAACGCCGGAAACACCTTCAGCCCATCGGCCCCGGCATTCAGCGCGGCAAAGCACTCGCTTGGGGTCAGGACACCGGGGAAGCTTTGCAGATCGTGTTTCTTGGTCTCGCGGATTACGTCTGGGTCGAAATTGGGCGACACAATGAGCTTGCCGTTTGCGGCGGCGACGTCACGCACCGCCTCGGCGCTCAGCACGGTGCCTGCCCCGATCAACGCACGGTCGCCCAGCGCGTCGGCCATTGCCGCAATGCTGTCGAGCGGTTTGGGCGAGTTCAGCGGCACCTCGATCCGGTCGATCCCGGCGGCGATCAAGGCCTCGCCGATGGTCACCGCCTCGCCCGGTTCGATCCCGCGCAGAATGGCGATCAGGGGCCGGCTCATTGCGATACCTCGGCAAGCTCATGGCGCACGGACATCAGGCCCGCGCGCGTCAATGGATCGGCGGCGTGCACGGCGGCCTCGACGCCTTGAAGCGCCAATGCCGCCCGGTAGCGTTCGGCAAGAGTACCGCCGCCGATCACGGCCACGTTCTGGCCCAGCCAATAGGGCCGTGCCCCGGCGAGTTCTGCCCCGATCAGCAAGCCCGACAACCGAGCGGTTGCCGCAGCACCACCAAGACCCGCGATCAGACTTTCGGCGCGAATTGAGAACAGGCGGTTGGCGATGCGTTCTGGGTTCGACAGAGCGGTTGAGACGGCGGTCGCAAAAACGTCGGCGTCCCAGCCATCGCCCAGCGAATGGCGCAGGACGGTGTGTTGGGACAGCGCGGCAAACATCTCCCCGGTCAGGTAGGTACGAAAGCTGACGACCTCGCCTGCCGAGATTTGCACCCATTTGGAATGCGTGCCCGGTAAGCACAGCACGCCGTCGAAATTCGGATTCTCGACCAGCCAACCGGCAATTTGCGTCTCCTCACCGCGCATGACGTCGGCGGGATCATTCTGGCGCAGGCCCGGGATGATACGTACCCGCAGGCGGGGGTCATTCGCGGCCACGATCGTCAGGCCATCCCCGACCGGGGCGCATGGCACTGTGCGATAGGCCGCCTCGGCCCAGCCCTGGCGCGAGCCGACCATGCCGCAAGCGATGATTTCCACCGGTGCGGTGCCCAACCACGAACCGATCAGGTCCAAAAGCGCAGGCTCAAAACCGTCGCGCGCCAGCGTTCCCATGCCACAGTCGCCCTCAGCCGAGGCCAGCACAGCCCCGCCCACGCCCATCGCCCAGGCCCGGCAATTCGATGTGCCCCAATCCACCGCGATCCAGGCCAGCCCCTCCATCAGCCGGTCACCACAACGCCGCCGTCGATCACCAGCGACTGGCCGGTCATCATCCTGCTCACGTTCGATGCCAGAAACAGGCAGCCACCGACAATATCCTGCGGGTCCAGCGTATCCTTCAGGCATTGCCGCTCCAGATGCGCCGCCAGCCCTTCTTCGGTCACCCACATATCCTTTTGTTTCTGCGTCAGCACCCAACCCGGGGCCAGTGCATTCACTCTAATCCGGTCCGGCCCAACCTCACGCGCCAGCGAACGGGTCATGCCATTGATGCCGGAATTGGCGGTGGTGTAGGCGGGATAGCCCGCGTTGCCCATCATGTAGCTGATGGACGAGAAATTGATGATCGACCCGCCGCCTGCGCTGCGCATGCCGTCGGCCACGGCCTGACAGGCAAAGAAATAGGCTTTGAGGTTGATCGCCTGGCTCCAGTCCCAGAACTCTTCGGTGACCTCTTCGGTGGTATGGCGCTTGTCATTTGCAGCGTTGTTGACGAGTGTGGTTACCGGGCCATGCGCCTCGGCCGCCTGCGCGATGCAGGCCTTCAGGCGTGCGATATCGGTGATATCGCAGGGCATATAAAGCGGCGCTGCCCCATGCTTTTCCGCCATCTCATCGACAAACGCAGTGGCATCGGACCGCTGCACAAAGGCGACCTTTGCCCCCTGCGCCATGAACCCATCGGTCAGCGCCGCACCAATGCCAGACCCACCGCCGGTGATAAACACCGACGCGCCGTGCAGATCGGGGAAAGTGGCTTGTGTCATCAGTGGCTCTCTCTCCATGGGATGCGGGTATCTTTGCCGACGAGAAAATCCAGATCGGCACCGCGGTCGGCCTGTAGCACGTGGTCGATATACAGCTTTGCATAGCCCCGCTGATATTGTGGGGGCTCAGGCGACCACGCGGCGCGGCGTTCTTCAAGTTCGGCTTCGTCGACCAGTAGATCGAGCGAACCGTTCGCCGCGGATATCCGAATGCGGTCACCGGTTTTCACCAGAGCCAGCGTTCCGCCCGCCTGCGCCTCGGGTGCGACATGCAGGATCACCGTGCCATAGGCCGTGCCCGACATCCGCGCGTCCGAGACGCGGATCATGTCGCGCACGCCCTCGCGCACCAGGCGCGCGGGGATTGGCATGTTGCCAACTTCGGGCATGCCGGGATAGCCCTTTGGGCCGCACCCCTTGAGTACCAGGATCGTATCAGGCGTCACGGGCAGATCATCGCGGTCGATGCTGGCTTTCATGTCTTCGATGTTCTCAAAGACGTAAGCCTCGGCCTCATGTTCCAACAGGGCATCGGTTGCCGCAGACGGTTTCACGATGGCCCCATCGGGTGCAAGATTGCCGCGTAGAACGCGCAGGCCCGCTGCGGGTTTCAACGGGTTGGCAAAGGGCCGGATGACGTCTTTATTGAAGTTCTCGGCCCCCTCGGCATAGGTCTTGATGTCCTTGTTCTGCACCGTGGTGGCCGGGCGCAGCAGCGGCTCAAGCTCTTTCAGAACCGCGGGCATGCCACCAGCATACGCAAAGTCCTCCATCAGGTACTTGCCCGAGGGCATGCAGTTAACGAGCAGCGGGACATCGACCCCAATCTCAAAATCCCTCAAAGTCAGATCGACCCCAACCCGGCCCGCCAGCGCCAACAGATGCACCACCGCATTGGTCGATCCGCCCACTGCGGCATTGGCCAGGATCGCGTTCTCAAACGCCCCGCGGGTGAGGATGTCGGAAGGCTTTAGCGCCTCCTCCACCATCTCGACAATCCGCCGCCCGGTGTGATGGGCCAGCGCCGTGCGCCGCGCATCGACCGCGGGGAGCGCCGCGTTCGTGGGCAGGGCCATGCCCATCGCCTCGACCAGGCTGGCCATTGTGGACGCGGTACCCATTGTCATGCACACGCCCGCACTCCGGCTCATCCCCGCCTCGGCCGACATAAAATCTGCCAGGGTCATGTCGCCCGCCCGCACCGCTTCCGAAAACTTCCAGACATCGGTGCCCGACCCGATATCCTGCCCGCGATACTTGCCGTTCAGCATCGGCCCCGAGGACACGACAATAGCGGGCAGGTCGACGGATGCCGCCCCCATCAGCTGCCCCGGCGTGGTCTTGTCACAGCCGCCCAGCAGCACCACTCCGTCCAGCCCATAGGCGCGTATCGATTCCTCCACATCCATCGCCAGTAGGTTGCGGAACAGCATCGCTGTGGGCTTCATCTGGGTCTCGCCCAGGCTCATCACCGGGAACTCGACCGGGAAACCGCCGGCCTCCCACACCCCGCGCTTCACCGCTTCTGCCAGAATGCGCAGGCCAGAGTTGCAGGGCGTCAGCTCCGACCAGGTGTTGCAGATGCCGATGACCGGGCGGCCATCGAAGACATGATCGGGAAAGCCTTGGTTCTTCATCCAGGACCGATGAATGAACCCGTCACGATCGAACTTGCCGTACCAGTGTGAAGACCGCCGCTTGGTCATGCTGCGCGCCGCACCCGCGCCCATTCGGGCACCCAGTCCCCATGCGCGGCGAGAAGATCAGTCACCAACGACCTGATCTGGCGCAGGTCCAGTTCGGCCGCGGTGTGCGGGTCCATCATCGCGGCATGATAGATGTGGTCGACGTTTTCCTCGACCAGCGCACGAACCGTTAGTTCCTGCACATTGATCTGCGTGCGCATCAAGGCAACAAGCTGTGGCGGGATGTCGTCCACGACCGTGGGCTGAACCCCGTTGGCATCGACAAGGCACGGCGTCTCGACCGCCGCACCTTTCGGCAATTGCGGGGCCTGGTTGCGGTTTGGCAGGTTGCCATAAGCGACATAGGGCGTGTCGGTGACCATGGCATTCATCATCTCGGCCGCGAACTCGTGGCTCTTCTCGATCTCGATCTCCATGGCACTGCGATAGGCGGTGGCTTGCGAGGCCCAGTCGGCCATCTGTTCTTCACAGCGCTTGGGGTATTCATCGAGCGGGATGCCAAAGCTCTCGATCAGATCGTCACGGCCATCCTTGATGAACCACGGCACGTATTCGGCGAAATGCTCGGAGCTCTCGGTACAGAAATAGCCCAGATGCTCCATCACCTCGTACCGCACCTTGTTCGGACAGCGCGCATGGTGCAGCGGCGGTTTGGGGATGCGACCCGCACGGTAGCCTTCGCGCAAGAGCGGGTAGAGATCGCGGCCCTTGTGGGTGACATCCAGAAAGAACGCCACATGGTTCACCCCTGCGACGCGATAGCGGATCTCGTCCTGGGGCAAGTCCAGATCATGGGCGAACTCTTCCACCGTGTTCTGCACGGAATGGCACAGACCCACCTGGTTCGCATACGGATAACGCTCGGCCAACGCCCACGTGTTGATCGCCATCGGGTTGACGTATTGCAGCATCAGCGCGCCCGGGCACAGCTCTTCCATGTCCTGGGCCACGCGCCACAGATGCGGCACGGTGCGCAAGCCCCGCATGATCCCGCCCACACCCAAAGTGTCGGCAATGGTCTGGCGCAGGCCGTATTGCTTGGGGATGTCGAAATCGATTACGGTCGATCGCTTGTAGCCGCCGATCTGGAACGCGGTGACAACGAAGTCTGCCCCTTCCAGCGCGCGCCGCTGATCGGTGGTCGTCTCCACCGTTGCGCCCGCACCAAGCGTTGCCACCAGCTTGCGCGCGACCACCGCAGACTCCTCCAGCCGTTTGGTATCGATATCCATCAACGCAAAGGTGGCGTCTTTCAAACTGTCGAAGTGCAGCGCATCACCAACGATGTTCTTCATGAAAATCGTGGATCCAGCGCCAATAAAGGCGATTTTCGTCATTTCACAGCACCCAAGGTAAGACCCGCAATAAAGTGCTTCTGCATCAGAAAAAACATCGCAACGGGCGGCAGTGCGGCCACGATGCTGCCCGCGCTCATCAGGTGATAGGCGGCGCGGAACTGGGCATTGAAGCTTGTGATCCCCGCCGTCACAGGCTGGCTTTCGACCCCCTGGGTCAGAACAACGGCCCAGAAGTAATCATTCCAGATGAAGGTGAAGATCAAGACGCTCAGCGCCGCAATCGCGGGCTTCATCAGCGGCAGCACAACGAACCAGAAAATCCGCCACTCCGCGATCCCCTCAACCCGCGCGGCCTCAATCAACTCAAACGGCAGCGCCCGGATGAAGTTGCGCATGAACAGCGTGCAAAACCCGGTCTGGAACGCGATGTGGAACAGCACCAGCCCGGTCTTGGTGTTATAGAGCCCCAGATCCAACGTCAGGTCGCGCACGGGGACCATCAGGATCTGGAACGGCACGAAATTGCCCGCGACGAATATGAAGAAAATCCACAGGTTCGAGCGGAACTTGTAAATGCCCAGCGCAAAACCGGTCATGCAACTCAGCGCAACCGCCCCGATGACCGTGGGCACCGTGATAAAGACCGAGTTCAGCAAATACCGCGGCATGTCCGAGCCAAAGAAGACCAGCCCGTAATTGGTCAGCCCCTCAAAGGTCGAAGGCAGGCCCCAATAGTTGCCGGTAGTGAAATCCGCACCGGGCTTGATTGAAAAAACGGCCACCGCGATCAGCGGCAGAAGCCACAGGATAAGCGCAAGCGGCAAGAGCGCCTGATAGGTGATCTGCCAACTGCGGGATGTTTTGTCGATTGGTGTCGGAAACATCTCACGCGCCTCTGGCGGGAGTATTTTGACCAAGATGAAGGGGGGCGCCGCGCCCTGGCTTCATCTTGGCAGAAATACTCATTGGCAGGACAC